>JAJDCP010000013.1 GCA_029260765.1 Planctomycetota bacterium
GGCTCGTGAGGGGGGCTGCGCGATCCTGGGACCCTGCACTTTCTCGAAGTCGGACAAATTATGTCCGGTAGAGTGTCTAGGATGGGTACATGAGAACGAATCATCAACGTCGCGAGGCGGTACTTCGACACGTGGCCGACGGGCACTTCACGGCCCAACAGCTGGGCGAGGCACTGGGCGTGTCGGTCCGAACGATCTACCGCGACGTCAAGGTGCTGCGCGGGCAAGGGCACACCATCGTCTCGGCGTCCGGCCAACGCGGCGGGTTCTGGTTGCACCATCAGAGCCAGCCGCTTCCGGTGTCGCTGTCAGCGGAGGCCATTCGGGAGCTGGTCCTCCTGGGGCCTGCCGCCGGGGTCTCAACGAATACGCTCCGGGCCTTGCTCGACTGCCTGCCGGTGCGGGCGCGCGCCGAGCTCGAGGCCGTGCTCTCGGCGACAGACTGGGGGCCACGTGAGTCCGTTCCTGCTGTGAACCCGACGGTCCGAGCCGACGTGATAGAGGCGTTCGCGCGCCGGATTCCGTTGAGAATCCGATACAGGCTCGCCCCCGAGGAGCACGGGAAGGGGGCCGCGATCGTGTTGCGGCCAGTTGCGCTTCGAGAGCGCGATGGCGTGTGGACGCTCGCTGGGCGAGGCGTCCGCGGCAAGGACCGGCAGGTGGTCACCGAGATTCGCCTCGACCGCATTCTTCGAACGCGCTTCAGAAGGCCGTGGTCTGCGATCTACGACAGCACGTTTCGGCCGATAGACCCGAACCGGAACTTCCGGATCGTTGGCATGGAGTGACGGACCGCGGGGTGAGGCGATACCGGTTCAGCGGAGGATTCCATGACAACCACGCTTCTTCTGCTCGCCCTCGTCGCGTGCAAGGCCGATGGCCCGACAGAGACCGATGCGGACACCGACACCGACACCGACACCGAAGAGGACCGTGGTCGGTCCGATAGCCGTGTCGAAGGCCTCTCCAACGTGAGCGTCAGGGCTCAGAGATGACCACAATCATGGTTTCGAAGTGGCGCCAACGGGCGACCAGCCGCATGACCCGGGCATGTTAAGGTGCTCCCCCCGGATAGCGAGCTGGTTTCTCTCGCCCGGTCACCAGCCTTCCTGCATTCCTTTCCGCCTGGTCTCCTCAGAGATTCTTCCGAACCACCGTCAGGCACGGCAAACGCAGCGTTCTCCAAAGCATCCGCAACCGTCGTGGATGCCCCAGAACGAACGCTGAGGTCAGCGACGTTGCCCGAGAGACCTGCCCGGGTCGCTCGTTGTTTTTTGGAATGCAGGAGCGCGCGCCAGTCCTGTCCCGTGCTTGTCGGGAAGCGCGCTGTAGTGGAGGTCTGCGACCGCCGAAAGGACCGATCTGCTGGGAAGCCGCGCCCACTGATCTCCATGCCCGCCTGCATGAGCGATGATCTCAGTGGACTATGGCATCACCGACGCCCAAACGGCCAAAGGCATGGGACCGGTCCAGGCTGCACACACAGCTGTGAGCCCGGACCTCGCGTACCACGACGCTTCCGACAATTTGGTGCCCGCGCAGGACAAGGAATCTTCTCCCGATCCCCACCCCTGCCTCGCGACCCACCGGCAGGGCACATAACTCAGCGCGACCAAAGCGCAACGTGGCGCTGACAAATGTCACGATAGGAAACGGTGGCAGCAGCTCGTCCCACAGGACCGTCACCGTCCAACTCGTTGCGTCGAATTCCTCGCCGCCTTGACCGAGCTCCTGCAAGGTATCCAAGAAGCCCTGCGCCTCGTCGAGCAGCTGCCGCGCGCGCCGGATATCGGAGCGTACGATCGGACTTCCGCTGCTCCACGAGGGAATGATCTGGCCGGCCTCCCCGATGGTTCGGTCAAGAGCCTCCCACAGGCTTGCGCTGTCCGCTGGCACCCCCTGGGCAAGAGTAGCGGAAACCAACACGGCCAAGACCAGCAAACTACGCATGGCAACTCCTCACGGGGTGTCTCCCACGCTCGCTGTCCCAGGTCATCGGTCGGTCATGGCACCCGCAGCTTCAGCGTTCGATGCGCCCGCACACTCTCCCGTCTTGCTGCCGAGCGCGCCGCATCAAGCAGGGGGCCGCGGCCACATCTTCGGGTCGTTGACGCGGCAGATTGCAAACCAGGGAAGTCCGTTCCGCTATGATGCCAAGACCCCCGCGGAGCCCCCATGCACGAGCCAAAAACCTACCTCGCCCTCGGCGACAGCATGAGCATCGACTACTACACCGGTGTCGAAGGCGGCGGAGCCGTCCGCCAGTTCCATGCGCGGCTGCCCGCGGGCTGGCGCCTTGAGGACCGGACCGCCAACGGGGCCACGCTCGAGACGGTGCCCGTCCATCTGCGTGGTGACTTGATCACGCTGACGATCGGGGGGAACAACCTCCGCTTCATGCTCAAATCGAAGCGGCATGAAGAGCTCGCAGACTTTGCCCTGATGCATGCCGATGTGCTGGCACGCATCCGCGCTAAGAACCCAACATCTCTATTGATCGTCGGAAACGTGTACGCGCCGCAATTCCCGCTCGACCCAGAGCTCAGCGAGAGCCTGGGCGAAGCCAACGCGATCATTGCGAAGAACGTCGCAGCGGTCGACGGCCAGCTCGTAGACATCCACAGCTGCTTCCTCGGACACGAGCAGACTTACCTGTGTGAGCTGATCGAGCCGACGCTGGCAGGCGCCCGCGCGATCGCCGAACTGTTTTGGAAGGTGTGGGATTCCAGAGCCGGTCGTTAGGCGGGACCCGACGCCTCAAGCCGCCGCGCAGGCTTCCACCGGCGGCACCACGGCCTGCTGGGCCGCCTCCTGCGCCTCTCTCGCCCAGCGCCGGCGTGTGCGGCGGGAGACGGTGGCGATGTTCAACAGCACACCCAGCCCGAGCATGCTGAAGAACAAGGACGAGCCACCGAAGCTCAAGAACGGCATGCTGATGCCCTTGGTCGGCACAGAGCTGGTCACCACAGCCATGTTGACGGCGGCCTGAAAACATAGCGCGAACACGACCGCGAACGCCATCAGGAAGCCGAGCTTGTCGGTGGTCTCACGCACGATGCGGTAGCCCAGGTAGAGCATGCCGGCGAACAGCAGCACGACGAACAGGGTGCCGACAAAGCCCAGCTCTTCCCCGAGCACGGCGAAGATGAAGTCGGTGTGTGCATCGGGCAGGTAGAGGAACTTCTGGTGGCCCGCACCCAGGCCGCGCCCGCTCCAGCCACCGGAGCCGAGCGCGATCAGCGATTGGTAGGGCTGGTAGCCCGCCCCGTCGAGGTGCTGCTCGGGCGCCAGCCAGGCGAGAATGCGCCACTGGATGTGGCTGAACTTGCTGAACATCACCAGTGAGCCCAAGGCCAGCGCGGGCGTGCCCAGCGTCACCAGCTGCCGCATGGGCACGCCGCCGACGAACAGCACCAGCACCGACAGTCCGCCGACGAACAGGGCTGTGCCGAAGTCGGGTGCGGCGGCGATCAGCGCGCAGGTCAGGCCGATGGCCAGCAGGCTGGGCACCGTGTCCCGCAAAAGCTCGAGCTTCTCGCGCTGGGCCAGGTAGACCGCCAGGCCGAGAGGCAGCAGCAGCTTGGCCATCTCCGACGGTTGTACTTGCACGCCGCCCACCCGGATCCAGCGCCAGACGTTGCGCACCGGTTGGCCGACGCCCGGGATCAGCACGCCCACCAGCAACAGCAGGCAGCCTGCCAGCGCCCAGGGAATCAGGCGGGCGAGCTTGCGGTAGTCGAAGCTCCAACAAAACACCAGGCCCAGCACCGAGACCAGGGCCCAGGTCACCTGGCGGCGGAAGAAGAAGGTCGGATCGCGGGCTTCGCCCTTCAGCCCGAGCCAGCTGGTCGAGAACACCATCACCAGGCCCAGCGACAGCAACACCGCAGTGATCGCCAACATCGGGGCCAACGGCGACGGGCCAGGGGACAGATCCTGGGGAGGCAGAACGGCTTCGGCTTGGCGGCTCACGGTGTGGCTCCTGTGGGGACGACCGCCCCCGGATGGCTCAGAACTTCAGGCACAGCAGGGCGGCCCAGGCCAGGAACAGCCCGACGACCCAGAAGCGGAAGGTCACTTTCGACTCCGGCAGGCCGCCGAACTGGAAGTGGTGGTGGATCGGAGCTATGCGGAAGACGCGCTTGCCGGTCAGCTTGAAGGATCCGACCTGCAGCATGACACTCAGGGTTTCGATCACAAACAGTCCGCCGGCCAGCGGCAGCAGCAGCTCCTGCTTGCAGATCAACGCCGAGGTCGCCAGCAGCGCGCCGATCGCCAGCGAGCCGGTATCTCCCAGGAAGATCTGGGCAGGATGGGCGTTGAACCACATGAAGCCGAGCAACGAGCCGGCCAGTGATCCCAGCACCACGGCCACCTCTCCGGCCGCAGGCACGTATGGGACCAGCAGGAAAGTGGCGAAGTCGGCCCGCCCCACCAGGTAGGCGATGGCCGCAAACGTCAGCGCGACCAGGATGGCGAGCCCCGGCGCCAAGCCATCGAGGCCGTCGGTCAGGTTGACGCTGTTCGAGGTTCCGACCACCACGAACAGGGCGAAGAGCACGAATCCCAGGGGGCCCAGCGGGATCGACAGGCTCTTGAGGAAGGGCGGAAACAACGAGGTCCCCGGCAGCCAGGGATCGGCGCCGACGGCGCTGCCATGGGCCACCGTGTTGCTTCCCCAGAAGTAGTAGCCCAGCAGGCTGCTGCCTACCAACAGGCCGATCAGGCACAGCAGGCCCATCTTCTTGCGGGCGCTCATGCCTTTGCTGGCCTTGACCTTGAGTTTTTCCCAGTCGTCCGCCGCCCCGACCGCGCCCGCCAGCAGCGTGGCGCCGAGCAGCACGCCGACGTAGAGGTGCAGGCGGGCGAAAAGCAAACTCGAGAACAACACCGCGCCGACCACCAGCACCCCTCCCATGGTCGGGGTGTTCTTCTTGCTCTGGTGCAGCTCGTTGAGCAGCTCGGAGTCGCTCTTGCTGGTGTCTTCACCGATCTTGCGCCGCAGCAGCAGGCGGATGGTCGGACGCCCGCAGATCACCACCGCCACGAAACCGGCAGCCAGAGCTGCGAGGATGCGGACGCTGATGGAGTCGAAGAAAGACAGCTGCAGCAGCTCGATCACGACACTTCCTCCAGGACACAAGGAGACAGAGACGAGGGCAGCGCCCGCAGGCGCCGTGGAGTGCGGCCACTGGGCCGGCGCGGAGGTTGTTCGGGAGCCTGCGCCTGGCCGTCACGTACGGTCAGGCCCCAACCGGGGTTGTCCGCTCCGGTGCCGGGACGCAGGCTGACCAGCCGGCGAGTCTCGCTGCGAGGTCGCATGGCCGGGGGCGCGGCAGGTTCCTCCAAGGGGGCTTCGGGCAAGCCTTGCAGCAAGCAGGCCAGCGCCTCGGGATCGGAGCCGCCGCGCTGCACCTCATCGACGAAGCCCTGCGGTAGCAGTCCGCGTTTGCCCAGGCGCAGCAGGCAGGCCAGCAGGCGTTCGTGGCGGATGCGGCTCTGCAGCAGCTGCGCGTAGAACTCCGCGTCGACGTTGCGTTGCTTGGCTGGTTTGTGTTTGCGGGCAAAGAACATACGGGCTCCTGGAGCTTCAGGCGGCTGTGGCGGCAAAACGGGCACGGAGGGGCGGCAAGACCTGCTCGAGCCCCAGGCGTCGGGAGGCCTTGAGCAACACCGTGTCCCCCGGGCGCAGGCTGGCGAGCAGGGCATCTTCGAGCTGTGCGCGCGCGACCACGCACACCCGGCTCGAGGAAAGACCGCCCTCGCGTGCGCCGGCGGCGACGTCGTCGGCGAACTCGCCCACGCACAAGAGCTTGTCGAGTTGGGCGGCGGCGGCCTGGTGGCCGAGCCGGCGGTGGAAGCGGGAGCTGTCCGGGCCGAGCTCGAGCATGTCTCCCAGGCAGGCCACCCTGCGCTCGGGGAAACCGGCCAGCGCCTCGAGGGCCGCCTGCATCGACATCGGATTGGCGTTGTAGGCGTCGTCGATCAGGCGCAGGCCGCGCAGGTTCTCGATCCTTTGGCGTCCGCCGGGCAACTCTGCCTGGCAGGCGGCTTCGAATGCCTGTTGCAGGGGAACTCCCAGGGAGCGCGCCACGGCCAGCACTAGCAGCAGGTTGTCGAGCAGGCACGGGCTGTAGAGCTCGGCCTCCTGCTCGAGCAGGCCTTCGATGGCCAGCCGGCAGTGGCTTCCCTGGCGGGAGACGATCCGGCCGCGCAGGCAGGAGTCGCTCAGTGCCCCGCTCAGCTCGAGGGGGATCCCGTCCCAGGCGAGCAGCTCGGCGGCCGCGACCACGCGTGGGTCGTTGCCGTTGGCAAAGCCGCGGCCTCCGGGCCGCAAGTGGCGGAACAGGCTGGACTTTTCCCGCGCGACGCCGGCGACGCTGCCCAGACCTTTGAGGTGTCCGGCGCCGACGGCGGTCAACATGCCGATGTCAGGCTCGACCAGGGCAGCCAGGCTGGCGATCTCCCCGGGGTTGTTGGTGCCGACCTCGCAGACGATGGCCTGGGTGTCGGCTTCGGCCTGCAGGAGCGTCAAGGGCACGCCGACGGCATTGTTGTAGCTGTGCGGGGCTTTGACAGTTCGCATTGAGGTGGCCAGCGCGGCGGCCAGCCACTCTTTGCTGGTGGTCTTGCCGACACTGCCCGTGATGGCGATGGTGGTCGCGCCGCTGCGGCGGCGGTTGTCGCGGCCGAGCGTGCCGAGGGCAGCCAGCGTGTCGAAGACAGGCAAGAGCCGGCCTGCGGGGAATTCGTGACCGCGAGCACGGGCGAAACCCAGCTCGACGACGCAGGCCAGGGCGCCCTGGGCCAACGCCTGCTGCACGAAGTCATGGCCGTCGCAGCGCTCGCCGCGCAAGGCGACGTAGAGGCTGCCGGGGCCGGCCTGGCGGGAGTCGCGCACCACCTCGCGCACCCATCCAGCAGGATGTGAGGCAGGCGGGCAAGCCAGGAGCTCAGCGAGGGCGGACAGGCGGGTAGGGATCACGAGAGCACCTTTCGCATCGAGCGTGGCAGTCTGACGGGGTGGGAGTGGCTCTGCAGCCGGACGGCTTCGTCCAGCAGCACCTTGCGGTCACTGAAGGGCAGGCGGCGTGTGCCGATGGTCTGGTGGGTCTCGTGACCCTTGCCCGCGATCAGCACGCAGTCGCCGGGGCGCGCTTCGAAGAGCGCTTCGCGGATGGCGGCGCGCCGATCGAGGCAGATGCGGGGCTTGCTGCGGAAGCCGGAGCAGATGTCCCGGGCGATGTCTTCGGGCTTCTCGGAGCGGGGGTTGTCGGAGGTCACAATGGAGACATCGGCCAGAGCATCAGCTACCCGGCCCATGCGTTCGCGCTTGCCGATATCGCGCTCGCCCCCGGCCCCGAAGACGACGATCAAGCGGCCGCGCAGACCGCTGCGCAGCGAGATCAGCACACGCTGCAGGCCATGGTCGGTGTGCGCGTAGTCGACCACAGTCGCGACGCCGGGCAGCGCTTGAACCAACTCACAGCGGCCGGGCACAGGCGCCGGGCGGCTGAGGGCGCGAGCGATGGCCGCTGGTTCGAGACCCAGGGCGAGCGCGGCGCCCGCGGCCGCCAGGGCATTCTCGACGTTGTGCTCGCCGGGCATCGGCAGGTGCACGTCGTGCCGCGCGCCGCTCGCGAAGCACAGCTGGAAGTGCGTGCCGTCGAGCTGGTAGCGGGGACTCTCGGCCCACAGGGCAGCTTCGCTTCCGGAGCGCCGCGAGTAGCCGATCAGCTCGGCGGCCGTGCGCTCACGCAGCGCCCGGCCGCGGGGATCGTCCAGATTCAGCACGGCCGTCGACGTCGGGGCGAGCTGCTCGAACAGACGAGCCTTGGCGGCAAAGTACGCCTCGGGGGTCTTGTGGTAGTCGAGGTGGTCGCGGCTGAGGTTGGTGAATACGCCGACGGCAAACTCGAGCCCGGCGGTGCGGCCTTGATCGAGGGCGTGGGAGCTGACCTCCATCACGCAACGACGCTGGCCGGCGTCGCGGGCCAGGGCGAGCAGCCTCGCCAGAGTCAGGGGGTCGGGGGTGGTCATCGAGGCTTCGTGTTCGAGCCGCCCGATCGAGTAGCCACAGGTGCCGAGCAGCGCCGTCTGGGCGGCGCCCAGGATGCTGCGCAGCAGAAACCCGGTGGTGGTCTTGCCGTTGGTGCCGGTGATGCCGATCAGCTGCAGCTGGGCGTCTTCCAACCGGTGCCAGCGTGCGGCGGCCCGCGCCAGCAGTGCGCGCGCTTCGCCATACACCCAGCAGGGAACCGGCAGGCCGCACAGCGGTCGCTCGGCGATCACCGCGGCGGCGCCGCGTTCCACAGCGGCCGCTGCGAAGTCGTGGCCATCGCTGGCGCTGCCGTGCAGGGCAAAGAACAGGTGGCCGGGAGCGGTCTGGCGGCTGTCACAGCTGAGGCCACGGATCTCGAGGGCGCCGAAGTCCCCAGCGCTCAGATCGCTGCCGAACAGTTCTGCGAGTCTCATTCCGCGTCCTCCGCCATCAGGTAGGGGAGGATCTGGTTGAGGATCTCTTCGATCACCGGCCCCGCCACGACTCCGCCGGTGCGGCCGCCGCGGGTCGGATTCTCGACGACGCAGGCGAACACCAGCTTGGGGTTGTCGATCGGCGCGATCCCCATGAACGAGCAGCGGTTGCGGCTGGTGTAGCCGCCGCCGGCAGCCTGGATCTCGGCGGTCCCTGTCTTGCCGCCGATGGCGTAGCCGTCGATCTTGACGCTGCGCGCGGTCCCCGATTCCACCACGCGCCGCAGCCCTTCGCGGATATAGGCGCAGACGTCGGGGCTGACCGGGCGGCGCGTCGATGCGCGTTCGGGCTGGCCTGCGAGCAGTTGCAGCTCGGGGACGCGGCCGCCATTGGCGATCGCGCAGTAGGCCCGCATCATCTGCAGGCTGGTGACGTTGATCCAGTAGCCCATCGACAGCCCGGGCAGGTTGTAGTCGATGGTCCACTCCGAAGCGGCGGGGAAGATGCCGACTTCTTCGTGGGGGAAGACGTCCAGGGCGCGTTGGCCGAAGCCGAAGGCTTGCAGCCCGGAGCGCAGACCCAGGGGCGAGGCCCGTTCGATCATGCGTGCCATGCCGACGTTGCTCGACAGGCGCAAGATGTTCATCGCATCGAGACGCCCCAAGCTGCGGTTGCGGAAGTTGGTCACGCGCTTGCGGCGCAAGGGGCTCCTGTAAGGGCTGTTGCAGTCGAAGATGTCGTCCGTGCGCACCCAGCCGTTCTGGAGGAACAAGGCCGTCAAGATCGGCTTCAGCGTTGAGCCGGGCTCGAAGTTCTCGAACAGGGGCAGCAGCTTCATCGCCTCGAGCAGATCGTCGTTGCCGTCGCCGTCGGCGTCGCCGTGGGGCTCGCGGTTGGCGGCTTCGAAGCCCGGCCGGCAGCCCAGGGCCAGGATGCGGCCGTCGGGCCGGATCAGCACGACCTGGGCCTTGCTGGGCGCGCTGCGCTCCATCAGGTGGTCCAGAGCCTGTTCGACCACCGACTGCACGACGCTGTCGAGGGTCAGCGTCAGGTCGTGGCCGTCGGAGGCCGGTTGCGTGTACTGTCCGGGCTGCGCCACGGGGCGCCCGCGGCGGTCGCGGAAGTAGGGGGTGCTGCCGGGCTCACCGCGCAGCCACGAGTCGAAGACCTTCTCGACGCCTTCGCGGCCGACCAGGAAGCGGATCCCGCCCTCTTCGACCACTTGCGTGAAGCCGAGCAGCTGGGCTGCCTCGCCGCCGCTGGGATAGAGCCGCTCGGGCCGGTAGCGGATGTGCAGGCCCGGCGTGCCGAGCTGTTCGACGAAGCGCGCCTGCTCCTCGTCGAGCGGGTCGCAGATCACCTGGTAGCGGCGCGCGCTGTCGAGGATACGGGCCCGCAGGCGCAGCTGTTCTTCGGGCTGACCGCGCAGCAGACAGTCGACCACGAAGAAGATGTCGTCGTAGCGCACTTTTTCCAGCTCGACCAGCTCAGCCAACTGCCCGGGGTCGACCATCAGGAACGGCACCTGGATCTCCCGTGCGAGCAGCTGTCCGTCGCTGGAGAGGATGTCGCCCCGCTTGTACGGCAGCGGCCGGGTGCGCTGCTGCAGCCGCTCGGCGCGCTCGCTGTAGTAGGCGTGGCTGCCGATCTGGATCGCGTACAGGCGTGCGCCGAGCAACAACAGCGCCACCCCCAGCCCGGCCAGCAACCAGCCCGCCCGCAGGCGGCTGGGAGCGGCCTGGTCGGTCGCGGCCACCGGTGGCCCCTGGTGGGGCTCGAGGGTGGGGATGAACACGCTGGCGGTGCGGCGCAGGCAGGTCAGTACGGCTTCGCGCATGCAGGGTCTCTCCCGTGTGGGGGGTGGGGGCGGGCGGCCTGTCCATCGCTGTTCATCGGAAGCAGAGCGGCGGCGCTTGAACCGCAGCCCAGGCCGAAAACGGCGGACATCGTCTAAACTTTTCGGCATCAGAAGGGGGGCGTGCGGGGCCACGGTTTCTGGCGGGGTGCGGGGAATTTTCTGTTGACACCCGCAGGCGGGCTGCCTAGGATCCTGACCGTCCGGGGTGTGGCTCAGCCTGGTTAGAGCGCTTGCTTCGGGAGCAAGAAGTCGGTGGTTCGAATCCACTCACCCCGATCTGATTGAAGAAGGCCCGCTGCGAAGCGGGCCTTCTCCTTTGGTTGGGACGGTCCTACCGAAACCCGCCTCTGCCGTCGAGCGCGTTGATTTTGGGTGACTACCGGCCCTTCCGGCCATTCCTCTCCGTCTGCATCTCTCCACCTTCGGTCACAGAGCGGCGACACCCAGTTGCCGGAAGACCGCTGCCGCTGTGTATTCCGCGATCTCTCGGTGGCGTGGAACTGCGGTTCGTCTGCCGTTCGCAGGATTCTCCCAGATCGAGTGGGAGCCTCCTTCACGCAACAACCTGCATCCGTGCTGCCGGAGGTGCGCGAGAAGGTCGCGACGCCTCATGTATTCGCGGTTGTCGAGACTCGGGTTGAGGCGGAGAGGAGAAGGTGGATGGGTTCTTCCAGGTCTGCGTCTGGATGGGTGAGACTCGAATTCGGGATCGGGAGCGACTCACCATGCAGTAGACAGGTCTCAGCCATGTCTACAAGCGCTCCGGCCAGGAGATCGCGAGCTTGCTCCAGGTCTCGACCACAGGATAGGGCTCCTGGAAAGTCGAGAACCTCAGCATGGACCCCATCGTCTAGAAACTTGTACATCGCTTTGTAGGTCAGCATTTGTATCGCCTCTCTTACTCCTTCAGTCTAGCGAAGCTGCCGAACGCGGTCCATTTCTCGACGTCTGATTGTTGCGGCCTCTGCGGTTTCGAGGCTGGGAGCGCTATGTCCCGGCTGGTCATGCAGCCACCGCCAGCCATTCTGGGTCGAGATCGACGAGCGTAGTCCGAATGCCCTCCAGTCAGTCCGGTCCTATTGGAGTTGTGCGCCCAAGTGGCTGCTGTTCCCGTGGCCGTTGACAGGCGGTCCAGCCGCTCGGTACTCTGCGCCATTGCGGATGATGGCAGGACCGTCGACGCCATGACCGGCCCCAGCCCAGACCTTCGCTTGGCTACAGTCCATGGCCAGCTTCTGCTCGATGGGGGTTCCGCAGCAGCTGCTCGGGGAGCTTTCTCTGCCAGTAGCCACCCAGCCGTACAAGCGCCCCCGCCATGATCATCCACGACTGGTCTGCCATCTTCATCCACATCCCAGAAATGGCTGGCAACTTCCTTAGCCGCCAGCTGTTCCTGCCCCGCCCGCGGGACATCCTGACGACCGGCACGCACCAGGACGGAGTCGAGCGGGCATCAAGGGGGAGCTGACCACGGGCAGGCACATGCTGGCCCGGCTCAGTCCCTCCAGAGCAGGTACAGTCCGAGCACAACGAGCACATGCACGGCCGTGCAGAGTCCGGCGATCACGCGGTAGCGAAGTTTGCGCGTCTTGTGGCGGAACAACACGCGCGCCGCCAGCACGCCGGGCCAACCTCCGAGCAACTCGAACAGGTGCAGCCGCTTCTCTGGCACCCTGCGGCCGCCCCGGATGGCCTGGCGCTTGTCCCAACCCGTCAGCAGGAAGCCGAGCAGGCTGAGGGCACCCATGCACAACAGAAGGATCGTGATGCGTGGGTCCATGGGATTTCCAGTCGCAGAGGGTGTCTCTTGTACGCGAACCAGGTGCGAGGCTCCAGCCGCGCGGCCGAAATCCTGACGTTCCTTGGGAAACCTGCGGGCCAGCGACCGAGCCGCGGTGGTTCATTCCGTCGTCGGTACCCAGCCGTGGCCGCCCGCGAACAGGCCCGCGATCTCCGCCGGTTCCAGCGCCCGGCTCCAGATGCCCAGCTCGTCGAGGCTCTGGCCGTGTCCGGCCGTGTGGGGGCTGTGGCCGATGACCAGGGGAATGTCCGCCGCGGCCGGCACGACGCGCCAGCGGGTTGGAACGGCGCGCAGTTGTTCTCCGGACTCGCTCTTGACGCGGCGATGGGCGACCAGAACGCCATTGAGGTATTGCTCGAGGCGCTCCGTGGCGGCGTCGAACACGACCACGACATGCCGCCACTCGAAGCCGTCTCCGGTCGTCAACAGGCTGGACCAGCCGCCGTGTTCCTCGAAACTCTCTTCACCGCTGGACAGCCGGGTCAGGGGCCAGCCCTCGTTGAAAGCCTCACCCCACGACCAGCCCGCGTCAGCATGTTGGCGCGCGGCATAGGTCCCCGAGCGCTTGCTGGTCTTGGCCACCCAACAGGACAAGCTGAAGGAGAGGATCTCTCCGTCTTCACTCGGAAGCGCGAAGCCGGGCACTTCCAACGCGGCGCTCTCTGCGAAGTGCAAGGCGTTGCCGTGTAGACCCGCGACCCACTGGGGTTCTTGCGACTCGATACGGAAGCCTGCTGCCCGCCCCGAGATCGCGCAGACGGCCTGCTTGCCCTCGCCTTCGTCGAAGTTCCAGTAGGCGTACAGACCCTCTCGCAGCGTGACAGCGAGCTCTGGATCGACCTGCGGCGGCGGCCGACTGCGCGCGCCAAAGGCCTCGGCGGCCGCAGCCACCCGTCCGTCGGAGTGCTCGATCCCCTGCCGCAGCTGTGCGAGCGCCGCGTCGCCGATACGCTGGCCGATCTCGAGGTGGCTGGCCGAGTCGTAGTGGTAGCCGGGGTCGAGGTCGTCGGTGCGCACCCAGGTCACGCCCTCGGTCTCGTCGGCCACCCGTTGCTGGGCCGCCCGCACGACCGGTCCACCGCCCCGACCATCCCAAGCGCCGGAGTCGTTGATCTGCACAATGATCACGGGCAGGTCGGCGATGCCTGTCTCGTGGCGTACGTCTGCGATCAGGTCGCGCAGGTTCGCCTCGTAGTCCTCAAAGACGCCGCGTCCATCCTCGAAGGCCACACAGTCGTTCTCGCCCTGGAACCAGATGAAGCCCGCCACCTCGAAGCCCTGTCCGGCGTACGCGGGGTAGACTTCCGGCAGGTGTTCGACCAGGTTGTGGAAGCGCCGCAGCAGCGCCTCGTAGAGCGGACCGACCTGTCCGCCTGCGCGCGCTACCGCGGACGGGGGGCGGAAGTCGCGCTGCAGGGTCTTGCCCCCGAGGCCCGACTTGAAAAGGATCACCGGAGCTTCGATCGCGTCCCCGAGCACGTGGCCCAGGCGCAGCTCGGGACCGAAGTTGCCCGGCCTGAAGCCAAAACCGGGGCCGAGCGGCCCCGGAACATGACGGGAGAAGACGCACCACACATCCTCACGGGGCGCCTGCAGCTCCGGGGCCAACTCCGCCAGAGCTGCGTTGTCGCCGGGCCCGACCATGTTCGACTGGCCGGCGAAGATGTAGATCTTGACCGGGTCGTCGGCCTGGGCACAGGCCGGGGAGCTCAGCAGCATCAGCGAGACAAGCAGACTCGGTAGCCGCGCCATGGAGACCTCCGGAGGACCCTGGGGGGAGTGTTCTCTGCGAGCGGTCCGTTAGAGATCCGACCACCACTCGTAGAATTCCTCGAAGTCGATACTACCGTTGCCGTCTTCGTCGATCGCGCCGAAACCCACCTCGAGCTCGTCTGGTGCCATCTCGGCTCCCAATACGCGCATGAGATCGGCGAACTCGCGCTTGTCGATGATCCCATCGAGGTCTCGATCGAAGTGTCGAAACTCGCGATAGACTTCTTGGCGATTCTTGCTCATGACCGCTCCTGTTCTCTAGCGACTCGTTGCGGATTCTCGAGTTTTTGGACGTGCGCGTCAAACCTCACAGCTAAATCATGGCAGGGAAACAAGCTAGGATACTGGCGCGGACAGTCCACGACGCGGGCCGAGCAGCATGCTTCCACTCCGACGCTTTCTGGCCGACAATAGTGGATCCGACGCCCAAAGGAGGGAACATGTCGTTGCGAGCCGTAGCCGAGGAGACACTGGCGATCCTGCGTGCCGGGCACTACCAGACGCCCGCTGGGGCGCAGCGCAAGCTCGCCAGCGAGCAGGCGCAGGCGGTGGCCGGCACCCGCGTATGGAGCCCTGCAGAGCTGGCCGAGCTGGCGCGCGTTGAACGCGCCTCGGGCGAGACTCCAGTGCGGGTCGAGGTCGTCGATGCCACGACCCAGGTCGCGGCTTGTACGCTGGCCGCGGACGGGCGCATGGCGCTGTTGAACTTCGCCAGCGCCAAGAACCCGGGCGGCGGCTTTCTCGGCGGTGCCCGCGCCCAGGAGGAGGATCTTGCCCGCTGCAGCGGGCTCTACCCCTGCCTTGCCGGCTCGACGGCACGACCCTACTACACCCACAACCGCAGCCAGCGTTCGTTCCTCTACAGCGACTTTATGGTGTTCAGCCCGGGCGTGCCGTTTTTTCGCAGCTGCTCACGCCGCGGCGAGTCGGGCTGGCTGCTCGAGCAGTTTTTCCGCGCGGATGTAGTCACCGCTCCCGCGCCCAACGCCGGAGCCGCACGCCGCCGGCGCCGCGAGCAGATGGACGTCGCCGAGACGCTGCGGCGGCGGGCCGGCTACGTGCTGGCGCTGGCTGCGCAGGGCGGCGCCACGCAGGTCGTGCTCGGCGCTTGGGGCTGCGGTGTCTTCCGCAACGACCCCGCGGTTGTGGCGGAGGCGTTCTTCAGCCACCTCGAGGCCGGGCTGGGCGACGGCTTCGAGCGGGTGGTGTTCGCGATCCCCCAGCACGCCGGCAAGCGCAACTACGACGCCTTCGTGCGGCGGCTGGCGGACTCACCATTGGGGTGAATGCAGAAGGCGGGTGTTGCCGCTGTCCGCTCCGTTCACTCAGACTGGAACAGCTCGACAAAGTGGTCGTCGTCCGCGGTGTTTGCGAACAGCGACTTCAGCGCCTCTCCATCCTTCTGTAGATGCTTGGCAAAGAAGGCGGCGCACAGCTCGATGTGGTCCGCGAACAGCGCCTTGTCCACGCGGCTGGCAAAGGGCAGACGCAGCGCGACATTCATGTGCGTGATCGCCCCGTCGCGCAGGTACAGGAACTTCTCGATGCGCGCCGGCAGGGCATCGAAGAGGCGCTTCCCCGTCAGCTCCCAGGCCAGCGTTGTGTCTCCCTCGCCATGCACGATGCCGACGGGGACCTCGATGTCCCCGCAGTCCGTGTCGAAGTCCAGCCCGCCCTGCCAGGGGGCAAAGCAGAAGCCCGCTGCGTATCCGGGGTTGCTCGCCAGCACATGGGCTGTGCTGCCGCCTCCCATCGAATGTCCAGCCAGTCCGACCCGTTCCATGTTCAGGCCGCCGTGCCAGAAAGAGTCTTCGTCCTGGTTGCTCGCCTGCAAGGCTACAAAGAGCGCGTTTCCGTCCTGTCTCTGCAGTTCTGCATCCGAGATGGCTGTGTTGCTGAGCACGACGATGTAACCGCGGGCCGCGAGCTCCCTTCCCAGGGCCGTGTAGGCCAGGGCAAAGCCGCCACTGCCATGCAGGAACACGATCACCGGCCAGCCGCCCTCTTTCTCGACCAGGGCTCGCTTCTGGCTGGGATACACCAGCATCGAGCCCAGCGTCTTCGAGCCGGCCCCGGTGGTGTTCTCAAACCGTTCCCAACGGATGCTGGTCTTGAGGCGCGAGGGCTCCGGATCTTCGTTGGTCTGCGCATGGACGGGACTGCAGAGCGCGAGCCCACAGAGTGCAAAGAGCCACTTGGTCATCGATGGTCTCCCCTACGGTTTCGCAGCGCGCTGGCCGCACTGCATGCCGGCAACAAACAACAGGATCATGACTGTCCATACGGACACGGGCCCATTGTGTGAGGCGAAACGATGGCGGGTGCTTCAGGTCGCGAACAGCTGCCCGTCGTCGGCAAAGGCCTTGATCTCGAGGTTCCAGCCGTTCGGATCGCGGAAGAACATCGTCGCTTGTTCCCCGACCTCTCCCTTGAAACGCGTGCTGGGGGCGATCACAAACGCGACGCCTGCGCGCTGCAACCGGTCTGCGAGCGCGCGCCAGGCTTCGGGGGTCAGCACCAGGCCGAAATGCGGCACGGGAACCGCCTCGCCGTCCACAGGGTTCTCGAGCTGGCTGGGCTCGAAGCCGGCGGCCTGATGGAACACGAGCTGATGGCCGAAGAAGTCGAAATCCACCCAGCGCTCGCTGGAGCGGCCCTCGCGGCAGCCCAGCAACCCACTGTAGAAGGCGCGTGCCTGTGCCAGGCTGGCGGTCGGGAGAGCGAGGTGGAAAGGGCGCAAACTCATGGCTAAGCTCCTCAGATGGCTCACAGCGCGCTCTCGTTGTCCGCCAGTACCAAGGCTCTTCTGGGCACGTTGAAGAGCCGGGAGATCCTCAGGAGGTCCTATGTCCCGCATCGTATTCCTGCATGGCCTCGAGGCCGCGACCGACGAGCAGTTGATCCCCACGGGGGGCAAGGCCCGCTTCCTCAAGGCCCGCTATGGTGCGGCCACTCCGGGCTTGAACACCCAGGCCGCCCGTCAGAGTTGGATTGAGGCGCGAGCCCGTGGCCTCCCCTGGCGGGACCCGATTCCCGACTACGCGCTCGCGTTCGCCACACCGATGCAGAGCGCCCTGGGCGCGATCGACGCTACGACGCAGGTCGTGGTCGGTTCGAGTTTCGGCGGAGCTGTGTTGCTACGGCTGCTGCACGAGAGCGCCTGGAAAGGTCCGAGCATCTTTCTGGCCAGCGCCGGGAGCAAGCTCACGCCCTACCGCTCCCTGCCCGCCGGCGTCCCCTGCCTGTTGATCCACGGGCGCAGCGACGAGACCGTCCCGTGCACAGACTCGGAGGCGCTGGCCGCCACCAGTCCGGACGCTGAGCTCTGGCTGGTGGACGATGGCCACCGCCTGGCGACGATCCTCGAGCAGGGCACACTGGAGCGGGCGATCGCCTGGGCTGAGGCTCGGCTGCCAGAGGCAGGGGAAGCCCAGGCCGCTAGTTGAAGAACCCGTGGTTGCGCGCGAACCAATAGGGCAGCAGCAGGTCGATGCCCGGCCACTGCGCCTTGGGATCGCTGCCCCCGTCGAGGTCGAAGGGGTTGCGCTGCCAGAGGTAGTCGGTCTGCGGCCGCTTCTCGATCGCCACCGGATAGGTCGCGTAGCTGACCGGGCTCTGGCCGCCGACCACATTGCCCACGCCAGGGATGCTGGCGGTGGTAGGCATCCAGACCGTCTGGGAGATAGTCGGATCCTGACTGTTGGCGATCGAGAAACCCCGGCGGGGCCGCAGGGCCCAATGGTCGAGCTCATTCTTGACCTGCGGGCCGAGGGTCGCGGCGAGGCTGGGCATAACCATCGCATAGATCCCGTCGAACCACGCGTTCTGGTGGTGGCCGACTGCCGCACGCATCGTGCGCATCAGCTTGAGGTAGCCCCGGTAACGGTCGGGATCGGTCTCGAGCTCAGCCAGGATCACCAGGTTGGAGTGGCTGAGGTTGAACTTGTAGTACTGGAAGTGGGGATCCTGCGAGCTGAGCCAGCCGGGCAGCCAGATGATGTCTGCCAGCGGGCTGTATTGCTGGTGCAGGGCATCCCATGTGCCGGGGTCGACCATGGCCGCGAGCCCGGTGAAAGAGAGGATCATGGCCGGCGCCTGGGCGAAGGTCGTCGAAAAAGTGACGCCGTCGGCCTGGGTCGCGATCCAGTCGTTGGCTTCGAGGTAGCCGACGATGCGCTCGATCAGGGGGCCGACTTCAGGGCGCAGGCTCGGGATCCGATGGTAGGCCTGACCCAGGCCCAGGCCCACGCCGAGGTACTGGTCGCGGCTGATGTTGCCCTTGGCTCCCCAGGGTTGCCCGCCGACTGAGCCGACGAAGTAGTTGCTGCTGCCCTGCATCTGGGCGATGTCGGGGGAAGACATCGGGACAGCGCAGCGCGAGAGCAGGCCGCCGCCGTTGTTGGCCACATCGAGCAGCAACTCGAGCCCGGCGACCGCCCGCGTGGCTCCAGTCAGCGCACGCGTGTCGCCGGTGAGGTCGTAACGGTAGGCCTCGCCCGCGAGGTAGTGCCCGGTCCAGATGGCCGAATCGCCGTGATCGTGGTGATGGTCGACGCTGCCACCCTGGTTCGGGGTGTCGAAGACCGCGGGGAACACGTGGTCAAAGGGCATGTGGTTGGCCTGGATCTCGTCGGAGATGGCATCGGCCAACGGCTTGAGGGGCTGCGCCTGCGGAACCGGCTGGACGGCCGTCGCCCCGCTACCCCAGGACTGTCCCTGGGGAAACACACTGGGCAGCATCACGTTGATCTGCTGCTGCAAGAGCACCGGGGCCGCCAGAAAGGCCGTCTGCAGCACAGGCTGCAAGATCTGGGTCAGCAGGCTGGTCAGCGGGCCGGCAATCGGTGAGGTCGAGGCCAGGCTCAGGTTGAAGTTGACGCTGGGCGTGCCGGCGTTGCTGAGCAGCGGTACCTGGCCGGTCAAGTCGAGGACCACCGGGGCGACGATCGCCAGATCACTGATGGTCAGGTCGATGTCCATCGGCGCGACCGGGATCTGCGTGGGGATGCCACTGATCGTGAGGTTGACGGTGCCCGCGACCTGGACCCGGACGGAGGCCGACCAGTCGGCCTGCGCGGGCAGCCTCAACTCGACCTCGGTGGCATGCGGCGTCGCGTTCGTGACCGCGACCCCTGGTGTCTCGTCGAAGTCGAGCTGCAGGTTGGAGATGCTGCCGATGCTGAGACCGGAGAAGCTCTGACCGACGAAACTCTGCAGCTGGGTCTCGAGCATGTCTTCGACGTCGGGCAGCAGATGGTTCCAGTTGCGCTCGATCAAGTCGTTGTAGATGCTCAGGCTCGCCGGTGTCAGCTCGAAGGGGTCGATGGCCGGCGCGTTCGCGATCGCGGCCAGGGCCGTCAGGTACTGTGCCTGGTTGGTCGCGCTGCCATAGGGGGTGGTGGTCGGCCCGGGTTGGCTGCCCCCGCCATTTCCGGTATTGCCTACCGGCGTGCCCGTGTTGCCGCCCGGCGAGGTCGGGCTCGCCGTGTTGGAGGAGGTGTCCCCGCCAGAGGAGGAGCCGCTGCAGCCTGCGAGCAGGAGCGCGAGCAGGGAAGGCAGGAGGTAACGGAGAGGTGCCATGGCATCGACCTCGTGAGGAGAACATTCTGCGGTATCAGGTCAAGTCTACCCTTGGGCCCGCAGTGGGACAAGCTTTGGCCTGCCGGGAAGCCGAGCTTCCTGCAGGCATGGGACGCGCGGTTGGGGAGGCCGAAGGGCTCGCGGAACACTCCAGTCCCGAGTCCCTTGCAATCATACCTTTGGCTCTGTATAAATGATGCCGACCGCGGCGGGTCCGCGTTCCACGCCGAATTGGAAGCATCCACCGCCCGCGAAGGAGCCCTGCCATGGTGCCACGACCGCTTGTCTTAGTGTTGAGTCTGCTCGCCCTGGCCTGCGCGGATGACCCGATCTCCCCGGAGAGCTGGATGCACGAGCTGTATGGCGCCCGGCCTCAGACCCTGCTGCGCGATGTGGTGATTCCGGGCACGCACGACGCGGCGACCTACGGTATCAGCGCGAGCTCTGATGTCGCCAAGGGCCAGCCGTTCATCTACAACCTGGCCAAACCGGTCGTCGCGGGTTGGTCGTTGACCCAGCATCGCACCACCGCCGAGCAGCTGCGCGACGGCATCCGCTATCTCGACCTGCGGGTGACCGAGCACCGTGGCGAGCTGGTCATCGTCCATGGCATGATCAGTGTCTCGTTGCTGGAAGTGCTGCAAGAGGTTGAGGACTTCTGCGCTGCGCAGCCCGAGGAGATCGTGATCCTCGACTTCCAGGAGATGCCTGGCAAGGCGCATCGTGAGAGTTTCAACGCGAGCCTCCAGAAGGTCCTGGGAGCTCGCCTCGTGCCCGACTCTTTCGCTGCGGACAGCGTCACTTTCGGGCAGCTCTGGGACGCCGGCAAGAGCGTGATCTGTCTGCTCAAGGACGGCAAGCTTGCCGACGCGCAGCCGCACTTTTGGAAGCGCAGCCGCCAGTTCACCCATACCTGGGCCAACGCTACCGACCTGGAGCGCCTGCGTGGGCGCCTGGAGGAGGACCTCGCGGAGCGGGATAGGGACCGCTTCTTGTGCAGCTTTCTGACCTTCACCCCCGAGGTCGAGACGATCATCCAGAAGGGGCTGATGTCTGGAGAGGATCTGCAACAGCTCTCCAGCCCGCTCGTCGACAAGCCGGGCCTGTGGATCCCCGACTGGTTGGACCGCGGCCTGCCCGTCAATATCGTGGCGGCGGACTTCTACGACACGACTGACCTGGTATCGGCCTGTCTGGCCGCCAACCTGCGCCTGCTTGAGGAGTAGGGGCAGGCTGCGGGCTGGGCCGGAGGGCCAGCTGCGAGACGATATTGCCAGACCTGGGCCCCATGAACCCCCGCTCGAACTCCCAGAGTACCTCCTGCCGCCAAAGCTGCAGCACAAGATCGAGGCAACATCGCCGACAGCGTTCCCGACATCAAGGTGGTCGCGCCCGGGCGCTTCGAGAGTCACAGACGTGGTGGGGCTCAAGCAGGCTGCCAGGTTTGCGTCACGGGCTGCTCGTTTGCCTGGCAGGTGGTCGAAGTGAGGCTGAACGCCACGTTCTAAGGAGAACTGTCTGCCACCAGGCCGGGTTGGTCGATGACGAGACCCCTGCCCCGGCGGTCCCGACCACCTTCCGGGTCTTGGCGTCGGTTTCCTGGTCGACCACCACCGAGGAGATCCTCCGCCATCCCGTCCACAGAACAGCTCGTCGACGGCAAGCTGGCCGCGGCGGCGACCGATGCGGCCAACTGGATCTGGTGGCCCTCGCGGGGGGCTCGTGTTGATCGGGTTCGTCCTGGCGACGCATGTCTGGAACGCCAGGCCGACTCCGAAGAGTCCGGCCGTGTCGCCTGCTGGGGACGCTGAAGGCTGAGGCGTTCAAGGTGAGTGCCCGCATCTGTGCGCCCTCAATCCCCCTGGCCCGCCCTGACCGCCGCATCGCGCAACCCGCGAAGGTGCTCCACCACCTGTTGATGCGCTGCGGGGCTGTCGCCGATTGCGTCGAGCTCCGCCACAACCTCCGCGAGCACCGTCCGCCACTTCCCGCTAGCGCCGCGCTGCTCGGCAAGCAGCATCAGGTTGGTCAGGATGGCGTTCACGATTCCCAGAAAGCGCATGTCCCGTGGGTCCTCACGCAGATTCTGCCGGGCCAGGGGCAGGGCCTGGGCATAGAGCTCTTCGGCGCCCACGGGGTCGCTGTCGCTGCGGTGGACCGCCCAGTTGTTGTAGGTGATGCACAGGTCATGACGAGACTCCTGCCGGGGCGCCTCCTCGTAGAGCGCCGTGTGCAGGCGCAACGCCTCTTCGAAACAGGCTTCGGCCTGTGCGTCCTGTTGCAGGTCATCGTAGACGTTGGCGAGCCAGCCAAGGGCCGAGGCCACTCCGTACCTGATGTTGGGGAAGTCCGGGGCTTCCTGCAGGATGGCGCGGCGCAGCGCGAGAGCCTCGTCAAAGGCTACCAAGGCATCATCGTAGGCGCCCTGCTCTTTGCGCAACTCACCGACCAGGATCAGGGCGCGGGCGAGCTGGTAGCGGGCCAGGGGCAGCTGCGGATAGGGGTTTTCCCGCTCCAGCTGCAGGTAGGGGCCTGCTGCTTCCTCCGCCGCCGGGTAATCCTGCATCCACAGGCACACACGGGTGAGGAGGCGCAGGCAACGGGCCAGATCCTCACGCTGGACGGCGGCAGACAGATCCGTGCGCAGACTGCGAGCCGCCGTGACAGCCTCGCTCAGGATCAGGTGCGCTTCGCGGTAGTGGCCTTGCAGCATCAGCAGCTCGGCGTAGTTGGCACGGATCCGGAGCAGGCTGCTCTGATAGGTGTTCTCCTGGCAGTCGGCGACGATGGGCAGGCGGGCGAGCTCAAGCGCCTGGCGGTACCAGGCGCGCGCCGCCTCCAGGCGCCCCGCCGCGTCTTCGCATTGGCCACGGCTGAGCAGGATGACCACCTGCAGGATGACTCCTCGGGGCCTTGCAGGGTTTCTCTGCTGCAGCTCGCTTGCGGACTCTTGCGCTTCGTCAAAGTAACTTCTGGCGAGGTTCAGGTCTTCCAGGCGGAATGCGACATCGCCGCACACCTGAAGGTTCACGCACAGGTTATCGAGCAGCTGGAGGTCCTGCGTCTGCGCAAACAACTGCCTGTGCAGCTCGAGCGCCTCGTCGCAGAGGCGGGCGGCTTCCCGATAGTGAAGGGACAACATGTAAGCATCGGCAGCACGCATCAGGGACCCCGCCAGGGCCGCTGAGTTGGCAGCAGTAGGGGCGGCCCGTTCCAGGCTGCGGCGGATGGCCAGAGAGCGGTCGAAGGTCTGCAGGGCGCGCTCCCACTTGTCCTGTAACCGCAGCATCAAGGCTTCGGTCTCGAGCACGCCAGCCAACTGCCTCTGCAGCGAAGGCCGCCCGGGCTGCGCGGCGATCAGCGCCTCAAGCAAAGCGCGCGCACGTTCAGCGGCCAGGCGCGCGGCCTCTATTTCGCCGACCTGAGCATAGAGCCCGGCCTGCTGACGCAGGGTTGCGGCGAGCTCCTCGGGGACATCGGCGTGCCTGAGCGGGTCGTCAGCCAGAGTCTCCAGGATGCGGAGGGCCGCCCGGTTCTCTTCGGTCGCTGCCGCGATAGCGCCCTGCGCCTGCAACAGATCGGCGAGCGCTGTCTGGGCCCGGGCCGTGCCCCGCGACACACGCCCCTGCTCGAGGTCCGCATCGCGCAGCTTCTTCCAGCCAACCATAGCGACCTCTAGCAGGGCGCGGGCGGCGCTGTAGGCCGAGGCATCCCCCACGCTGCGCGTCAGGGTGCTCCGGACCTCCTGAGACAGGGACTCTAGAGCTTCTTCGGCGATGGCCCCGCGAGCTTCGGCCTGCTGTGAGGCGACCAGGGTCTCCTGCAACGCCTGCGCGACAAGGCGCTGCTCCTCGATCACCCGGTCCTTCTCGGATTCGATCTGCAGGTTTTTCTGCTCGATCTGCTGACTGTGCTCCAAGACCTCCTGGTTGCGCAGCGCGAGCAGCACGATGCCCAGCAGCAGGCCGCAGACCAGGCTGGTCACCGCGGCCATCAGGCCGACACGCAAACGCCGTGCAGAACGCGCGGCGCGCTGGCGCTCTGCGAGCCGGCCCGCCAGTCGGTCTCGCAGATCCTGCGCGTCCTCATGGCCAGCCAGCTGGGCTTCCGCCAGGCCGAGGTCGCCACGACGCAGGGCTTCCTCCGCAAAGGCCCGGCCCGCCTGCTGCAGGCCGGCGCTCGCCTGCGGATTGGCTTCCCAGAGCTGCTGCGCCTGCTGGAAACCCGCGACCGCCGCCGCATAGCTCGCGTAGAGCTCGCTGGCCTGAACGCCCGGCGTGCTGCCGCGCTGCCGGGTCGCGGCCAGAGCCCGGGCCGCTCCTGCCGAGATCGTCAGGCTCTCACGGTGCGCGAGATGGTCACGGAGCGCCGTCTGGAAGCGCGCCACGTCGGGCTGCCGATCCTCCTGCCGGGGAGACAGGGCCTGCAGACAGGCGGCCCGCAGGTCGGCAGGCAGGTCTTCGGGAAGAGGCAGAAACCGGCCCTCGGCGGCCTGCAGCACCGTCTGGACGAAGCTCCCACCCGCCCGGGGCGGTTTCCCGCACAGCAGCTGATAGAGGATTGCCCCGAGCAGGTAGACATCACTACTCTCTGAGAGACGCGCGCCGTCGCCGTGCGCGAGCTCCGGAGACATGTAGGCAGGGGTTCCGCATGGCAGGGTGATGCGGGTGTTGTCGGGGATGGCGCCAGGCGTGTCGGGCTGCCGCTCGACACACACGGCCAGGCCCCAGTCGACCACGAGCACCTCGCCGAAGCGTCCGAGCATCACGTTGGCCGGTTTGAGGTCGTTGTGCAGGATGCCGCGACTGTGGGCGAAGGCCACCCCGTTGCAGACCTGCAGCAGGATGCCGAGCTGGACCGTGAGGTCTGAGCCTTCGGACCCTAGCAGCTGCTCGCTCCAGGGCCGGCCATCGATCAGCTTCATCGCCACGAAAAGGGCGCCCTGCCCGGTGGTGCCCAGGCCGTGAACCGGCACGACGTTCGGATGTTCGAGCTGTCCGAGCACGGTCGCCTCGGCGAGAAAGTCGCGGCGCGCCGCCTCAACACTACTGGAGCGGCGCTCGTGCAGGATTTTGACCGCCACATCCCGATCCAGGCCGCTCTGCCGTGCCCGGTAGACCGCGCCCATCCCGCCCCGACCGAGCTGTGCGCCGGGCTGGTAAAGTTCGTGGCTCTTGAGCAGCGCGGTCCACGGCGCGTCGGGGGAAGGTTCCTGATGGCGCGGGCGGTAGGTCGCGTCGCAGTCGAGGCCGTCGTCGACCTTGACGGTGTCGAGGGTCTCTTGCCATAGCTGGATGAGGGTGGTGGAATCCACGGCGGGTTCTCCGGGTGTCAGGGCTGGATGCTATTGAAATGAGCACAAGTTCGCGACTCTTTTGTAGGGGAGGGGTTGACCCCACCTCGAAGACTCGGACGCTTCGTTGACGGGCGCGGGGAGGGATCCCGGCCCTACAAGGACTGGCCAGAACCTACGCTGAGGTCATTAGAGCTTCGCGATGGCCTGTCCTGCTTGCGCAGGAAGCCATGATGATGCATCCGCTGCGGACAGGTATTCCCCCCAGCCAATTCCACGCCAGCAGGTAGCCGAAGGCGGAGCCAAAGATCAGCACCTCCCGGGGCATGCCCAGTCCGAGCATGAGTGCCATCAACGTGTGGTTCAGGGTTGCCAGCACCCCCACGCTGCCAGGCGCGGTGGTCAGCGCCTTGGTATGGACCGGCGTGGCGTGGATGGCGGCGAGGGGTGCCACGCCGATCACGTCCAGGAACAGGAACGCATTGTCGACCTCGCGGTCCAGCAGCACGCCCGCTGCGGCTGCGCGTGGGCGACATCTTGCTTGTCCTTCACCTCTCTGGCGGCTAGGCTCGGGCCGCATTCGGACCGGAGCCAGGCATGCCCATCTTGTTCCTCGGAGCGCTCCTTTTCGTTGCGTTGGTGGTCCTCGCGGTTGTGGCCGGGAGCGTGTTCCTGGTCCTTCGCGCAAGCGCAGACAGCACGCGCCGCCGCAGAGTGGTGCCCCTGGGCATCGCCGGGGTTCTGGCAGTGCTCCTGCTCGGCCTGGCTCTGACGGCAGGGTTGAGCTGGCACAGGTGCAGCGTACGCCTCGCCGACGTCCGCGTAAGCGTCGGCGGGGCGCCCGCTCCGGCTCTGGTGTGGCAGGAAGCGCTCGCGCTGCCGGCCGAGTTCCTTCTGTTCGAGTCTGGTCAGCCCGAGGCCCTTCCCAATGCGGAGCACCTCGCCAAGGCGCACATCAGCCTGGAGCTCGAGGACGGCAACGGCGAGATCGCGCAGGAGGTGGAGTTCCGCCCCGTGGTCCGCCAGCACCGGCGCGCCGACGGCAGCCTGGCGTACATCAGCGTCGGTATGGGCTCAGGACACATGGGGCGCCTCCATTGGCGCTGCGAGCCGGATGTGCGGTTCGACGCAGTCGACTCCATCCTCGCACTGGACCTGTACGTAGGGCCTCCCGAGGGGCCCTTCGAGATGACGACGCTGCGCTTCCTGGTGACTGCCGAGCAGCTGACTCTTTTGGAATAGGGATAGGGATAGGGATAGGGATCAGCGATCGGCCCTTGAGATCAGGACAAGGCGGCCGTTGTCATATTGACCGGACGCGCGGCGAAGCAACGGTCGGAGAGCGATGCGACGAGGGAGCCCTGCCGCCGCCCGGCGCGCAGCCTCCCGTCTCGTGGTGCACTGGGCATGCAGCATCTCCGAATGGGTCCCTCTCTTGAGAATGGGCGGAGAAGCTACCGGATTTCTCCGAAGAGAATTCGTGCCTCTTCGCTCAGCTTCCCTAAGTTTCAGCGCAACGAAGAGGGCGCTCACTGCTGTTTCTTGCGATGCAACATGTCGCTGACGGTCTTTTTGCCCAGGCCACCAAGAAGGGACTTTTTCTTGCCTCCTAAGAGTCCCCCCAAGAGTCCGCCCTTCTTCCCCTTCCCACTTCCAAGCATCTCTCCGATCATCTGGTCTTGCGATTTTTGTGCAGCGCGAACGATTGCCTGGCTGCGCCCGTGACCCCGCGGCACCCGTGTCGGTCCTCAAACGTCTCGTCAGCCTCTCTCTGTACGTGTAGCGGCGGTGGCCTGGTAGCGGCCTGCTTCGTACACAAGGGGCCTGTCATGGGACTGCTCAGGATCGCTTAGCGTCGAGCATCGCCACAAGCGCCTCACTGTCGTCGGGGAACTTGCGGGCGAAGAGGTAGTCCCTCTCGCCAAAGAAACTGGCGTTCTTGATGGGCGTGCCCGGGGTGATGAGCGCTTGGACATGGGCAGCTGTCAGGGTGGCGGGGCTTCCTCCTCCGGCGCTCCAGTCTGCGAAGGTGAGATTCGGCACGATCTCATGGTTGAGGGGAGAATTGCACAGCAAGGTCTGAAAGAAGAGCTCATCGGGACAGTAGGTATTTCTGAGGAATCGTACGATTTTCGGCTGCGTCTGGCAGAACTCCAACACATAGAGAACCGCCTCTCGAGGCAGCGTCCACCATGCACTACCTGCGCACGGCTGCATCCCCTTCAGGTGGCGCCGATAGTCGCGTTCGAGTGCTGACGTTGGGAGCGCGCGCTGTGCCAGGCGCCACAGAACGGCTTCCCAGGGCCGGTCGGATTGAGGGTGGTATTTGATGAGCCTGCTGAGTGGCTTACCGGCTCGTACGTTGGGCATGGCGATCGAGTTCATGAAGAGCTTGCCGCGGCGAGCGGCCAGATAGTCGCGGATGTTCGCCAGCGATGTGATGGGATAGTCTGCGCCGCTGAGCAAGACGAAATAGTCAAAACGCAGGCCGCGGTACTCGAGGGCGGCCTCGATCAAGCGAAGGGTCGCTTCGACCACCGTGAACTCGCCCCAGAAGACCGGGACCCTTTGGCTGCAGAACGAGACGCCCTTCCGGCGCAGGGTTGAGAACCTGCGCAGGTCCGATTTCTTGTCGATGTGCACGAATGTTCTCGCCAGGTCATCGCGCAGCGCATCGACCAGCCGAGCCAGGTGGCGTTCGTTTCCGTGGGCCAGAATGAGGTAGGCGATCTTCAAGACGGTTCACTGTGGCTCAGTCGGTCAGAGCTTCTTGATCAGTCTACCCTGCGCAGTCTCCTGGCGCAGCCCTATGGGCCCGGTCGGCGGCAGGAGTTGCTTCACGGGGAGCAAGTGGAGGTGGACTGTAGAAGGCGCGCCACGACCGCGATGTTGGGGCGAAAGAAACCAGCTGCCCCGAGGCAGAGATCCTGAGCCGGACAGTATACTCGGGTTACAACTTGAGGAGGTTTCCCCATGCCCGGCGTACCGACCACACCCACCATCTTTAACATCATCCCCACCCCGCCTTCCGGCTACAGGCAGCTGAAGAGCGTCCTCACGAAAGCCATCCCCAAGCTGCGTGCGGGCAACCAGCTCATCCTCAATCAAGCGAGAGTGCCGCTCACCGAAGCGATGCTGAAGAAACTCAAGAAATCACGGGACGCCGCTGTCGCGATCGCCCGGGCCCACGTCGCGGTCGCCAAAGCGGTTGAGCAGGCGCTCGCGATGGCCAAGGACCCTAGCAACCAGAGCACGACGCCCCTCAGCAGTTCAGGCAGTGCCTCCGTATCTGGCGGGAAGAAGTAGTCACCGCTCTCCGGTCATCCCGTGGGACTCCGTCCGCGCCGAAGCATGCAAGACCCTACCGGCCGGCTACGCGCCGTCGGGGTTCAGCGGACTGCAGTCCGGCGCAGCCCCGAAACGACCCTCCAGGTAGCCCCGTTCCAGATCGACGGATCCAGGCCCGGCCACGCTCAAGCGGGTCAGCGCGGTCGCGCCGACGCCGTCCTTGCTGGCCAGCCAGATCTGGTCTGCGCGCAGCGCCGGGTTCGAGCCTGCCATCAGCACTGAAGCGTGGCTTGAGAACAGGATCTGCGCATTCTCCGGGTTGGCTTCCGAACAGTTGAACAGCTTGACGAGCGCCCGCGTCAAGAGCGGATGCAGGTGGGAGTCGAGGTCGTCTACAATCAGCACCCGCCCTACATGAAGGGTCTCGAGGGCGCGGGCGGCGAGCCGCAGGAGGGCGCGTGTTCCGTCGGACTCCTCCTCCAGCGGCAGCCAGGCATCGCCATCGGAGCTGCTGTGGCGTAACAGAATCCGCGGGCCCCGTTTGCGACCGCCTGCCGAGAGCTGGATGTCCTCTATGCCGAGGTCCGCGCTGCGCAGCAACTCGAGCAGGCGAAGGAAGGACGCATCGCTCTGGGGAAACAGGGACTGCTCGTCTTCGAGATCGTCGCGCGATCGCAGCAGGTGGGCCAGCCGACGCTCGAAGGGCAGGTGGTGGCGCGGATCTTCGTGCTCGGCGTCCAGATTCTGGCAACGCAGGCTGCGGAACCAGCGATAGACCACGCCGAGCTGCGTGTGGCGGTGCTGCGCGGCTGTCGACAGGAAGAGCCCGTTCTCACGCGTGACCTGAGCGATGCGCCGGTTCTCTCCCTTGAGCCCAGCGCCGAAATCGAAGCTCGCGCCCTTGCGTTCCAGCCATTTCTGCTTGCGTCCGCTGGGCCAGGCGAAGATCCACTCCTCGCATACCTGCTCGTCGTCCACCTTGAAACCATAGACGTAGCGGACTCCGCCCGCGATGAATGTGACCTCGAAGAGCGAGGCCCGATCGGCATGCCCTCCCCAGGCAAAAGGATCGCGCGGAACGCCCCCGTCGGGCGGCCACAGTCGGTGCGAGCCCGACACCGCCTGGCGCATGAAAGCGAGCGCGTCGAGCAGGTTGCTCTTGCCGCTGGCGTTGGCTCCGAAGATGCCGAGCGCCGGCAGCAGATGCTCCGAGTGCCCGGGCAGCGCGCGGCCCAGGCGGTCGTTCCCGGCCTCCGCAGGCTGTGCGCGGAAGTCGATGCTCTGCTCGAAGCACAGCGAGCGATGATTGTCGCAGCGAAAGCTGATGAACATGGCACACTCCGCGTCCCAGCGCCTGCCTCCAACCCTAGTGCCGCAGCGGCCCGTGCGCAACAAGCGGCGGACCCCGAAGCTGGTGTGCTGGTGGTCTGGCGGTCTGCGCGGCCCGTCCGCGCTTCAAGCCGTCGTCGCCATCGAGCGCCTCGGCGGGCTCCGTCCCCGGGGCATCGCTCGAGGTGCTATACTGCGAACGGCAGCTTGCGACCCGACTGCGGCCCCTGTACTCGCGCTCGAGGCGTTCGGCGGGGGGAAATCCCTGTCCCTCGAGGCAGCTGAGATCGTAGAGGAGCTCGAGGACACATGAAGCGCCGACGCTTTCTCAGCGCGTTGGGTTGCGTGCTGCTACCCGTGCTCGTGCTGCTTGGTTGGCTGCTGTGGCCGGATCCCTTCTATCAGCCCGAGCCAGGCATCATCAAAGTGCGCTATGTCTGGCCACGGAGACTGAACCCCCTGGGCCGAGAGCTGGTGGAGGGCGTGCCCTTCGACCCCTCGAAGTGCGAGGGTGTCGAGATCGTGCTGTCCCAGTTCGACGGCAGGCTGATCAGCCTCGCCGGGAAAGGCCGCGATCTCGTGCCGGGGCTCATGCAAGCTCGGGAGGCCAGCTTGATCCAGGCTGTGATCGGGAGGGACTGGCAGGTCTCCTGGCGCGGGCCGGGCCGCAGCCGTTCCACGGAATTTGGTCTCGACTACGATCCCGTCGGGGTCCACCACCTGCACGGCGAGGTCGCGCGCTTGCCGGAAGCGGGCTACCACGGGATCTTCAGCTGGGTGTGGGTCCCCCAGGAGCGTCAGGTGCAGCTGATCGCCGAGGACGGTGAGGTGTGGGTGGAGGAGGGGGGCGGCCGCACCCATCTCTACCTCTCCGGGCTGCGCTACCGGGAAGTCGGCCTGCTCAGCGACCGCGAGCTCGGCGCTGCCAAAGAGCACTGGGCGGAAAAGGTTCGCGAGGGCGACCCGGTGGCCTTCGTCCGCTGCCTATGGACCGAGGACGAGACGCTGCTGCGTGGGATCGCGGCCGACGCTGCACGTCTGGACACAGACCTCAAGCTCCCGGGAGCGGTTCAGAGCGTCCTGCTGAAGCTAGGCTCTGCGGCCGGACCGCTCCTGTCGATGGGCTTCAGCGACCGCTGGGTCGGCGGCGGAGACCCCAGCGAGGTCCGCCCTGTGCTCGATCGGGCCGCGCATGACCACGGCCTGGCGGGTCTTCACAGCCGGTTCGTGCGCAACCCGGGCAGCTACCGGGCCCTGTTGGTGCTTGCCGGCGACGAGCTGGCGCGCTTGTGGGGCCGGCAGCGGGTGCTTCGGTACGCCGCGGAGCTGCTCGACGACAGCGAGCAGCTCGGGGACCGCATCTGGGTCGCCCATCTCTCCGTTCCGTACGAATACAGGGCGTCCTCGAAAGACGGGCAGGCATTCGTCACGGCCCACATGGCCGGGGAGCCCTCGCTGGAGATCTCGGCCCAGAGAGCGGCGGAGGTCGATGCGGACGGACGGATCCGCGCCTACCGCCCGCGGATCTGCGATCGGGTGCTCTACCTGATGCTGCGGCTGTTGGGGGAGGACTATTCCGGCTCCCTGCCTGCTCCGCTGCCCGCTGCTTGGTACCCCAATTTCCCGTCGGTGCATTGGCCTGCGCCCACCTGGCTGCAGACTGGAACATGGCCGCGCCTGATCGAGGAGATGCAGGCCTTTGTCGCCTCGCATGCCTTGGAGGCGCTGCCGGCCCGTGGCTGGATCGGGGTCAGAGTCGGCGGTACGCCTGCGCTCGACGAGCATGGAATGTACCGGGCGACGGTCGAGATCTTCCGGGAAGGAGTATTGCTGGAGTCGCAGAAGATCTGGGGAATTCCTCAGTCCCAGCAGCGGGAGCACGCCATCAAGACCTTCGGTCCCTGGCCGCTCGGCCGTTACCGGCTGGTGGTGACCGATGCTGCCCACCGCTTCGAGACCGAGGTGGAGCTCGACGAAGACCGGGAGCTGGTGATCGAAGCGCTTCTGGGAGAGTAGCTGTCCGCAGCGCCGCAGGCTCGGTGTGGACGGATTGCCAGCAAGGCATGGCGAACTCCGAATCCAGATGCTATGCACAGGCCAGGAGGACTCTCATGCGCAAACTGCTGATCATCGATCCATCCATGAGCAGCCCCGAAGTCGAAGGCTGTGCCGAAGTGGCGGCCGCCTGGGGCGGCGAAGTGGAAGTGGTGCGGCCCGTGCTCGGTCCGGACGGCAGGCGCTACGCGCAGACCGCAGCGGACAGTTGGGGCGCGGTGGTGCTGCTCGGCTCAGAGGCCTCGGTGCACGACGAGCTTCCCTGGCTGCTAGAGCTGCGCGCCTGGTTGCGGCCCGTGATGGCCGGAGCGGTGCCGTACCTCGGCCTGTGCTTCGGGCATCAGCTGCTCGCCGCGCTGTGCGGAGGTGAGGTGAGCTGGCTGCACGGAGACCATCGGAAGCGCCTCGGGGTGGAGCACAGCCAGCTGACGGAGGGGCGCCTGTTGGAGCCGTGCAGCCTGGAGGTGGTGGTGAGCCACCGCGAGCATGTCTCCCGGATTCCGCCGGATTTCCGCGCTGTGGGGCAGCGACCCGGCGTTCCCAACGACGTCATCGAACACACCTCCCTGCCCTTGTTTGGCTGCCAGTTCCACGCCGAGGGCCGCGAGGAGTTTGCCCGCAACGTCAAGCTCCCGAGTGGGCAGATCACCCGTGCTGTGTATGACGACGGCAGACGGCTGCTGCGCAGCTTTTGCCGCCTGGCGCAGCAGCCGCTGTGGGAGTAGCTGGCCTCAGAAGCCAGAGCCCGGGTCCGGGTCCGGATCCGGATCCGCATCCGGGTCCGGATCCGAGTGGGGATCCGAGTCCGTGTCCGAGTGGGGATCCGAGTCCGAGTTCGTTCCGTGAGACAGCCTCTCAGCGAGGCTGTCTCACGGAACGCGATTCCGCCAGACAATTGCTTTGGGCTGTCACGTAGGGGCGGGATTTACACCTCGAAGACGCGGACGCTTCGCTCCGCCCGTATGGCCCGCGGGAGGGGGTACCCCATTCCCCTACAAGAAGAAAAGTCGGTCTTGCCCGCCGAGTCGCAGGGGCGTGAGATTGTCTTCAGCAATCAATCGCACTCCTCCAAAGGTTCCCTGAGACAGTCTCTCGCAGACCGCCGCTACAGGCGGTTCTCAGCAGTTCGAAGGCCTGGGCCGAGCATGACCGAAGACGCCGGAGCGAGGTCTCGATGAACAGGTGCCTACGGAAGGAGCTCTGGGTCTCGACTTCCGTGCCGCCACTGATCAGATCGAGCGGGCCTATCAGAGCCGGGTGCGCCTCCGTTGGAATCTCGAGCCTTGCGCAGCCAGGACGCGAACGACGGCTACAGGCGCTGCTTGGCGATGATGCACAAGCCTGGAATTTTCCGCGCCCTGAAATCGATGTGGCGGAAAAGCCATCGGGACAGGAAGGACGGGGAACCAGCAAGAACTGCAACCATGCTTCCAGTGCGTTCGTCATTCGGATAGCGTGCATCGTGCTGACCCACCAACTGTTTGTGCCACTGCACCGGCGTTCATCACGAAGAGGGAATTCTATGCGACTGTACATATGCTTGCTTCTACTGCTGGCGGGCAGCGTGCTGGCCCAGGGTTCGCCGGCCGAGCGTATCAGCCAGGGCCTCGAAGACGTCGCGGCCGGTCACTTTACGAATGCGCGCAAGGGACTGCAAGAAGCCGTCGACGATGCCGGTCCGGACCTGGATGCCGGGCTATTGGGCGCCGCGCTGGTCGGCTTGATGCGCAGCAACGAAGCCCTGGGCGACAGCAAAGCAGCACGGGCCTGGGGGGCGCGCCTGTTTCTGGCTGTGCCCGCGGCGTTCGTGCCTCTGCAGGTGTTGTCCGACCCACAGGCGGACGACACCCTGCACGCGCTGCGGGCCGGCCTGCAGCTGCTCTGCCTGCACAGCGGAAAGACCGAAGGCCTGGTGTACCTGCACAACGCGACGACCAAGGAGTTGCGCCTCGTCTCGGCCGGGAGCCGGTTCGTGGTACGAGGCTACGCGCCGCATCACCAGCCCGATGCGCAGCGCGATTTCGATGGCGCGCCCGCATTCGCCGCCGATGACCTCGTGCTGCCCGCCGGGGGCGGAGTCATCCTCAAGGGCGGGGCGCTGGGGCGCGAGACCACTCCGGTGGCCCTGTTGGCCTGGCGGGCACGGAATCTCAGGCCAGCCGGGCGACAGCCGAGTGACGTCCGCCATCTATCCGTCGCCGAGCTCGATGTGCAGTTCGCGCGCATCGAGTGGGGCGAGGCGCTGCTGCGAGACGTGACCCTGCTCTCCGACCGCGGACCCGCAAAAGTGCGGGCCCGTGTCGTCTATGTCACGGCGGAAGAGATTCCCGTGCTGATGTTTCCCGATGGAACCTCCGGACCCGGAGCCGCGTTGTCGGTGGGCAGCAGCGACCTGGTGGAGCGGGCACAGTCGGTCCTGTTCAGTGGCCCGGAGGGCGCGCTGCCGGGCTTGGGCAGGGTCGTGGCTGTGCAGCAGGACGTCTGCTTCTGCGCGCCCCAGGAGGCTGCCGAGTTGCCCACGATCGCAAGCGAGAGCTGGATCTACAGGAGCGTAGACGCCGAGGCCGAAGCCCTGGCCGCAGAGATCGTGAGCGTCGCCGCCGACGAAGGGGTGTGTGTCGTCGGCCTGGATGCGGGAACCTTGGCGCCGCCCGGTCGGGTGTGCGCCGTCTTCCGGGCAGGACGCGCCTATGCCAACCTGGTGGTCGAAGCACAATTGGAGGAGGGCCGCCTGCGCTGCCGGGTGTTGGCTCGTTGCGAGGGGTGGGAGCTGGAACTCGGCGATCGCCTTGCGCCCCGCGATTGAGTTGTGCAGGGGCAGCCGCTCGGGGCGGGCCTGAGATGCGAGCAGTGAACCCGCAGCAGAGCCCTCTGCTGGTCATCAAATCGACCTGCTGCCACAATCCAGACATGAGCCGAGCGATCGCGAACAGACTCCTTATCCGAGCCAGCCTGTGGGAGACTTGTGCGCGGAGCTGGAAGACATGCCCGGTGCGCCTGCTCCGCCACAATCCCGGCGGGCCCCCGTGACCCCGCACTTTCAGACCGCGGCCTCACTCGTGAGGGGCCCGGCTCTCAGGGCCTGCTCGGCGCGGGGCTCGGTTCGAACGTCCAGCGAGGAGAATCCATGAAGACCTACCAGGTGGCTGTCGTGGGCGGGGGCTTCTCCGGACTCGGTATGGCCGTCGAGCTGCTCCGCCACGGCATGACCGACTTCATCGTGCTCGAGAAAGCCGCCCAGCTCGGTGGAACCTGGCGTGAGAACACCTACCCCGGCTGCGCCTGCGATGTGCCGACGCTGCTATATTCCTTCTCGTTCGCGCCCAAACCTGACTGGAGCCGCTTCTTCGCCGAGCAGCCGGAGATCCAGGCCTACCTGCTCGAGGTCGCCCGCGATTTCGGCGTGCTGCCCTATGTGCGCACTTGCAGTGAGGTTCTCGAGGCGCGTTTCGACGAAGAGCGCAGGCTCTGGGTGCTGCGAACCCAGCAAGACAGCTTGGCTGCGCGCTTTCTGGTGGCCGGACAGGGTCCGCTGCACGAGCCCCGCATCCCCGAGCTGCCGGGGCTCGACGCGTTCGCCGGCGAAGTCTTCCATTCCGCCCGCTGGAACCATGCCTTGCCTCTGCAAGGGCGGCGGGTTGCGGTCGTGGGCACCGGCTCTTCGGCGATTCAGTTCATCCCCAAGATCCAGCCAGAGGTTGCAGAGCTCATGGTCTTCCAACGCACGCCCAGCTGGGTGCTGCCGAAGCCCGACCATGCTGTCTCTCCGGGGCAGGCCGCGGTCTACCGGCGCCTGCCCGGCCTGCAGAGAGTGCTGCGTGGCGCGGTCTACGGGCTCACCGAGTTGCTGCAGCGTGCCCAGGCTTCCAACGATGCGATGCTACAGGTCCAGAAACTCGCAGAGTGGCAGCTGCAACGCCAGGTCCAAGATGAGGCCCTGCGCCGCCAGCTGACGCCCAGCTTCACCCTCGGCTGCAAGCGCATGCTGCTGTCGAACACCTACTACCCGGCCTTGACGGCCTCCAACGTACAGCTGGTTCCCCACGGAGTCGAGCGCATCACCGCCACGGGGGTTGTGAGCGCGGATGGGGAAGAACACATGGCGGACACCCTCATCTTCGCGACCGGCTTCCGCGTCACGGACGCTTCGCTTCCGGGCCGGATCGTCGGCCGTGAGGCGCGCAGCCTGGACGCGGTATGGAAGGGAAGTCCCCATGCCTACCTGGGCACGACGGTCGCCGGCTTCCCCAATCTATTCCTGATGCTCGGCCCAAACCTGGGCAACGGGCATGGCTCAGCCCTCACCATCATCGAAGCCCAGACGCGCTACGTCGTGTCGGCCATCCGGGAGACCACCGCCAGAGGTGCCGAGACGCTCGAGGTGCTGGCGGGCGTGCAGCAGGGCTGGAACGAGCAGCTCGACGATGCCCTGGCGGGCTCGGTGTGGAATGCCGGCGGTTGCAAGAGCTGGTACATCGATGCACGGGGCCGCAACAGCACCATCTATCCCTGGAGCACTATCGATCTGCGCCGCCGCTTGCGGAGCTTCGATCCGCTGCCCTTCCAATTTGCGCCGGCGGCAGCCAATCCTCGGCGCCCGGCGACTCCCATCGACCTGCGGCACGCCGTAGTGGCGGTCACGGGGGGCGCGCGGGGTATCGGGCGCGCCACCGCAGAACACCTGCTCGCCGCGGGGGCCAAGGTTGCCCTGGGCGACCTCGACTTCGAGGCCGCCCAGCAGGCCGCCCACGACCTGGGCCCGCGGGCACGGGCCTACCCGCTCGACGTGAGCCAGCGCAGCTCGTTCGCGCGTTTCGTCGCGGCCGTGCGGACAGATCTCGGAGAGATCGATGTGTTGGTCAACAACGCAGGCGTGCTGCCGACCGGCTGCTTCCTCGAGATGTCCGACGCCAGGCGGCAGGCCGTGATGGCTGTCAACTACGGGGGCACCGCTCTCGGTATGCGTCTGGTCTTGCCACGCATGGTGCAGCGAGGGCGCGGCCACGTCGTCAATGTCGCCTCTCTGGCGGGCAAGCTGGCGGTGCCCTACCTGGCGAGCTACACGGCCAGCAAACACGCCGTAGTCGGTCTGTCGGCCGCGGTGCGCCTGGAGCTCGACGGCACGGGAGTCAGCCTGAGCACCGTCCTGCCGACTGCGGTCAAGACGCGCATGGCCACTGGGCTGATCCTCGAAGGTCTGGCTGTACAGGAACCCGCCGATGTGGCCCGCGCTGTCGTGGCCAGCATCCAGAGCCGCGCGCCGGAGCTCACCGTCCCGCCCTGGGCAGGACCCCTGGTGCCGCTGTACGGGCTGTTGCCGCGTCGCCTGTTGGGATGGTTCTCGCGGCGTTTGCGGGCTGATCGCACGATCGCGCCGCAAGTGCGTGCCGCGCGGGCCGCGTTCGAGCAGGAGACGGTCGGCTAGCGTCTGGAGGGGCTCAGTCCGTCGGCAAACGCACCCTCGCCAGCGCCGTCCAGGCCACCAGCCCGTCCTGTTCGAATTGGATGGCGAAGTCGATGCCGCGCAGATAGACGGCCGCAGCCCAGATGCCGTCCCGCTGGACCTCCAGAGCGTCGCCAGCGCTGAGTTGCAGGGGGCGGACCCGCTCTGGGGAGCATCGGTCCACGCTGCCGTCGAGGAACACGACCTGCAGCTCTGAGGGCTCGCGCTCGACAACCACAGCGGGGTAGAGCCAGTTCGCCTGCGCTTGCCAGGGAGCGAGGACTCGAGCGCGGGCTCTGGGGCCGTCAGCATTCCCATTCACCAGCGCAGCGCTGGGAAGCGAGATGCACGACGCCGCGGTCCAGAGCTCCGTGCCGTCAGGATTGCGTACGCGCAGCGCGTCGCCTTGCCTGGCGACGATGCTTGCGGGTCTATGGGCCGCGCCGGCGGTGACGTCGACCTCCAGTCCAGGAGCCAGGGGGCTCGGCACGAAGCGCTCCGGGCTCGTGATCCATTCGCTGGCACCGTCCTGGTAGACCACCAGTCCGCCGGCCTCGACGACCACCGCAGGGTAGCTGCGGCCTTCCCCACGGTAGTTGGCCAAGCCACGATCCCCGGGTTCAAGTGCCGACCCAGACGCGGCGGGCGGCAGGCTGGTCTGCACCGCCCAGGCGCCGAGACCGGAGGCGCACATCAGGCCCAGGCAGATCAAGTACGAGCCCAGCCGGCTCATGGCCGGTGCCGCCTTCATCGGGGGCGCGGCGCCGCGTCCCTCCTCAATGGCGTCCAACACCCATGCCTGCCAGGCCAGGACTGATGCCAGCGCCTCCGGCTCGCTGTGGACCACTTCACTGGTCGTGGTCAGGCTTCCGGCGTCGAGCTTGAAGCCTCCGAGCACCTGATTCACCGTTGTGATCGCTTGCCGTGCTGCTGGGCTGAGAAACCGTTCGAGGTCTTCGGCCTGGCCTTCGATGGCGAAGCTGCGGTCGAAAGCATCGTCGCCGCTCTTCGGCCCGGAACCGCTCGTCAGCGCCGCCAGCAGAGCCTTGGATTCTATCCGCAACGGACAGGGCGTCGCTGTTTGCCATAGGGTCTGTTCGCTGGCAGAGGTCTGGCCGCTGCCGCGCACCGAGGCGGCCTCCACGGACACGCGACGGCCACCGTACGTGCCGTGCAGTCGGGCGTGCACCGCGCGCCGACCTGGGCCACCCGCGGGCTGTTCGAACGAGAGCCCCAGCCGATCGGCAAGTTGTGGCCAGTCCCGGCCGGCCTTGCGGGGGCGGAGGAGTGTCCCCAAAACCTGTGAGCCTAGAATCCACAGCAACGACCCGATGCCTGGCAGCAGCACCACAACCAACAGAATCCTGCGCATCATCCGGCTCCGTCTCTCGCTGGGTTTCGTCGGGCTCCATCGGATGGTGCCCTCTCCGAGAGATCAATCCGCGGGGCTCGGACAGAGAGGCGCTTTTTTGTGCTTTCTGCCCCACGGGCGGCCAGGGCGGTCTGCGGCAACACCGGGCCTCGAGCCCAACGAACGCCCGCATAAAGGTGACCCCCTCCGCTCGCTTCGCTACGGATCGGAAACGCTCCAGAGACCTCCCAAGGCCGTGAACCCGCCAGGGTCGCTGTTTGCCGAAAACAGCTCGCAATGGCTCGCCACTTGCCCCGGAGTTACAGACACCAGCTGCATTCCCAGGAGGAAACACTATGCGGTCCCCCATCGTCTCCATGCTAGCCTGCCTGCTCGCCATTGCGGCCAGCGACGCCAGCGCGCAGAGCCCCAGAGCCTTCGCTTCGGCCGTCAACATGGCGGGGCGCCAACGCATGCTCAGCCAGAAGATGAGCAAGGAGTTCGCTCTGCTCGCTCTGGGCGTCGACACCGCCAACCAGCAGACTTCCCTGACAGCGACCATGGAGTTGTTCGAGAGCTCATTGGCGAAGCTGCAGAACGGCGATGCAGCCGCGGGGATCCCGGCGCCTCCTGGCGAGGCCATCCAGGTCCAGTTGAAGCACGTCGAAGAGCTCTGGCTCAGCTTCAAGGAAGTTCTGGAGTCCGGTAGAGCTCTGGAAACAGTAGACAGTGCGACGCTTGCGAAGGTTGCAGCCCAGAACCTGCTCCTGCTCCAGGAAGCGAACAAGGCTGTCCAGCTCTATGTGGTGGCCGCTGCCAAAGCCGGTGTTGAGGTTGCCGGCAATGTCGTCAACATCGCCGGGCGGCAGCGCATGCTCAGTCAGAAGATGAGCAAAGAGATCTGTTTCATCGCGCTGGGCATCGATGCTGAGGGCCAACGCGCCGCGCTGGCCGCCACACAGGCCCTGTTTGCACGCTCCCTGGACGGTCTGATCGCTGGCGACGAAGAGCTCGGGTTGCCTGCCACCTCCCACGAGGAGATCTTGCAGCAGATGCGCCTGGTCTCCAGCCTGTGGGAAGAGTTCTCGGCACGGGTCGATACCGCCCTCAACGGCGCCGTCGACACCGCCTATCTCGAGAAGCTGGCCTCCCTGAACCTGACACTGCTCGGTGAAATGAACCGGGCCGTCCAGATGTATGCCGGTCTCGCCGAGAGCTGAGCCAAGCGGCCGACCAGCCCCCGCATCCCCGGGGCGCGCTCAGGGCTGCCCTACCAAGGGCAGCCCCACCTTGCGCGCCGCACAGAAGCGGTAGAGCGCTTGGCCGTAGTGAAGATCTTCGCGCCAGCAGCTGTAGGCAAGCTTGATCACGTGGTCATCCATCGATGTCAGGGCTGCCTGCTGGATGGCCTCCCACGACGGCAGGCTACCGACCTCTGGCACCGCGAGCCGCGGCTGGCCGGCGCTGACATAGGCCGCTATGACCGCCTGGCCATAGTAGCGCAGTGCCCGCTCGGGCTCGGGCAGATGCGGCAGTAGAATGCGCAGGGCGTGGCAGGATGTCACCCCGTGCAGCAGGGTGAAATGGTCGTCGCTCGAGGCGTAGAGTTCGACGAGCAAGCGCGCCCAGGCAGCCAGGGAGTCCGCGTCGATCTCGACGCAATCGGCAAAAGGGGCGAAGGCTGCATGCTGAGCGACCCGCTGCATCCTGGTGAAAATCGTGGCTGCACCGAAGCGCAGCTGGGCGACCAGGCGCGCCAGGGGGTTCCCGGCCGCCCCCGTCAGTCGTGCCAAGGCTGTAGTGTTGGAGAGTTCTTGCAGGGCCTGGCGAGGACTCTCGAAGCGTTGCAACCCCGAGTCGAGCGGACGCAGCGGCAGGCTGGCCATGGCCCAACTGGCGAGTCCTTCGGCGATCTCGGCCTCGTGTTCGGCCTCCACCGCATACGCGAGCCGGATCAGAGGATGGAATGCGGCCCCGCCGATCCCGGGCAGCAGCCCCGGCAGGTAGACCCGCAATGTCTCCAGCCAGCCGCGTGCACGGATCTGTTCTGCAAAGAACTGCAGGTACTCTGCATTGTGCGCGTGCTTCCCGAGCAGGCTCTGCCAGTTGGAGGCATCGAGCCGGGTCGTCGCCGGGCGCTTGCTCCGTAGCCGGCGAGAGTACCGTTGATAGAAGCCTTCGAGCTGTTTCGGGCTCGCCCCCTGGGCCTGCATCGCGAGCAGGGTCATCGGCAGGTGGTTGGAAAGCTGACGCCCGTACTCTGCGCCGAATTTCCCGCCGGAGGCGAGCAAGCTCGCAAGGCTCGCCGGGCTCGGTGGTTTTCCGCTCATAGTGTGTGTGCCCCGGGTTGGCAGGTGCTGCCAGTTTGTTGGGCGCCCCTGGCAATGATTTGGGCAAAAAGAGAATGGTATTCACCAAGTGAAGCCATTTTTCATTAGGCACGGGATGTGTAAGGACTGCCCACAGAACGCAGAGACGACCAGGAGCTCTGCACCCGACCCCACTTTCCTGGCCAGGAGATCATCATGAAGACCCGCACGCAACTCAAAGCCGGACCCCACATCAGAACCTGGGACTTTCCGCGTTATCGCCAGAGCTAGTCCAACTTCGAATCCCCCAGCAAGGAGACAGCCATGAAGACCCGCACCCAACTCAAAGCCGGACCCCACTTCAAGACCTGGGACTTTCCGCGCAGAAGCTAACCGTCCGCCTGGCCGAAGCTCACTCCGCGAACAGCCTGCCGAATTCCGGGAGAGCCCGCAGGCTCTGCAGCTCGACCGCAACATCCCGCAGATTCTGCCATTGCGCGAGCGCCTGGCTATCACCTGCCGCTCGGAGCAGGGCCTGCGATTCCAGATACAGGGCAAGCCAGCGCAGGCCGCGCTCAGCGTACTGCGCCGCCTTGTCTGGTGCCGCCCGCCCGTGCGCTTGACCGGCGGCCAGCATCGGGCTGAGCCACGAATCGAGCGCTGCGGCCCCTTCGGCCTCAGCCGCAGCGAAGGCTTCCACCGCTTCCTCGAACGCCGCGCGCTCGAGCAGCACGTGCCCGTGAAGCATGTGCTCCTCGGCCGTGCGCGGTTCCAACAGGTCCGCAGCCATTAGCTGGTGGAGCAGGCTCCGCAGCAAGTGCCGCCCTGCCTGCCAGACGTTGCGGGCTTGGGCGTCCCGCTCGATCAGAGGCTCCAATAGTTGTTGGCTGCGCTCGATGTTTGCGAGGCCTGTCAGCAGCTCACCCCGTTCCTCAGCGAGCCAGGCCAGGCTGCAGAGCGCCGTGCCCAACATGCGCCGGGCATCGAGATCTCCCTCATCATCTGCGACGCGCTGCTCGGCCAGCTCTCGAGCGCGCTGCAGGAGCTCCTCCGCGCGCCCCATCTCGCCCAGGCTCGCCCACGTGAGCCCCTCATGCGCCAGGGTCTCACTCAACGCCGCCCGGTAGATAGGAAGTCCGGTCTGCTGCCACAGCTCCTGGCGGATGATCCTGCACCGTGCATACTCGAGCGCGGCTTCTTCGAGACGACTGGCCTTGTGGTGGGCGCTGGCCAGCGACTCATGATCCTGGGAGAAATCGAAGCGGACCTGTGGATGGTCGGGAAACGCAGCCAGCAAACGTCGCATGCGTTCGATGCTCTCCTGGAACAGCGGGAATGCCGAATCCTCCTCTCCGAGGTCGACCAGCAGCCGCCCCAGATCCCGCAGCGCCAGGCACAGCTCGCGCTGCAGGCGCAGCTCGGAGGAGTCTTGCCCCAGCTGCCGTCGAAGCCGCAGGCACTCTTCGAGCAGGGGACGCGCTTCAGCGAGCTGTCCGTGGTTCCAGAAAATCTCGGCCATTGCGGCCAGGCGGAAGCTCAGGTCCCGCAGCAGATCGAGATCTTGCGGGTAGCGTGCGCAGAGCTCTCTCCCCGATCGGGTGGCTTCGCTGAGGGGCTCGAGCGCGTCATCTCCTCGGCCCTGGGCCAGTAGACAACGCGCCTGGTGGTGCAGCGCGCTGGCCAGGTTCACGGCCGCGGCCTTGTTGCCGGGGTCGCGTTGCTGCAGGGGACGCAGCAAGGCGGTCATCTCACTGCTCAGCTCTGTCCAGCTGCCGATCTCCCTGGCCAACTCCGACACCAGGATACGGATGTGCAGCGCCAGGCTGAGGTCGAGCTGCCGATGCGCGTTGTTGGGAGTGAGCGCCAGCCGTTGCCGCGCCCGCTCGAGGCCCTGCTCTGCAAAAGCGCGGGCAGCTTCCAGCTCTCCTTGTTCGGCCAGCGCCACCGCGCCACGGAACACGGCGCTCTGGATCCCGAGCTCTAGCGGAGCGGGGGCCCGCGCGCAGACCGCCTGGTAGCTCTCCCAGGCCTGCGTATACAGCTGAGCGCTGGCTTGCGGCCTGCCTTGTAGCCTGCGCACTTCAGCCCGACCTGCCAGGTGGTTGATCTGCGCCACCTTGGCCACGTGGTTGCTGGCATCTCGGGCCAGAAGCTGCGCGGCGTTGTCGAGCGCGAGCTGATGCCATTGTTCGACCACCGTCAGGCTGTCCGCCTGCAGAGCCAGCTGGGCGAGCTGCCAACAAGTCTGGTCGATCAAACCCAGGCGGGCCTCGGGGTCGAGCTCGGATCGGTCCGCGCCAGACAGCATCGCGACCACGGCCGTGAGCTCGCGCCGCGCCGCCTCTGGGTCGCCAAACACACTGCGCTGCGCGTCGCCCATGTAGAAGTGTGCCCGGGCGAGGTCCCATAGATAGTTGTTGCTGCCGGGATTCGAGGCAGCGAGCCGCTCCAGACCCTGGCTGGCTGCGACCAACAGCTCGGCAGCCGCGGCGTGGGTGTGGCTGTCGCCGGCTGCGACCAACTTGGCGTGGACCTCGCCGAGCATGCTCAGCAGCAGGCCGCGGGCGATCTCTTCCCGGTCCTGGGCCTTGTTCCGTTGCGCGAGCTCCTGCTCATTCGCCTGGCGAAGCGCTTGATTCTGGCTGTCGATCTTCAGGTTCCTGTCGATGGTGAGCAGCAGACTGGCCACCAACAACAGGCAGCTGATGAGCAGGCCGAGCTTGAGCAGGCGACGGGTACGTTCCCGCTTCTCCAGATACCGACGCCGGGCCAAGAGCCGCGCGCGCAGCTCGGGCTCGGCGTGCTCCTCCAGCTCGTCCAGCTGCGCTGCAGCCAGCCCCAGATCGTCGTGCGCCAGCGCCGCCCGCGCCCATGCCTGACGCGCACGCTGCTCCCCCGCGTGGGCCGGCTCGTTGGCCTCCCACAAGCGCCGCGCCTCTCGAAAACCGGCAACAGCCTCGGCGAAGCTGGAATAGAGCTCGTGGGGGACCGTCCCCGGAGCCTGTGCTCGTGTCTGGCAGCGCGCCAGCGTCACCGTAGCGCGGGCAGCGATGGCCAGGCTCTGGCTGTGGCGCAGGTAGGTGCGCAGGCCTGACTGGAAGTCCTCTACCCGCGCGGGCCGCTCCTGTGGATCGGCTGCCAGAGCGTGGCGGCACAAGCGTGCCAGCTCCTCCGGGGCCTCAGCTGGAAGCTCGGGAGGGGCGCCGGTCGCTGCCCGGGTGATCGCCTCGATGAATCGACGCCCGCCGTGTGGGCTGCGGCCGCTGAGGAGCCGGCAGAGGATGCCGCCGAGCTGGTAGACGTCTGTATGGAGACCGATGTGCTCGCCATCGCCATTGGCGAGCTCGGGAGCCATGTACGCAGGCGTTCCGCATGGACGGGTGATCTGTGTGCCGAGCCGCTCGCCTCCAGGTTGCGCCTCCAGCCGGACGGCCAGTCCCCAGTCCATCAGCTGTACCTCGCCGAATGCACCGAGCATGACGTTGTCCGGCTTGAGGTCGAGGTGTACCACCCCACGGCTGTGCGCGAAGGCCACGGCATGGCAGACCTGGATGAGGATCTCGAGCTGCGGCTCAAGGTCTTCGGCCGGTCCGTTGCGCAGCTGGGAAGACCAGGGTTGGCCATCGACCAGCTTCATCGCCAGACAAGGACGCGGCCCATCGTGGTTGAGCAGGTCGTGGACAGGCACGATATTCGGGTGCTCCAGCCAGCTGGTCAGTCGCGCCTCGGAGAGGAAGCGCTGCCGTGCCTCCGTATCGGCATTGGGCAGCAGACTCTTGACCGCCACCTCCCGCTGAAGGCTGCTCTGGCGGGCGCGCCAGACCACGCCCATGCCGCCGCGGCCCAGCTCGGAGACAGCCCGGTAGCCGGCGATCTCTTCCGCCTGCAGCAGGGCTGAGCCGGCAGCCGCATCGTCCAGGGTCGGGGCGGTCTGTTCGTCGTCGTCGTCGCTGGCTGCGGCCGCCGACGCGCCCGGCGGCCGGTAGCTGGCGGCTGCCGAGAGGGTTTCCCAGTCTGCGCCGGGGCCGAGCGTGCGCGACCAAGCTCGCTGTAGCCTGTCTGTGTCCATGCTCGCCACTCCGGGTTTACTGTCACACGAGCTGCGGGAAACCCCATACAACCACCAGCAGCACCGGAAGCGCACCGAGCACACTGCCCGCCAGCACCTGGCCCAGGGTGTGGTTGCCGGTCGTCAGCCGGGCCCACGCGACCACGGGCAGGATCCAGACCAGGGCCAGCGCCCAGCCGCCATAGGCCAGGGCGACTCCGGTCAAGATACCTGCGTTGCCGGCGCAATGCAGGCTGACCTTGCTGACGAAGTTCGCGACCAGCATGGCCAGACAGACGGCGCATGCCGCCCACGCCATCGCCCGTCCCAGGGGAAACGGCGCCCAGTGCACGAACAGCAGCTCGGCGTCCAATGCAAAGCTGAGCATCATCACCGGATAGACCCAGGGCCGGTTCTTGCGCTCGACCAGCAAGACATCGCGCCCGATCCAGCCCAGCTTGAACAATACGGCGATCCAGATCAAAGCCGGGCCCAGGCTGAGGGCGCTAGCCAGCAGGGCCAGCTTCAGCAGTGGCCAGGGCTCGCTGCCGAGCTCGTGGACCACGGCCAGCACGCCCACCGGCACAGCGACGACGAACGGATGCAGCAACCACCCGAGCAGCCGCGCTACGCGCCAGGCCGCCGTACGGGGCTGGGCTACTTCAGGGGCCTCGCCGCTCAGGGCTGCCCGGAGTCTGACGGGCCGTCCTGGTCGGGGCCTTCCCCGAGCAGGCGGGACCAGTCTGCCTCCGCCTCCAAGGCGGCCAGGATCGAATAGAGTCCGTATTGGATGCGGTTGAGGAACACCAGCCCTGGCCGCTTGGCCTCCCACACGCCCTTGCTCAGTGCCTTGCGCGCGAACAGTGTGCTGGCGCGCATGGTCTGCTTGTATACCTCGCGGGTGAAGGTCCGGTCGAAGCGGAACACGCCCTGCAGCCCGGGCGCGAGAATCAGCAGTATGTAGCCCTCCAGGAACTCCCACTCTTCCTCGTCCAGGGTGGGCGGGAGCCCGTACGCTTCAGTCATCGCGGTCCGCAGGGCTTCGCCGCGCACTCCGTCCCGTGCCAGCTGACGTACGTCTAGAAACGCCTCGACGGTCTTGGTCTGGAAGCGTTGCACGCAGCCGAAGTCGAGGAATGCCACCCGGCCGTCGGCGAGGAACAGGTAGTTGCCAGGATGGGGATCGCCGTTGAAGATGCCGTGGTTGTGCAACGAGCCGAACACGAAGCGGTAGATCACCTGGCCGTACTGATTCTTCTGGGCTGCGTCACATTGCGCCAGCATCTCTTCCCAGCGCAGCCCTTCGATGTACTCACTGACCAGGACGTGGTCGCCGCAGAATTCATCATAGACCCGCGGGATCACGATGTCGGGATCGCCGCGCCAGATCTCCTGGAAATCGAGCTGGTTGTTCAGCTCGCAGCCGTAGTCGCATTCCTCGTGCACCCGGTCGGTGATGTCCTGCAGGGAGCGCTCGACGTCGAGCTTGGGCAGGATCATCGCGAAGGCGCTGCGCAAGGTGTGGATGTTCTTCAGGTCGTTCTGGATGGCCTGACCGATGCCGGGGTACTGCACCTTGACGGCGACGTCGCTGCCGTCTGCCAGGGTGGCGCGGTAGACCTGGCCGATGGAGGCGGCGGCGATCGGCTCGCGGGTGAACTGGGCAAACAGCCGCTCGGGCTTGGCCCCCAGGTCCTGCTCGATCACGGTCTCCAGCTCGGTCCAGCGCATCGGATGGGCTTTGACCTGCAGCTTGCGCAGCGAGGCGGAATAGATGTCGCGGTAGGCAGGCGGGATGAAGTCGTCGATGTAGGAGAGCATCTGGCCGAGCTTCATCGGCAGGCCCTTCATGCGGCCCAGGGCGCTGAACATGCGCTCCGCCGCCTTGCGGTGGAAGCGCTCTTCGGCGGCTTCCCGCCCTTCGCCGCCTGAGATCTTGCCGGCTGCCAGCTTGCCTGCGGCGCCGGCAAGATCCCCCGCCAACCCGGCGGCCAGCTTACCGATCCCGAAGATGCGCGCCAGGCGGCCGCGGGGTACGTTCTTCTCACCGGGGGAAACGTCGTTTTCGCCGGACACACAAGCCTCCCATGCTTGCTGGATTCTTACCGGCGCTTCGCTCAAGGACAAGGGCGTGCTTGCCTTCAGTCCATGATGGTGCGCAGGTTCTTGACCGCCTCGGGAGTCCCGATCGCGATCAGGACATCTTCGCTCTTGATGGTCTCGTCCCCTGACGGCGCGGTCACCAGGCCGCCCCCTTTGCGCCGGATGCCGACGATCAGCAGGCCGCGCGTGCTGCCGATCGGCAGCTCACGGATCGGCTTGTTGAGCAGCGGGCTGGTGGGGGACACCACCAGCTCGTCGAAACGTATCTGGTCGTCTGCAGACAGTGTCGCCATGTCGAGCAGGTGGGAGACATTGGGGCGCACCAGTCCCTGGGCCATACGCCAGCCACCCATGTGCGACGGGCTGACCACCGAATTCGCCCCCGCACGCCGGGCCTTGGCCTGTGCATGGGGGTCTTCACAGCGCGTCAGGATCAGCAGTTCCGGGTTCATTTGCCGGGCGGTCAGGGTGACGTACACGGCGTCCGCCGGCGCGGGTAGCGAGATGGCGATGCCGCGCGCCCGCTCAACGCCAGCGAGATGCAGGGTCTCTTCGCTGGTCGCATCGCCGACCAGCACAGGCACACCGAGTTTCTCTGACAGGCCCTCCGTACGTTCGCGCTGGCTCTCGACCACACAGTATTTCGCGCGCTCGTCGCGCAGCTCCTGGGCGATGGCCCGGCCGAGCCGGCCATAGCCGACGACGATGAAATGGTCGCGCAGCTTCAGCATGCGGTGTCTCCGGTAGCGGTCGACGAAGGCGCGCGTCAGCTCGCCCTCAACGACCAGGCGGGTCAGCTGGGTCAGCAGGTAGGTACCCAGCGAAAGGCCGGACAGGAACAGACAGATCGTGAACACCCGGCCGCCTTGCGAGAGGGGATGCACCTCGCTGAAGCCGATGGTGGTCAGCGTCATGAACACCATCCAGAGGGAGTCGGACCAACCCCAACCCTCCAGCAGCTGTAAGCCCAGGGTGCCGACGGATACGATCAGCACGAAGGCCAGCAGCACCAAGAGCAGGCGCCGGCGGGTTCGGGGCACCGTGATCTCTGCCATGGATGACCTCGTGCGTGGGGCCCTTGTTGTACTTCGTCGGGGCGCAATTGCCCAGGGTCTGTTCGTCGAGTTGGATGCGGGCCCCGGCCAGGCGGTACAATGGCGCCAAAACCCTGGAGAGACGCATCATGAGTGACGACGTCGAAGGTTCGGAGAACGAAGCTGACAAGGAAGAGCAAAGCGAGGCCAACGAGCTCGAGTACGAAGCCACCGTCAGCCTGGACGACGCCCTGAAGCACCTGAGCAGCATCCTGCATGGTCTGGCACTGCAAAAGCTGGGGATCGAGAATGGAGACAAGAAGGTGGTGTTGACGCCGCACTCTGTCGTCAAGCTCGAGGTCGAGGCGAGCGACGACGGCAAGCGCCAGAAGCTCGAATTCGAGCTCGAATGGGAGCTGCCGCCGCAAGACGGTGGCCTGCGCATCGTGGTCGACGATGAGGAGAGCATGCCCGAGATCGAAGACACCGACGCCTCAGACTGAGCAGGTCCGGCGAGGCCGGCGCCCAGCAACAAGCAGTGCCAGCTTTCCGCGCCATGGCTTCCCCCCGCCTTAGAGGTGCGGTATCCTGCTGCGGGCATGGGAGGGAGCCACGATGAAGCTGCATCGCTTCTTGCGCGAACCGTTGGTCGAGCTCGACCTGCAGGTCGCTCCGCCCGAATGGGAGCCCGGTGAAGAGCCGAGCCGCGCCCAGCTGCGGCGCCACAAAGAAGGCATCTTGCAGCAGCTGGTCGAGCTGCTCGATCCATCCGGCCAGGTGGTCCAAAAGCGGCGTCTGTTGCGCGATCTGGTCCATCGCGAACGCAAAGCCACGACCGGCATCGGGCTGGGCATCGCCATCCCCCATGTGCGCACGCAGCAAGTGCGTTCGTTGGTGATGGCGGTCGCGATCTCGCGTGTGGGTGTGGAATTCGATGCGGTCGACGCCGAGCCCGTGCAGATCTTTATCGCCACGGTGGCGCCACCGTATGACGATCGGGTCTACCTCAAGATCTATCGCGCTCTCGGCGAGCTGGCGCTCTCGGTTCCCGATCTGAAGGAACGCTTCTTGGCGGCTGACAGCGCTGGTGAAGTGATCCGCCTGCTCGACGGCGAGTTGGATTGAGGGGGAGCCGCTCGGCCGCTAGTGCCTGCTCAGCCCACTAGTAACTGTCCGTCCGGACGATGTGTGTACTGTGGAATGCAAATTCCTGTAGGGGTGTACCGGAACTTACGCGGCGAGCCGCTATTCGTCGGCCGACTCTGCGCGCCGCGTATAAGTGACCGTCAAGGTCTGGACGTCTGTGCCTCCGACCACCGAGAACATCTTGAAGACGTGCTGGTCACGGCTTTCGATTTCGTAGACGAACTTGAAGGGCTGGTCTTCGTCCGGGCCCTTAATGGCCCCCTGCAGGGTGATGCTCTTCTGGTCTTCGCTGATGCTGCCTCTGCTGGTCATCATGTGGGTGCCCAGGTTGTCCAGCCAGATGTGCGTGAACTCGCTGTTGATGTTGTCGTAACCCAGAAAGCCGATGCCCTCGAAGGGCATGCCCATGAAATCCGCGCTGTAGCGGCTCTCGACAAAGCGGCCTCCCAGCTGCCAGCTGTTCTCGCACTGCCCTTTGCTCGGGGGCGCATCGGGCATCGCGGGCATCTCGCTGACCGCGTCGAAGCTGCCGACCATCGCGTCGAGCAGCTTGTGCATCGCCCCGGGCTGGCCGAGCGCCATCCAGTCTTCGGTGCTGGGCTCGTCCTGCGCGAGCAGGCTTCCTCCCAACAACACACCCGCGAGTAGAATCCAGCTACCATGCCGCCGCATAAAACCTCCCAGGGCCGCAAGGCCCCATAGACTTTGACAAGTGCAGTCACTATAGCGCCGTGCAGGCCAACCTGCAGCCGGGACGCCCGTGACGCGACCGTGTGCGCGGGCTACCGGCCCACGGGCTATCACACAGACGGCCAGTTTGGCGATCTCTTCGATGATTTCCAGACCATGCGCGCGGGCGGTCGCCCCCGATTCGACGATATCGACGGCCAGATCGGCCTCGCCCGGTACGAAGGCCTCGGTAGAGCCCCAGATCTGCGCTGATGTGCTGGCCGTCAAAATCCTGTTAGGCGGCAGGAATGCCGGAGTGGCGGAGGACCTGATCGAAGATCCGGGTCGCCTGATAGTGCAGCATACCGGAGCCTTCGACCACACCGCAGCGGTTGGCAGTGAAGCTGTAGATCTTGGGTTTGAGGCGGATCGCGACCCGCCCGCCTCCCAGGTAGCGCACCTCTTTTGTCTCGCCCTCGACCACCAGCAGTAGGGCAGAGAAATCTGCCTCTCTCATCGGCTCTCCCTGCGGAGCGGGCTGGTTGGAGCCTATCTCGTGCGGATGGTCCTGGCCCTGAATCGGGCGGATTCAGCCTGTCCGAACGCCTGCGGACTCGGCCAGGAAGTCTACGCACCAGGCGTGCAGGTTCTCCATTTGCCGAAAGTGCTTGGCGCAGAAACCGACAAAACGGCTGCTGAAAAACGACTGGGGAACCCGGCGGCTCAGCTCGACATAGAGCGCGTCATGCAACAGCAAGGGAGCCCTGGGATGGGCCGCGTCGAAGCCGCGAGGTGTCTTCTTGAAGTGCACTCCTTTGAGGGAGTAACCCTTGTACTGCTTGAGGCCGGCGATGGCCTCAGCCAGTCGGCCCCCATGGTCGGGATCGACCACGGCCTGCCGGAAGTCTTTGAGCAGCCTGCCATCGAAGTACTTCAAGCCCGCCGCCAGCTTGATCCGCTCAGGGTCGATGTGGACCATCAGGCAGGAATTGGCCTTCTTCGTCTCGAGCGGACCTTCCCAGAACATGATCTGGGCATAGGTCTTCAGAGGCGGACGGCCCTTCTGGAAGCGTTGGTCGGTGTGGATCTTCTTGATGCTGCCGCGGCCGATGTAGTTGATGTCGAAGCCCAGCTGCGGTCTGCGCTTCTGCAGGCGCTTGCCCAGCGCTTCGACAAATGCCTGGGCAGGCTCGATCACCTCGCTCAGGTAGCGCGCCCGTTGGCTGATGAACCAGTCTCGTTCGTTGTTGTGCGCGAGCTCGGCGTAGAACTCGAGGGTGGTCGGTTTGAAACCCTTGAATGCGGCCATGCTACGCACCTCAGTCAGAGGGGGTCCAGGGAGCCAGGTCGTCGATCTGCATCGGGCAGCTGGTCACCGGCGCGTTGCGCGCATTGCGATCACGCTTGCGCTCTTCTCGCCGGTGGCGACAACGCTTGGGTTCGCTCAGGTCCTTCTCGAAAAAGAAGTCCTGCTCGCTGGCACTGAACAGGAAAGGCCGATCGCAGTCGGCGCAGACGAGCAGCCGGTCTCGAAACTCCAGACCCTGTTCGGGCCTGGTTTCGGAGGTTGCCTCGGCCGCGCTCTGGACGGCTGGCTCGGATTCCTCGGCCGCGGTGTCGGCTGGGGTTTCGGGGGTGGTGTCGCTGTCTGCCACTGACTACTCTCCGAGGGTGCCCAGGTCGAAGTCGAACTCACCGCCACAGTGGGGGCAGGTCGTCTTGACTTGGGTCGAGCCGTCTTCGTTGATGCGGCGGTAGAAGTCCTGCAGATACGACAGGTCAGAGCTGAACAGGTTCTCGACCACTTCGCTGGTCAGGTCTTCTTCTTTGAGCTCGCCGAGCTTCTTCACGACGCGGCTCAGCAGGATGATCACCAGATACGCGCGGTTCTTCTGTACGCGGTAGTCGGTCAGCGGGGCGATCTCGTCCTTGGCGTTGGCCAGGCGCATGATGCCCTTACGGTGCAGTTTGCCTTCGCTGTCGACGTAGCCCTTGGGAAGGTTGAATTCGAACTCGGTTTGCAGTGCCATCAAAAACTCCTTTGGCGGCGCGGGGGGTATTCCGGCACAGCCCGTTGCGGGAGGTGACATTCGGGCTTCCCATGAAATCGCCAGCCAGGCCATGGGTCAAGGGCAAACTCGAATCCCGACTGTTTTTTGGCGTGTATTGGGTCGCCGGATGTCGATGAAGCGCCGCAGGCGGAAGGCTGCGTCTTCGACGAGAATCTCCTGAGCCTTGGCGTCGCGTTCGCTCCCCGGCACCAGCGGATTGTCGATGCTGAGTCTGTCGAGCATGCGATCGCGCCACCAGAGCCGGGCTTCCAAACGGTAGCGCGTGCGGGCAACGTCCCAGCCGATCAGGATGCGTGCGGTCGCATCCCCCTCGTGGGCCTCGAGTAGTTGCACGTGCAACACCAGGTCCGAGCTGTCTGTCACGGGCACCGGCCCGCTTGTGGCCAGATCCAGGCGGAGTTTCTCGGACAAAGCTCGCGCCGCGCTGACTCCGAAGTCGCCCGTCTCCGGCGCGGCATCGACCTGTATCTGCAGGGGCAGGTCAGGCATCGGCTGCAGCGGGCCGAGAGTTCGCTCTCTGCTGGGACTCGCGCAGCCGAGCAGAAAGATCAACAGCAGCCAACCCCAACGGGAGGTCGTGTACAACCGCTGTCGAAAAGTGGACATCCTCCGTCGCGTCGCCAGCCCGACGCCCGCCATTTCCGGCCGGACAAGCTTCGGCAAGGCAGTTGCGGAAGGACGCGCTGCGGACAGACGGGCTCTGCAGGGGGGCGCGTCCGCGGAACACAGCCTGGTCGAGGAGGGATGGTGATGCACGCGCGGACGACAGTCTCTCGCCGCTTGCTGCAACCCGCGGCACTGCGTTGGCAGCTGCCGGGAGTGGCCGATCTGCTCGCCCTGCTGTTCTGGTTGAGCTTCGCGTTGGCCGCCTTTTTTCTGCGTCTGCGCGAGCCACGTTGGGGCGAGGCACTGGGCAGCGGGGCCCGGTTGGCGGCGAGCCTGGGCGTGTTGTTCCTGCTCAGCGGATTCTGTCGCGGCGCGCCGCAGGCAGGCGTGCGGACGTTTGGGCAGGGGTTGCGCTTTCTGGCCCTGGCCATCGGCCTGTTGGCAGGACATCACACCCTGGGTCTGTTCGCGGGCCAATTGCAGCGCAGCGGTTTCGAGCTGCATCTCTTGCGCTTCGATCTCTGGCTGCTCGGAGCCGCTCCCAGCGAGCTGTGTGCGCGCTTCGAAAACCCGTGGCTGACCGAGTGGCTGCAGTTCTGGTACAGCACATACTTCTATCTGCCCTTTCCGCTGGCAATCTGCTTGCTCAGCCAGGGCCGGCTGCGTGATCTGCAGCGCTACCTGTTGCTGTTGGTGCTGGCCTGCTATGGCGTCTTCCTCGGCTACCTGCTCGTTCCCAGCCTGACTCCCGACACGCTGCAGCACAGCCTGCTCGAGGCGGGCCGCCCTGGCATCTTCGCCTGGCCTGGTGAGCTGGAAGGAGTCTGGCTGGCGGGCAGCTTCCGCCGCCTGATCTATGCAGGCTCCTGCAACATCTGGGATGCGTTCCCCAGCGGTCATACCACCCTCTGCCTCATCAGCGTGCTGGCGGCCTGGAAGTATGAACGCCGCCTGCTGTGGCCGATCGTATGTGTCTCTTCGCAGGTGATCGTCGCGACCCTCTACCTGCGCTACCATTACCTGCTTGACCTGGTGGCGGCGCTCGCCTTGAGCTTGCTGGCATTCGCCTGCTATGAAGGCTTGCATCGTGTGTTGCGGCAGGCCGTGGCGGAGGTCTCCGGGGACCGGGGACCCGCGCCTGTCCACGGACACTGACCCTCAAGCCTCCGTGTGTTTGCGCTCGAAGCTGTCGAGGTCGAGGCCGAGGTCGATGGCGTTGTGGAAGGCCTTGGCCTCGATCTCGCCGGCCTCCTGGCCGGTCAGACGCTCGAGATCATTGATGAACGCCAACCAGACCTCCTCGCGCCTCGAGATCTCGTCGAGGTCGCGGATCTTCCCGAACTGTTGCACGTACTTGTTGTGGCGGCACAGCATACGGAAAGCCGGTTCGGTGCCGGGCCGCTCTTCTGGCAAACCCAGAATCTCCACATCCTTTCCCACGGCGTGGACGGGCTGGCCCCACTCGCTGTAGCCTCCGAAAATGGTCCCGAGCTTCTCGAGCGCGTTTGCCAGCCGCTGTTGCTTGAATCCGCCCAACACACGGGTCAGAAGAGGCAGGCGGATGGTCCGATGGATGGTCGGTTCCGCCAGCTTGATCTTCAGCCCCAGCTCTTCGTGCACGATCTGCTGAATCTGCTCGGCCGTGATGCGCTTGTCTGTCGCGAGGTGCACCCGCTCGCCAACCGCCGCGGGTCGCTTGAGCGCGGCGACGATACCGCGAGCCACCCAGTCGACCGGAATCAGGTTCAGCTCGGCCGAGGGGTCGCCCGGGAAGATGCTCGCCATGCTCGCAATCAGGCGGGTCGTCGAACGCTTGCGCCAGCCGCCGCCCTGCTCTTTCAGCGCTTCCTCGGTGCGCCCGAAGACATTGACCGGCGCGTTGACGACCTTGAGGTCTCCGCGGTTGTTGCCCGCCTGCGACTCGCCGATCACGATGGCCGGACACAGTTGCACGACCCGGAGGCCGCGCTGCAGCATGAAATGCTCGGTCTCGAGGCTGGCCATCGCCTTGGTCAGCTCGTAGTAGTTGTTGTAGAAGTTGCGCGGAAAAACCACGTCGTCCTCGCGCGCCTGCTGCTGAGTCTGGCGGCCGTGGATGTACGAGGTTTCGATGCTCAGATGGGCGATGAACGGACTGTCCTGCCTGGTCTGCAACGAGTGCGAGAATTCCAACGCATTCAGACTGCCGCCGACGTTGGCTCGAAAGGACTCATCGTAGGGATCGTCGAAGGACACACTGGCCGCGCAGTGGATGACGTGGGTCAAACTGGCAGCGAGCCGCTCGACCTCTTCGGCCTCGATGCCCAGCCCGGGCTGTTCGATGTCTCCCGCGATGAAGCGGAAGCGTGCGCGCTGTTCGGGCTCTCGCAGCCACAGCTGGTCGAGGAGCTTCTCGCCGCGATCGGCGGGGGAGAGCACCTTCACGACCGTTCCCGTCTTGCGGTCGCGGATGGTCTTGGGCCGGATCAACACCACAAATTCAGCGATGGCGGGGTCGGAGAAGACCTGCCAGAGGATCTCTTTGCCCACGAAACCGGTCCCGCCGGTCAACAACACGCGCAACTGGGGTTGGCTGTCACCACGAGCCTCGAAGCGTTCGCGAGCTTCGGCGCGCAGGGCCTCGAGGCGGCTGTGGATCTCAGCCCCGCTCAAGGGCTCTCGTTTGTAGCGGAAGTAGTACTCCCGGTCTTTGAGGCCAAACAGCGTGGTCGAGACGGTCTCTTCCTTGAAGCCGATCGCTCGTGCCAGCAGGCCGGCTGCTTTGTGGCCGAGCTTGCGCACTTCTTTCATCGCCTGCCGGACCAGCTCTTCGTTCCCCGTCGCGTCGATCAACCAACTCATCAAAAAGCGGGCGTAGATGTCGACCACGTGGTAGTCGCGATGGCTCTGGACCAGCAACGCGGACGGCTCGATGTCCTCGGCGATGGGATCGCCGGTGGCAAGGCTGACCTTTTCGATGTAGCGGGACGGGGGCAGAATCTGCATGTGGCCGCTGTTCATGGGGTCCTCGGAAACGGGAGTTGCGTCAGGGTACCCCGGCGCAACAGACCCGACAAGCCAGGACCCTGGAGGCAAGAGGTCGTTCAGGGCATACTGGCCCGGAACCTCAGCAGGAGCGGGCGATGTTTACAGGAATCGTAGTCGGTATGGGAAAAGTCCTCGGGCTGCGGCGCTCGGGGGCTGCGGCGCAGCTCGAGCTCGACATGGGCGGGTTGGCGGAGCAGGTAGGCCTCGGCGACAGCGTGGCCGTCGATGGTACCTGCCTGACTGCCAGCGCTCGCGACGGGGGCCGTGTCTGCTTTGACGTGATCCGCGAGACGCTCCAGAAGACCACACTCGGCAGCCTGCAGCCGGGCAATCAGGTCAATCTCGAGCTGGCATTGCGCTACGGCGACCGTATGGGCGGGCACTTTGTGACCGGCCACGTCGACGGTGTGGGAGTGATCGCATCGAAAGTCACCGACTCTGGGCAGACGACCCTTGCCGTCAGGGTCTCCGAGCGTCTGGCGGCTGGCATGATCGCCAAAGGCTCGATCGCCATCGACGGCATCAGTCTGACGTTGATCGATGTCGAGCGAGAGCTGTTCCGCGTGGGACTGATTCCCGAGACCCTGCAGCGCACGACCCTGGGCCACAAGGGGCAGGGGGCGCCGGTCAACATCGAGACCGACCATCTGGGCAAGTGGGTGCACAAGCTGGTGTCAGGCTACTTGCCACAGAAGTCGAACATCGATGCCTTACAGCTGAAGAAATGGGGCTACGGCTCCGGAACCGCTTGACGAGGCTCAGGGCTTTTCGCTTGCATTCTGGCGGGTGCTGTCGCAATCTCTGAGCGCTTCAAAAAGGACGGCAAGAAACTTCGGGCATCGCTGAACAGGCGAGGTCCTGCTCTCGTCCCGAAGGCGTACGCCAGGCACCGCGCGCGGGCAAAGTGTCTGCTCGTCGAACACGTTTCAGTGGTCTGCCAGGATGGAATGCGCCGGTTGACTTGGAGAGATGCGATCCGGGATTGTCGAAGCGAAGGAATCGACTATAGACCACTGAGGTGCCGAAGGCAGCTCCGAAAGCTGTGAGAGTGAGCCGGCGTGGCTTGTCCCAAGGCGAACGAAGCAGCTTTCGTTACCCGCGCAAAGCGCGGATCAAACAAGAACGCCAAACGTGGCCCACCCCAGGAGACTGTCAGCACCTGCTGATCAGAAAACAGCCAATGGTTGATTTGAACTTATCAAATCATGCCTGGCGGGCCACCAGGAGGAAAAAGCGATGTTCCGAAAAGCCCTGTTCGTTTGTCTACTCGGCCTGATGGTCTCCCTGACTGGCTGCATCAAGTTCACACAGCACTTCCACATTTTGCCCGATGGCTCAGGAAAGGTCGTGCAAAGCTACGCGATGATGCCCTTCGAGCAGATGAAGCCCTTCCTGCTCAAGATGGGTTTGCCCGAAGAGATGCTCACTCCAGACATGATGGAGCAGAACGACGAAGATCCGCTCGAAAAGTTCAAGGATCTCGAGGGCGTGGTCTGGGAAGAGCCGGTCGAGAGCGTCGGTGAAGATGGCTGGACCTACACCACAGTCACGGGCTACTACAAGGACATCAACGAGGTCGGTGGCAGCGAAGGTGCTGTGGACGGGCTGAGCTTCGAAGCCTTCGAAGATGGCCACCGCTTGTCGCTCGAGGGCGACAAAGAGGAAGGCGACGAAGAGCCCAAAGGTGAAGAGCAACCGCAGGATCCGGCCATGGAAGCCGTGATGAAGGAGATGATGGCCAATATGGAGTTCCTGATCGAATTCCATATGCCCGGCGCCATCAAATCCGTCGATCCCGAGCTGGTGATCAATGAGCACGTGCTCTTCGGCAAGCGCAGCGAAAACAGCGCCGGAATCCACATGGACGGCGCGTTGCTGAGCGAGATGGAAGGCAATGAGCCGCCCGAGTTCGAGAACGACTCCGTAGTCACCAGCGGTGCGCCGGATGAGGCCGCGCTGGCCGACCTGCAGACCGAGGTGAGCGAAGCCCTGAAGCGCCACGCGACGCGCTGATCCAGGCTGGCAAACCCAAGCATGGAAAAGGGCGGCCCTGCCGCCCTTTCTGCATCGCAGGGAGGCTGCCCTCAGGAGGCCTTGTTGGCCTTGTCGAGCCGGTCGACGAGGGTCAGGGCGATCTTGTAGACGATCTTGTAGGCGCACAGGCGGTTGGTCCAGAGCAGCCCGTCAAAATCGGGCCGGTCGAGATAGAACATCTGGCTGTCGCCCTGTGCGCGCACGGTCGCGTTGCGGGGGCGGTCGTTGAGCAGGCCCATCTCGCCGAACACCGAGCCCTGCTCGAGGGTTGCCACGGTCTTGCCGCCGATCTCAATAGCTACGGCTCCGCTGCGCACCACATACATGCCTTCGGCGGGCGTTCCCTGCTCGAAAAGGACCTGGTCGTCGGCGTAATCCTGCACCTTCAACACGGCCGCGATTTCGCCCAGGTCGCCTTCTTCTAGACTCTTGAAGTACGCGTATCCGCGCAGCTCTTCGGGGTCGATGATTTCCAGTGTCCTGCTCTCCATTCTGCGGCCATCTCGAGTCTGTCGACCCTAGGCTCCCAGCTCTGCGTAACCATGCCCGGGCTCAGGCTGTTGACTCACGGGATATCCGCGCGCTTGCCAGCCCTGCACTACGATCTTTCCTGTCGCCGGGTCACGGCGACCCGCGAAGCCCCCATCCATGTTGACGGCAACGGTGAAGCCTGCCTCGCCAAGAGCCGAGCAGGCACGCGCGCTGCGTCCGCCCGCGGCACAACCGACCACCAAGCGATCCTTCACTCTGAACTTCTTTTGTACGTCGGAGAGGAAGTTGGTGTTGGGTGCCATACCCCGGGGAGTCGCGTGCAACAGGGGAATGTTGTAGGCACCCGGCACATGTCCTTGCGCGAATTCGGGCACAGAACGGACATCGAGGTACTGGTATCCTTGTTCGAGTAGCGTCTGCGCTTCTTCGGCGTCAACGGTGCGCATGATGGCTCCTTCAGCGATGGACCAGCGACAAGAATTCGGCGCGCGTGGCGGGATTCTGGAACGATCCCAACAAGCAACTCGTGATCGCCTGGGCATTGTGTTTCTCAACACCGCGCATCTTCATGCACAGGTGCTCAGCTTCAACAGCAACCGCTACTCCGTGAGGTTCTATGCAGTTGTCTATCGCATGAGCGACCTCCTTTGTCAAGCGTTCCTGTACCTGCAAACGGCGCGCGAACAGGTCGACGATGCGCGCCATCTTGGAAAGGCCGAGCACCTTGCCCTTGGGCAGGTAGGCGACATGACAAACACCAAAGAACGGCAACATGTGGTGCTCGCACATACTGAAGAAGTCGATGTCCTTGACGATCACCATCTCGTCGTAGTCGACATCGAACAGGGCGTTGTTGATGACTTCATCGAGAGTCTGGTTGTACCCCCGGGTGAGGAATTGCAGCGACTTGGCCACCCGCATGGGGGTGCGCAGCAGGCCGTCGCGTGCCGGATCTTCCCCGATCAGTCCGAGCAGCTCCTGGGTCAGCTCGGCGATGCGCAGGGTGCGTGCATCCGGCTCAGGTGTGGGTGGCATGGCGGTCCTTTCGGGGTTGGTGGCGAACAGCTCGGGCGCTATCCGAGAGGGCGAAACAGAACCTCGGTGCGTCTCGATCCTGAATTGGACCCATCCGGTGGCGTATCCTAACCAAGGCGGAGGGCCCCGCAAGGGATTTTCGCCAGCACCCCGGGGAGGGACGGGTCAGGGTCCTCCCGGGAAGCCTGGTGGATGCTGGCAAAGCTTGTTTCTGCACCGTGGCGCGGGATAATGAGACGGAACCTGGGGTCCCCATGTGGCGTTTCAGCTGCAGAACCCCGGCGGGGAGAATTCATGCGCACCCGACTCGATCTCTGCTTGTTGCTCGCTGCTCTTGCGCTCTGCCCCATGGCAGCGTTGGCAGACGCGGGAACCGTGGACGGCCAGACCTGGAATTGGATCGCCGTGGGTCCGCCTGAGGGCGTCCCCGCGGGGGAGGGCGTCGAGGTCAGGGTGCGGTTGGTTACAACGCCGGCTCTGGAGATCCAGATTGCAGGCGTGCAGATCCGCGGACGCCAATTCCAGGTGCTCGACTTCTCGGCTCCGGTTCCTCTCCCCGACGGCGGTCTCGAGCTGTGCGTGACGCTGCAGGATGGTGTCGGACCCGGATTGTACGGTGTGGCGCTCGACGTCTCCTTCCACACGCCTGATGGCGAGGGAACTTCGGCGGTCAATGCCGAGGTTCGCGTCGGCAAGCCAGCGACCGATGCGGTGGCACCGCGCAGCAGCGACTCCGTGGAGGCAGGCCCCGTGCTCTGGACCGTCGCTCCGCCCGCCAAGATCGTGGGGGGAGAGCCGGCGGACTTCATCTTCGATGTCGTGATCGAGCCTCCGTACCACATCTATTCGGTCGAGAAGAATCCGATGAGTGTGCCGACGATCTTCAGTCTGCCCGCCGAGCTCGGCGAGGTGGTCGAAGTCGTCGAGAGTCCAGCCCATTCGATGGAAGAAAGCTGGGGAAGTTGGAAGCAGCACGCGGGCAAAGCCCGCTTCCGCGTCCGAGCCGTGTTCCGGCATGACCTGGCTGGGGCGCAGACCGTGCCCTTCACCGTGAGCTATCAAACCTGCACCGAGACCAGCTGCGATCCCCAGGCCGAGCTGCTTCTTCAGCCACAGGTCTTCGCTGTTGCGGGCGCGGCACCGGTCAAGCTCGAGCCGCTGCTCGAGTTGCGTCAGGGACCCACCCATTGGACCCTCGAGGCGCCCGCCAGCGTAGCGCCTGGCGGAGTGGTCGAGCTGGCCCTGGCGCTGTCCATCGACGTTCCCTACCACATCTATTCGGTCTTGCCCATCGAGTTCGGGGTTCCGACAACTCTGGAAGTCGATCCGGCCCTGGGCGAGCTGGTGTCGCTGCGGGAGAGCTCTCCGAAGTTCCACAAAGATGACTTCACAAGCTACAGCTACCACGAAGGCACGGCCGAATTCCGACTGCAGCTGCGCCTGGCTGAAGGGCTCTCAGGAGTGCAGGCCATCCCCCTCAAGGTGGGCTACCAGCTGTGCACCGACCAGATCTGTGAGCCACCGGTTTCGATAGAGCTGGTCGCCGTGGTCGAGCTCAAGCCGACAGCAGAAGAGCCTGCCAGCCAACGTGGCCCCTATGGCAAGACCCGTTGGACGGTGCGTGGTCCCAAGCAGGCCCGGGCCGGTGAGGTCCTGACCGTGCATGTAGATACGGTCATCGACGCTCAGAACCACATCTACGGCCTGACCGAGACCGCCTCCCTGCCGACCAGCTTCAGCGTGCCTGCCGCGTTGGGCAGCCTGGAAGTGAGCGAGACCGCCCCCCAAGCCTTCGACAACGCGCTCGGCAAATATGAGGCCCATGAAGGCAGTGCCCGTTTCACGCTGAAGCTGCGGCTTGCCGACACTCTTAAGGGGACGGTCTCGGTGCCGATCACGGCGCGCTACCAGGTGTGCGACGCGCGCCTCTGCAGCGCGCCCCAGCAGCTCGAGCTGACGCACATCGTGCAGGTCGCAGCGGCGGCGAGCGGCAACCCGCCGGTCGAGGTGCAACCCGCGGTCGGGGATCCGCCCGCGGTCGTAAATCCGCCAGCTGAGCCGGGAGCCGACTCGAGCCAGGCCGTGGCGAGTACCCCGGACAAGGCACCCGCCAGCCTGTGGGCCTTTCTCTTGCGGGTGATCGGCTATGCGCTGATCACGCTGGTGATGCCCTGTACCTATCCGATGATTCCGATCACCATCTCGATCTTCACCAAGGGCGAGAATGTGACCCGGGCGCAATCTATGACACGGGCCGGTGTCTATGGGCTCGGGATCATCTGCGCCTACACAGGTGTGGCCGGTCTGGTGCAGATCATCTTCGGAGCAGCAGGCCAGAACTTCCTCAAGAGCTTCGCGCTCAATCCGTGGGTGAACCTGGCCATAGGTGCGGCCTTCATCTACTTCGCTTTCAGCTTCCTCGGCTATTTCGAGATCCAGTTGCCCGGCTTCATCCAGAACTTCGTCTCGAAGGCCAGCTCCACCGGCAAGGTCACCTACGGGGGGATCTTCTTGATGGGCCTGTTCTTCATGCTGACCTCGTACAGCTGCGGCGCCCCCCTGGTTTTGAACGTGTTTGCGGAGGCCGCGGCGCTGGAGGGTTATGAGAGCTTCAGCATCATCCTGGCGTTCCTCGTCTTCTCGAGCGTGCTGGCGCTGCCCTTCTTTTTCCTGGCGCTGCTGCCCTCAATGCTGAAGTCGATGCCCCGCTCAGGCGGGTGGTTCAACACCGTCAAGGCGGTGCTGGGCTTCGCAGAGCTGGCCTTTGCGTTGAAGTTCCTGTCGGTGGCCGACATCCGCTGGGGAATGGGGCTGTTGACCCGGCCCGTGTTCCTGCTGCTGTGGATCGGCTGTCTGGGGGTGATCGTGCTGTACCTGCTGCGGATCTTCCGCTTGCCGCACGACGGCAAGCAGGATTCCGTCAGCTTCGGGGGCATGACTACGGTGTTGTTCTGCATGTTCTGCATGGCCTATCTGGGCAGCTGGTTCACCGGCCAATCCCTGCAGGCCGACCTCGAGAGCTTCTTGCCGCCGCATCCGTATCCGAGCTTTGAACAGCCCGTCCGGGGCTCGGGAGGCAATGGAGAGCTGCAGCCAGATAGCAATGTCTCGACCGAACAGCAGAACTATGACCAACTGCTCAGCTACCACCACACCTTCGAGGCCGGCAGAGCCGCGGCCAGGGCAGAGGGCAAGCGCCACTTCGTGATGTTCACCGGCTACTTCTGCCAGAACTGCCGGCGCATGGAAAGCTCGGTGCTCAAGGCGCCGCGCGTGCTCGAAGCCCTCAAGGGGATGGTCCGCACGGCGCTGCACACCGATAGTGGCTCTCCGGACAACGATGCCAACAACGAGCTGCTGATCGGTGAGCTCTTCGGCGGCACCGCGTCGCTTCCCGACTACTACGTGCTCGACGCCGAGGGCAACGTGCTCAACAGCAAGGCAGGTGCGATGAGTGAGGAGGAATTCCTCGCCTTGCTGAACAGTGGAAACTGAGGCCTGTGGACGAATGGCGGGCGATCGATTAACCTGACGAACAGGAATGCACGCGGAGAGCCCATGACCACCACCTTGCAGAGCTTGAGCGCCTTCTTTGGTTGGACCGAGGTCGGGCTCGGACGGGTGCAGATCGTTTGCCAGGAATGCAGCCGAGCATTCGAGTTGCGTTTGTTGCAGAGCGCGCTCGAGGCCGTCTGCTCGAATTGCGGAGCGAACGCTGCCTTCACACGAGCGCGCAAGCTGGAGCAGGACAAAGGTCCGCTCGAGGTCGCCAAGCTGCTCAAAGACACCGGCCTGCTGAGCGAGGCCGACCACCGGCGTGCGCTCAAGCGCTGGCGGCGCGGTCAAGAGGCGCTGACCGATGCGATCATCCAGAGTGGAGGGCTGTCGAAGTCCCTGCTGCTGGTCCGCGAGGGGCAGGAGTTCACGGCTCTGCCCCTGAGCAGGCTGATCAACGCCGAGCAGATCGGGGCCGCCCTGGAAGAGCGCAAGCGCAGCGGCGAGAAGATCGGCAGCATCTTGACCCGACGGGTGTTGGCCGACCAGAAAGAACGCATTCTGGGCGAGCTGCCGGCCGACTCGCCGCAACGATGTGATCTAGAAGAGCTCGAGCCCGATCCGCTGGCGGTGGCCGCTTTGCCGTATGCGTTGGCAGAGAGCTTCTCGGCGTTGCCCCTCAGCTATGACCCTACGTCGAAAGAGCTGGTGGTGGCGACCTCCGATCCTCTGAATTTCACGGCGTTGGACCAGCTGGCCTTCCAGTTGGGGGTCAAGGTCAGCGCCCGGCTGGCAGATGACGATGCCATCTTCATGGCTCTGGAGAGCTGCTACGGACCTGACTTGCGCAGCGAGCTCTCCCTCGAGGACGTCGATGAAGAGCTCGATGTGCTCGAGGCGCGTGCCGATCCGGGCCAGCTCTGGACTGAAGGCCCTCCCGAGGTCCGCACCCTGTCGGTGATTCTGCTGCAGGCTGTCGAAGAGGCCGCGCAAGCGATCGGCTTCGAGCCTACGTCGAGTGCTTTCTCTGTACGCCTCGGCAACGCTGAAGGACTGCGGGAGGTGATGGCGCCCGACAAGAAACTCGGACAGGCGATGGTCGACCGGCTCAAAGTGCTGTCCGGTATGGACACGCTCTCGACGCTGCCCCAGCGCGGGCATTTCGTCGACCAGGTCGCGTCTGAGCGGGTCCGCTTCAAGGTGATCACGTTGCCGACGGTTGTGGGCGAGAGCGCGCTGGTCGAGTTCATGCCCGAGCAGAGCGGACCTGTAAGCATCGCCGAGCTGGGCTTCTTCGAGGAGGATACAGCCGAGCTGCAGAAGTCTCTGGGACACGGTCTGGTCGTGTCGCTGGCCCCTCATCGCGGGGGAGCGACCACGACCCACCACGCGTTCTTGCGCGAGTTGGCGGCGACCAGGCGCAATGTCGTCAGCCTCGAAAGCTCTGTACGGCAGTTGGTACCTGGGGTGCGTCAGCTCGAATGTGGCGATGTCGCCGCATTCAGCCGGGCGGTCTCTGAGATCCGGCCCGACGTGCTGTTCATCGACCCATTGGTCGACGCCGCGGGCATGGACCTGGCCATCAAAACCGTGCTCGGGGGCGGGCAGGCCTTCCTGTCCGTCGAGGCGCCCTCGGCGGCGCATGGCCTGGCCTGGCTGTGGCATCTGGGCGCGCCGCCTGAGCTGTTGCTCGAAGTATCGACTACTGTGATCACCCAGCATCGCGTCCTGCGCACCTGCAATGGCTGTAGCGTCGACTTCGAGCCCAAGCCCGCAGAGCTTGAGGCCGTCGGGATCCGTCCGGCCGAGCTGATCGGCACGATTCCCAAGCTCGGCATCGGTTGTTGGGCCTGTGACAACAGCGGCTATCTCGGATCGCGTGCCCTGTTCGAGGTCGTGCACCTGCAGCAACTCGACCCGGCCCTGTTCGAGAATCCCAACCGCTTTTTCAGCGCGGTGCGTCGTTTCCGTGGCCTGCGCAACAGCGCGCTGCGGGCCCTCCGGGAGGGGTTGATCCCCCTCGACGAGGTGCGCAAGGTAGTGACTCGGGTGTAGGGCCTGGCGCCGCTTGGCGGCTACGCCTCAATCCCACATCGCGCGTACTGTGTCGTGGAAACTCCGCTGCGGCAGCCCGGCCAGCGCGCCGCGGTAGCCGACTCCGTCCTTGATGACCTCACGCAGGGCTCCGTCGCAGCGTTCGGGGTCTGCCAGCACGTCCGCATCCCACACCAACAGGTCAGCACGCTGGCCGGGCCGCAGCGTGCCCGCGTCGGACTGCCCGACCTCTTCGGCAGCCAAACCGGTGGCGCCGTGCCAGGCGCGCAGCGGCGACAGTCCGTCCCGCACCAGGTGCGCGATCTCGAGGTAGTTGCGCCCGTGCATGCGCGGCAGGACAGGATCGGTTCCCGCCAGGATGCGCAGACCGCCCTGCGCTGCGGCGCTGACAGCCTGGCGATGCACCTCGGCGACCTTGCGGACCTTCTCCTGCACGAACGGCGACAACCCCTCCGCGCGGGTCAGCTCGTCGGTCACCCAGGACGTAGGGGTGACGCTGCAGCCACGCTGATCGGCGAGCTCTACCAGCCGCGGGTCCATGAACGAGATGTGCTGCAGGTCGTGCACGCCGTTGCGGATGGCAAGCTCGATGCCCGCCTGGCTGTGGGCGTGGGCCGCGACTTTCAAACCGCGCGCTTCGGCTTCCAGACAGATGGCGGCGATCTCCTCAGGGCTGAAGTCCTGATGCTCTAGCTGGTCGCCGGGCGAGGCCACACCCGGGCTCGTGCAGAGTTTGATCAGGTCCGCTCCGCAGGCCGCGATCTCGCGTACCCGCTTGCGGCACTCCCAGGGTCCATCCACGAGGCTCGATGGGCGTCCCGGCGCGGCGGGCCAAAGCTGGGAGAGATCGGCGTGGCAGCGGTCCGGTCCGCGGAAGTCGGCATGGCCGCCGGTCGATGACAGCATGCAGATCGCGATCTTGAGCCGGGGTCCCAGCAGCACTCCCTCGTCGACCAGTCGTTTCATCCAGGCTGTCGCTCCGCCCACATCCCGCATGGTCGTCACACCCCCGTCGACCAGGCTGGCATAGAGGATCTTCTCGATATAGGCGAGCTGTCCGAGTCCAAAGCTGCGCGCCGTATGCTGCGGTGCGAGCCCGAGGATGGTGATGTGGCCATGGCAGTCGACGATGCCGGGTGTGACCGTGGCCCCACGCAGGTCGATGCGCTGCAGTCCCTCCCCCGGGGGCGTGGTTCCGTGCGGACGCAGCTCGCGCACCCGGCCGTGTTCCAACCATAGATCGATCGCTCCGTGCACGGCCTCCTGTCCGGCGCCGCTGCCGTCGTAGAGCTTGGTGATGTTCTCGAGCACCAGCATGTCCGTCCCCTTCACAATTCGTCTCTCCGCGTATCAGAGCCTGTTCCGGAGCTGCATTCAAGTCGCTCGTGTCCACAGGGACGCGTCTCCGGCTGAGACGCCTGATTGCAGATTGATCCTTCCCCCTGCCGCGATCTACGGAGGCATCGGCACACTCACCGTAAACGCGCACGGCACGACGTTTGCCGATATCGAGCAACCGAGTTTTCGGAGAGGAATCATGGCATCCACAGAAATCATACCGATCGGCGAAAACCTTGGGTTCGCCGCCGAAGACGCGGTCTATGCGATTCTCATCATGAGCGGGCACGACCTCGGAAGGGTTGTCCGCCTCTCCAGGTCCAGCCTGACCATCGGCCGTTCATCTAGCTGTGATCTGCGCATCGGCGATGGCCGCGACGGCACCAGCCGCCGCCACGCCCAGCTGCTGTTGGAGGACGGCAACCTGCTGATCCGCGACCTGGGCAGCAAGAACGGCTTGATTCTCAATCGCGAGCACGTGCAGGGTGGGGAGAGGTTCTTGGCAAAGAACGACAGAATCAGGATCGGGAAAACGCTCTTGAAGGTTGTAATGGATATCCGTGAGCTGAGTTTCTTCGAGGGCATGTACCAGATGGCCCTCGACGCTGCAGCCGTGGCTGCCTTACGAAGCGATTTTTGACGCAGTCTGCTAGAATGGGAGCACTCAGGAGCGCCCATGTCCCGCAGCAAGCAAACCTACTCCCCCTGGCGCCACGAACAGCGGACGCTGGACGTCTCGGCCGCGGCGATGTGCCTGGCGGTCGTCGCCGACACCCACAGCCGGCCCCATCCAGCCCTGCACCGGTGCCTCAAGGCGCTCAAGCCCGACGCGATCTTGCACGCCGGTGACATCGGCTGCGACTCGGTGATCGACGAGCTGGCAGCTATCGCACCGACCATCGCCGTGCGCGGCAACATCGACGGCCACGAGCGGCCCGATTCCATCGCGCTCGAGTTGCGCGAACAGGGGCAACTGCTTTTGCGTATTCTGTTGCTGCACATCGCGGTGTATGGCCCCCGGCTGCGCAAGGAGGCACGCGTTCTGGCCCGGCGCCACCATGCGGAGGTGGTCGTCTGCGGCCATTCGCATGTTCCCTTGCTGGCTGAAGAGCAGGGGCTGTGGGTGTTCAACCCCGGCTCGGTCGGCCCACGCCGCTTCCAACTGCCCATCACCCTCGGCGCCATCGAGCTGCAACAGCGCAAATTGGGACTTCGCCATATCGACTGCGCGAGCGGACGAACCTGGCGGCCCTAGCCGCCGGCAACCCTCCTCCAGAAGCTGCAGAATTCCCTCAAGCTTCGCGTCCATCCGGCCGTTAGCGATGACACGGCCCCAAGTGGAGGTCGTCACCGCGGGCAACACCTCTGGAGGACCACACTATGCGGCCACGCACGATCATTCTTCTCATCGCCGGTCTGATGTTGGGCACCACAGGTTGTGTCTCGCAGCAGAAGTACAACGACCTCAAAGCAGACCTGGTGCAGAAAGACGCTCTTCTGCGCGACGCCGAGCGCGCCCACCGCAACATCGAGGCAAAGCTGCGGCTCGAAGAGGAGCAGGGTCAGCGCATGCGGGCCGAGTATCAGCTGGCCATCGCTTCGAAGGACGCCAGCGAGCGCGCCCTGCTCGAAGCGCGCAGCGAGCTGGAAAACACCAACCGCACGCGCATGGAAGATATCGCCACGGTCACCAACCTGCCGATCAACCAGCAGACCGGGGGCCTGATGCTCGAGAGCCGGCTGATGTTCAATCCGGGCAAGGCCGAGCTGCGCGACGAAGGCAAAGCAACGCTCAACCAGATCGCGCTGAAGATCATGACCGACTATCCGCATGCTACGATCCGGGTCGCGGGACACACCGACGATGACCCGATCGTACACTCCGGCTGGGCCGACAACTGGCAGCTGTCCGTGGAACGCGCCCGGGTCGTCTTGACGCACCTGATCGAGCAAGGCATCACCCGCGAGCAGATGTACCTGGCCGGCTACGCGGAGACCCTGCCTTTCTCAGCCCGCAAAGAGGAGAACCGCCGGGTCGAGCTGATCCTCGAGTCGGAGCAGGTGGTCGCCGTTCCTGGAGGCTGAGCCGCGTCCGAGAGCTTCCCAAAGACCCGCCATCTGGCGGGTTTTTTTGTATAAGGAGAGGAAGCGGAGAGGAAAGAGGGCATCGATGCTGCGCGTCCGCGATGTGATGACGGTCTACCCGATGACCGTGTGCATAAGCCAGGCCGCTCTAGGCGTGCGCGAAGGCATGAAACTGGCCCATATCCGCCACATCCCCGTGGTCGATGACGAGAACTGCCTGGTCGGCATCATCTCGCAGAGCGACCTGCTGCGGGCGATGGTGTACGCGGTCTCGCGCAGCGAGGCGCCGATGGAGCAACACCCGCTCGGCAGCCTGGCCATCCACGAGGTGATGACCCGTGATGTGAAAGTGGTCTTCCCCGACGAGCCCCTGCGGACCGCTGTGGGCAGCCTGATCTCCGAGCGCATCGGTTGTCTGCCGGTGGTCGAAAGAGGCGCTCCGGGGAAGCTGATCGGGATCATCACCGAGACCGACATGTTGCATATCCTCGAGCGTCTGCTGGATCGCGATGAACCGGCTCCAGCCGCTCCGGACCCGCAGCCCGATCCGGGCACGCCCTGAGCCTGCTTGCCGGACGTTCGGCCGCGCGGTATGCTCTGCGCACCGTACCTGCAGAGGCCCCGATGCCCAGATTCCCGACCCTGCACCTCGATGATGTCTCCGCGATCCCCTTTCTGGTGGACATCGCGGGCGTTGAGGAATACCAACATCGCGCCCGCCTGCGGGCCGGAGACGGCGACCTGTTCGTCGCGGTTACGCCCCCTGCGACAGGCTATGAAGAGTATTGCCGTCAGCGGCTGGGGTTGGGCTCTCCCGAGCTGCTCGTCGCCCATCCGGTGGGCACGCCCCTGGCCGTGGCCCGGGCTTGCACCCACGGGCAGGCGTTCGAGCGCCTGGTGGCATGCACGCGCGAGAGTGGGGGGCTGTGCATACACCCCTACATGGGCATCGAAGACGTCTGGGAGCTGGCCGGCAAGCTGCGCCAGGTCACGGGCCTGCCCGTCGAGGTCGTCGGTCCGCCCGCCGAGGTCACCTGGCTGGCTAATGACAAGTCGGCCTTCGCGGCGCTGGTCGCCCGCACGCTGGGGCCCGAGTGGTTGACCGAGACGGGCCGGTCGCGTGATCCGAGTACCTTGGCGGGCATGTTGCTCGATCTTGCCCAGAGGCATCGTCGGGTAGGACTGAAGCGCACACGCTGCGCATCGGGGATGGGCAACGCAGTGTTCGATGCGGACATGCTGCAGCCCGAGCGAGTGCTTACGCTGGTGTTGCGGTTCCTCGAGCGCACCGAGTGGCGCGGTGATGAAGAGGTGCTGGTGGTGGCCTGGGAGCAGGCGGTGTCGTCTCCTTCCACGCAGCTGTGGATTCCAGAGCCCGATGATGGCCCGCCGCGCCTCGACGGCATCTACGAGCAGATCCTGGTTGGCGAGGCCCAGGTCTTCGTCGGTAGCCGCCCGGCGGGTCTGCCTCGGCCTGTGCTCGACCAGCTGACCTACGGCGCAGAGACGGTCGCCCGGGCGCTGCAGGAGGCGGGCTACCGTGGGCGCTGTTCTTTCGACCATCTGCTGGTCGGCGATCCCGAGGGCAGCTTCGAGGTGCGGTTCACCGAATGCAATGGTCGCTGGGGGGGGACGAGCACGCCTATGAGTCTGCTCGATCGGATGCTGCAGGGACCGCGTCCTCCCTACCGTGCGCAGGATTTCGAGCACGAGAAGCTGGTGGGGGTCGGCCTGCCTGAGATTCTCGACCGGCTCGGGGATGAGGTCTACGACGCGCAGACGGGGCGTGGCCGCTACATCTTCTACAACGTCGGTCCACTCGCCGGAGCCGGGAAGCTCGACGTGATCGCCCTCGGCGCCAGCCAGGCGGAAGCCGAGCACGCCATGCTGGTTGAGCTGCCGCGTCTGCTGGGGCTGTGAGAGCGCGGCTCGATTCCGTTATGCTGGCAGCAGGAATCCTGCGCTCAAGCACGAGCGGGCGCAGCAGCCCGGAGATCGAGCCGTGCATGCCCAGGCACTGACCGAGCTGTGGCAGCAGGTGGCGGGCCCCGTGGCCCTCAGCGATGCCTCTTGCGAGCTGACCTACCGCAGCGGACAGCCCCTGGCGGCTGGGGATGCTGGGCTGGCAGGCAGCCGTGAAGGCTTCCAGCTCAACCAGGAGATCGGCCGCGGTGGCATGGGCGTGGTGTACCGCGCCCGCCAACGCAGCCTGGATCGGGACGTGGCCCTAAAGACGCTGATCGGGGGCGACTTCGTAGCCAGCCGACGGCAGCCGCAGTTCGTGGCCGAAGCGTTGGTCAACGCGCGCCTGGAGCACCCCAACATCCTGCCCGTCCACGAGCTCGGCAGCCTTCCCGGAGGAGAGCTGTTCCTCGCCATGAAACTGGTGGAAGGGCGCTCGTGGCAGGACTGTCTCCAGCAGGCGGGGGCCGAGCAGCTCGACGAGCAGCTTGAGATCTTCTTGCAAGTCTGCCATGCCGTCGCCTTTGCGCACAGTCGGGGCATCCTCCACTGCGACCTCAAGCCCGCCAACGTGATGCTCGGTCCGTTCGGCGAAGTGGTCGTGGTCGATTGGGGGTTGGCTGTGCTGTTCGGAGACGCCGAGCGTGGCGACGGCAGGCTCCCGATTCGGCGGGCCAGCGAGATGCAGATGCCGTTCGGTACTCCGAGCTACATAGCGCCCGAACTGGCGGAAGGACGCGGCTCGGATCTGGGACCCTGGACCGACGTGTATCTGCTCGGGGGGGTGTTGTACACGATCCTGGCCGGGAAGGCTCCGCACGCAGGCTCGACGCTGATCGAGGCGATCTTGCGTGCGGTGCGCGGTGCGATCCCCCGCCTTCCCGCCGCAGCGCCCGCCAGGCTGCAAGAGATCTGTCTGCGGGCGCTCGACTCGAGTCCGGCGCGACGCTTCCAGAGCGTGTCCGCGCTCCAGGTTGCCGTCCGTGACTACCGCCAGCACGCGGAGAGCCTGGCGATCTGCGCTCTGGCAGAGCAGGATCTACGCGCTGTCGGTCAGGGGGCCACGCCGGCGCACGGCATCTACCTCGGCTTTGCCCAGGCGTTGGCGGGCTTCGAGCATGCGCGCAAGCTGTGGGAGGGGAACCCGGCCGCTCACGCGGGTGAGTGGCGGGCCCGTTGCGCGTTTGCAGCGGCTGCGATCGAGCGCGGCGACCTGGGCCTGGCGGAAGCCCAGACCACGGCTTTGAGACAGGTTGCTCCGGCGGCGGGCAAGAGCGCTGAGCTTTCCCAACTGCAACGGCGAGTCTCCGGGGCGCGGCGCCGAAGGGAGCGGGAGAGCCGGGCACGCCGGGCATTGTGGGGCGGCCTGCTGGCCGTGCTGCTTGGCTCGGCCCTGTTGTTCACGGGTCAGTGGATGTCCGCGCGGACAGAGCTCGCCAACCGGCGGGCGCGCTTGCAGCAAGCCGTCGATGAACGTGAGGACAGCTTGTTGCCGGCGGATAGCCTCGCGCTGCAACTCGAATCAGCTCGAGCCAGTCTGGATGCGCTGCAGCTGCGTGCCGGGCAACCTCGATCGCTGCATGAGCGTGCCCGCTTCGGGGTGCTGATCGGCGAGTTGTTGGCCGCTGCGGACGGGCGCGAGGGTCTGCTGAGCTTGGCGGCCACGCCCCTCGACGGGCGCGTGTTCGATCTACTCGGGGCTGAGCGCCGCACTGCCGCCGAGCAGGCGGTGGCCGATTGCCGGCAGCGGGCATTCGAGCTGGCCCTGCACAACGAGTCCTGGGACCTGGCCGGCCGTGTGCTCGCCGAGCTGGATGTCTCCGAGCCGAGGCGCGAGGCGCTGCAAGATGCGTTGCGCTCTGCCCGCTCGGCGCAAGTGGACTCCTGGGTGGCGGCGGTCGACGCGGCGCTGGCGGACCTGCTGGCCGGGCGTGATCGGCCGGAGCGCCCGTCCTGGAGTCCGACACCCGAAGACTATGTCGTGCAGCTCTCGGCCTATGGGGATGCGCTGGTCGTCGCCCGACTGGCTGGTGCGCTGGCCGGGTTCGGCGAGCGCATCCGCGCAGCGGCTGGCCCGGTTGCTTGGAGCCAGGGAGAGCGTGAGGCGCTCACGGTGTTGTTGAAGGTGCTCGGCTATCTGCCCCTGCCTCGGCTGTGTGTCGCGCCCCTGGCCACATTTCTGGAAGTTGTCGAAGATCCGCAGCTGGCGGTTGCTTGCGGGCAGGCGCTCTGCCAGACCGGCCAAGCCGAAGTCGACGAGATCTTGCTGCGCTTTTCACGACGGGTAGGGCACGATAGCGCTGCCTGGCATCAGGTCGTGCGCTTTCTGGGCAAGATTCCGCAGAGCACATCGGCTGTCGAGACGCCCCTGGCAGCGCTGCAGGCGGCCCGGCTGGCGATGTGGAAGGGCCAGCCAGCCCGAGCGGAGTCGCTTTGCATACGGGGCCTGCGGCACGCGGCGCAAGAGCCGGATCTGCTCAACCTGCTGGGTCTGGCGCGCCGCGATCAGGGCAAGCTCGAGACGGCACTGCGGGCGCTCGACCAGGTGGTAGCCGCCGCCCCGGATTTCGCGACCGGCCACAGCAACCGCGGCATCGTGAACAGTGACCTGGGCAACGAGGATGCGGCGTTGGCTGATTTCAGCCGGGCCATCGAGCTGGATCCTCACTCGGCGTCGGCACTGTCCAACCGAGGTGTGATCCTGCTCGCGCGTGGTGATCAAGCAGCTGCCTGGCGCGACTTCAGCGCCGCCATCGAGTTGCACAGCGACGAGCCGACCTACTACTTGAACCGCGCACGGATCAGTCACGAACGGGAAGAATGGGATGCGGTGGTCGCTGACCTGACCCGGGCCATCTGGCTCGACCGCGGCAATGCTGATGCCCTCGCTGAACGGGGCGAAACCTATTACAGCATGGGTGAGTACGCACGTTCTCTGGCCGATCTTGAGGAAGCCATCTGGCTGCATCCGCAAGAGGCACGTTTCTACCACATCCGCGCTTGGGCATTGTTCCGGCTCGGCCGGGCGGATGAGGCCGTCGCCGATCTGAACATCTGTCTGCAGGATCAGCCGGACGACCTGCAACTGCGGCTGGACCGGGCGTTGATGCGCATGGAGGCGGGCCAACTTGGCGAGGCCCTGGGGGACTTCGAGCCGGTCATCGCGGCGGATTCCCAGCGGGCTCTGGCGCGTATGTTGCGAGGGAAACTGCTGTACTTGTTGGCACGGCCTGTCGAAGCGCTGGCTGACCTGGACCTGGCGATTGAAGCGGACACCTGCAACTGGGAGGCGTGGTATCATCGGGGGCTGGTGCACGTGGAGCTCGACCACACCCAGGCCGCGGTCGACGACTTCAGCCGCTCGCTGGAGCTGAATCCCGACCACGCCGACAGCTATGTGTATCGGGGACAGGCCGTCTGGGCTCTGGGGAATCTCGAAGCGGCCCTGGTCGACAGCCTGCGCGCCATCGAGGTCGATCCCGGCTCGGGGCGTGCCCGCTACCTGCATGCGCTGCTGTTGTCCTCGGCGGGCGACAAAGACCAGGCTCTGGCCGAGCTCGACAAGACCCTGGAGCTCACCCCTGACTACGCGCCCGCGCACGTGCGGCGCGGCTTCCTGCTGCTGGCCCGGGGCCAACGCGAGCAGGCGCAGGCGAGCTTCGAACGCGGCCGAGCCTGTGACCCCGAAAGCAGCGACGCCTGGCACGGCTGTGGGGTGTCGTTGTGGAGAATGGGGAAGCCGCAGGCGGCGTTGCTCGACTTCAACCGGGCACTCGAGCTCGAACCGGGCAAACTGCAGAGCCTGCAGTGCCGGGCGCAGATCCAATCTGAGTTGGGAAACTTCGAAGCTGCCCTGGCCGACTTCGAGGCGACGCTCGAGCGCGGTGCCAGGCCTGCCTGGGCATGGCACAACATCGGCTGGCTGCACGGTCTACGCGGGGATGCCGAGGCTGCGCGTGCGGCTTTCTTGCAGGCCGGGCAAGCCGGAGACGAGGTCTACGCCGGTATCCGGGCCGTCTGTTTCGGCGCCGACCCCCAGCTGCTGACGAGTGTGGCCGCGCGTCGGGATTGGAGCGGCAGCCTGGCGCGTTTCCTGCAGGGCAAGCTGACGCGCGACGAGCTGTTGCAGCTTGCCGACAGTGGCGAGCCTGCGGGCCGGCTGGGGAGGCTTTGTGAGGCCCATACCTATCTCGGCATCGTGTGCGAACAGGCAGGCGAGCACGAGCAAGCCCGGGAGCATTACCAGGCCGCCCTCGCGACAGGCAAGTCCGGGTACGAGGAAGCGTTCTGGGCTCGCATGCGGCTGGCTGAGGAGGATTGAGGGGGAGCGGGCTCCTGGTCCTGTCGTCGGTCATAGACCGACGCTACAGGCGGCGAGGGCGGCTGTAGCGGCGCTCTGTGAGAGACTGTCTCAGGGAATGCTTGGAGGCGTGGGATTGATTCCTGATGACAATCTCAGGCCCCTGCGACTCGGGGGAAAAAACCGACTTTTCTCTTGGTAGGGGAGGGGTTTACCCCCGCCCGCGGGAGGAGCGAAGCGTCCGAGTCTTCGAGGTGTAAACCCCGCCCCTACATGACAATCCAAAGCGACTGTATGGCGGAATCGTGTTCCCTGAGACAGCCTCTGCGAGCGACTGTCTCACGGAACGGCCTCGGACTCGGATCCCCACTCGGATTCGGACCCGGATGCGGATCCGGACCCGGACCCGGATGCGGATCCGGACCCGGACACCGACCACCGACGCCGGACACCGACCCCGACCGCGACTCCGAGGAAGACCGTGGTCCGAGAGCCGTGTCGAAGGCCTCTCCGCCTGTCGAGCGGCCAAGTTCCAAGCGATCGGTTCTGTCGTCGGTCATAGACCGACGCTACAGGCGGCGGCAAGCCTGCGCTAGCTTCGCTCCTCCTTGTTACCGAGCTGTGACCCAACTGCAGCGCGGCTCCGCCTATGCTTGGTGGCGGAGGATGCCTCATGTTGCGCAGCGCAACACACAAGTCGATCCAAGCCATCGCCTGGCTTCTTCTGCTGATTTGTTCTGGGCTGGTGATTGCTGAGAGTCTGCCTTACCTGGCCTTGGGCGATGACTTCGCCTTCCTGGTCGAAAAGGGAGACGTGGCGCGCATTCCAGTCTGGCGGGCGGCATTCCTGCTGCACGTCAGTGGAGCCCTGCTCAGCCTCGTGCTCGGTCCCTGGTTGTGCAGCCGCTGGGCGTTGCGGCGCTCGCGTCGTCTCCACCGTTGGTTGGGGCGCAGCTACTACTGGGCAGTGCTCGGTCAGGCGGTTCCGGGCGGTCTGATTCTGGCTCCCTGGGCCAAAGGCGGGACTGCCGGAGTGATGGGATTCCTGCTACTGGGTCTACTCTGGTTGGGCACGACGGGGCTGGGACTGGTCGAGATCCGGCGCCGCCGCATCGGCCGGCATGCGCGCTGGATGCTGCGCTCTTACGCTCTGGCCGTCTCGGCTCTCGTCTTCCGGCTGCTCCAACTGGGTTTCTTCCTGGGCGTCGGTCTCGACGACCACACCAACTACATCCTCTCCCTCTGGCTGAGCCTGCTGCTCAGTCTGGCGGGAGGCGAGCTGGCGGCTCGGCGGATTCCCGTCGGGCGCCCTGAAGCGGAGGTCTGCAATGAAACGCGGAGAGTTGTTCCTGATCGTGGCCGTGAACCTGATGCTGTTCCTCGGACTGGTGCTCTACGTGCAGCGCCGCGAATCGCCAGTAGAGCCTGAGCCGGTTGCAGATGCTGAGCCTCGCGCGGCTGGCGAGGCGGAGCCGGTCGAAGAACCGCTGGAGGACGGCGAGCCTCTCGACCTGAACGCCTTGAACACGCGCCTTCAGGACACTCTGCTGCGGCCCTTGTGCAAGATGCGCGACGAAGGGGTGCATCACTCGCTGCTCTCTCGTGCCCGGCCCAGCTGGTACGGCGCCTGGGACTGCGACTTCAGTCTGAGCCTGCCTGCCTCCGGTGGCAGCGCTACGGCCATGCTCGACGTGTTTGCACGGAGCGATGCCGGTTCCGACGTGGCCCTTCGAGAGGTTGTGCGTAGCTTTGCCATCCGGATCGACGCAGACGCTGTCTGGCTGGCCTCCGCCGAAGATGGCAGCCTGGTCCGCGTCGAGGCATGGCTCGACGCGGTGCGCAGCAACCCCTGGCTGTTGGGGATGCGCGACGCCGAGCTGCTACGCGCTCTCGATCAGTTGCCGGCCGAGCAGCACTGAGCGGCGGCCCGCTGCAACCCTCCGATGCAGTCCTGCAGCTGTCCCTTTCCACATGCCCGCTGCGGCCCGAAGCGCCGTTGGGGGAAACACAACCGGGTCTCCCGAACCCGGGTTGGGAGGAGGCTGGAACGCAGATTTGATGTATAAGAAGAGAGCGCCGCCAGCCGCGGCGTACTCTCCCGAAGCCGAGGGATCATGGTCCTATCCAGCTCCAAGGTTCCGCCCTGGCTGCTTCAGTTGCATCGCCGGCGGGTATGGATCTACCTGCCTGCCGTGTTGCTGATCGTGGCCTCGGCGCTGTTTGCGGACTTCATCTTCCTGTTGCTGGGCTGGCTGCTGTTGTTCGTGCCGCTGCTGCTGCATTTCCTGGTGGCGCGCCGTAAGACCACCTTTCTGCGGCGGCGTTTGATCTTCCGCTCGGAGGGCCGTTGGTACGTCGGCATCACGTTTGCGATCGGTCTGGCGGCGATGAACACCGGCACCAATCTGCTCTATCTGATCCTCGGCATGCTGCTCAGCCTGATTCTGGTGTCGGGAGTGCTCTCGGAGTGGAGCTTCCGCGCCCTCGTGCTCGAGCGGCAGCATGCGGCGACCTGCCGTGCAGGCGAGCCTCTGGGAGTGATCCTGCAGGTCCGCAACCGCAAACGGGTCATCCCCGCGATCGCCGTCCGCTTCGAGGAGCATGCCGAGCTTGTCGTTGCTCCGGAGCCCTGTGCTGTAGCGCTGCACGTCGGTCCCCGCGCAAAGGTGCGCTTGCGCTACAAAGTCACCTTCGGGCGGCGGGGGGCGCAGCAGCTCGAGCGCATCGACCTGGCATCGGGGTTTCCCTTCGGGCTGTTCGACAAGGTCATCTCGCTGTCGATCCCGAGTCCGGTGCTGGTGTACCCACGCATCCATCCTTTGGCGGCCTCCTTCGGTGAGCAGTTGGGCCTCGAGCAGGGCTCCAGCTTTGAGGGCGCCCGCAGTCGCGGGCGTGGCCTCGACTTCAGGGGAGTGCGGGAATACCGCTCCGGGGATGAGCTCAAACACATCCACTGGCGCAGCTCGGCGCGGGTCGGAAGCCTGCGCACCAGAGTCTTCGAGGGTTCGCCCATCCCGCGTGTGGCGGTGGTGATCGACACCTGCGGGTCCGCCCCAGGGGAGATCTTCGAGGCGCTGGTCGAGGCGGCGGCTTCGGTAGTCGCCGAGCTGGACGCCCGGGAGCTCGAGGTGGCCCTGCTCAGCGAAGGCTTCAGCGCGGTCAACACCCGCGATCTAGACGAGATCCAACGGCATCTGGCGCTGCTCGAGCCGAGCGACCAGCCCTTGGACACACGGGCCCTGTTGTCGCAGCCCCTGCTGATGGGCGCCCGTCTGCTGGTGGTGCTCGGCACGGGCTCGAACGCGGCGCGGGCTGCAGCTGCGCTCGAGACCGACACGGGCACGCGCTGCCTGGCTTTCGACCTTGCCGAGCCGGGTTGTCTGCGGCGCTTGTACGCCCACGCGGGAGGCGCCTGAGCCATGCGCGACCGGCTCGATTTCATCTTCTTGTCGGCGGCCTATGCGGTCGTCGCGATCGCGTTCCTGGCGATCTCGCTGGCTGACAACCGGGTGGAGCTGGCGGGCACCTGTGCGGCCTGTTTTGCGTTCTCGACCTTTTGCGAGTGGCGGCGCTGGGCTCCGATCGGCCGGCACTCCAATGTTACCGCGCTGTTGTTGACCCTGTTGACGATCGTCTATGGCTTCGTGATGGGCGACTACCTGCCGCCGTTGCCCTTCTTTGTGGTCGGCCTGTTGACGCTGAAGCTCCTCAGCCACAAGACTGCCCGTGACTGGAAGCAGATCTTTGCGCTCGGGCTGATGCACCTGGCTCTGGCCGCTGTCTTGACGGTCGATCTCAGCTTTGCCTTGTGCTACTTCCTGTTCGCCGTAGCTGCGACCTGGGCGGTCTGCCTGTTGAACATCTGGCATGAGCGTGCCCGCTTGCGTGAGGCGCAGCCTGGCGGTGACACAGAGCAGGGCATCGGGCTCTCCTTCCTGGCGATCACCGGCTTGCTCAGCCTGGTGTCGATGGTCTGCGCCGCCGCGATCTTTATGGTGCTCCCGCGGGTGGGACTCGGGAACTTCGGGATCTCCCGCAACTCAACGCGTCTGACCGGTTTCTCCGAGTCGGTCCAGCTCGACGATCTCGGGCCCCTGTTGCAGAACGATACTCCGGTGATGCGTGTGGTGCTGAGCGGTCCCAGCGCCCATCGCTACGAAGCGCGTTACATGCGGGGCGCGGCCTTCGACCGTTGGGACGGGGCGCGTTGGACCAAGTCCTCCCACAGGGCGCTGAGTATCGCCGGGAGGAACCGCGACTTTCGGGATCTGACCAGGCCGACAGAGATCGTGCCGGACTCATTGCGCCTGATTCAAGAGATCACTCTCAGCCCAACGGGAACGGCCGCGCTGTTCGCCTGTCCGGAACCGATCATCGTGCGCGAGGCCAGTTTCTATGCCGACACGGTAAAGGTCGACCTCTTCAACTGCCTCAAACTCCTGGTCACGCCCAGCATAGACATCCAGTACACGGCGATCTCGGCTCTGCCGGACCTGCAGCATCGTGCGGCTGCGCGGGTGTTTCCGGCGCAGCGGCCCGGCGGGCGTGACTACACGCAGCTGCCGGACGATCTCGATCCACGCTTGTCTGCCCTGGCGCAGCAGTGGTGGCAGGAGATCGACGCTCCCTATGATCTGCGCCGCGTCGAGTTGTTCGCGCAGCGCCTGCTCGAACACTGCGAGTACACGCTCGATGTGCCCGCGACCCCGAACGGCGAGAACCCTCTGGCCTTCTTTCTGTTCACATCGAAACGCGGTCACTGTGAGTTGTTTGCCACGGCTCTCGCCGTGTTGTTGCGCACTCTGGGAGTGGCCGCGCGGGTCGCAAACGGCTTCATCCTGCAGGAGTACATCCCTTTCGAGGAGTACTACCTCGTACGTCAGTCCCACGCGCACGCCTGGACGGAGGTCTATGTCGCGCCACAGGGCTGGTTGGTGGTCGATGCCACTCCTTCCGGCTCGCAGGCGACGCCCCTCCAGGTCAACGACTCGTTCTCGGCCCTGCTCGATTCGGTCGGTTTCTTGTGGATGCGCTGGGTGATCTCGTACAACGCCGAAGACCAGCGGCAGCTGGCGTTGGATGCGAAGTCGATGTTCAGCGAGCTCAAGGCCAGCTCGCTGCAGTGGTTGCGTGAGACGCGTGACCAGCTGGGCATCGAGAGCATGTCGAGCTGGGGAAGCTCGGCCGGTCGCTGGACGCTGATCGTTGTCCTGATGGCGCTGCTGGCGGTGGTGTTGTTGCGACGTCGTTGGGCCCGGTTGTTGGGACGCTCCGCCCTTCTGGCCCGCAACCCTTCGCACCTGGCGGCAGCCGCCGGGCTATTGCATGAGTTGGAGGAGGCGCTGGCGGGTTGCGGCAGTCCGCGCCGACCGCCTGAGACCGCCGCCGAGTGGTTGGCCCGTCTGTCGCTACCGGAGCTGGTCTGGCCGCAAGCCGATCAGGTTCTGCACGGTTTCCATCGGCTTCGTTACGGCAACCTGCCCCTGGACGCGGACGAGCGAGCGGGCCTGATGGAGCGCATCCGTGCCTTGAAGGACGCGCTCCGGAATGCGTCTCAAACGGGCGCGGCGACTTCCTCCAGGATCTCGGCGACCACCTCACGACAGCGGTTGTAGTTCCCCGACATCGATCCGCGTGAGATCAGGCGGTGGCTGAAGACCTGCTCTGCCAGATGCTTGACATCGTCAGGCAGCACGAAGGTTCGCTGCACCAACACAGCCCGTGCCTGGCACGCGCGAAACATCGCCAGCGATCCACGGGGTGTGATGCCCAGGCTCAGCTCTGAGTGATTGCGGGTGCGGCTGACCAGCTCGAGCAGGTAATCGAGCACCGACTTCTCAAACTCCACGCGCTTGACGGCTTGCTGCGCAGCCAGAATGTCCCGCTTGTGCACGGCGGGCTTCAGGTCTTCCAGCGGATGGCGCACCTTCTGCGAGAGCAGAATGCGCTCCTCGTCTTCTCGGCTGGGATAACCGATGTGGATCTTCATCAGGAAGCGGTCAAGCTGTGACTCGGGCAGTGGGTAGGTCCCCTCGTATTCGTAGGGGTTCTGGGTGGCCATCACAAAGAAAGGCCGGTCGAGCTTGTGGCTGACCCCGTCGACAGAGACCTGGCGTTCGTTCATCGCCTCGAGCAGGCTTGACTGCGTGCGGGGCGTGGTGCGGTTGATCTCGTCGGCCAGGATGACATTGGCAAAGATCGGGCCGTGCTTGAACACGAATTGCTTGAGCTCTTGATCGTAGACCGATACGCCCAGGATGTCCGAGGGCAGCAGGTCAGGGGTGAACTGCAGCCGCTTGAATTCACAGTCGATGGCGGTCGCCAAGGCTCGGGCCAACGTAGTCTTGCCGACCCCCGGCATGTCCTCGAGCAAGACATGACCTTCGGCCAGCAGGGTGATCAGCACCCCGTCGACTACGTTCGGTTTGCCGATGAAGACACTCTCGATGGCCGTCTTCAAGCGGGCGATCGTCGCCTGCACTTCGCTCATGAGCTCTCCTGTTGCACTTCGAAATCGAGCCCGATGTCGAGAGCGATGGCCGAATGGGTCAGAGCCCCGCTCGACACGCGGTCGACACCTATGCGCCCCAGCGCGGGGAGGCGCTCGATGGTGATGCCACCGGAGGCCTCGAGAACCAGACCCGAGGGATCCGGCAGAGCGTTACGGAAGGCGACCGCAGCCTGCAACTGGGCATCGTCGAAATTGTCCAGCAACACGAAGTCGCAGCCGGCCCGCACCGCATGCTCGAAGTCGCTCAGGCTGTCGACCTCGACCTGCAGCCTTACGCCGGGCGGCGCGGCCTCACGCCAGCGCTCGAGCAGGCGGGCGAACAGCTCTGGCCGGCTGAGCCCTGGCTGGCTGCGGGCCAGCCACTGCAGGTGGTTGTCTTTGACCATGCCCAGCTCGCTGAGGTGCATCCGGTGGTTGGCGCCCCCTCCCTGGCGGACGGCGTACTTCTCCAGCAACCGCCAGCCTGGAGTGGTCTTGCGGGTGTCGACGATCTGTGTAGCGCTGCCCGACAGCGCCTGTACGTAACGCGCAGTCTTGCTGGCGATGCCGCACAGACGTTGCAGGAAGTTGAGCACCGGCCGCTCGAGGCGCAAAACTTCGCGGGCCGGGCCGCACAACTCGAGCAGGCGGGCGCCGGGCTCGAAAGCCGTGCCATCGTTCAGCAGCGAAGTGCAGTCGATGCCCACGGACTGGAACAGCGCGCGCGCCAGCGGCAAGCCCGCGAGCACGCCGGCCTGGCGCGCGATCAGTGCGCCGGCAAGGCGCGCGTCAGCCGGAATGAATGCCAGGCTGGTCACGTCGCCGTGTACGCCCAGGTCTTCGGCCAGACTCAGATCCAGCAGAGTACGCACATGGGGGTGCTCGAGAAGCTCCTGCATAGCTCTACGGCTTCCACAAGGCGAGGGCTTTGGGACCAAAGCTCTCGACGATCTGACGCTTGTCGATGTCGATGCGCACGTTCTGGGGCCCGGAAGCGCCGAACAGGCCGCCAAAGGGGTCGAGCTTCTCAAACTGCACGACCTTGCAGCTGCTCAGGCTCAGGTGCGTCTGCAGCGCGGCCAGGGCGTCGTCGAGGTAGCCGATCTTGTCGACCAGCTTGTGGTCGACTGCCTGCTGTCCCAGCATGATGCGCCCGTCAGCAATCTCCCGCAGGGCGGGTCGGGTCAAACCGGCGGCGGTCCGACCTTCCATCACCACGTCAAGGAAGCGTTCGTACATCGCATCCACCAGGTCCTGGATGATCTTGTGGTGTTCTTCCTGAACCGGCTTGGTCATAGACAGGAGTTCTTTGTTGCCGCCCGAAGCCTGCGTAACGTCCTGAATCTTCCACTCTTCCATCAGCCCAGACACGTTGTAGCTGGTGATCAGCACGCCGATGCTACCCGTAATCGTGGTCCGCTCGGCAAAGATCTGCTCACCCGCGGCGGCGATGTAGTAGCCCCCAGAGGCGGCCATACTGCCCATCGACACGAAGATCGGAACCTTGACCTGGCGCAGCATGTTGTAGATCTGGTCCGAAGCCGTGACGCCTCCGCCGGGGCTGTCGACCCGCAGCAAGACGCCCTTCACATTGGGGTCGTTGGCGACGATCTTGAGCTGGGACCGCACCTCTTCGACAGGATCGGTCGCGGGCCAGCCGCCTTCCATGATCGCGCCCTTGACGGTGATCAGTGCGATCTTGTCGGGTGTCATCAGATCGCCCGAGTAGAGTTTCTCCTGGTGCATGCCGTCGGCACTGACGCCAGCCGCGGCAGACGCGCTCAGCACCATATTCAGCAGCAGCGACAACACGAGAGCTACGGCCAGCCCAGCGATGGCACAGCCGGAACAGCCGAAGCCTCCGCTGCGGCGGGCTGGAGGCGGCGGGGGATACGGCCAGGGAGGGCGCTGCCCGCGGGGCGGTCCAGGGGGGGGTCGTTGGCCGGGGCCGTTCATTTCGGGATCCATCACTCTCTCCTGCTCATTCTTCGGTGGACGGCGACGCGGTTCCGTAGGCGGCGCGCAGCACCTCCAGGGTCTGCTTGAGCGGCGCAGGCCAGGGGGCTTCGAAACACACCCGCTCGCCGCTGCGCGGGTGGCTCAGCTCGAGTTTGTGGGCGTGCAGCGCCAGGCGCTCGCAGACGGCCGCTTCGGGAGTCTCCCAACGTCCGGGCAGATCGCGCTGGCGCAAGACCGAGCGCCGGCTGTACAACCCGTCGCACAGGACCGGATGCCCCACATGAGCCATATGGACGCGGATCTGGTGGGTACGTCCTGTATGGGGCTTCAGCTCGAGCCAGCTATAGCGCCCCACTACCTCGAGAACAGTATACCCAGTTCGGGCGCTCTTGCCTCCGGGGCAGACGGCCATCTTCTTGCGATGGAATCGGCTGCGCCCCAAGGGCTGGTCGACGCTACCCGCGGCCTGGACCACTCCGCCCACGATGGCGAGGTAGGTTTTGTTCAGGCTGCGCTCGCGGAACTGGCGCGCGACGGCCTCGTGGGCACGGTTGTTTTTGGCGATCAGCAGAACTCCCGAAGTGCCTTTGTCGAGTCGGTGAACGATGCCAGGGCGCTGTAGCCCGCGCGTATCAGACAGCGTGCTTCCCCGGCCCAACAGCGCGTTGACTACGGTACCTTCGTGGCAGCCCGCGCCTGGGTGCACGGCCATCCCGGGGGGTTTGTTGATGATCAGCAGGTCGGCGTCCTCGTACAGGACATCCAACGGCAGATCCTGGCCGATCAACTCTTCGCTGGCTGGCGGAGGAAAATCGACCACCACCAGGTCGCCAGGATGCAATCGTGTCCGGGGCTTGGGGATGACGCCGTTCAAGAGCACACGCTCCGCAGCGATCCAGCGTTGGAATTCGGCCCGGGAGATGTCGGGGAAGGCACGCGGCAGGTAGGCATCGAGGCGGGAGCCTTCAGCGCTGGGCCCGACCTGATGCTCGGTCGGGCCGACAGGGTCACCGGGACGGGGCTGCGCCTGCGGTGGAAGCCCCGCGACGCCGCTCATTTCAGCCGCCGTTGGTGGAGTCGCCTGGCGGCGGAGTCCCCGCATCGCCGGGCTGCTGGGGAGCGTCAGGTTGCTCGGGCAGTGGCTTGGGGGCCGGCTCGGGGTTCTCGAGCGGCATGTGTACTCGCAGCGACTCAGCAACAGACTTCCGGTCGGCTTGCAGCTCGTTCAAGCGTTGCAGGGCGTCTCTCGCCAGCTCGTTGCTCGGGGTCTTCAGCTCGCCGGTCGCCAGGCGCTCTAGCAATGCGCGGGCTTCAGCCACCGCGGTGGTGTCGCCATTGTCCATCAGCGCGTTCGCATACGCCAGGCCGACCATCTCCCAACCGCGCGTGCCTTGAAAACGCTCGAAGACGACCTTGAGCGAATCGAGACCCTCGCGTTCGTTGCCTGTACGGGCGGAGAAATCCTGGGCTGCCTGCAACTCGGACCAGATCACGCGTTCGCGTTCCTTCTGGTTCTCACTGCGCACCAGCCAGAAACCTGCGACGGCCAACACCACAGCCAATCCGATTAGCAGCCCGACCGAGTTGTGTTGCGCCCAGTCGTACAGGTTCTGCAGCTTGACCTCCCAATCGTCGGGATCGTCGGGCTTGTGCTTGTGTTTGACCAGCGATTCACGGACGACCGGTGGGGCCTTCTTGGCAGGCGTCTCTTTGACTTCCGACGGAGCCTTCTTCGAAGGGGTCGGGGCCTTCTTGGCCTTGCGCTGTTTCTTCTTTTTCTTGCTCATCGAACCCTCAAGAGACAGCCGGTGGTTTGTCTGCACGCACCTGCACCCGACTCCCCCTGCTGAAGCAGGAAAGCCCGTGGCTCTGAATCTCGAGATGCCGGGCGGGGCGGGCGGAAAGGAATGATCCCATGGGGATTTGAACCCCAGTTCCCAGGATGAGAACCTGGTGTCCTAGGCCTAACTAGACGATGGGACCGTTCAGCCACCTGTTCAAAACAGGCCCCGAAAAAATAGCGGCTCACCTACGTGTTGTCAATCACTCTTTCGCGATCTTTGGATGCTGCCGACGGCAGCAGACAAGCTGTGCCACTGCCCAGGTCAACGCCGTGTCGGTGCGGAACACCCGGGGTCCCAAGCTTACACCTTCAAAGCCTGCCTGGGCGAGCAGCTCGGCTTCGAAGGGCAACCATCCTCCGTCGGGGCCGATGGCGAGATGCAGGTCCTGGCTGCCCGCCAGCTCTAGCGACTTCAGAGGCTTTCCGGCCCCGACCACTGCCAGCAATGCGCGGTCATTGGCGGCGATGCGGCCCGGCAGCACATCCTCGACAAAGGGCCGGAAACGCAGGGACACTCCGATACTTGGCAGGCGCGTGCCGCCCGCCTGTTCCAGACCCTGGCGGGTGTACTGTTCGAGCTTGCCCAACACGGGACTGTCGAAGTAGCTCTTTTCGGTGCGTGCCGTACGCAGCAGCTCGATACTCTCCAGGCCGAGCTCGGCGGCCTGTCGCAGCAGGCGTTTGAGCGTGATCGGGCGGGGCATGCCGAGCAGCAGGTGGATTCTGGGTCGGGCTGGCGGCGGTTGGTCGAACACGCAACGCAGGCGCAATGGCGTCAAGGAGAGCAGCTCGCCGCTCCCGAGCAGCCCCCCGAGCAGCCCGACGCGCAGCCGGTCTCCGGGACGTGCTCTGAGGATCTTGCGGATATGCTCCGCTCGGCGGTCGGTCAGCACGGCTGTTCCGTCGTCCGTGAGCTCATGGGCTTCGATCAGGATGACGTTCATGCGACTTCCTCTTGCTCGCGCTCGCGGCGCTCGACGGCCCGTTCGGTTTCCCTGAGCAGGGCGGCCAGTCCCTGGGAAAAGTCGACCCCCCAACGTGCCAACACGAAGGGCACCAGTCCACCGAGCAGGCCGCCGCTCAGCAGCAGGGCGGCCAGCAGGATTCCCACACGATCGCTGGGGATCTGGGCGGCGAAAAACGGATAGAGCCAGACGGCGACCGCTAACAGGCTGCCTGCGAATCCAAGGATACGCAAGACTTGACCGGCGGCGCGCAGGCGGTCGCTGCGGAAAGGCTCTCGGTAGACAAAGCTCCCCCTGCAGGCGGCTTCCAAATCGGCCCCGGCATGCACCAGGGCCGCGAGCGCCAGGCCCGTGTGGCGCAGCAGCCAGGCGAGCGCTGCGACCAGCAGCAGCCAACAGGCGAGCAGAGGCAGCAACAAGCCCGCAAAGCTCCACCAGATCGTTGAGCTGGAGGTCAGCAGCCTGGGGAGCTGGATTCCGACAATCATCAAACCGAGCAGGCCCAGCCCCGCCAACGCCGCGAGCAGCAGCCCAGCGAGGCGGAAATCGCGGTCGAGTCGCCCCAGGGTCCGTGGGTCGGGCACCTGGCTACGTACACCGTCTCCGGGCCGCTCGACGGCGGCCAGGTTCAAGCGCAACTCAGCCGTGCCGTGGGCCGCGGCGCCCAGAGCATGGGCCAGAACAGGCCCGCACGCGCCAAGAGCCAGCAGCGCCCAGGTGCTGAGTGCCAGCAACGCGATGCCGGGGGCGTCGGGACGCAGCCAGACGCCCGAGCTGATCAGCAGCAGCACCATCGCCACGCTCGCCGCAAAGCTGCCCGCGCAGCTGAGTTTCCAGCAGCGCTGGACCTGCTCCTGCAGGGCCTGCACGAGCCCTCGGCCGATGGCATCGCGCGGCGACGCGGCGCTCTCGATGGCCCGCAGGCGCAGGCACAGCGTCCGCAGGCTCGAGCTCAGGAGCGTCAGGCCAGCGCAGAATTCGCAAGGAAGGGTCATCCCCAGGCACCAGCCAACCAGGACCGCTACTCCCAAGCAGGCGCTGCCGCCCATCGCCGGCCCGCAGCCGAGCAGGGCGACCACGGGCAAAGGAGCCACGAGCAGGATGACTGCCAGGTTCCGAGCCGCCAGGGAGGCGCGCTCGAAGAGCTGCGAAGGATTGGGGCTCAGGGCGGCTCGACTCACCGGCCCTTTCGTTTCTTGTGGGTTTTCTTCCTGGTCGGCTGCAGGTAGCCGGCCAGGAACTCGCTATGGAATGCCGCAAAGCGGTCCGCCACGATCGCCTCGCGAGCCGCCGTGAACAGGCGGTGGAAGAAGCGCACGTTGTGTAGGCTGCAGAGCGTCGAGCCGAGGATCTCCTTGGTGCTGATCAGGTGGCGGATGTAGCTGCGAGTGAAGCCACGGGTGCAAGTGTAGCAATCGCAGCGCGTGTCGAGCGGGAAACGATCGTGGCGGTAGTTCTGGTCGGTGACCCGGTATTTGCCGGCAAAAGTGAAGATCGTGCCGCTGCGTCCGTAGCGCGTCGGAATCACGCAATCCATCATGTCGACACCATGCTTGATGGCGACGAGCACATCCTCGGGCAATCCGACCCCCATCAAGTAACGCGGGCGGTCTTCGGGAAGCAGGGGGGCGGTGTGCTCGACGATGCTTGTCAAGAGCTCGTGGCCCTCTCCGACGCTGACTCCACCGATCGCGTAGCCAGGCAGATCGTGCTCGGTGACCTGCGCGGCGCTGCGAGCCCGCAACTCGGGGAAGACGCCTCCCTGCACGATCCCGAACAGGGCCTGGTCCTCACGTGTTCGCGCCTCGATGCAGCGCCCCAGCCAGAGCGCGGTGCGGCGGTTGGCGGTCGCGACATCCTCGCGGCTGGCCGGATAGGGGGGGCACTCATCGAAGGCCATGATGATGTCCGCGCCTAGATCCTCCTGGATGGCCATCGACAGCTCGGGGGTCAGCAACACCTTGCGGCCCTGACTCTCGTGGGAAAACTGGACCCCCTTGTCGGTGATCGCCAGCTTGGGCAACGAGAAGACCTGGAAGCCTCCGCTGTCCGTGAGCATCGGCCCGTCCCAGAGCATGAAGCGGTGAAGCCCGCCCATCTTTCGGACCGTCTTTTCTCCGGGGGTCAGGTTGAGGTGGTAGGTGTTGGCCAGCACGATGGTGCTACCGACAGCCGCCAGTTGGTCGGGGGTCATGCCTTTCACGGTTGCCCGGGTTCCCACAGGCATGAAGACTGGTGTGGGCACGCTTCCACGCAGCGTCTGGATGTGACCGGCGCGGGCCCTGCCATCACTGTGTTCGAGTTGATAGCTGATCGGCGCGGCCATGGCCTACTCCAGATCTTTCAGGCGGCGTTCGAGGGGTTTCCAGGCGTCCGTCTCGCGCCAGGGCACAAAGCGCGGCTCCGCCCGTATGCGGACTGCATCCGTGAAGCCCAGGTCAAGAGCGCGCTCGAGTTGGCGCAGACCTTCGGCGGCCTCGCCATGGACGGCCTCGAGCAGGGCCAGGCCGTAGGGAACCTCGGCAAGTTGGGTGTCGAGCTCTCCGGCCAGCTCGAGGTCGTTCCGCGCGGGTCCGAACAGACCCAGCTCGAGCTGGAGTTGCGCGCGCAGCGCATAGGCGAGGCCGCAGGCCGGCTCAGCTTGAATCAGCTGCTCGACGGCCTGCAACCCCGCGTCGAGCTTCTCGGGTTCCTCTGCAACCTCGAGCAGCGCGAGCGCCGCCGTGCAGAGTTTCCTCCGCACTTCTTCCGCAGGGGTCCGGGAGTTCTCGTCGATCAGCCACGACCAGAGTCGAAGGCGGGGTGCGTCGTCGAGGGAGATGTGCAGCCACTGGAGCATGGAGCTGGCGAGTGTGTTGTCGGAGAGTACCGCGCGGGCATGCGCCAGAGCGGCATGCTCAAAATCGCCCATCCGCATCAGGCTCTCGGTGATCCCCAGCGCCGCGGGAGCCGATCCGGGCTCAAGCTCGAGGGCGCGCTGGTAGGCGACCAGGGCATCCCGGTCGCTGCTGGCCTGTGCCGCCTTTCTCAGCCATTCCTGCGCTTTCTCGCTGCGCTGCTCGAGCTCAGCGAGTGCGGCATCTGCGTCATGGGCCAGCTGGGGACGTCCGACGCGTTCGGCGCAGGCACGCTTCAGCTCAAGAGCTTCCTTCTCGAGCGGTTTGAGGCGGCTGTGGCTGTCGAGCCAGCTGAGAGAGCTCTCCGGGCGTCCGGCTTCGGCCTCTACCTGAGCCAGCTGTAGCATCCAGTCGATCCTGTCCGGTTCGAGTTCGAGAGCCGATGCCCACAGCGCCGCGGCTTCGTTCCATCGAGGAGGCGACATGCGGGTGAGGATCGCGGCTTCACCTGCGCTGGCCCGTGCGAACAGCGCATTGCGCTCGCGGGCGGCCCGGAAAGCGGTCTGGGCTGCTCCCAGCTCTCCGAGCTCGGCCTGGATCTCTGCGAGCAGGGTGAATGCGAGCGCCGAGCCTGGCTCGATCTTCAGGTGGGCTCGGCACAGCTCAAGCGCTGCTTCCAGCTGGGTATGCAGACCAGCCTTTCCCAGGGCAAGCAGGCGTTGGATACGCTGCAGTTGGAAACGGCTGTGGTCGAGCGGGGATGAGCTGCCGGAGCTCCTCTCGTACAGTTGCAGTGCCCGCCGCAGGTTGTCGCGGGCCATGCGCTCAATCGAGTTGTGGGTGTCGAGCTGAGCCTGCAGCTCAAAAACTGCTGCCATGTATGGAGCGCGGGACATCGCCTCCGTCAGACGGACACCCGCGTCTGCCCAAGCGCCCTGCTGCATGTGGACGGCGGCCAACAGCAGGCGCGGAAATGCCGCATCGGGAGCCAGAGTCGTCGCCAACTCGAGATCGTCGGCCGCATCAGTGAGGCTGGTCGCGTCGCTCGCAAGTGGGTCGAGTCCGAGCAAGGCGCGGAACACCAGGGCGCCACAATGCTCCGGATCGTCATTCAGGGCCGCATCATAGCTCTGGCGTGCCTCAGAGCTCAGGTCTCGAACCGCTTGGCTGACACCTAGCCAGACCCGCGTGCTCGCGGCGTCTTCGAGGCCCGCCTCCAAGGCCTTGCGCAACGCGCGCTCCGCACCCTCGAAGTCTCCTTTGAAGAGCCGCGCCCGTCCGATCGTGGCACTCAGCTCTGGCGACTCCAGAGCGAGCTCGGGTGAGGCCTGGCAGACCTCGATGGTCGCATCGAAGCGCCCCAACTCGAGCAGCATGTTGGCCCGCGCCAGCACCGCCTCAAGCCTCAGCTCTGCATAGCGCGCCGCCAGGGCGTAGTCGAGCTCGGCGAGTGCGGTCTTGTCCTGGGCTTGCCGTGCTTGTGCCCGGCCGAGATAGGAATGGGCCCGGCTGGAATCATGAGCGAGCGCCAACTGAAAATCGGACTCTGCTTCATCGGGCCTGCGCAGCTGCAGTTGGGTGAAACCGCGCAACTCGTACGCCTCCGCATCGCCTCCGAGCGAGATCAGCGTGTCGAGCCTGTCGCGGGCTTCGCGCCAGCTCCCTGCCTCGAAAGACCAGCGCGACAACCACAGCAGCGCCTCGAGGTCGTCCGGTACGGCTCGCAGCAGGTCCTGCCAAGCGTCGCGGGCATCACGACCGGTCTCCATACGCGCGAGCAAGCGCAATGCCTCGAAGTTGTCCGGGTCGGCCAGGAGCGCCTGTTGCAGCTCGTTCGCGGCGGCCTCCTGGTCGCCGGTAGCTCCGCGCTGCAGGTAGGCCTCGCCGCTGACCCTGTGTAGTTCGCTGCGCAGGCGTTGCCGGGCTCTCTGATCAACTCCCCCACCCGGCAGTTGCGGGGGACGGGCCTCGAGAGCTTCGTTTGCCTGACTCAGCAGGTTGAGCGCGCGGTTGGGGGTCTTTCCTTCGAGCGCTTTGCGGGCCTGGGCCAGGAATTCTTCGGCCTGCTCGGGACTCTCGGCCGTGTTTCCTGCCCCGGGGTCGACGATCGGGTCGTCGCCGGGGGGGAACAGGGCTACGAACAAGGTGACGAGCAACAGCAGCCCGGCGAAGATCAGCGCAGCCAGCAACCATGGGCGGTCGCGCAGGCCCATCGAGGCGGCGCGCTCGGCGCTGCGCAGGGGCAGGCCCTTTTTGTGCCGGCGCAGGTCATCGGCCAGGAAGCGCGCCCGCAGATAGCGTTTGGCGGGCTCTTTCTCGAGGCACTTCATGCAGATCATCTGCAGCTTCTTGTCGGTCTCCGGCTTGATCTCTGAGGGCAGCGGAGGCTCGAGCCGGTTGATCTTCTCGTAGATCTCCACAGGGTTCTTACCGGTAAACGGGAGCTTGCCTGCCAGGAAGCGGTAGAGGATCACGCCCAGGGCCCAGATGTCCGCGCGGCCGTCGGTGATCTCGCGTTCGGCCCGGCTCTGCTCGGGGGACATGTACAGGGGTGTACCCACGCTCATGCCGCTCATGGTCAGCTGCAGGCTCGAGAATTGGTTGGCCGCCAGCCCGAAGTCGGTGATGCGGGCTCTTCCGGTTTCGTCGACGAGGACGTTGGCAGGTTTCAAGTCGCGATGGATGAACCCGTGCGCGTGCACATAGTCGATCCCGACCGAGATCTGCTCGAGGATGTCCGCCATCTCTGCGTTGCTGAGCTCGTTCTGCCCGAGCAGTGATTCCAGGGATTCGCCATGCACCAGGTCCATCGTGTAGTAGGGATAGCCCTGTTCCGCGCCGACCTCGTAGATCGACACGATATTCGGATGTTTGAGCCGTGCGAGTGCTTCCGTTTCGCGCCGAAACCGCTGGATCTGACGGGCCGTGGCTTTCTCGCCGGCAGAGAGCACCTTGAGGGCCACGATCCTGCCCAGGTTGGTGTGTTGGGCCTTGAACACCACGCCCATGGCGCCGCGCCCGAGCTCTTCGAGGATCTCGTAGGAGCCGAAATGCTCGACGTCGGGCGTGGCTGCACGCTTGGGCTCGCCTTTCTTGCGCTTGCGCCGCTTGCTCTTCTCCGCCTTGGGCTCGTCTCGCGCGTGCGCCTTCGGCTGAGGCGGAGGTGGAGGTATCGCTGCCGGAGCCGCCACCGGGGTGGGCCTGAGCGGGGCGGGCAGAGGGACTGGAACGGGCTCGGTTTCAGGTGGGGGTGGAGGGGCACCCCGTCTCCTGGCTCCAGGCTCTGCCTTGCCAAAACCCGGGTGGAAGCGCGGTTTGGGGGTTGTCTCGGCGGGCAACTGTGCCGTGCGCACCTGACCAGAAGAGCGCCGTCGGCCGCGAGAAGGGCGTGCAGCAGGTGTCGGCGGCGGGGCCGGCAGGGGAGGCGGAGCCGGCAAGGGGGGCGGTACGACGGGGTGTTGCCGGGCAGCCTGCTTGGTGAGAGCAGCCGGAGGCTCGGAGCTCCAGAGTGGTGAGGTCTCGGTAACCGGCCGGTTGCGGCGTGGGGGCGCCTCGGCCGCTGCCTGATCCTCGCTCGCCAGCCTCTGGCTCGCCGCCCGGGCCACCTTGCGGGCTGTTTCCTCGAGCCGAGCGGTGTTCTCTCGGGCCTGCACACGCGGAACGAAGGGGCGCGTAGTGATCTTGCTCGGCGCCTGCTCGCTGGCGGCAAGCTGGGCGCGCACTCTTCCAGAGCTCCGCTTGACCCGCCCCGAGCGCGTGCGGCTGCTCTTGCGTGGCGACGGGCTCTGGGCCGCAGTCACGGGGGGAAGGTTCGCGCCGGTATCCCAGGGCTGCAGCAAAACCGACGACTTCGTCCGGCGGCAGCGGCGACACATGATCTGCCCCGGGCGTCTTCGGATGAACGGCCTGCCACAAGTGACACAGCGAGCGCCGTGTTTCTTCACGCCTTCGAAAGCTGACTGCAGTACTTCGAGATTGACGACGCCTCGTTTGACAAGCTCGTCAGCCAATGTGTGGCCAGGGTTCTTGTGCAACACCGCGATCACTTGAGCGATGGTATGCGTGGTCACCCGCCTCTGGCTGACCAGCATTTCCGCTAAGAGACGATCGCGAGGGGAGAGCATGCGTGCTGCCGTCTAGTGAAAGAGAGCCGTGCGGTATTCCGCCGCGAGCCGGACATAGTTGTCAGCCGAAGCGCTGAGCTCTCTGAGCTCTGATTCCGTCAAACTGCGCCGCACTCGGGCTGGCGAGCCGAGCACCAGAGAGCGGGGTGGTGCTTGCAGGCCTGCAGTCACCAACGCGCCGGCAGCCACGATGCTCTGCTTGCCAATCCGCGCTCCATCCATCACCACCGCTCCCATACCAACCAGGCAAAGGTCGTCGATGGTACAGGCATGAAGGATCGCGCCATGACCGACCGTGACCTGATTTCCTATCAAGCAGGGCAGAGAATTCCGCCGCACGTGTACCACGCAATTGTCCTGCAGATTGCTGCGCGCACCGATGCGGATATGGAAGACGTCTCCTCGTACCACAGTGCCGAACCAGATGCTGGACTCAGCGCCGACTACGACATCTCCGATCACCTTTGCGCCCGGCGCCAGAAACACAGACGGGTCGAGCACCGGGGTTTTGTCGCGATACGGCAGAACATCCAAGCTCGGCAACTCCGCAGCGGGCTCTGGTGTCGACAAGGGCCACTCTCCCGGCGTTGGACAACTACTACCGCTGACGCCTTGGAACGTGGAGCCCTGGAATGACAGTGGCACGGAGTGCCGCGAGCACCATTCCAGACCACAGGGTTCGAACCATTCCGGGATCTCGCCTGAGGGTATCGTTCTCGGGCCTCCGGTGCAAGGGCTCGCCGGGTCGGCACCGTGCTGTGGGAACGCAAACAACCCATCCTGCTACGTGGTGCATTGTTTCTGTTGGAGTTTCTTTCGCGGCTGCGCCGGACGGAGTTGTGGCGAGCAGCGACCGCGCCGCGGCTGGCGGTGGTCGGCTTGACAAGACGGACCCTAACACCGTATGTTGGCAGGATGTTCGACCAACAAGCACGACGTGCTCCCGAAACGGGCGGCAGTGACTGAGGGATGGCATGGGGCCCGGAGGTTTCGGAAGACCTGGCGGATTTCCCGGACAACAACCCGGTGGGTTCGGCGGCGGAGGTTTCTTTCCTGGTCCGGGTGGTCCGGGTCCTGGGGGTCCTGGGGGCCCCGGAGGTCCCGGCGGCCCAGGTTTCGGGCCTGGCCCCGGACCCCGGGGACCGGGAGGCTTCGGTCCAGGTCCGGGTGGGCCCGGTGGCTTCGGTCCAGGTCCCGGTGGACCGGGTGGACCCCGAGGCCCTGGGGGGTACGGTCCGGGTCCGGGTGGGCCCGGTGGCTACGGTCCAGGTCCGGGCGGGCCAGGCATTCCTCCGCCAGGTGCGGGTCCGGGAAGTGCCACCCGGGATCGCTACGCGCTCGATTCGAGCCATCAAGACGCGCGTGCCGAGCTGCGCAAGAAGAACCTCGAGTACGACGCCCTCAAGCGTGAGAAGGATCAAGTCGAGCGCGAGAAGCGGCGTCTCGAGATCGAGCTCAAGACTGAGCGCGAGCGCAACCAGCAGCTGCAAAAAGACTTCGATGAGCGCAGCCGGATGCACGAAGTCGCTATGCGCGAGAATGAGCGCATCAGCAACGAGACCGACCAGAAACACCTCGAGATCCGCAATCTGAAGCGCGAGAGAGAGGAAAAGGAACGGCTCGCGCGTGACGAGAAGGAAAAGCTGATCAACTACAATGCAGATCTTGAGAAAGAGATCCGCAAGAAAAACACCGAGCTCACCCGTGTGCGCGAAAAGACCGCCGAGATCGAGCTCGAATCACGCACACGCTTCGGCACCATCGAACGCAAGCTCGAGTTCGCCAACCGCAAGATGCGCAACAGCCAGAGCACGATTCGGGACTTGGAAGAACAGAAGTCCTTGCTGAGCCGTGAGTACGATTTTCGTGCGGCGCAGTTCATGCGCAAGCTCAAGCTGGCTGCCTGTGAGCTGCGCGCCATCCACCTCGCCAAACTCTCCAAGCCGTTCGAGAAAGAAGAGGTGGTGCGGCATATGACCTCAGAGCTGGCCCGCTTCAAGATCGAGATCGAGAACCTCGGGGGAATCCAGAAGGCCGAAAACGCCGTGCGCGAGCTGTACGACGAGAAACTGAAGCTTGCCGAGCAACGTTGCACGCGCACCGAGCGAGAGCGGGACGAAATGCAAAAGCTGCTCGAGTCCGGCCAAACGGGCGATACCCAAGAGACGCTCAAGAAGATCAAGGAAGAGTCCGAGCAGCGCCTGCGCGATGCGGAGAACCGGGCTATCGATCTCGAAGCCGAGATCAAGAAGCTGCAGATGAAGATCAAGAACCACGAGGAGGCCCTGGCCTCTTCACAGAAAGGTCGGGGGCAGACCGAAGTCGAGCTGCAGCAAAAGATCACGGGTCTTCAAGAGCGCATCGCGGACCTCGAAGCGCAGAACAAGCGCCTCGACGACTTCAGCAGTGGCAGCTCGAGCAAGATCGCCGACACAGTCAAAGAGTCCGAGGCCAAGCGCCTTGAGCTCGAAGAAGAGATCCGCAAGCACAAGGCGACCATCAGCCAACTGGAAACCGAGTGTGGCAAGCTCAAGAAGGGTCTGGCCGACAAGGGCCAGGCAACTGTCGGTGCCACTTCTGCGGCGATCAAGGAGAAAGCTCAGTACGAGAGCGAGCTGACCAAGCTGCGTGCTGAGCTCGACCTGGTCAAGCGCGAGAAGGAAGAGGTCTTCAGCGAGCTCAAGCGCAAAGATGAGATCGTCGATACTCAGTCAAAGGAGATCGAGAATCTCAACAGTGCGCTCGGGTCGGCGGGCGGCGAAGCCGTCCAGATGGTCAAGAAGGAGCTTGCCGACCAGATCGAAGATCTGAAGGGCCAGCTTGCCAAGGCTGGTGGCGGCGCGATCGACGAGCTCGAGGAGAAACTGGAGGACGTCGAAAAGGAGAACGCGAAACTTCAAGAAGACCTCGACGCCGCCGAAGACGAAATCGGCAAGCTCGAAGACGAAAAGGCGGAAATCGAGAGCGAGATCCGGAAAGTCAAGGACGACCTCAAGGCCGCCGAGGAAGAGATCGAAGCGCTCGAGAAAGAGCTCGAAGAAGGGGCTGGATGAGGCCTCTCCGCGCGATCGAAGATGGGGGCTCCATTCCCGCCAGCCTGTGCGCGTGAGCGGCTGAAGCTGAGCGGGAGGCGTTGAGGAGTCGGCAAAAAAATGCCAGCCGCTGGCGCTGACTTGGGTGTTTATGGTATCTCACCAGCAAACTCCCAGGCTTGCGCCAGCGCGGACACTTCCGTGCCGCGCGGGCGTTCCGGGCTCAAGTGCACCGCTCAACTGTTTCAGGGAAGCTTATGCCTGCGAAGCTAGATATCCTCAACGGAACCAATCAGGGCGAGTCGCACGACCTCAAAGCCAGCGAGTCGATCATCGGCAACCGGCGGAGCGCCGATATTCCGATCCGCGATCCGTGGATTTCGTGGAATCACGCCAAGATCTTCATGCAGAACAACCAGTTCTGGATCGAAGATCTCGGCAGCTCGAACGGGATCTACATCAACCGCGAGAAGATCACCCGCGCCCAGCTCAACGAAAACACCCTGTTCATGTTGGGCCGAACCAAAGTGCGCTTCTATTCGGGCCAGGCAGCGCCGGGCGGACCACCGACGGCGCCGCAGCCACCTGGCGTACCCGTTTCGGTGCCTCCGGCGAGCAGCGGCTCGATCCAGACCTTCGACATCGCGCAGGGAGAGGCCGACCAGCAGATCACGGAGCTCAAGAACGAGCTGCGTGAGGTCCGCTCGCAGCTGGATAGCGCGCGTAAAGACCACACCACCAAGGATCAAGAGCTGTGGACGGCCCACCACAATCTCGAGCAATCCAAACGCCGCGTGCGGCAGCTCGAAGAAGACCTGGAGGCTGCGGCGCAAGGGGCCCCACCTCTGAACGAGCGGGCCTTTCCGATCAGCTTCCGGCAGACGCTCGCCAATCGTGAGCTGGTGATTGATGACCTCAAGAAGCGCATGACCCTGGCCGAGAGCATGGCCTCGGGCGGTTCCCAGAATGTCATCGAACTGCAGCGAGCGCTCGAAGAGCAACGCGTCACCTATGAAGAAAAGTTGCAGATGGGCGTGCGTGTCATCTATCAGCTCGAAAAAGACCTGATGGAGAAAGAGCAGGCAGGCGGCGGCGACGTCGAAGCCCAGGTCGCCGAGCGTGCCAAAGAGACCGAGACCCGCATCCTGGCAGATTTCCAACGGCGCTGGACCGATGCCGAGGCTGGCTGGAGACGTGAGCTTGACGGTGCGCGGGCCAAGATCGCTGAGTTGCAGCAGGCGCCTGGCGGCGCGACCGATCCCGCCGAGCTCGAGCGTTTGCAGACTGAGCTGGCAGCGCTTCAACAACAGAAGACCGGTGTCGAGCAAGAGCTGCAGGCTGCGCAGCAGCGTGCCACTGAGGCGGAGGCCGCGGTTGCCGGTCTACAACAGCAGGTTGCGGCGGGCGGTGCGTCGGGCGAAGAGCTGGCTCAGCTGCAGCAGCAGCTGGCCGATCTGCAAGCGCAGCTGAACGCCCGGAGTGAAGAGCTCGAGGCTGGTCAGGGGCGGGTGAGCGAGCTCGAGGCTGCCCTCAGCGAGCAGACCGCAGCCCTGGCCGAGCAAGAGGCGGCCCTCGCAGCCGCCAGCCAGGCCAGCTCGGATTCTTCCGAGGCACAGGAAGAGAGCGCGCGGCTGCGCGAGAAAGTCAGCGAGCTCGAGACCGAGGTGAGCGAGCTGAACGACCGCGTGGCGGAGCTTCAGGAAGAGCTGCAAGAGGCCCGCAAGTCGTCTGGCGACGGCGAAGAGCTCGAGTCGCTCAAAGAAGAGCTCAAGGAGATCGAGAGCACGGTGTCCAGGTTGCGGCGTGAGAACTCGAGCCTGGGCGACGAGGTGGCCAACCTCGAAGAAGATCTCGAGAAAGCCCGCAACAAGGGCTCCGATGTCGATGTTGAAGAATTCAACGAGATGGCTGTCGAGCTCGAGGATGCGCTCAAGTTGATCAAGCGGTTGAAGAACGAGAAGGGCGAGTTCGAGAAAGAGCTGATTCGGCTCGAAGAAGAGCTCGACGCCAAAGGCGGCGGAGATGCGGGCGATGTGGCCGCGCTCAAGAAGCAGAACAAAGAGCTCGAGGCCGATCTGCATGCGCTCGAAGAAGACCTCGAAAAGAAAGACAAGCAGCTCAAAGCGGCCCACAAAGAGCTGGATGCGCTCGAAGCTGAGCTGGCCGAGCTCGAGGGCGATTGAGCGATCTGTAGGCGGGGGCGCTGCCAGGAGTGCGGGCGCTGTTTTCAGGAGAGAGCCCAGCGCGGATTCTCCCTGTCCCGGTGCAGATTCCTTGGCACAGGGCTTGGCAGGTCGCTTCGGCGACAAGATCTCCCGCTGCTCCAAGCGAAGTGGTGGGTCGAACGACGACGGGACAATGTCTCCTTCGGTGAGCACAGTAGGAAAAGAAGCCCTGGCTTCGATCCAGCTGTTGCATTCATCTCCGGGGGGCCACTAGGATAATCTCTCGCAACACGGTCTGAGGGTGGGCTATGGCTCTGTTCGAAATCCAGAACAATAAACACAAAGGGGATGTCTACGAGATCCCCATGAAAGAGATGGTGATCGGCAACCGCCGCAGCGCGGACGTCACCATCCGTGACCCCTGGATCTCCTGGGACCACGCAAAGATCTTCTTTGCAGGTGGTCAGTATGTGATGGAAGACCTCAATAGCTCGAACGGGGTCTACGTCAACAAGCAGCGCCTGCATGGACAGATCCCCTTGAATGATGGTGCGACGGTGCACCTGGGGCAGACGCGCTGCAAGTTCTACATCAACCCGCCGCCCGGACTGGTCGCCAACAAGACCCCGCCTGCGCCCGCTGTCGAGGCGGCGCCTGCCGCGGAAGCGGCGGCCCCTCCAGAGGTCCGTCGTGGCACAGTCGCCATGCAGGTGCCCAGCTTCCTCGACGATGCTGCCGCGGCAGCACCCGCGGCAGCGGCAGCGGTCGCACCTGCCGCTGCGGCCGCGAACCCTGCGGAGATCCAGCAGCTTCAGGCTGAAGTTCGGGCCAAAGAGGCCGACGTTCGTGCCAAAGAGGCGGAGATTCAGCAACTCAAGACCAGCTTTGACCAGCAAAAAGTGCAATTCAAGGCCTACTACGACGCTGAATTCCAGAAGGCTCACGAGCGCATCGTCGTTCTCGAAGCACAAGTCGCAGAGGGCGGAGCAGGGGCCGAGCAGTTGGCTCCGCTGCAGCAGCAGGTCGCCACGCTGCAGGACCAACTGGCGACACAACAAGCCGGTTTTGCCGCCCAACAGGCAGAGTTGCAGACCCAGCAGGCAGCGCTGCAGGCCCAGCAGGCAGCGCTGCAGGCCCAGGTACAGGAGCGCGATGCGCAGCTGGCCGCCATGCAGGCGGCCGCAGCCAATGCTGGGACAGCGCAGACGCAGACAGCAGAGCTGCAAGCGGCGCTGCAGCAAGAGCAGGAGGCGGCGGCCGGACTCGCAGAAGAACTGACCGCCCGCTTGAACGAACGCGCCCAGGAGCTCGAGGATATTCAGGCGCGACTCAGTGCGCTTGAGACCGAGAATGGCAGTTTGAAGCAGGCCTCCACTGAGGCGGGCGCCGAGCTCGAGAAGGCGCGCGAGCAGCAAGCTGCCGAAGCTCAGGCCCAAAAAGCAGCGCTTGAACAAGAGCTGGCGGAAGCCAAAGCGCAGGTGGAGCAGGCGAGTCAGGCGAGCGAAGCTCTCGGCGCCGAGAAGGCTGCGCTCGAGGAACAGCTGGCGGCGGCCAGGCAGGAAGCCGAAACCCAGGCCGAGCAGGCAGCAGCAATTCAGGCTTCACTGCAGGAAAGTGGAGGCCAGGCCGAGCATTTGGCCGGAATGCAGGCCGCCCTCGAGCAGTCGCAGGCCGAGACCGCGCAGTTCCAGACGCACTGTGAGCAACTGCAGGCACACGCTGAAGAGATGCGTGTCTACTCCGAAGGCTTGCAGGCGCAGATCGAGGGGCTGCAAGCACAGGTCGCGCAGGCCGCCGAGGGCGGAGCCGACGACGGAGAGGCTGAGCGGCTTCAGGGCGAGCTCGACGAACAGCAGCAGGCGCGCGCGGCGGCCGAAGCCCGCATGGCACAGCTGGAAGCAGAGGCCGATGAAGCCGAGCAGGCGGCCACAGAGCAGATCGAAGCTCTCAATGAGAAGCTGCAATCCGCTCGGGGTGCGCTGCGCCAAGAGAAAGACAACGTCATCGAGCTCGAGGAAGAGCTTGAAGAGCGCAAGCAGCTCGAGTCGCAGCTTGTCGAGCTGCGGTCCAAGAACCGCGAGCTCGAAGAAGAGCTCGAGGCAGCAAAGAAAGCCCCGGCGGAAAGCGACAAAGTTGTCGTGCTGGCTGAAACGAACAAGAAGCTCACCGGCCGGTTGAAGAAACTCGACTTCGAGCTGGGCAAGCTCGAGGAAGAAGTCGACGACGCCGAAGAGAAGTCCATCTCGCTCGAAAAACAGATGTCGAACCTCAAGGAGAAGCATCTCGCGGAGGTGGAAGACCTCGAGGGACGCATCGAAGCGCTCGAGACCGAGCTGGGCTCGGCACGGCGGAACGCAGCCGGGGGACCGGGTGCCGACGAGTTGCGCGAAGACCTCGGGCGTTCGCGGGCCATGATCACCGAGCTCGAGCAGAAGCTCGCCGCGGCTGAAGCTGGCGCCGCCGCCGTGCAGGATCAGGCCGCGGGTCTGGCTGCGGCCCAGGCGCGGGTCCAGGAGCTCGAGCAACAACTCACGTCTGCACGGGCCGCGGCTGATACGGCCGACCTTGAGGCAGAGCTGGCGGATGTCCACAGCAAGAACCGTGAGCTCGAAGGCGAGCTGCAAGAGCTCGACAACGAGCTGGCCGCTTTGAAGAAATCCAGCGTCAGTGCCAGCGAGCTCGAAGCCTTGCGAACCCGCAACGCAGAGCTGCAGCGGGCTCTCGCTGAGGCCGGCAACTCCGCGGCTGCCGAGGCGCAGGCTGCGGCGGCCGAGTCGCGGGCCCAGTCCGCAGAGGCCCGCGCCGCGACCGCTGAAGCCAGTGTGGTGCAGCTACGCCAGCAGATCCGAGAGTTGCAGGCGCAGGTCGCGATGGGCAGCGGGGGCGGCGCCGATCCTCAAGAACTGGCCGCAGCGCAAGCGCGTATCGCTGGTCTGCAGTCGGAGTTGACTGCGGCTCAGGCAGCAGCTAGCGCTGGAAGTAGCGGAGCGGCGTCCCTCGAGCTGCTCGATCAGATCGAGGCTGCCAAACGGAACGCCTTCGCCGCCCAAGCTGAGCGCGACACGGCCGAAGCGAAGGCCGACCAACTGCAACGGCAGGTGAAACGTCTCGAGACAGAGCTGAATGATGCCCGTCTGGCGCGCGAGACGCTGCGCCAGGTCGCGGTGCCTCGCGAAGAGCTGGTGTCTGCCACCCAACGCGTCGAGAGCCTGCAAGCAGAGGTGCAGAAACTCCAGCTGAGCTCGGGAGGGGGCAGCTCTGCCCCGGACATGGCGCGGATCCAGGAGTTGGAGCAGTCGATCGACAAACTGGAAGGCGAGCTGGAGAAGGCCAGCGCTGGCGGCGGGGGCGCCTCCGAGCGCGTGGCGCAGCTCGAGGCGGAGATCGCCCGCCTGCAGGCCTCAGGTGGCGGCGGAGATGCCGCGTCCGCCCGAGAGCTCGAGTCGTTGCGGGGCCAGCTCGAGGACGCCGAAGCCGATCTGGCGGATTCCGAGGACGAGATCAAGCGTCTGAAGAAGAAGATCCTGAGGCAACAGAAAGAGCTCGACGTGGTCGATGAAGATCTCGAGACCATCGAGAACGAGAAGATCAAGCTCAAGCGCGAGCGGGACCAGTTCTCGTCCGAGTTGATCGAGGCCGAAAACACCATCCGCCACCTCGAGGCCCAGCTGGACGCAGTCCGGCAATGAGGGGCTCCGCAGGCACAGCCCGGCATCTGTGCTCGAGCCGTTCCTGCTCAACTCCTGGTTGACCGCGCAGCCCGTCGCGCCCGACTCATTCCTCAGGCCCGGACACCCGTCCGGGCCTGCTGCATCCGTAAGGAGCCCACGATGGACTGCAAGCTTCGCACCCTGGTTCTCGGGCTGCTCCTGCTGGTCAGCCTTGACGCGCAGGAGCTTGACTCCGGCTGGGATGTCCAGGATCCCGGGTTGCCGCTGCGCGAGCTCCGCTTTGAGGTCGACGAGGGCACCTGGGTCAGCTGTGATGTCAGTCCAGACGGCAGCCAGATCGTCTTTGACCTGCTGGGAGACATCTACCTGCTTCCGCTCGAGGGAGGCGCTGCCCAGTGCATCAAGGCCGGCCTGGCCTGGGATATCCAGCCCTGTTTCTCGCCCGACGGCGCCTGGATCGCCTATTGCAGCGACCAGGGGGGCGGGGACAACGTCTGGATCATGCGCAGCGACGGCAGCGAGGCACGTGCGGTCAGCGACGAGTCCTTCCGCTTGCTGAACAACCCTTGTTGGATGCCGGACGGCCGCTACATCGTCGCCCGCAAACACTTCACCAGCCGTCGCTCCCTGGGGGCCGGAGAGATGTGGATGTTCCCGCTGAGCGGGGGACCGGGCGTGCAGTTGACCGAGCGCAAGAACGACCAACAGGACGCCGGCGAGCCGTCCGTCTCGCCTGATGGACGGTTCTTGTATTGGAGCGAGGACGTCTCCGGCGGCAGCACCTTTCAATACAACAAGGACCCCAACGAGGCGATCTATGCGATCTGGCGCAAAGATCTCGAGACCCTTGAGGTTGTGCGCCAGGTTGGTGGGCAGGGCGGGGCCGTCTGCCCCCAACCCAGCCCCGACGGTCGTTGGCTGGCCTGGGTGCGCCGGGTGCGCAACCGCAGCGTTCTCTATCTGCAAGACCTGCGTACGGGCGAGAGTCGGCCCCTGTTCGACGGCATGTCCAAGGATGCGCAGGAGACCTGGGCGATCTTTGGTGTCCATCCAGGCTTTGCCTGGACGCCTGACAGCCGTGAGTTGGTCTACTCCGCTCAGGGCGGCCTGTGGCGGCAGCGGATCGCCGGGGGGCCGCCGCGCCGTATCCCTTTCCGGGCAGAAGTGCAGCTGCAGATCGCCGAGACCCAGCGGCCCGCGCAGACGATCGACGCTGCCCGCCGTCCGGTGCGTGTCTGCCGAGGGCCGGTGGTCGGGCCCGATGGCCAGTCGGTGGTCTTCCAGGCGCTGGGGCAGCTCTGGCAAAGAGAGCTCGCGGGAGGCGAGCCGAGAGCGTTGACCGGACGAGAGAGTTTCGCCTACACACCCAGCTTCTCCCCCGACGGGCAGCGGCTGGTCTTTACGCGCTGGCACGACGTCGAGGGAGGCCGTCTGTGCCTGCTCGAGGGGGGCCGTGAACGTTCGCTGCTGCCCGCACCCGGCCACTACCTGCATCCCCGTTTCTCCCCCGATGGCCGCTGGCTGGTGTATGAAAAACTGGCCGGAGATGCCTTGCGGGGGCGTGCGTTCAGCTTCGAGCCCGGCATCTACCTGCTCGAGTTGGACAGCGATACACCGCCGCATCGGATCTTGAGCCGCGGCGAAAGGCCGAGATTCTCGCCGGATGGGACGCGTATCCTGGTCGAGGATCATCAGGACGGCCAGGCGGTGCTTCTCAGCTACCAGCTCGATGGCGACGAGTCTCGGGTCGTGGCCCGCTCGCCGTACGTGACCGAATGGGAGCTCTCTCCTGACGGGGAGTGGCTGGCCTTTACCTATCTATGGAACGCCTATGTGTGTCCCCTTCCTTCCGGCGGCGGTCCGCTCGACGTCTCGGCGGAGCTCAAAGCGGTGCCTCTGGCCCGTTTGAGCCGCGATGCGGGGCAAGATCTCAGCTTCAGCGCAGACTCACGCCAGGTCTACTGGGGACTGGCCGATTCGCTCTACTGCGCCAGCCTCGACGCGCTCTTTCCAGAGCCCTTCGGCGTTGCTCGCCTGCCCGAAGCGCCCTGGGACGGTGTTGCTGAGGTGTATCCGCTGGGGTTCGGACTCACCGTTGACCGGCCCGAGGGGGAGCTGTGGTTGCGCCATGGGCGGCTCGTGACTATGCGCGGGGACGAGCTGCTCGACGATGGCGTCATCCAGATCGTGGGCTGCCGCATCCAGGGGATCTGGCCCGCCGACGCGGCGCCGGCGATCCCTGCGCAGGCCACGGTGCTCGACCTCGAAGGGCGCACAGTTCTTCCGGGGCTGCTCGATGTGCACGCACATATCCGCCACGGCAGCCGGGGCATGCTGCCGCAGCGCAATTGGCAGCACCTGGCCAACCTGTCCTTCGGGGTGACCACCAGCCATGATCCGAGCAACGATACACGCATGGTGTTCGCGGCCGCGGAGCTGCAGGCGGCGGGCCGCATCCTGGCGCCACGCATCTTCAGCACGGGCACGATCCTCTACGGTGCCGACGGCGACTTCAAGGCGGTTGTGGACAGCTACGACGACGCCCTGTCCCACCTGCGCAGGACGGCCGCGTTCGGAGCCTTCAGCGTCAAGAGTTACAACCAACCGCGCCGCGATCAGCGTCAGCAGATTCTGCGCGCCGCACGCGAGTTGGGTCTGGCGGTGGTCCCCGAAGGGGGTTCCACCTTACAGCACAACCTCAACCAGATCGTCGATGGGCACACCACGATCGAGCACAATCTGGCGGTTGCGCCACTGTACGAGGATGTGCTGCAACTGTTCGCGGCTAGCGGCACCGCCTACACGCCAACGTTGGTGGTCAGCTATGGGGGGCCTTCGGGCGAGAACTGGTTCTATCAGCATGAGGACGTCTGGCGTGATGCACGCCTGAGCCGCTGGATGCCCCAGGGCTTGCTCGACGCTCGGGCCCGCAGGCGCACCATGCTGCCCGAAGAGGAATTCCACCACAAGCAGGTCGCGGCCAGCGCGGCAGAGCTGGCGCGCCGCGGGACCTTGGTGCAGGTGGGGGGGCATGGCCAGCTGCAGGGGCTGGCCGCGCACTGGGAGATGCGCCTGCTCGTGCAAGGCGGAATGACGCCCCACGATGCCCTGCGGGCGGGCACGATCTGGGCGGCGCAGGGGATCGGCATCGACGCAGCGGTCGGCAGCATTGAGCCTGGTAAGCTGGCCGATCTGATCGTGGTCGACGGGGATCCGCTCGCGCAGGTGGAGGATGCGGCGCGCCTGCGCTGGCTGATCCTCAATGGGCGTCTGTACGATGCAGACAGCCTGGAGCAGCTGTATCCCGAGCGACGGCCTTTGCCCCCGGGTCCGCAGCTCGAGGATGCGCTTCCGTTGGAGCCGGATTGGTTCGACGCCTGCCCGCATCACTGATGTTCGAAGCGACTTCTGACGCACTCGCTAGCGGAGACCGCGGAACTTGTGAGCCCGGGCGCAAGACTCTGGCCAGCGCAACGCATTGCGCTACAATGGTCGATCGGGAATGATCGGTGAGTTATGGCTGCAAGTCTGCTGATCCTGGGTGTCCTGGGTTTGATCTGTGCGGTTGCCTGGGCCCTCTGGTGCGAGATCATCTATTGCGAGCAGCGCCTCGGTGACGAGCTCGTCTACGTCGAGGCGTTGGACGGCCATCGGCTTGGCATGGTGCATTACCGTGCCCGTGGCGCGCTGCGAAGAGCCGAGCCTGTGGTGTTGTGCCACGGACTGTCGGTCAACCGCGCGAACATGGATCTCGATGATGAAACTTCGCTGGCCCTGTATCTGGCCAACCGGGGCTTTGATGTCTACGCGCTCGATCTGCGCGGACGCGGTCACAGCCGCGATGGTCGCTGGATCCCCCAGCATGGCTTCGACGACTACGTGCGGTTCGACCTGCCTGCAGTCATCGACGCCGTGCGGCGTCGGCACGATGCAGTCCGGGTACACTGGGTGGGCCACAGCATGGGGGGGCTGGTGCTGTATGCCTACCTGGCCCGTCACCCTGAGGCGCATGTCCGCAGCGCTGTAACCGTCGGCTCTCCCGTGCGCTTGCATCTTCCCTGGTGGGCTCGTTGGAGCGCGCGCATCCCCGCCTGGGCGCCGCGTATGGCGCCGATCCTGCAGGCCCGGCTGGCGTTTCTGATCGCCCCCTTTGTCGGGTTGTGGTATCCGGGCCTGGTGCGTTACATCATCCATCCAGAACACACGCGTGCCCGCCGCGTGCGGCGGGCGGTGGCCAATCTGGTGGCGGACATCAGCGGTCCGGAGCTGCAGCATTTCTCGCATATGGTCCTGAGCGGAGAATTCAGCAGCCTCGAGGACGGTTTCGACTACCGGGCGGGCATGGCCGACATCCGCGTCCCCATGCTCGTGATGGCGGGCAACCGGGATCTGCTCGCCCGGGCCGAAGGCGTGCGCGAAGGTTACGAATGCCTGGGCAGCCCTGAGAAACGCTATTGCCTGATGGGAAGCGAAACCGGGCAGGTAGACTTCGGACACGGCGACCTGCTGATCGGGGACTACGCGCCGAAGTTGGTCTTTCCTGAGATAGAGGCCTGGTTGCTGCAGCACGACCCGGTCCGGGACGCGCTGACCGTTTGAGGTCTATACCTGCCACACGGGGACAGGGAGTCGATGGATATCTTGATTCGTGGCACGCTGCCCCGCAAAGGGCTGCGCTTCTTGGCCGCCTGCACCACAGAGACCGCGAGAGAGGCTGAGTGGCGGCATCTTGCCGGCCGCGCGCCCGCACAGATTCTGGCCGAGTTGTTGACGGGAAACCTCTTGATCGCCTGTCTGTCGGTTGATCCCAGCGAACGCACCACACTGCAGATGAACACCGACGGCGTTCTGGGCTCAGTGATGACCGACGCCGATTGCCGCGGCTGGGTGCGGGGATTCACATCGAAGAAGCATTGCTCGACGATCGACCGGGGCCCATCGCATCCCTACTACAGCTTGGGAAACCACGGCACCCTTACCCTCAGCCGCAGCAAGCCGGGCCTGTTGGTCATGCAGAGCCACGTCGAGCTCAAGGCGATGAACCCGGCCCTGGATCTCGCCCACGTGTTGGAAACCTCGGACCAGATCCCGAGTTGCCTGGCCCTGGCTACCGTATATGCCGAAGAGCTCACCTACGCAGGGGGGCTGCTGGTGCAAGCGCTTCCCGACCACGACGTCCAGGCCTTCGTTGAACTGCGCGAGCGATGTCAGTCCGGCGAAGTCGACAAGCTGCTGCTCGAGCATCGCCAGCCCGAGCTCATGCTCGACGCGCTCTTCGCTGAAGGGGAGCGCGAGGACATGCTGTGCGTGCGCCCCGCATACCGCTGCACCTGCTCACGCGAGAAGGCCTGCGAGGTACTGATGAGCCTGGGGCTGGCAGAGATCGAGTCGATCCGTGCCGATGTGGGCAGCTCAGAGGTCGCCTGCCACTTCTGCGGAGACACCTACCATCTCGGCGAGGACGATCTCGACCGGGTGATCGAACAGTTGTTGGGCCGGGAGGAGCTGTGATGCGGGCATTGTTGCACGCCGCTGAAACCGTACTCGAAGACGTGCGAGGCTGGCGTCGTGCGCTGCATGAATGGCCTGAGCTGGGCTTCGAGCTGCCGCGCACCACTGCATTGGTTCGCAAATGCCTGGATTCCTGGCGCATCACGCACCGAGATTGCCCTCGGGGCGCAGGCATTGTCGCGGACATCGAAGTGCCGGGAGCGACCCGGCGCATCGCTCTGCGTGCAGATATGGACGCGCTGGCGGTGTGCGAGAACTCCGGCGAACCATTCAGCTCGCAGGTCGAGGGACGTGCCCATCTGTGCGGCCACGACAGCCACACCGCGATGTTGTTGGGTGCTGCCCGCCTGATGGCTGAGCGCCGCGAGCAGCTGCCGGTGTCCGTGCGTCTGCTCTTTCAGGCCAGCGAGGAGCAGCTGCCCGGCGGGGCCAAGGGTATGGTGGAAGACGGCGCGCTCGAGGGCGTGTCGGAGGTCTACGCGCTGCATGTCTGGCCGACACTCGAGACCGGCAGGCTCGGGCTGGTGCGAGGTCCAGTGTTTGGAATGGTCGATATGTTCAGCGTGCAGATCCATGGCAAAGGCGGACACGGAGCGCGTCCCGAACGTGCCCGCGACTGCATCGTGGCAGCGGCTGAGGTCGTGTTGGCCTTGCAGACGATCGTCAGCCGGCGCTGCGACCCCCTCCAACCCGCGGTGGTCTCGGTATGCCAGCTGCACGCGGGCAGCAACGGCAATGCGTTGCCCGAGGAGGCCTTCTTTGAGGGCACGGTGCGCTCTTTTGTCCCCGAGCAGAAGCAGCTGGTGCGCGAAGCCATCGAGCAGATTGTGGCCGGAGTCTGTGCCGCGCACGGGCTGCGCCATACCCTCAGTTACCGGGAAGGCTACCCTGTCTCGGTCAATGATCCTGCAGCGCTCTTGCGCGTCGAGGCAGCCCTGGGAAGCGAGATCAAGCTCGAGACGGTGCAGCCGGCGTTGGTCGCCGAAGATTTCTCCTACATGCTCCACCAAGCCCCTGGTGCGCTGTTGCTGCTCGGTTGCCGCAACGAGCAGAAGGATGCCGTCCATTTCTGCCATGACGCGCGTTTCAAGCTCGACGAAGATGCCCTGTTGTATGGGGTGGCCACCCATCTCGGCCTGGCGTTGCACGCAGAAGCGCACGCACATGAATGACCGTGGTTGGATGCTGCGCTGCCGCGATGCAGGTCAGGGAATCTGGCATGGTGAGCTGAAAGAGTCGGCGGCTCCCGCTGACGGAGCCCGCTACGAGGCAGAGGGTCGTTGGCTGGTGCTGTCTGACGGAGCGGGGCCGGACGCGCTTCCTCTGGCCGCACAGCTTGCCGATCCGGACCAGCCTGCGCTCGTGCGCCAGGCGCGGGCCTGCGTGGCCGAATTCGGCTTGCAGGTCGGTGCCTTCCGACTCAGCCTTCAACTTGGCAAACCGGCGCTGCCGCCGCTATTGGCTCCGGCAGTTCGGGTGGTCCCGTTGCGCAGCCCGACGCTGGCTCCCCACACCTGCACCAATCTGTACCTGGTGGGTGAGGCGCAGCTCGCGCTGGTTGATCCAGGCTGTGAGTGTGCTGAGGAGCTCAGCTGGCTGGAAGCCGTCCTCGAGCGTCTGGAAGCACGCGTCGACGAGATCTGGCTCACCCACCTGCACCACGACCACGTCTGCGGCGCCGATACCTTGCGCCGGCGCTTCGCGGCTCCGGTCCGCGCCAGCGCCCGCACGGCCGAAGACCTGCACGGCAGGTTGAAGGTCGACCGACTGTTCGACGAAGGGGAGATCCTCGAACGTGCCGGTCAACGCTTCGAAGTCATGACGACTCCGGGCCATGCGCAGGGGCATATCGTCTTCAGGGCTTTGGAGGGGGGCTGCATGTTGGTGGGCGACATGCTGGCTGGCGTCGGCACGGTGGTGATCGATCCGCCCCAGGGAGACCTCAAAGCGTACCTGAGCTCGTTGCGCCGGCTTTGTGCACGACAACCGTCGCTGTTGCTGGCAGCGCATGGGCCCCCGATCCGCGATGCGGTTCCTCGACTCGAGCAGTTGATTGCCCATCGATTGCGGCGCGAGGCGATGGTCCTGGCAGCTTTGCGCGCGGCATCTGCGCCCGTGCTGCCACGGGATCTGGTGCCTGAAGTCTATGCCGGCTATCCCAAGAGCGTCTATGCCGCGGCTGCCCGCTCGTTGCTGGCCCACCTCCTCAAACTGGTCGACGATGGTCTGGCGCGGCGCGAGCAACGGCGCTTCATGGCTCTGGGTGCCTGAGCCAGCCACCCGCCGGATTCGCCCGTTCATCTCGCTTGGGTAGCGGATTCCGGTTGACAGTGGACGCTGAGGCTGCTAACTTCCCGCCGCACCGTTCACGGCGGTCTATTTCTCTGTTGCCGGGCGATTTCAGCCCATTCGGAAGGATTGATGACGAATATTCTCGTTGTTGTCGAGTCACCTGCCAAAGCGAAGACCCTCAACAAGTACTTGGGCATCGGCTACCAGGTGCTTGCTTCGATGGGCCACGTGCGGGATCTTCCCAAACACAAGTTTGGGATAAAAATCAAAAAAGCACAGATCGAGCCCCGCTATGAGGTGATTCCCGGGCGCGAGAAGACGCTGCGCGAGATCAAGAAGGCCGCCCGCAAAGCCGACAAGCTCTACCTGGCTTGCGACCCCGACCGCGAGGGCGAGGCCATCGCCTGGCATCTGGCCGAAGAGCTGGAGATCTCCCCAGAGAACACCTTCCGGGTGACCTTTCATGAGATCACCAAATCGGCGGTCAAGAAGGCCTTTGAGAATCCAACCCGCATCTCCATGCCCAAGGTCAATGCCCAGCAGACCCGGCGTCTCCTCGACCGTCTCGTGGGCTACCAGCTCAGTCCGCTGCTGTCTCGCAAGATCGCCCGGAATCTGTCCGCGGGGCGCGTGCAATCTGTCGCTGTGCGTTTGATCGTCGACCGTGAGAAGGAGATCCGGGCCTTCATCAGCGAGGAGTACTGGCGCATCATGGCCAGCGTCTCGCCGCAGGGAGATGCTCCCGACAAACCCGACGCTCCCTGGAACTTCGACGCCGAGCTCAAGCGCTACGCGGGCAAGCCCTTCAAGGTCGACAACACCGACGATGCCTTGCGCATCCGCGCCGAGCTTGAGCCCGGGCCCTTCGTGGTCACCAAGGTCGAGAAGAAGCAGCGCAAGCAGAAGGCGGCTCCGCCGTTCATGACCAGCACGCTGCAACAGCAGTCCTCGATCCAGATGCGCTTCTCAGCCAAGAAGACCATGGCGGTGGCACAGCAACTGTACGAGGGGATCGAACTCGGTGACGACGAGCAGGTCGGTCTGATCACCTACATGCGTACGGATTCGCTCAATGTCTCCCAGGAGGCGATCAACCAGGTCCGTGACTACATCAGCAGCGAGTTTGGCGCCAGATACCTGCCGAAGAAGCCGAATACCCACATCCGCAAGAGCAAGAACAAGGCACAAGAGGCTCACGAGGCGATCCGCCCCACCGACGTGAGCCGCACGCCTGATTCTCTGCGCAAAGTTTTGAGCAAAGACCAGTTGCGGCTCTACCGCCTGATCTGGCGGCGGTTCCTGGCGAGCCAGATGACCAGCGCCGAGTTTGCGACCTCGTCGGTGGAGATCACCTCGGGCCAGGGCTTGTTCCGCGCCAGCGGTCGCATCAAGTTGTTCGACGGTTGGACCCGGCTGCTCGAAGAGAAGACCGAAGAAAAGCGCCTGCCTGTGCTCGAAGAAGGGCAGGTGCTCGACCTGCGAGAGTTGTTGGCGACCCAGCATTTCACCCAGCCACCGCCGCGCTTTACCGAGGCGTCGCTGGTCAAGACCCTCGAGAAGGAGGGCATCGGCCGTCCATCGACGTACGCAGCCATCATCAGCACGATCCAGGGGCGCAAGTACGTGCTGCAGAAGGAACGCAAGTTCTTTGCCACCGATCTGGGCATCATCGTGACCGATAAGCTGGTCGCGCATTTCCCGGACATCATGAACACCGGCTTCACCTCGACGATGGAGTTGCACCTCGACAAGATCGAAGACGAGACCATCGATTGGAAGGACTGCTTCTTCGAGTTCTTCAAGCCGTTTGATGCCGACCTGTGGCGCGCGATGCGTGAGATGAAGGGCGTCAATGAAGACCCTGACCCAAGTGATGTTGTCTGCCCCGCCTGTGGGCAGATGATGGTCTTCTTGTTCTCGCCGGTCCGCAAAGAGCGCTTCCTGGGCTGCTCGCAATATCCCGAGTGCAAACAGACCTTTTCGCTCAACGAGGACGGGCAGCCCCGCAAGGATGAGAAGACCGACGTGGCCTGCGATGTGTGCGAGGCACCGATGGTGATCAAGCAGGGCAAGTCGGGGCGTTTCTTCTCGTGTTCGCGCTTCCCCGAGTGCAAGAACGCGAAGCCCATGGGGCCCGACGGTGCCCCGCTCGAGCCAGAGATCTCCGAACACTCCTGCCCCGAATGTGGCAAAGGCCTCGCCGTGCGCAAGGGCAAGTGGGGCGACTTCCTTTCCTGCTCGGGCTTCCCCGACTGCAAGCACACCGCCAATCTCGACGGCAAGCCGCGTGCGGCACCCGTGCCCAGTGACGAGACCTGCAAGAAGTGCGGCAAGCCGATGCTCTCACGGCAGGGCCGGCGTGGCCGCTTCCTGGCCTGTTCGGGCTACCCGCGTTGCCGCAGCACCCAGTCGATTCCGGGCGAGAAACCGCCGGAGCCAGAATCTGCCGGCCTGGGCTGCGAGAAGTGCGGCCGGCCGATGGTGCTCAAGACCGGGCGCAAGGGGCAATTCGTGTCTTGTTCGGGATACCCGAAATGCAAGACCACGATGAACCTCGACGAGCTTGAGCAACGCCTTTCGGGCGTGATTCCGCACACGCCCTACACGGGTCCGCCACCAGAGGAAGTCGAGGCGGCGAAGAAACCGGCAGCGAAGAAGAAGGCCGCGGCGAAGAAGAAGCCAGCGGCGAAGAAGAAGTCTGCCGCGAAGAAGAAGACCACGGCCAAGAAGAAGACCGGCGCAAAGAAGCTGGCCACCGCGAAGACCGCCTCCGCGGCGACGGCCAAGCCGGCATCCAAGGCCAAACCAGCGGCGAAGAAGAAGTCTGCGGCGAAGAAGAAGTCTGCGCTCAAGAAGCCGGCTGCCACGAAGAAGCCTGCTGCGAAGAAGAAGCCGGCTGCGAAGAAGAAGCCTGCTGCCAAGGAGAAACCTGCTGCCGAGGCGACGGCCGCAGGAGCCTGATCAGCGAGCGCCTTTGCGGGTGGCTTTCTTTCCCCGTGGCGGCGGGGGGGGTTCTTCTTCTGCTGCTTCCTCTTGCTCTTCTTCGACTTCGACAGGCTCTGCGCTCCCGCCTTCTCGCGTGTAGCTATCCAACCCGCGCAGCATCATCTCCACCGCGAAACCCGCCAACCCGCGCTCTTCCTCGCGGGCCTCGCGATGGATCCAGTCGATGGCGCCGAGAAACTCGCTCGACTGCCGCCAGGCGCTGTTGGACCAGCCCGATTGGTTGGGTTCGGAGCAGTAGCTGATCTGCCCGGCTTCGTCCAGGCCGACCTCCCAGGTCTCCAGCGCGGCCAGCAAGCCCGCCGCGAGCCGGCAGGCGCGCGCGAGTCCCAGCCCGGTGCTGTGGGCCATCGATCGCAGGATCTCGCCGACTCTGGAGGGGTAGGCGGCCATCTGCGGGGCATTCCGGCGGTCCTTGCGTCCGACCATGATGCCGCAGTAGATCTCAAAACACTCCTCGAACAGCTGGGCGCTGCGCAACTGGCGCAGCTGTGCGTGCTGATCGAGCAGCTCGTGCGCCGGGTGCGAGGTTTGGAAGGTGTAGCGGCGCGGCTTGACAGTTCCCTCGAACTTCGGAGGGGCATAGCTGTCTCGGAACAGGGTCTCGTCGTCGAATTCACTACGGGGCATGGCAGGCCTCCCTGCATCGCGGCTCTAGCGCCTCGCCGCGTGAGTTCCGGTACACCCTGTAGGGGCGGGGTCTACCCCCGCCCGAGGCAGCGGGAGGGGATAAACCCCTCCCCTACAAGGATTTGCCTTCCACGGTGCGCACATCATCCGGATGGACCGTTACTTGTGCGCGGAGGCTCTAGGACAGAATAGCAGCGCCCCCTGTGCCAGCCCGCTGTCGGTGCGCCCCCCAACCTCTGGGCCAGGTGTCTCTCGCGCCGCCTGGCGTGGGACATCAAGCGTATGCGCGCGCCCGGCACAGCCGGCGTCGACGTGCGGTCGCCGGCCACGCCTGGCGAGAAAGTCTCCCTATTGCAGCAGGCCCGCCGTAGAATCTTGGCGGAGGAGCCACCGTGCTGGAGACACCGCCCTGGTTCAGGGTTCTGCCCGCCTTCCTGACAGCCGACGAGCGGACGCTTCTGCTCGGGCTGGCGGCGCGCAGCGTCGGCTGGCGGGCGGGACGGCAGGGGGGTGGCTACCAGAAGTTGCCCCTCGAGGGAGTGCAGCCAGCCTGGCTCGAGGACCTGACCCGACGCTGCCTGGCCGTCTGCGCCTCCGCAGGCCCGCTGGGCTGGGACCGCTACCTGTTGCTGTATGCGCCGGGAAGCGGCGTCGTCCCGCATCACGATCCGCCGCTGCGAGAGGGCGCGGTGCACCTGCGCCTCAACGCTGTGGTGCAGAGTCGGGGGCCCTCCGATCGGTTGCTGCTGGAAGGGCGCCCCGTCGTGTTGCAAGAGAGGGACGCTGTGGTCTTCCGCCCCGATATCTTGGAGCATGAGGTGCGCGTGGCAGCGCAGGAACGCTTGCTGTGGTCTTTCGGCTGCAATCTTCAGAGGCAGGATGAAGGATGACCGACAAGCGGGTGTCCGCTGTCTACATGCGAGAGTTTCCAGCCCGTGCCGAGGACTGCGACGAGCTGGGGCACGTGTCGAATCTGGTCTATCTGCGTTGGGTGCTCGAGGCCGCCCAGGCCCATTCAGAAGCCGTGGGCTGGTCGCTGCAGAGATATCTGGAGGCGGGCACGGTTTGGGTGGTGCGCAGCCATGAGATCACCTATCTACGGCCTGCCCAGCCTGGCGACCCGATCGAGGTTCGCACCTGGGTCGAGAGTTTCAAAGCTGCCAGCTCACCCCGATGCACCGAGATTCTGCGGGCATCCGATGGCACCCTGCTGGCGCGTGCGCGGACCATCTGGGCCTTGATGGGGACCAAGAACGGCCGGCCCTGCAGAATTCCTCCGGAGATGCGCGCGGACTTCGGGCGTGCCGTGGGCGATGCCGCCTCGGAGTGAGGGGCAGCCGGAAAACTCACAGCTCTGCCGGCCCGAGATTCCCTGGAACACATCGGCGCCTCGGGCGTCCAAGCATCGTTCGCGAAGAACCCGCCGGATGCGTATCCTGGCGGGCGCCCTGCATCCATTTGGCGATCAGCTCAGGAAGGCCTCCTCCAGGCTCCCCCCATTCAAGGATCGATCCTCTATGCGACGCGTCACCTGTCTGGTTTTGTGCGCCCTGCTGGGCACCGTACTCGCCGATGATTCTGACCAGGCCTTGATGCGCGCCAAAGAGTTGCTCGCCGAGCGCGCCTATCTCGATGCGGCCGCGGCGCTCGAAGAGTTGCTGCAGGCAGAGTTGCAACCCGCGCTCTCCGATGAGGCCCGCTACCTGCGCCTGCATGCGCTCGCGCTGGCCAAACAGCACGAGCAGGTCGTGCTCGAGAGTCAGGCGGCTTTGCAGCACATCGCCGATGCGGGCTGGGCACGCAAGACCACGTATCTGCTGGCCGAGAGTTACCTCGCGCTACGGCGCTTCGAGGATGGCGCCCGGCTGTACGCAGAACAGATCGCGCGCATCGCCAGCGCCGACGATCGCGGGGAGCTGGCAGGCCTGTACGAACAGATCGCGGACGAGGCCTTTGCAGGCTATCAGCGCGGCAGCGAGGGAGACGCGATCGACGCCCTGCACAGGGTCCCCGACTACGGGAGGGCCTTGCGTTTCTACGCCAAGGCCAGCGAGATCTATCCGACGCCTCAGCCCCGTTGTGCCTTCTTTGCCGCCCGCAGCGCCTCGCACCTGGGGCAGATCGAGCGCGCATTGGCGGGCTTCCGCGCCTTCATCGAGGCTTTCCCCGACGACCCGCAGAGGGCTGAAGCAGCCTTCCACGCCGGCGAATTGCTGAGCGCCCGGGGGTCGTGGTCCGAGGCCCGCAAGTATCTGCGCCAGGTGCCCGCGGAGCTCGAGGTCTATCCACAGAGCCAGAGGCTGCTCGGTCAGTCCTGGGTCGCAGAGGGCAAGCTCGATCGCGGACTCGATGTCTGGCAAGAGCTGGTCGCGCGGCATCCGGAGCGGGGTGAAGAGCTGAGCTATCTGTTGGGCGTGACCTGTTTCAGTGCCGGCCGCTACGAGCAGGCGCAGACCTTCTGGCGCCAGGCCCTGGAGCGGCATCCCGACGCGCCACAAGCTGCCGCCGCTCAATTCCAGATCGCCCAAGCAGCCCTGGCGTTGCAGCGCTTCGACGAGGGCCGTGCCGAGCTCAGCCGCTTTCTGGGCGCTTTTCCCAACGATCAGCGCTGGGTGCAGGCGCAGGGGCTGCTGGCCAGCAGCTACGTGCTCGAAGGCCGCGCGGCGGCGGCAGACAAGCGCGAGCACGACGCCCTGGCTGCCTGGCAGAAGTTCATCGAGGCGCACCCCGTACATGCGGACGTGCCGAATGTGTTGCTCGAGTCCGCGGCCGCCTGGCAACGGCTCGAGAAGCTCGAGAAGGCGCGCGCCACCTGGCGCTCTTTGGTCGCCAAGTACCCGCGCACTACGCAGGGGGCCGAAGGGCAGTGGCAGTTGGCACTGAGTTTCGAACGCCAGGCCGACCTCAAGCAAGCGGTTGTTGAGCTGCGTCGGTTGCGTGAGGCATTCGCCGGCTTCGCCCAGGCTGGCTGGGCGCAAACGCGTCTGAGCGAGATGCAGCAGGAAGAGCTGCAGCTGCGCACGCCGCGTGTGTTTGCCAGCGATGAGAGCCTCGAGGTGGTCATCACCAGCCGCAACATCGAGACGCTGCGCTTCAAGCTCTACCGCCTGGACCTGGCTGCCTACTTCGAGAAGAAGCAGACCTGGCAGGGCGTCGAAAACCTCTCGATCGATATCGTCGAGCCGGCGGCCAGCTGGGAGGAACCGACCTCCGCCTACGAACCCTACCGTCGGCTCGAGCAGACGCGTCGCCTGGCTGTCGCAGAGCCGGGGGCCTGGCTGCTGCAGGTGGAGGGAGGAAGCTTCAAGGCGCGCACGCTGCTGATCCAGAGTGATCTGGACATGGTCGTCAAGGTCGCCGCCGAGCAGAGCCTGGTGTTCTGTCTGAACCGTCGTACGGGGGAGCTGTGGCCGGCGGCCGAGGTCTTGCAGCTGGTCGATGGGAAGCTGCTCGAGTCGGCGCAGACCGGCGACGACGGCGTGCTGCTGCGCGCGTTGCCCAAGACCTCAGCTGCAGTGCTGACGCTCGCACGTTCTGGCAAGCATCTCGCGTTTGCCGGTGCAGGTGCTTCGAGCACGCGGGCATCCAGCCTGGCCGCGAAGGGTTATGTTTTCTCGGAGCGGCCGGTCTACCGGCCCGGCCAGACAGTGCAGCTGAAGGCCTTCGTGCGGCTTGAGCGGGCAGGGGCCTATCTCAATCCCGAGGGTCAGGAGGTGCTGTTGAAGGTGCTGGACCCGCGCGGCGTGGGTTTGCTCGCCAAGAGCCTGGTGCTCGATCCCTTTGGGGCCGTCGACACCGAGCTGAGGCTCGATGCCGAGACGACGCTGGGCAGCTATGCGGTGCAGGTGGTGCTCGACAAAGAGGTCTTCCTCGGCAGCTTTGAGGTCGAGGCGTACAAGAAGCCCGAATTCCTGGTCAACGTCGCCGGCACGCCGACGGCGGTGCCTGGGGACAGCTTGCGCTACACCGTCGAGGCCCGCTACCTGTTCGGTGGACCCGTGGCCGACGCCGAGGTCAGCTGGCAGGTCTACAGCGCTCCCTATACCTTCGATGGCAGCCGTTACGAAGACTTCAATTGGTTCATCCGCAAGCAATCAGGGTCGGCTGTGCGCTCAAACTTCGTCAGCGCTGGCAGCGGGCGTACCGATGCGCAAGGCCGCTTGCAGGTCGAGCTACGCAGCGCTGACAGTGACGGCGATCTGGTCTACATGCTGGCGGCCGAGGTGCGCGATCTCGACCGCCGTTTCGCCCGCGGCTCCGGACGCAGTCTGCTGACCCAGCAGGGTTGGTTCGCGGTGCTGCGTGCCGACCGCAAGCTGGTGCAGGCCGGCGATGCGATCGGGGTCAGCCTGAAGACGGTCGACGCGGCCCATCTGGCGCGTTCGGTCGAAGGCAGCCTGCAGGTCGTGCGGCTCCGACCGGCCGGCGTCGAAGAGCTGCTCTTCGAGGTCCCTGCAGCCAGCGATGCGGGAGGCAACGCCCGCTTGCAGATCAAGATCCCCGATCCGGGTGATTATCTGCTGCGCTATCAGGCCCGGGACGCGCGCGGGCAGCTGGTGCGCAACCAGATCGAGGTCTCGGTGGCGGGTGCGGAGGATGAGCACGAGCGGGCGCGGGTGCTCGCGGACAAGAAGGTCTACCGCGAAGGCGAGCAGGCACGCGTGCTGGTTCAGAGCCCGGTCACGGGTAGCTGGGGCTTGCTGAGCTTCGAGGCCGAGCGGGTGCTCGACTACACCCTGGTGCGGCTTGACGCGGCCAACCAGACCATCGAGCTGCCGATGCGTGGGCGGTACGCGCCCAACGCTGTGCTGAAGCTGGCCATTCCCGGCCGGGACCGCTTGTATGAGGCAGAAGATGCCATCTTCGTGATCCAATATCTCGATGTGCGGGTGGAGAGCGACGCGGCCTCGTATGCGCCCGGGGAGACGGCGGTCTTTACGCTGACCGCGCGGGACGTGGCCGGCCAACCCGTCGAGGCGCAGCTCGCTTTTGCGTTGGTCGATGAGGCGGTGTACCAGATCGCCCCGGATGCCCTCGACGACATCCGTAGCTTCTTCAACGACTCCCGGCGCGCGCTGGGCGTCGGCACGGCGGGCTTCCAGAGCTGGAACATGGCCGGGGTCACGAGGCTGCTCTCGGCGGACGCGCTGTTCGAGCGCAAGCGCGACAAACTGGAAGAGCTGGCGCTTCTGTCGCGCGAGATGGACGAGCTCGAACAGCTGTCGGAGGCTGTGCGAGACGCCGTAGGCGCAGGGGGAGGAGCGGCCGGTGCCTATGGCCGACGCCTGCGTGGGGGGATCGACGGGGACGCGGTCCCTGCGGATGGAGCCTTCTATGCCGATCCCGCGGTCCCGCCGCCCCCGCCGCCCCCACCGCCCCCTGCAGCACGTCCCCAGGCGCCCGGCAACGAAGACGCGCGCAACGGTGCCGAGCCGCTGGTGCGCCAGCGCTTCGCAGACACCGCCATCTGGCGTGCTTCGCTGACCACTGACGCCGCAGGTCAGGCGACGCTGCGGGTTCCCCTGCCCCACAACCTGACCACCTGGCGGGCGACTGTGCGCGGGGCGGACCGGGGCAACCTGTTCGGGCAGGTGCTCGGGGCCCTGCAGACCAGCCAGCCCGTGGCCGCGCGCCTGGGCCTGCCGCGCTTCGTGGTGGTGGGCGACCAGCTGCGGGTCGCGGCCATCGTCCACAACCAGACGGGTGACGCGCTGACTGCAGATCTGACGCTGTCTGCGGAGGGTCTCGAGTTGGCGGGCGGCCTGCGGGTCAGCAGCAAGGTCGACGCCCACTCCCGCAAGCGGCTCGAGGCCGAGGCCAGCGCCCGAGAAGCCGGCCTGGCCATCTTGCGCGCCGAGGTACAGAGCCCTGCCGGGGCCGACGCTCTCGAGCTGCCGTTGCCGATTCTGGCGCGGGGCGTGCCGGTGCGGACGGGCAAGACCTTGTTCCTCGGCGATCGCGACAGCTGGGCCAGCGAGCTGCCGGCCGACGCCCTGGCCGGGTCGGGGCAGATCCGGGTGCGCACCTTCCCAGCCCAGATCGACTTTCTGCGCGCCGCGGCCCTTAACCTGGAGCGTTTCCCCTACGCCTGTGTCGAGCAGACGGTCAACCGCTTCTTGCCCTCGTTGGCCCTGGCCCAGACGCTGGCTCGGCTGCAGATTCCGGACGAAGAGGCGCGGCAGAGACTGAACGCACTGGTAGAAGCCGGAGTGGCGCGCCTGCTCGCATTGCAGCGCAGCGACGGAGGCTTTGGCTGGTGGCGGGAAGGCGGCTTCGACGCGTTGATGACGGCCTATGCCGTACTCGGCCTCTCTGCCGCACGCGACCAGGGTGTGTACGTTGATCCCGCGGCGTTGTACCGCGCCCATAAGCGCGCACAGTCGGCCCTGGGCAGTCGGGGCCCGGACGTCGATGCGCTCTTGCTGTACGCGATGGGCAAGGTGCAGACGCTCGATGCGGGCTCGATCCAGAAGGTCTACCGGCAGGTCTCGGCGATGAGCGGAGCCGGCATTGCCTTGCTGACCCTTGCCCAGCTCGAGGCGGACCGTCCGGAGACCATCGAAGGCCTGATAGGCATGTTGGTTCGTCAGGGGCGTGCCGAAGAAGGGCGGCTGTCTTGGGCTGCAGGCGGCGGCTTTAGCGCCGTGGAAGCCAGCGGCTTCGCCCTGCTGGCGCTGGTCCGCAGCGAGGCTCGCCTCGAGCTGTGCGGCCAGGCAGCCCGCTGGCTGCGAGAGCAGGCCTTGGACGGAACCTGGCAGAGCACTCGTGACACATCTGCGGCCGTGCAGGGCTTGTGTGCGCAGCTCACGCAGGACCAGCAGGAACAGCAAGCCACGGCCATCCAGTTGCTGTTGAGGAACGAGGGCCGGATGCTGGCGCTGCGGGAGGAGGGGCCCGCAGAGCAGTGGGGACCCAAGCTCAGTCGGCGGCTGGCCGAAGAGCTGGCACGAACTCCACTGGAAGCCGGCGAGTTGTCTGTGGAGCTGATCGTGGAGGGTGGCGGGGCGCAGAGCCTGGCCATCGAGCTGAGCTACCTGCTGCCCCCGGAGAAGGCCGAGGCCAGCACTGAGGCGCTGCGCATAGAGCGACGCTATCAGGCCTACAATGCCTCGGGTGGTTGGGAGATCATCGAAGCCCGGAGCCGTCCCGAGCAACCCTCGTTGACGCAGATCCAGAGTGGCGAGAAGCTCTGGGTACAGCTGTCGATCGACTGTCAGGAAGACCTGCGCTATGTCGAGATCTCCGACGCGATTCCGGCCGGCTGCGAGATCTTGAGAGAAGATGCCAGCGGCAACTTCCAGCGTATGGAGGCGCGCGACCAGCGGGCCGTCTTCTTCGCCTCGCAGCTCAAAGCCGGCAAGCACCAGATCCGCTACCTGCTGCGGGCGATCACTCCGGGCCGCTTCCTGGCACTGCCGAGCGTCCTGCGGCCCATGTACGAGCCGTTGCTCGAGGCGCGCAGCGCGGTGACCGATTTCCGCGTGCTCGCGGCCAGCGAAGCGCCTCCACCCCCTGCGGCCACGCCCGATGCGAGCTACGCGCAGCTGGCCGAGTGGGTGGACGACGAAGCCTGGGCGGAGGTCTTTGCGCCCAGCGCCGAGTTGTTGGCCCTCGATCTACGCACCGAGCCGCGCCTGCAGCTGCTCAGCTGGCGCCTGCAGGCGAGTCTGCAGGTCGGGACCGCAGGCCAGATCGTCGAGGCGTACGAGGCGCTGGCTGCTCTGCGGCCGAACGACCGCTGGTTCGACGATCTCGGTCTGCTGCACGATCTGGCGACGGCCTACGTCGAGACCGGCGAGCACGAGACGGCGCTGAGCTTCTACCGGCGTCTGTTCGAGGGGTACCGCACGGTCGATCTGGAGTTGGCGCGGGTGTACAGCGAGATCAGCCGGGAGAACGACGCCCAGCGGCGTTGGCGCGAGGTGCTGTTCCGCTACCCGAACAGCGGCTCGACGCAAGCGTCCTGGTTCGCCTGGGCCCAGCGTTTTGGCGACCTGCCGGCCGACGAAGGCAGCCCTGCGGCCACCATGCTTCCCGAGTCCCTCAACGCACTGACCGAGTTCATCGCGATGTTCCCCGGTTCTAAACGCTGCGCCGATGCCCAGCTGCTGCGCAGCCGCGCGCTGTACCGGCTCGACAGCAAGGCCGAAGCCGCCGACGAGGCGGTCAAGCTCGCCCGCCGCTACCCGGAGAGCGAGCGTCTGCCGGTCGCGCTGCAGCTGGCCACCCAGGCCTATTTCGAGGCCGACGCCTTCGAAAGCTCGCTCGAAGTAGGAGAGCAGCTGCTCGGCAACGAGCAGGCCACATCTCTCGCGCCTTCGATCTGGCACATCTTCGCCCAGATCCATCACATCCGCGGGCAGTTGGACGCCGCCGTGGCCGCCTACGAAAAGGCCCGCAACCATTCGGTGGATGCGGCGGATGCTCTGGCCTTCCTGACCGAGAAGCGCCTGAGGCTGCCCGAGTTGATCACCGCTCCGGCGGGCCGCGACCTGGGCCTCGAGCTCAACTGGAAGAACCTCAGCAGCGTCGACTGGCAGATCTACCGGGTCGACCTGCCGATGCTGTTGACCGAAGAACTGGACCTGGCCCAACTCGATGTCGACCTGACGGGCATCCCCGCCGAGCTCGACGAGCGGCGGCAACTGCAGCCCGAGGGAGCGTACCGCTGGCAGCGCGCCGATGTCAGCCTGCCCATCCAGGAGCAGGGTGTCTATCTGATCGTCGCCAAGACAGAGGCGGGCGATCAGAGTGCGGTGGCGCTGCTGGGTGATCTGCAGCTCGAGGTGCAGAAGACCCGCGGCCGTACGCGCGTCTATGTCACCTCCCGCGCGACCGGTCGGCCGGTCGAGGGGGCCTATCTGAGGATCTCCAATGGCTCGAGCATCGCCGCGCGCGGCACGACCGATGCCCGCGGGATCTTCGAGACCACAGCGCGTTGCAAGGCCGTGGTGGCGTCCAAGGACGGGGACTTTGCGCTCTGGCGCTGATTCGCACAGGAACGATTCTCTGGAGATGTCCGACATGAAGAAGCTCGCCATGTGCCTGGTTCTAAGCGCTGCTGTGTTGCTGGCCGATGATCTCGACCAGAAGCTGGCCGACGCCAAAGAACAGCTGGCTGCTCGTTCCTACGCCGATGCGGTTTTGCTGCTCGGAGAGCTGGTGCAGAGCCCGGAGCGCAGCGAGGCGTTGCAGGAGGCGCGCTACCTCTACCTCAGCGCTCTGGCACTCGATGGCCAGCATGCCGAGGTGGTGGCGGTCGGTCCGCAGATCATCGGCTTGCTGGAGGGCAGCCCTTGGGAATCCCGGGCGGCGTACCGCCTGGCGGAGAGCAGCTTCGGCTTGCGGCGCTTTGCCGATGGCGTCGCCATCCTCAAAGAACGCCTGGAACGGATCGCCGGTGCCGACGACCGCAGCCGTCTGGCGGGCGTCTACGAGCTGATCGCTGACGAGGCCTTCGAGGGCTACCTGGTGGGCACCACCGGAGACGCCTTGGCCGAGGCCAGCCGTGTGCCCGACTACAGCCGCGCAGCCCGGTTCTACGCCAAGGCGCGCAGCATCTATCCCGCGCCGAACGCGCGCTGTGCTTTCCTGCAGGCGCGGGCTACCCAAGAGCTCGGCCAGGCACGCGGCGCCCTCGAGCAGTTCGAGGCGTTCGCTGACGGCTTCCCCGAAGATTCCCGCTTGCCCGAAGCCGTCGCCCGCGCCGGAGAGCTGGCAGTGCAGCTGGGTCGCTATGCCGATGCCCGGCGGCTGCTGCGCACGGTGGCGGACAGCTCGGCCTGGCATCCCCACGCGCTCGAGCAGGTCGGCCACGCCTGGCGTGGCGAGGGAAAGCTCGACCGCGCGATCGCCGTTTGGCAGCAGTTGCTGGCCACGCATCCCCAGGCAGACAATGCCGAACGAGTGCACTACGCGCTGGGGGGCTTGTGTTTTACCAGCGGTCGCCAGCAACAGGCTCAGGAATTCTGGCAGGTAGCTCTGGAACGCTTCCCCGAGGCGGAATCTGCGGCTGGAGCCCGATTCCAGCTGGCCCAGAGCCACTTGGCCATCGAACAGTTCCCCCAGGCGGCCACGGCCTTGCGTGCATTTCTGGGCGCGCATCCCAATGATGCGCGCTGGGTGCAGGCGCAGAGTCTGCTGGCGCGCATTCCCATCCTGCTCGGAGACGCTGCGTTTGCCAACGACGACTTCAACGCCGCGATCGAGGCCTGGCAGAGCTTTCTGCTCGCTTCGCCAGTCGATGCAGAGGCGCCGCGCATCGAGCTGCGCATCGCTGAAGCGCTGCGCCAGTCCGAGCAGAAAGAGGCCGCTCGTGAGCGCTGGCGTTCGGTCGTCAGCAAGTATCCGCGCAGCCGGCCTGGCGCCGCCGCGCAGAAACAGCTTGCGCTGAGCTATCAGGAGGAGGCTGCGCTGCCCGAGCTGGTGGCAGAGCTACGCCGGCTGCTCGATCTGTTCGGCGGCTTCAATGAGGCGCGTTGGGCCCGGCAGCTGCTGGCGGAGTTGCAGCTCGAACAGCTCAGCCTGTTCAGCTCTCGGGTCTATGCCAGCGATGAGAGCCTGCGGGTGGAGGTGTCGGCGCGCAACCTGAGCGAGCTGCGCTACAAACTCTATCCGCTGGACCTGCTCGAGTATTTCCGCAAGAAAGGCCACTGGCACGGCGTCGACCGGCTGGCCATCGACGTGATCGAGCCCTCGCGAACCTGGACCGCCGCGGTGCCTTCCTACGAAGACTACCGCCTGCACAGCTTCGAGTTGGCCGTGCAGGTCGATGCGCCAGGCACCTATCTGCTGCAGGTCGAAGGCGGCAGCTTCAAGGCCCGCTGCTTGTTGGTGCAGAGCGACCTCGATCTGGTGGTCAAGCTGGCTCCTGAACAGATCCTGGCTTTCTGCCGTAACCGGCAGACGGGGGCCGCCGAAGCAGGCGTGGAGGTCTTGCTGGCCGACGCGGCGGGGCGTGCCATCGAGGGAGACTTTGCGACCGGTGCCGACGGGGTGCTGTTGCGCGAGCTTCCCGAGCTGGGCAGCGAGCTCTTCTGCCTGGCCGTCAAGGATGGGCAGCTGGCCTTCGTACAGACAGGGACCCTGCAGCTGCAAGGTTTTGGCTACAGCAGCCAGGCACACATCAGCACCGACCGGCCGATCTATCGGCCCGGCCAGACCGTGCGCTGCAAGGCGTTGCTGCGCGAGGTTCGGGCTGGCGCCTACACGACGCCCGAGAGTGCAGAGGTGCTGCTCCGGGTCGAGGATGCACGTGGCGTGCGGATCCACCAGCAGAGCCTGCGGGCCGATGCTTTCGGTGCGGTCGCGAGCGAGCTGGTGCTCGATGATGAGGCTGCGCTGGGGAGCTACCGCGTCGTGGTGGAGCTCGCAGGGGTGACCTTCAGCGGAAGTTTTGCCGTCGAGGCCTACCGCAAACCCGAGTTCACTGTCAGCGTGCTCAGCGCGCCGACGGCTCGTCCAGGAGACAGCCTCGAGTTCGTGCTCGAGGCCCGCTACTTGTTTGGGGGAGCTGTGGCGGACGCGGCTGTGGAGTGGCAGCTGTGGCTCGAGCCCTACAGCTTCGATGGCAGCCGCTACCGCGAGCTGATCTGGTTCGAAGAGGACCTCGAAAGGACGCGGGACTATGGAAGTCAGCGGCTGCTGCGAGGCAGCGGCCGCACCGACGCCGACGGGCGGCTGCGCGTGCAGGTGGCCAGCCAGGACCGTGAGAGCGATGCGGCCTATGTGCTGCGCACCAGCGTACAGGACGCCAGCCGCCAGTTCGCAGCAGGCAGCGGCCAGACGCTGGTCTGTGGGCAAGCCTACTTCGCCGTCCTTCGCGGCGAGCGCGACGTGCTGCAGCCCGGAGATCGCGCACGCCTGTATCTGGCCACGGTCGATGCCGCGCATCGGCCTGTATCCGCGGAAGGTACCCTCGAGCTGGTGCGTCTGTTGGGGCGTGACGAGAAGGTTGTCGGCAGTTTCCCTGCTGCTACCGATGCTGCCGGCCAGGCTGTGCTGGAAGTGGTTCTGCGCGAACCCGGCGACTACTGGCTGCGCTATCTCTCCAAAGACCGCGGCATCACCGACGCGATCCGCGTGACGGTGGCAGGCTCGCAGGACCGTGAGCGTGCCCGGCTGCTTGCCGAGCGGCAGGTCTACCGTGAGGGCGAGGTGGCGCGCTTGTTGTTGGAGAGCCCTGTCGCGTCCGGCGCCGCGCTGCTGACCTGGGAAGCTGAGCGGATCCTCGGCTACCGGGTGTTCGAGCTGAGCGGACACAGCCAGACGCTTGAGCTCTCGATGGACGGGAGCCTGGCGCCCAATGCCTGGGTTGAGGTGGCGATCCCCGACGTGGGCGTGCTCTATCAGGCGGGCGACGAGATCTACCTCATCCGTGAGCTCGACATCACGCTGGAGGCGGATGCCGAGCACTATCTACCCGGCGATACTGCTGAGATCAGCTTGACCGTGCGCGATGCCCAGGGCCGGCCCACGCGCGCCCAGCTCAGCCTGGCGTTGGTGGATGAAGCGATCTTCGCCCTGCGCCCCGATAGCGCTCCGGACATGCGCGCCCACTTCTTTGGACGCAAGCGTCCGCGCGATGTGGTGACTGCGGGATTCCAGGGCTGGAGTTTCCGCGGCACCACCCTGACCCTGTCGGCAGATGCGCTGCAAGAGATGGAGAAGAAGCTCAAGGATCTTGTCGAACGTCAGGAGCAGAGCCTGCGTGAGAGTGGAAGCAGCAGCGAAGGCTCAGACGATTTCTTTGCGGACAACCCGGCAGGCGCCGAACGCCGGGAAGCCGACCGGGCGCCCTCCGCGGCAGAATCCCCTGCGCCGGAGCCGGAGTCGGAGCCGTCCCCCGAGCAGAACGCGCACGGCGGCCGCTGGCGCGAGAATACGGGTGAGGCGGATGACGGGGAAGCGGGCGAAGCCGCATACCTGCGCAAGCGTTTCGTAGACACGGCCTACTGGGCTCCGCAGCTCGAGACGGGGGACGACGGACGGCTGACGGTCCGGATCCCTCTGCCCGACAATCTGACCACCTGGCGTGCCACTCTGCGTGGAGCCAACGCTGGCGATCTGTTCGGCCAGGCGCGGGCCGCGCTGGAGATGCGCCAGCCTGTGATCGTCCGGCTGGGGCTGCCCCGGTTTCTGGTTGAGGGCGACAACCTGTCTGTAGCCGCGCTGCTGCACAACCAGACCGACGCAGCCCTCGACGGGAGCTTGACGATGAGCGAGGGCTTGCTCGAGCTCGAGGGCGGACTGCGGGTCGCCCAGAAACTGCCCGCCCACAGTGTCTCGCGCATCGAGCTGCCGGGTCACGCCCGTGCGGCGGGCCAGGCGGTGTTGGAGGCCCAGCTCAGCACGCCGGGCGGTGGCGATGCGCTGCAGACGCAGCTGCCCATCGTCGCGCGCGGTGTGCCGGTCCGTGGTGGGCGCACTCTGCTCGTGGCCGATGCTGCCCAGTGGAGCTTTGCGCTGCCCGCCACCATGCTCGAAGGCAGCGCCCGGCTGCAGCTGCAACTGTTGCCACGGGGCAGCGATCGCCTGCTGGCCGCGGCTGCGCAGTTGGAGACCTTTCCCTACGCCTGTGTCGAACAGACTGTGCACCGCTTTCTACCTTCCCTGGCGGTGCTCGAAACCCTCGAAAAGCTCGGCAGCCCCGATCATGACGCGCGCCAACGCCTGCAGGAGATCATCGAGAGCAGCGTCGCCAAGCTGGTCGCCGTGCAGCGGCCAGACGGGGGCTTCGGCTGGTGGCGCGAGTGTCCCTTCGACGCCACGATGACCGCCTTCGGCCTGTTGGGGTTGCAGGCAGCCCACAGCCGCGGCGTCTATGTCGATCCGAGCGCGTTGCGCCGGGCCCGCCAGCGGTCCGCTCGGGCGCTCGGCGAGGCGACTCCCGATCAGGCGGCTCTGTTGCTGTATGCCCTGAGCCAGGGACCTGACTTCGAGGGAGAGTGGGTGAACCGCGTCTACCGGCAGGTGTCGTCGATGCAGCCCGCAGGTTTGAGCTTGCTGCTCCTGGCTCTCCATGCCCAGCAGCGCCCCGAGTATGTCGACGGTCTGGTAGGGATGCTGCTGCGGCGCGGACAGCGCGCTGAGGGCATGCTCCATTGGAGCGGCGGCGGCGGTTTCAGCGCGGTCGAAGCCAGTGGCTATGCCCTGCGTGCCCTGGCAGCCAGCCAGGTCCGCCAGGAGCTGCTCGATGAGAGCGTGGCCTGGCTCGAGACCTCGGCCGTGTATCGCGGCTGCTGGCCGAGCACTCGCGACAGCGCCGCAGCCATCCAGGGCTTGTGCGCGCAGTTGCAGGCCGAGGAGGCAGGGGCTCGCTTCAGCAGCCTGCGCGTCAAGATCGACGGCCACGACTTCCAGGTCGACGGCGATGGCCTGGTCGAGCAACTCAGCTGGTTGAACCGCAACCTGCGGGAGCTCTCGAAAGGGCTGCGACCAGGCACGCACACGGTCGAGCTCGCGACGCAGGGAGGGACCGGCCTGGCCGTCAGTCTTTCGCTGCTGCATCTGTTGCGGCCCGAAGACGCGGAAGCCGGGCCGGATGGGCTGCGCGTCGAGCGCAGCTATCAAGCCTACGAGACGGCTGGAGGACACTCTATCCTGCGGCCCGAGAGCCGGCCCGAGTTGCCCAACCTGGCCGCGCTGGCCAGTGGCCAGAAGCTGTGGGTGGTGCTCGACATCGAGACCCCCGAGGATCTGCGCTATCTCGAGATCTCCGATCCCATCCCGGCGGGTTGCGAGATCCTGGCAGATGCTGCCCGTGGTTTTGAACGTATGGAGGCACGGGATGCGCGGGCGGTCTTCTTCCGCAGCTCCCTGCCGAAGGGCCGCCATCAGATCCGCTACCTGCTACGAGCACTGATCCCCGGGCAATTCCTCGCCCTGCCTGCCACGCTCTCCCCGATGTACCAGCCGGCTCTTCTGGCCCGTAGCGCATTGGCAACGCTGCGTATTCATGCCGACGTGGCGGAGCTGCCCGCCCCTCCCGATCAGCCCGACGCCCGCTACGCCCGCGTGGAAGCGGCACGTGAGGCGGGGGACGCACGGACCGTTTTGGATCAGAGCGCTGCCCTGCTCGAGCTGGATCTGTTGCCTGAAGTGCGGCTGCGCCTGCTCGACTGGCGGCTGCAGGCCGTGCGCAGTGTCGGCAGCGCCGCTGAGCTGGTGGCCGCCTTCGAGGCATTGACGGGAGTGTCGCCGCAGCGGGCCGAGCAGGCCGATCTCGATCTGCTGCTCGACCTCGCCACCGCCTACTATGAGACCGCTGAACATGAGTCGGCGCTGAGCTTCTACCGCCGCCTGTTCGAGGGCTACCGGCAGGTCGACCTCGAGCTTGCCCAGGTCTACCGTGAGATCGGACGTCAAGAGGACGCACAGCAGCGCTGGCGCGAGGTGCTGTTCCGCTTCCCTGACAGCAACGCAACGCAGAGCTCCTGGTTCGACTGGGCGCGTAGCTACCTCGAGTTGGTGCAGCCGGATGCAGAGACGCCGTTGGTTGGTGAGAAGCCGCGCCGCGTCCCCGAGGCTTTGGCTGCCCTGACCGACTTCGTCGCGCTCTTTCCGAGCTCGCCCCTCTGTCCGCAAGCACAGTTGCTGCGCGCAAAGGCGCTAGGGACTCTTAAGCGCCCCCGGGAGGCGGCGGACGAGGCTCTCAAGCTCGACATCCGCTATCCGCAGAGCAGCCAACGCGTCCCCGCACTGGGACTGGCTACCCAGGCCCTGTTCGGGGCCCGCGACTATGATCAGGCCCTGCAGGTGGGTCACCGTCTGTTGGCGATCGAGGCCGAAAGCGACAGCCATCAGGCACCCGTGCACTACATCTTTGCCCAGATCCACCACATCCGCGGCGCGTTGGACGAGGCGGTGGAAGCCTACCGCTTGGCGGCCGGCCGGTTCGTCGATGCGGAGGACGCCCTGGCGTTTCTGACTGAGCGGGGACTGTCGCTTTCGCAGTTGGTCGCCGTCGGTCCGGGCAGCGAGCCGCGTCTCGAGCTGCGCTGGAAGAACCTCGAGCAGCTCGACTGGAGAGTGTACCGGGTGGACCTGCCGATGTTGTTGACCGAAGAGCTCGAACTGGCAAACCTCGACCTCGAGCTGACCGGGATTCCTCCCCATAAGTCCGACAGCGTGCCGCTGGTCCCACGGCAGCCGTACATCTGGCAGGCTGGCGCGCTGCAATTGCCGCTGCAGGACAAGGGCGTCTACCTCGTCAAGGCCGGCTCGCAAGGTGTCGAACGCAGCGCGGTCGTGCTGATCTCAGACCTCGAGCTGGAGGTGCAGCAGACTTCAGGGCGGACGCGGGTGTATGTCACTTCCCGTAGCACGGGCCAGCCGGTGGCTGGTGTCTCGCTGCGGATCTCCGATGGGAGTCGGATCGCTGCCCGCGGCGAGACCGACCGGCGCGGCATTTTCGAGACGACGGCCCGATGCCGGGCTGTGGTGGCCGAGAAAGGCGCGGACTTCGCGCTCTGGCGCTGATCTCCTGTCCGCTTGCGGTCAGCCTGCGCTGAGGGTACGCTGGCCCGCGAGATGCCTTTGCGGAGGCGTGCGGTGCAGAAGAAAATGGAAAACGTCTACCTCCAACAGGTGATGCAGGAAAAGGAAGCCGTCGAGCGCGACCTCAAGGTACAGCGCAAGCGCGCCGTGCCCGAACGGGGCAAAGGTGGCGGGGGCAGCGCGTCCTTCGAGTCTTCAGCGGTCGATGTGCGCATCACCGGCTTCTGGCGTTGGCGCAATGTGATCGTGCCCCCCAACGCCTACGTCGTCCATATGCGTCGCGGACAGAGCGCGCCGTTGCATATCGGGCTGGGCATCTCCTTCCGCTTCGACCCGGTGCGCGACTCCTTCCTGGTCGTGCCGAGCGCGGTGCAGACCATTCTGGTCAACGCCAACTGCATCTGCCGCGAGCGCCAGGGCATCTTGGTGCAGGGCTATGTACAGTGGATCATCGAAGACTTCGCCACCGCCTACAAGAAGCTCGATTTCTCGGACGTCAACGACCCGATGAAAGTGGTCAACGTGCAGCTCCGCGAGCAGACCGAGGCCGCCCTCAAAGACACCGTCGCGACGATGGGCATCGACCAGGTGCTCGACGACAAACAGCCGATCATCGCCGAGTTGACGACCCGCCTGCGCCAGGTGGCAGAGGGCAGCGCAGGCGATGCGGGCCTGGGCCTGCGGATTGTGACCGTACAGATCAAGGAAGCCGTGGTCAGCTCTGCGCGGGTCTGGGAGTCTTTGCAGAAGCCGTTCCGGGCCGAGCGCTCGAAGTTCGCACGGCTCGCCGAGCTCAGCCATGAAGCCGAGGTCAGTGAGCGCGAGCTGGCCGAAGAGCGCAAGGCGGACGTGCTGCAGATCGAAAAGCGCGAGGCGGTGCGGCAACGAGAGGCCGAGGCTGACGCGCGGGCTTTCGATCAAGAGCAGGGCGAGCGGGCCCGTCGAGCCGAGACGGAGGCGGAGGCTGCGGCGCGGCAGTTCGACCGCGAGCAGGCGGAGAAAGAGCGACGCGCCCGGGTTGAGGCAGAGACCCTCGCGAGTGTGGCCGCCAACGAGCGTGCCAAGATCGAGGCGGAGAACGAGCTCGAAGAGCTGCGTGTTCTGGGCCGGCTGGCGCTGGAGAAGCATGAGCAGGACGCCGAGCATCGCCAAGAAGAGCGCGCCATCACGCATCTGGCGGCCCGGCGCAAAGTCGCCAATGACCTCTCGGAGCCACGCTTGGCGGAACGTCTGGTCGAGACCCTGCCCGCCGTGATGGAGAAGCTGCCCAAGCCCGATAAGTTGCACAGCGTCAGCTTCAACGGCAATGACCTGAAGGCGGTGGTCGGTGGACTCGTCGAGGTGATCGACAGTGTGCGCGGGCGGAAGGCCTGACCGGTACCCGCGGTGCAGAGCTGGATCCCAGACATTCCGGGTTTCTCATGCCGGAACGCTCTTCTCGTCGGTCACAGACCGACGCTACAGGGAGAGCGGCGCTTCCGTTCCGCTGTAGCGGCGGTCTATGACCGCCGAGAGAACCGTGCTACTGAAGCTACAATGAGGACAGTCCTCGCGGGGCCGCGGGAATTACGATGAGGAGGTCGGATGTTGCGGGTGTATGCCAAGGCTGCTGGCCTGTTGCTGTGCCTGAGTCTGATGAACCTCGCCTGGGGCGAAGACTGGGTCTTCCAGCGGTCGGCCAGGGAGCTGCCCGCCTCCGGCGCCGGAGGGCAGCTCGAGCCCGGAGCAGAGACCTGGCTGCATGTCCAGGCCGAGGGCGAAGGGCGGCTGCTCTTCCAGCTCAGCGCGCCCGCAGAGAGTGACCTGGACCTGGAGGTCTTCAGCGGTGCTGGTGCGGTGCTGGCCCAGTCGCTGCGGCTCGACAGCGACGAACGTGCGCTGGTCGACAGCCTGCAGGCGCGCCATTTCCTGGCCCGGCTGGTCAATCGGGGAGATGGGCCGGCCAGCTACGGCCTCAAAGCCGACTTCTACCCGGGTTTCGCCGCGCTGGCCTTTGGCGAGGAACATCAAGCGGCGCTGGGCAGTGGCCACCGCCGAGACGTGTTCCGCTGCCCACTGCTGCGCGGACAATGGCTGCTCGAGCTGGATGGCGAGGCCTTTGAGAGCTCGCTGGAGCTCGAGGTCTTCTCCGCCGACGGACGGTTGTTGGGTGCTTCGCGCCGCGACGGCAACGAGCAACAGGTCGAGCTGGCGTGCGGCCAGTTCCGCGAGGTGTTCGTGCACGTCAGCCTGCGGGGTGAGCCCGTGGGGACGCGCTACAGTCTGCGTCTTGAAGGTCCACGAGCGTTGCCACGGTTGGAGTGGGGGCGCACCGACCTCAAAGGGCGGCAGAGCTTCGCCGGCTGGCTGCTGCTCGCACCCGGTAAGGCGGCTGCTTGCGCAGTGCGGGCCGCGGACGGCGCGGAGTTCGAGCTGCGTTTCGGTGATGCGGGGGGGAGCCTGACAGCGCTGGCTCGCGACGGTCAGGCGGCCCTGCTGTATGCGGGCCGGGCAGAGACTGTCTACGTCGAGTTGCACAGTGAGCAAGCCCGGAACTGGCAGCTCCAGCTCGCCCAACCCGAGCCGGGCGAGGCCCTGCAGGACGGGGTCGGACAACGCCAACAGGGGCCCTGCCTGGTGCCCTACTCGAGTGAGGCGGCGGGCCTGCTGGAGATCACGGCCGAGCGCGGCCAGCTCAGCCTGTTCAACGCCGAAGGAAAGCTCGTGTCGCAAGGGCGAAGCCAGCTGCTGGCGCCCGTGGCGGCCGCTCCCTACCGGCTGCTGCTTTGGCCAACGGGCACCCCGGTCGACCTGCTAAGCACGCGCGATGCACACATCCCCGCCCGCCGGCTTGGGGCCGGAGACCTACTGGCTGGCAGGGCTGGTGACGGACAACTGTATCGATTCGAGGCCGACAGAGAGGAGGTCTGGGATCTCCGCCTGCAGGCCCTGGAGCAGGGCGGGCGCCTCGGCATGCTGTTGGTCGCTTCCGATGGCTCATTGCGCCAGGCTACGCCGGCCAGCACTGCGCGTCTGAGTGTCAATGCCGAGCCGGGCGTCCGCTACCTGTTGCAGGTGGTCGCGGCCGGGGGGGCGGCGGGCGCGGCCTATGCGGGCCTGGCTGAGGTCTTTGCGTGCACGCTGCCTGCGCGCAGTCCCGCCGATGCCGAGGCGCGTTGGGGGGTCTTCGTGGGCGTAGCGGATTACGCCCAGCTCGACGATCTGGAGTTCTGCGCCTTCGACGCGCTGGACCTGGCGCGGCAGCAGATCCAGCAAGGAGGCGTCGCGAGCGAGCGCGCCATCTGTCTTGTCGACGAACGCGCGACTCTGGCTGGCCTTCGCCGGCTGCTCAAGGATCTGCGTGGCAGGTTGGGGAGCGCGGCGCAGTGTCAACTGTTCTTCAGCGGACACGGGGCCCTGCTCGCGGACACCGACGGGGACGAGCCGGACGGGTATGATGAGGCTTTGTGTCTGTGGGAGGCGGATGGCCAGGCAGGCACCCTGAGCGACGACGCTCTGGCCAAGCTGCTGGAGCACGTGCAGGGGCAGCAGGTGGTCTACCTCGATGCGTGCTTCGCGGGCGGTTTCCACCGTGATCTCGCTGGGCGGGCGGACCGCTTTGCGTTGTTCTCTTCGCAGGAAGACCGGCTCAGTCGTGAAGGGATCGACTTCCAGGGGGGGGTGCTCAGCCATCTTCTGCTCCAGGGGCTGAGCGGCGCCGCCGACGCCGATGACGATGCGCTGGTCAGCGCCGTCGAGCTCGAAGACTTCATCTTGCGCAGAATGCCCCTGAGCTGTCCGAGCTGCGAAGCTCTGGCCAGGCCGGAGGATCGGGCATGTGCCCGTTGCCGGAGGCCGTTTGTGGGCGACAACCGTCTGCAGCACGCCGTGTCCTTGCGCTACCTCGATCACGACCTCATACTGAGCCGACCCTAGCAGCCTGCTGACCCAATCCGCACCCTTCTCAGGAGCCATCTGATGTCCCGTGTCTGTCTGTTCCTGCTCGGTTTCATGCTGGCTGCCGCGCCGGTGCACGCCGGGCTGCTGAGCAAAGCCAGGCAGGCCTTGCCCGGTCTGCGCCTGCGGCTTGAGAAAGTCAAGGTCCCGAGCCTCGAAGACGTCCTCACCCGTCAGGCCAACTTTCTCGACGCTGTCGACAGCCTGCGCGATGCGCGAGATTTGTTTGAAGAGGGAAACCTCGAAGACGCCGGTGTGGCGTTACGCGATGCAGGCGAGAGTCTGGGCGGTCTGCTGGCACCAGTCGAGTGGGAGGAGCTTGACCTCGAGCTGCAGACCGACGGCTCCTCGTGGGGCCTCCGCCTCGATTGGGGTATGCTGCATCTGGAGTTTGGTGATCTGCAGACCTGGCAAAAGACGAAGATCATACACCCGGACGATCATACGGATGTTTCTCAACTTGAGATCCCATACCTGTCTCATGGTGACAAAAAATCGGGCAGTGACTGACAATCTGCCGGAATTTGCCCCATCGCCCACTTCCAGAACAGCCAAGGCGCTGGCGTCTCCTGACGCCGATGGCGGGGAGTCAACGACGATTCTGGGCCATGATCGTTTTTTCCTTGGTTTTGGGCACCACAATTGCAATGGTTCGGGTAGCGACCTGAACGATCCTCCGGCTGAGAGGAAACTGCCATGAGATTCGAAACCAAATGGGCCTTGACTGAGCTGGGTGAGAAGCTCGACGCATTTCTGATCGAGGAAGCCATCACCGGTGGCGACCTTACCTCGCGCAGGGCGGCTCTCGAGTCTATGAATGGCCTGCAGGACGCGCATGCAACACGCACACTGATCGCCAAGCTGGCTCTGGACTGAGCCTGCACAGAATCCGGCTGTGCCGCACAGCGACAGTTGTAAGCGCGACTTTACATTCCCGAATCTCTGTCATGCAGGCGTTTCCGCCTGCATGTTTCGTTTCAGGCTGTGCAACAGAATGCGCCCTTCCAGGGGGCAGCTGGCAACCTGCCAAGCTGTCGGCAGCTGTTCGAAGAAGCGGCGTGAGGGAGGACGGTCCGGGTCGGCGAGCCAGATCGTCCCGCCAGGGGTGACAGCCTGGCGCAGGCTGGAACGCAAGTTGGCGTGTTCGGTGTCTTCGTACAGCAGGTCCGCTCCGACCGCGCTGCCAAATCTCTGAGCCAGTGGTTCTCCCCATGCATACAAAGTTGTCTCGACGAGCGCGCTGAGTCCGTTGAGCTCTGCGCTGCGCGCAACCAGGTCGAGGCATGCCGCGGAGGCGTCGCTGGCGGTCACACGCAGCCCCTGTGCTGCCAGCGCCAGGGTGGTCAGGCCCAGGCCCGCGCCGAGGTCGAGCACAGGCTCCGCCAGGGGGAGCAGCGTCTGGGCGAGACAGTGGCGGGCCAGCGCCAGGGCACTCGGCCACAGCTCACTCCAGAACGCGTCCTCATGGTCGAGGTAGTCTTCGAAGACCCGTTCCGGCTCTCGTGGCACCACCAGCTTCAGCGGCCGGCTGCCCAACTGGAGCTGCAGAATGCGGGTGGGAAAAGGCAGCGCCGCGCTCATTCCTGCTCCACCAGCTCACGGTGCAACACCTGCAGCGCTGGCTCGATCTCTGCTCGTTCGAGCAGGATCGAGAGGTTGTGGCCTGCGGCGGTACTGGCCAGCAGCACGCTGCGCAGGCCGGCGCCGGCCAGCGCGCTCGAGATCCGTGCCGCCAGGGGTGTTTGGGCGTCGCTGGGAAGGGCTCCGATCACGGCGACCAGGCCGAGGTCAGAGCGCCGCGTGCACACCAGGGAGCCACTGGACGCGATCTGCAGCAGCTCACCGTCGGCGGCGCGCAGCACGATGGTGCTTCCGCTGCGCCCGGCTCCCTCACTGACAAGCAGCGGCACTACGGCTTCGGCAGCGAACCTGGCGAAGAGTGTCGCCAGCGTCCGCAACACCTGAGGGGCCGGCCCGACGCATTCCAGCACCTCGACAGCGTGGACGCCACTGATCGCAAAACCCGACGAGGGGGCACTGCCAATGCGAGTACTTGGGCCCCCATGCAGGCCCCGCAGCTCGACCGGAATGCCCGCCTGCATGGCCGGCAGCAAGGCACGCTCCTGGACACTGCTCAAGCCATAGTGGGCCAACTCCAGCGCGTCGCGGTACTGCAGCCGGGCGATCGGGCGGGGGTCGCTGATGCGCCGGGGGTCAGCGCTGCGCACACCTGCCACGTCCTTGTAGAGGATCAATGGGCAGCCGAGCTGGGCGGCCAGAAAGCTCGCCGTCGTGTCCGAGCCTCCGCGTCCGAGCGTGGTGATCGCCCCGCGCTGCGTCTGGCCGACAAACCCCGCCACAAGATGGAGTCCCGCTGCGAAGCGCGGGTGCATCCCGCCCGGTCCCGGAGCCAGAATCTGCGCGTTGCCGAAACTCTCGTCGGTGAGGATGCCTGCAGCCGCCCCCCACAGGCAGTGCGGCCGATGGCCGCGGGCACGCAGGCGCGCCTCAAGGACATGCAGGCACAAGCGCTCGCCGAATGAGAGCACCTCATCGCGGGCCTCGGCCCCCCGGACAGGAAGTGCTCGACGCAACTGTGCCAGGCTCGCTCGCAGCAGGGCGAGGGCAGCCTCTCGTGGAGTCGCGTCCAAGGGCTCGAGCACGGCAGCGTGCTGGGCGTGCAGCTGGGCGAACAACCCGTCGGGCTCGCCGCCGTCTGCCAATGCCAACAGACGATCGGTGACTCCGAAAAGCGCGGAGACCACAGCCACCGCGGGTGTGGGAAGCTGCTCGAGTAGCTCGAGACTGCGGGCCATGCTGTCCGCATCGGCCAGGCAGGAGCCGCCGAGCTTGATCACCTGGGATATCGCAGGCTGTGCCAAGGCTCAATCGCTGCCCACGGGCGTGGGTTGATCGACGATCTTGCCATCTTTGAGGTGGAAGACCGTGTCTTCGGCGGTGATGTGTGACAGATCGTGCGTGACCACCACGACCGTGCGTCCTTCTTCGAGGCTGAGGCGCCGGATTTCCTGCATGATCAGGCTGCTGGTTTCGCTGTCCAGCTCGCCGGTGGGCTCGTCCGCGAGGATGACCGGAGCGTCGTAGATCAGCGCTCGGGCGATCGACACCCGCTGGCATTCCCCACCCGAAAGCTCGTGCGGGCGATGGCTCATGCGTGGTCCCAGGCCGAACAGCTCGAGCAACGAGGCTGCCCGCTCGCGGTCCTCAGGCCTGGTCCCCTCGGGCACAGTGGGCATCAGCACGTTCTCCAGCGCCGTCAGGGTCGAGAGCAGGTGGAACTGCTGGAAGACAAAGCCCACGCTGTGGCGCCTGAACAGCGACAGCTCGCGGTCGTTCATGCTGGTCAGGTCACGGTCCGCGTGGATGATCTGCCCGACGCTCGGCCGGTCGAGTCCGCCGGCCAGATGAAGCAGAGTCGACTTGCCGCTGCCGGAAGGGCCGACCATGAACGTCACCCCCCCCGCGTGGACGTCGAGGCTGACGCCCGCAACAGCGCGCACGACATTCGTGCCTCGCTTGTAGGTCTTTTCTACGTCAACAAAGCGGATCACAGCTCAACCACTCCGAATCGCGTCCATGGGACTCAGGCGCGCCGCGCGCTGCGCCGGATAGAGACCGCCCAGCACGCCGAGCACGACTGCCAGGCTGAAGCTGCCGATCAGCAACAAGGGATCGAGCGCCGGCGTGATGTCCAGCAGCTCACCACCAATGTGGACCAGAATGACACCTCCGACACAGCCGATCAAGCCTCCGATCAGGCCGATGCTGACCGACTCGAGCAGCACCAGCTTCAGCACATGGTCGCGCTCCCAGCCGGTGGCTTTGAGGATGCCGAATTCCTGGGTACGCTCGAGCACACTCATCAGCATCGTGTTGAGCACACCGAGGGCGCCGACGCAGATCGCAAACAGACTGACGAACAGGATGAAGATGTCGAGGCGTTGGAAGGCCCAGGTCAGCTCGACGTTGGCCTCGCTCTTGGTCATCGCCTTGACGTTGTGCCCCTGGGCGGCGAGGGTCGTCTCGATCGCCCGCGCCACCAGCGTGTCGGCCACGGCAGGATCGGTTTCGACAAAGAAGATCGAGACCTTGTCGGGACTGATCTTGCGGATGAAACGCGCCCGGTTGGCGTCGATGATCAGCAGGTTGTCGGTCAACACCGAGTGCGACTGAAAGATGCCTGTGATCACCAGGGAATGACCGACCACCGAGATCGTGTCTCCCACGGACTTGTTGTAGTCCTTGGCGACCGAGCGGCTGATGACGATCTCGTCGTTGGCCTCCAGGTGGCGTCCTTCGACCAGGCGCTGCTCGAAGAAGCCGCCGCCCGTCAGACCGAGGCGGTCGAGTGGATCGTAGCCAATCAACACCAGGCCGGTCATCAGGCCTCGTTTGAAGGGCTGCCGGCCCTCGACTTTCCAGGCGACGTTCCAGACTTCAGGCAGCACGCCGACGACTCCGGGAATGGGCCGGATCTGCTCTGCCAGAGACGCGTCGAGGCTCGACAACATGGGCGAGAGCGTCTCTTCGTTGAGCACGATCATGCCGTCGACCATCTCGAAGGTCGAAGAGACCAGCTCCTTGAGTCCAGCCGACATGCCCAACAGCGTCACGATCTGCAGGATGGAGATCGAGAGTCCGAAGATCGCCAGGGCCGTACGGATCTTCTTCACAAGCAGGTTGCGGGTGGCGAAACGTAGGATGGCAGGCTCTCCCCTTGATGCCGCGCTGCGCCATTCTAGCGATGCCGGCAATCCACGCAAGGAGTCAGCCAGCCACGGCCACCCAGCCGAGCTGTAGCAGAGCGAAGGTGATCAGGGCGCGAGGAATGCGATGCAGGATCGCCAGGCTGAATCGCCTGAGGCTCAGCCCGTAGATGCCTGCGAACCAGCAGGTCACCGAGAAGGGAATGGGGGTCCAGGCGCCGATCACCACAGCAGTGCTGCCCCAGCGTTCGAACAGCACGCGCATCTGGAAGCGCTCCAGACGCTGCAGCAGCCAGGTCCGGCCGCGCAGTTTTCGCCCGAGGGCCCAGGCGAACAGCGCACCGATCAGGCTTCCACAGCAGACCGCGGCGAGCACGGGCACGGCCGGACGTCCCGCAGCCACAGCTGCCGCCAGGTAGACATCGAAAGTGATGGGGATGGCCAGGGCGTCGGAGAGCAGGGTGCCGAGGAAAGCCCCCCACAGGCCCAGGCGATCGTAGAACCAGCGGCCGGCAGCCTGCAGCTGCGGCTGAAACAGCACCGCCCCGGCGATGAACAGGCCTACGATCAGCAGGGCCTGGCGCACTGTCTGGCGCATGAGCTTGGAGGGGTCGGGAGCGGGCGGCTGCATACGCTCCTCAGCGGAGACAAGTTCCCCACTATACACGACCGCTCTGCCGAGGCCAGGATTCGCGTTGCCCCGCGCAAGAAGGTAGAATCGCCTGTCGGAAAGGAGGCCTGCGCCTTGGTACACACTCTCGAGCTGAGCTTCGGCTCCAAGACCCTGAGTCTCGAAACCGGGCGGGTCGCGCGCCAGGCCCATGGTGCTTGTATAGCCCGCCTGCACGATAGCCTGGCCCTGGCATCGGTGGTGGCCGATGACGAGCCCCGCCCCGGTATCAGTTTCTTTCCTTTGACCGTCGAGTTTCGTGTGCGGGCGGCGGCAAGTGGGCGTATTCCCGGTGCCTTCGGCCGCCGTGAAGGTCGGCTCAGCACGTTTGAGACTCTGACCTCCCGTGTCATAGACCGTAGCCTGCGTCCCCTGTTCCCCGACGGCTACCGCTGCGAGACCCAGGTGGTCGCGCAGGTCTTGAGTGCCGATCCCGAGGGCGATCCGGAGATGCTGGCCGCGAATGCGGCAGCAGCGGCCGTGATGCTCTCGGATGTGCCCTGGGGCGGGCCGGTCTGCTTCGTCCGGCTGGCCCAGGTCGGCGGCCGCTGGATCTTGTTTCCCACGCCGGCAGAGAGAGAGATCGCTGATCTCGACCTGGTGGTTGCCGAGAGTCCTGACGGCGTTGTGATGCTCGAAGGGTGTGGTCAGCAGGTCTCCGAGGAGGTCTTTCTCGAAGCCCTGGACGAGGCGCATGCCTGCCTGGCACCCAACCTCGAGAAGTTGCTGCTCTGGCGGCAGCAGGTCGGCAAGGCAGCCCGTGCCTGGCAGGCTCCCGCTGCCCTGCCGGGTCCTGGCCGCGAGCGCATCGAGGCCTATGGCGAACGCTTGCGCGAGGCGCTGGCGGGGGCGGACAAAGCTGCTCGAGGCAAGGCTCTGTCGGCCTTGAAGGCGGAGGTGCTCGAGACCTTCGCGGCCGAGGAGCGCGCGTTGGCTGGCGCGGCGTTCAAGGAGTTCAGCAAGAAGACGATCCGCGAGGCCACGATCAGCTCGAAGCGCCGTATCGATGGCCGCGGCTTCGAAGATATCCGCCAGATAGACTGCGAGGCGGGCTGGCTGCCGCGCACTCATGGCTCCAGCTTGTTCACCCGGGGCGAGACCCAGGCGATGCTCAGCTGCACGCTCGGAGGTCCTTTCGACGAGTTGCGTGAAGATACGCTGTTCTCCGAGGCACGTCGGAGCTTCTTTCTGCACTACAACTTCCCCGCCTACAGTGTCGGGGAGGTACGGGCCATGCGCGGTCCGGGGCGGCGCGAGATCGGTCATGGCACGCTGGCCTACCAGGCTCTGTTGCCGGTGGTTCCTGGCACGGAGGATTTCCCCTACACGATCCGGCTGGTCTCGGATATCAGCGAGTCCAATGGCTCGAGCTCGATGGCGAGCGTGTGTGGTGGGTCGCTGGCGCTGATGGATGCGGGCGTGCCGATCGTGGCGCCGGTCGCGGGCATCGCGATGGGCCTGATGCAGGAAGGCGCGGAGTTTGCGATCCTGTCGGACATTCTGGGGGATGAGGATCACATCGGGGATATGGACTTCAAGGTCGCCGGAACCCACCAAGGCATCACCGCCGTGCAGTTGGACAACAAGCTGGGCAGCCTGCCCCGTGCGGTGCTGGAGCAAGCGATGCAACAGGCCCGCCGGGGGCGTTTGCATATCCTCGCCAAGATGGCGGAGGCGCTCGCTGAGGCACGCCCTGAAGTCTCGCCTCACGCGCCGAGAATGAGCTCGTTGAAGATCCGCAAGAACCGCATCCGCGGCCTGATCGGTGCCCGCGGCGCGAATCTGAAGGACATCGAGCAGCGCACGGGCGCTAAACTTGATGTTGGGAAGCAGGGAATGGTGCGTATCTCTGCACCGGATGCCCAGAGCGGCCGTGAGGCATACGCGCTGGCGATCGATCTGGCGGGCGAGGTCGAGCTCGACCAGATCTACCGCGCGCAGGTCGAGACGGTGAAGGACTTCGGCTGCTTTGTGCGCATCTATCAGGGCGTCGAAGGCATGGTGCACATCTCCGACCTGGCCGATCGGTCGGTGGAGGACGCGCGCAATGTCGTCAAGGTGGGCGATTTCATCAATGTCCGGGTGATGGGCGCCGACCACGCAGGGCGCCTGCAGTTGTCGCATAGAGCAGCACAAGGGGCGGTGGCCTCGAATGCGTAGGGAAACGGAGGCAGCGCCATGAGGACCTATGCCCTGACTGAGGGATGTCGTTTGGGGCTCGAGCAAGCGGACCTGACCAAGGCCGATGTCGATGCGATCGTCAACGCGGCCAACGAACGCATGCTTGGTGGTGGCGGCGTCGACGGGGCGATCCACAGGGCGGCAGGAGCGGAGCTGCTCGAGGCCTGCTATGCGGTTCCCGAAGTGCGGCCCGGAGTGCGCTGTCCTACCGGTGAGGCGCGCATCACGCCGGGCTTCAAGCTCAAAGCCCGGCATGTGATCCATACTGTGGGGCCGATCTACCGCGACGCCAACCACTCCGCGCCGCTGTTGGCGGCGGCCTACCGCGCGAGCCTGCAATTGGCCAACAAGCAGGGTCTGCAGAGCGTGGCCTTTCCGGCCATCTCTTGTGGTGTCTTCGCCTACCCCCTCGATGAAGCCTCCGAGCTGGCCCTGCTGACCTGTCGCGACGCCGCGGGCGGTCTGGCCGAGATACGCTTCTGCCTGTTCGGTGAGGACGCCTGGCATGCCTGGCACAGCGCCGCGGAACGGCTGTTCCATGGACCCATAGACGGAGACGGGTCAACAATCCCCGGATAGTGCTCGACGTGACCCGAAGTGGCAGCCACAATAAGAGGGTCCTGCACCCGCCCTTCAGAACACGGAGCCAGGAACGTGGAGATCTACGCCGAAATCTGCCGCAAGAAGATCGACGACCGGCGTCATCGCGTCCAGCGTGTACGCAAGGTCTTGCGTCTCTACAACGACGCCCGCTTTGTTTCCGATTATGTCGACGAGGTCGGGCAGTTGATCGACGTTGTCGAAGAACGTCTGCAAGAACTGGTTCGGCTCTCCAAACTCGAAGACGATGCCGGCATGGCGCTCGAGAACTCCTTCGAGCTGTACAAATCGATGCGCCGGATCTATGGCGCCATGCTGCTCTACGATGTGCCCGACGATCTGCGCAGGGCGATGTTTCCGCGCGGGTTGCCCAAGGCGACGCGCATCCCGGTCGAGACCCTACGGGTGGTCGGCAATCGGCTGGTGCGCGAGAAAGATGGCGCGTTGGCAGACTGCAAGAAGCTGCACCCGCTGCTCGACGAGATCCGTTTCCACCTCGAAGACAGCCGTGGCCTGGCAGCGACGGAGGTCTCGATCGGCACCGAAGTGACGATGGCCAAAAACTTGCTCGATCAGGCCAACTCCAACCTCGACTCTGCCTTCTCGGTCATGTTCCACCTGGCGAAGGCCGACAATTGTCTCAATCCTGGCATCTACCGGGCAGTCTACCCCCTCGAGCACGCACCCGACGAGGTCCCCCTCGACCGCGAGCTCGAAGGCGACTTCACCGAAGAAGACGCCCTCGACGATGCGATGGTGATGGAAGGCTCTGAGGACGGGCAATAACCCGCCTATGCGACTGATCGTCGAAGAAGGCTACCATCGCGGCGTCGAGTACCAGCTGGCATCGGGACTGGCGGTGCTGGGGCGTGGTGAAGAATGCACGCTACAATTGTTCGACGAGAGCGTCAGCCGCCAACATGCGCGGCTGCTCGTCGGCGAGCAGGCCGCCCGGGTTGAAGACCTCAACAGCCGCAACCGTACCCTGCTCAACGGTGTGCCTGTGTCGCGTGCCGAGCTGCTCGACGGAGACCGCCTGAGCCTGGGCAGTGTGCGTTTCGTGGTTGTACTCCCGCCATTCCGCGCGCGGGCCGTTTCCGAAGAGGGGGCTACGGCTGCTGTCGATGCGGAGACGCAGGCTCTTAGAGCTCCGGGGCTGTCGATGCTGCCGGGCCTGCGCGACGACGAGCTGATCGCAGAGTCTCCTGCGATGCGTGCGTTTGCCAGCCAGTTGGAGCGATGGGCGTCCGGCGAGCAGTGCTTGTTGCTGCGTGGCGAGCTGGGCAGCGGCCGGCGCACCTGGGCCCGCGGCCTGCACCGCCTCAGCCCGCGCAGACGCGGGCCATGGATCGTGTTCGAGTGCGCCCGGGTGCCCGTCGACCAGCAGCTTGAGGAGCTCTTCGGGCGCGTGGGCGCGAGCCCCGGCGCGAACCGTAGCGGGCTGTTGACGCAAGCCCACGAAGGCAGCCTGTTGCTGGCGGATGTCGAGCACCTCGGGCGCGCGGCGCAGGAAGGGCTGCTCGCCTTCTTGCGTAGCACCAGGCGCCTGCGCCTGTTGGCAAGTTGTGGGCCCCAGGAGGTCGAACTGGCGAGCAGTCTGCTGCCGGAGCTGCTGACGATGCTCCGCGCAGCCGAGCTGCGTCTCCCGGCGCTGCGGCAGCGGGGCTTCGACGCGATTCTATTGGCGCGGGCTTTTCTTGAGCGCTGCGGCGGGCCGCCGCGGCACCTGTCCCAGGCAGCCGTTGAACGCCTCGCGGGGTACGCATGGCCGGGCAATGTCGGTGAGCTGCGCAGGGTCGTCGAGCTGGCGGCGCTGCGCGCAACCGGGGCGCAGGTCATGCCCGAGGCGCTCGCGTTGGGCTGACGCCTCAGTTGCGCGTCAGCACCAGCGTGGTCCAGCTGCTTCCGATGATCAGGTCGGGAATCGTCACCAGGCCTTCGGCATCAGCCAGCACCGTTCCGGCCAGCGCTCCAAAGCTCCAGCGTACGGTTTCGCCTGGCAGGCAGCGGAAGCCGGACACCCGGCGCAGGCTGACATCGGCGATGATGGGCAGGCTGCCGTCGGGCTTGTCGCCTTGGGTCGGGTAGCCGGCCTGGGGCGCTGCAGTCCCCGTGCCATCGACGGCACGCAGCGGCATCTCGAGGCGCTCGGGAGTGTCGACGATCGCCGCAGAGTCCCAGCGCAGGAAGCGGTTGATCGCACCCGCCAGGTCCCCGTCCCAACCGGTGTCCCCCGCATTGGAGACAGAGCCCGCGTAGCCGGAGTTTGTGCTCCAGCTCTGCTGACCGTTGCCGGCTCCGGTGCCCGGATCGCGGTCGAGACTCGACTGGCAGAAGGCCGGGAAGGGCAGGTCGCGGCGCAGGTAGCTGTCGCTGGCGAAGATGCGAGACCAATCATCGTCCCACCAGCCTGCGCCCATCACCGGGTCCGACGAGCCGTGTCCTCCCTCGTCCCAGACGCAATAGTGTCCGATGCGCTCGAGCTGCAGGGCTTGATAGAAGCTCAGGCCGGTCAGTGGCGAGGGCTGGATGACGGCGCCGAAGTGGATGGTTCCATCATCTTTGCCGTGCTTGGTGTAGACAAACTGATCGCGGGCCTCCGGCAGCTCTTGCAGAACGCGGGTCAAGTCGAGCCTGTCCCAGACGCCCATGCCGCGGCCGTCGTCGAGGTTCAGCGTGGGGTCTCCCCAGAAGCCCGCGAGTTGAGAGAGGCGCGCTGGCCGGTGGTTGCGGGCGATCTTCTGACCGATGGTCGCGTGCACGTAGCAGAAGTGTCGGGCATAGTGCAGACCCAATGTAGCGGCACCGGCGCCCCCCATCGATCCTCCCGCCACATAGACCCGCTCGGGATCGGCGCCGGGATGGTTCTGCAGCAGCCACTCGATCAGGTGCAGCACGCGCCTCTGGGTGTAGTTGGGCACGGTGCCGGCGGTGGGGGCCCCGCCCGGCATCTGTTCGCCATAGCCGTACCAATACGTGTTCGAGGGGTCGTGCGCGTAGATCCGGTACTGGCCGCCGGCGCCCCCGGTATACGGGGACCCGCCAAAACCATGCAGGTAGACGCGTACCGGCATCTTCTGGCTCGCTGAGGCCCCGTCAGGGATCACGACCCGCGCCCCGAAGCTGCGGCCGGCATGGCCGGGGCTGTCGAGCCAGCTGTCGGTGGTCTGGGAGAGTGTCAGGCGGGTGTGGTTGCTGGCCGAGACAGTGTTGGTGACCGTAGGCCAGGGTGGTGTGATGTCGTCGAGGATCTCGATCTGGAGGTTTCTGACGGTCGCGCTCGAGCCGTCGTCTGCAGTCACCACGACCTGGTACGTCTTGCCCCCCTGGATGAAGTCCGGCCGAAAGCGGATCTGACCGGAGGTCTCGTCCCAAATGGCGCCCGGTGGCAGGCCAGCCATGAACACGCGCACCGGGTCGCCCTCGGGATCGTGGGCCCCCACGCTCAGGGTCGCTTCGGTCTCTTCGTGCAGCTGCCACAAATGGGGCATGGTCAACTGCGGTGGGCTGTTGCCTACGTGCAACCAGAGCGTGCCGGCCAGCTGTCCGTTGTGCTCCACCTGTACCGCATAGTCGCCGCTGCTGAGAAGCGGCAGCGGGGCGCTCAGGGTCTGTGCGTCGAGCCATTGCGTGGCCAACGCTGCGCCTCCGAGCACGATTCTGTCCTGGCTGGCAAAGCCCTGGCCGCGCACGGTCAGTGTGGAGCTCGAAGCGACGGCGAGCGTGTCGGGACTGATGCTGAGCAGGGATGGCTGGCCGCTTGGATTTGTGCCGCCTGAGGTTGAGCTGGAGCCTGAGCTGCCTGAGCTCTGGGAGCAGCCGGCCGCCAGGATGCATGAGATGAGAACCAGCGGAAGGGCACGACGGGCCATGGTAGACCTCAAGAGCTGGGGGTGCGGAACAAGTGTAGCCGCTCCCCGTCGACGAAGGAAGGTTTTGGTAAAGTTCGTTTACGAAAAAGATGGAGGTGGCTCAGTGCCGCCGGTGCTGCTGCAACAACAGCTCGATACCGAGGCTGGCGGCGCTGAGGTGTTCCTCGGCGTGCGGAAGGCCGCACATGACCGAGACGCCCTGCATGGCTGCGAGCAGGGCGCCGGTCAGGCTGTGGATGTCGCTGTCTGCCCGTAGCTGGCCCAGCTTGCAAGCTTTCGCGAGGGCGTCGCGCAAGGCATCGCGCAAGCGGCCGATATGATGTCCAATGCGCTCTTGCACCTCGGGGTCATCGCCGCCGTCCATCGCCGTTCGGGCGAGCAGGCAACGCCCGTTGCGGGCGTGATCGGGCCAGCCGCGCACCAGCTCGAGCACGGTCTCGAGAGGATCAGCGCTGCCCTGCAGGCGGTTCAATAGTGGGTCGAGCTCAGCGGCGGCGTAGTGGTCGAGGGCGCGCAGAAAGAAGCCGCGTTTGTCGCCGAACAACCGGTACAGGCTCTGGCGGCAGATCCCAAGCTGCTCGACCAGCTCGGGTACGCGTATGCCCGCAAAACCCCGGTCCCGGAACAGCTCCGCCGCTCCGTCGAGCACTGCCTGCTCCTCGAACTTTCTCGGTCTTCCGGCGGCCACGGTGCATCTCCGGAGCGGACTGTGCGGAGGGGCCGCTACTGGTTCTGGTTGCGCGGTCTACGCAGAAAGCGCGTGTCCTCCAGTTGTCCGACTTTCTGGCTTCGGACGCAAGCGGGAAAGCGCCTACATCCATCCCAACCCCAGGGGCTCGCCGCGCAGTACACCGAGCGCTTCATTGCGCGTGCGTGCGAAGAATCCGGCATCGATATCGACGGCGGCTTGCAGGGCTTTCGAGAAACAGCGGCAGGCGTCGTCCTCGCGACCTTGTAGGAACAACAGCTCACCGAGCCGCAGGAAGTGTCGGGCCTGGGCCCGCAAGGCGGGGACTCCGCCGATCTTGGCCTGCCAGTCTGCCAGCAGCCCGGAGATGTCCGCCTGCTCGTCCGCCAGGGCACGTTTCAGGTCTGCGAAGCCGAAACCGCCCGAGGGGTTCTGGCCAGACTCCGAGTCCGCGTCCGGCTCCGCCAGGCCTGCTTCGACATCTTCGGCGTCGATGCCGGCGTGGACGGTGGCGAAGAGGGCACTGAGATCTTCTCCGCAGACGTCCGAGAACAGCGCGCAGTCCGATTCCTTCTCGCTCAAGCCACGGGCTTGCAGGGCAACCCGCTGCTTGCGCCGCGCGAGGTAGCCGTCAAAGATCTTCGCACCGTAGCGCTGTAGCAACAGCCTGGCGAGGATGCCTCCCTTCCCCTGGCTGCCTTCGAGCAGGAACTGTAGCGCCTTGGCGGGGTTCTTGCCGCGGCCCATGAAGGCCGCTCCCTGCGGGTCGAGAGCACGGCGGACGCGCAGCCCGGCCACGTCCATGTAGTCGCTGTGGCTGTAGCCGACCGTGTGCAGATGCTCGTGGAAGATCGGAGTGCTCCCCAGAGCGTCCCGCAAGCGTGTACAGCGCAGCAGATCGTAGACGTTGAAGTTGCTGGTGCCGTTGCTGCTGGCATAGGCACGGACGCCAGCGGGCATACTCGGATGGATGTTGATCTTGCCCTGCTTCCACTTCAGCTTGCGCAGAGCGACCTCGCGCAGCGGTTGGTAGATCGTCTCGGCTGCGGCGAGGAAGGTCTGGGCCTCTGCCTCGAGGAAGGCAGGCGCGCTGATGCTGTAACGTTCGCTACCGAAGCGTGCCGCCCCTTCGCCGGAGACTTCGTCGGTCAGCAGAGGCAAGGGGCTGATGATCCGGTAGCGCAGGTCCTCGATCGAGGCCCCCGCGAGTGTGGCCTCGAGATCGGCGTAGGAACGCCGCAGGCTGTGGATGCTCTCGCCAGCGCGCAGGATCTCGACCCGAAGCAGACGCGTGCCGTTGCGGCGACGGTCGCTCTGCTGCACCGAGCTCAACACATGCCCCTGCGCATCGAGCAGGAAAGCCCGCACAGCGAAGGGAGCCAGCTTCTGGTAACGCTTCTCGTACAGGCTGGCCCAGACGCGGGGTTGCAGGGGCCCGCCCACGCTGAGGTCGAATAGCTGGCCTTGCTCGAGCGAGTAGGCGCGGCGCTGGAAGCTGAGCCGCTCGAGCTCTGGATGTTCGTAGCTGTAGCCGACATCACAGGCGCCGGCACTGATACGCAGCGCATCCCCGCGCTTCAGGTCGAGCTGGCGTGCTCCGAGTCCGTCTCCTCCGAGGCGCAGCTCCCAACGCAGCGCGTCGATTCCCTCGGCAGGGCTGTGCCAGGCGATCTGGGCGCAGGCTTCGAGATCGAAGGCCAGCTGCTGGGGATCATGCTGCCCCAGCAGGAAGAAGGCTCCCTGCGTGTCCTTGCCGAGGAGCTGGGCGCGCAGCTGCAGCCCGGCGCTGATCTCGATGGCCGTCTGGGCGTCGGTCTGGAAGCCGAAGCTGAGGAACGGATGGCTGGTCGGAGCCAACTCGAGCCGCGTGTCGCTTGGCGTGTCGGCGCCTTCAAGCCTGCAGGGCAGGCTGTGGCTGGCATCGAGCTGGACGTTGAGATCAGAGCCCACCGTCAGCCGCCCGCTACGGACCAGCACCGGGTCGGCGCGCTCCGCCGAGGCGGCGAACAAGGTGTACTCGCCAGCTGGCAGACGAAGGGCGCACTGCCCATCGGCGTCGAGCGGAGAAGCCTCGGCGACCGGCAGGGAGATGTCGTAGTCGTGGGAATAGGCCCGCAGGCGCCCGCCGGACAGGGGACGTCCGGCGCTGTCTCGGGCCTGCACCTGCACCTGGTAGGAGACGAACCAGGCTGCCGCCGCTTCAGCGGGCGTGGTCGCGAGCGATGCGGGCTCGCGTTCGATGGCGAAGCGGCCGTACAGAGCCAACTTTGCGCACAGGGATTCAGTGCGCGGCAGCTGCTGCAACTCGGGCAGCAACGCGTGTAGCCAGAGGCGCTCGGCAAGCCGCAGGCCGAGCTTGCGTTCAGAGTTGGACGAGCTCTGCAACAGGGCACGGGTCGCGGCCAGGCGTAGCTCGGGTTCGACCTGGCGGGCGGCCTGTTCAGCGTCGGCTTGCGAGCCCGCGCTCCAGGCGCGCGCCAGCTGCGCCGCCTGGTCGTTGGCGGACAGCGCGCCGCAGAGCAGCAGGCAGCTCAGGATGATTGAGGTGCGGGACATCGAGGTTCCTCCGGAAGAATGATGCGTTGTCAGGCGGGCATTGCAAAGTCCGGGCCACAAACTCCAACGCAGCCGCGCGGGGATTGCGCGGCTCGGGGCGTCAACCTCTGCCTGACAGTGCCCCCCGCTTGCGTCGCACTTGGTTGACGTTGGGCGGGCGCGTACACTGCAAGCGCACACCTTCCGAGGTCCGTGATGGGATACCGCGAGCAGCCGGCCACGCTGCCATTAGCGCGTTGGGTGCGTTGTTTCTGGCTCCTGGACGGGTTGCCGGACAGCGAGCCCGAGAGACTTGTGCCCGATGGCAACCCTGAGTTGGTGGTGAACCTGGCCGATCCCTTCTGCCAGGTCCACAGCGATGGGCGCCGCCAAACGCAGGCACGCACCCTATTGGTCGGTCAGCTGCGAGGGACCCTCGACATCGCCCCGCAGGGTGCTGTCCACCTGCTGGGGATCCGTTTCTGGCCTGGGGGCATGTTTCCTCTGCTCAGACTGCCGCAACACCGATTGCTCGGGCAGCGCGTCGAGCTGGCAGAGGTCGACCCTGGCTTCCAGACGGCGCTACGTGCAGCGGCCGAGACCTCGGGCAGCTTCGAGCAGGCGTGTGCCCGCTTCGAGAGCATCTTGCTCGCCCGCCTGGGATGCAGCGCTCTGTCCCCCGTCGAGCGCGCTGTGCAGGCGTTGGTCGCCGCCGATGGGGGCTGGCGCCTCGATGCGCTGGCCGCGCATTGTGGTTTGAGCGCCCGCAGCCTCGAGCGCAGATTCCGGCGTGAGGTCGGCCTGGGACCCAAGCTGTTGGCCCGCATTCTGCGCTTCCAGCGCGTGTTCCGTAGCGGTCAGGACGGGCCCAGCTCGTGGGCGATGCTCGCTGTCCGCGCTGGCTATTGCGATCAGGCCCATCTGATCCGCGACTTCCGGCTGTTCAGCGGCGGCAGCCCGACTCGCTGGGGCTGGACCGCCCAGAGCCTGGCTGCGTGTTTCGCGCGCCCGGACGGGAAAATTTGAAGCTGTCGGTTTTTTCCAAGACCCGTTTGGACTGGCCCGCCACCATGGCAGGGTTGCATAGCGAGGAGGAATGCCATGCGGAGAGCCAGGATCGCGTTGTTGGTTGGCTTGCTGGTGGGTCCGGCGGCCCTGGCGCAGAGCGCCGAGGAGCAGCTGCAGGACCTGGGTTATCTGGCGGGCAGCTGGGCGGGTCCGATGGGGGATGCCGTCTTCGAGGCCTGGTACAGCACGCCCGAAGGGGGCAAGGTGCTCAGCTCGAGCCAGTTGCTGGCGGGTGGCCAGCTGCTGTTCTACGAATTCGAGAAGTTCGAGGTGGCCGAGGACAAGGTCGTGTTGACCCCCTTTCCTGGTGGACAGCAGGCCGCCCAGTTCGAGTTGGTCGAGGTCGATGCAAAGGGGTGCTCGGCCACGTTCGACAGTCCCAAGAACGACTTTCCCAGCCGCATCGTCTACGCGAAGGACGAGCGCGGGCACCTGGTGATCACCTTGAGCGATCCGCACGGCGGCAGCGACCAACAGGAGGTCTTCGACCTGGCGCCCGTGGAAAAAACCGCATCCGAGAAATGATGACAGATGGGCGGCCGCGCCGCTTCGACCCGGATGTGTTGATCCGCATCAACGGCCTGCAGCGCTTCAAAACGGTGTTGAGCCCCACGCCCTGAGTCCGGCCTCATCCAGACCCCCTCCGGCGGCCGATATTCCCATCAGGTTCTCTGGAGGCCGGTCATGCCCCGATTCCTACGCGGGCTGTTCTTCCCTGGCGGCTGCCTGGCCGCGCTCGCCATCGGGCTACGCCTGCATTTCGGCCTGGAGCCGGACATGTTGGCCTGGCTCGAGCGGCTGGCGCCGGCGCTGCTGGTCGCCGGCCTGCTGTTGGCCTGGCGTTTCCACCGCAGTGGCCCCATGTATGCGGCGACCGCTCTCCTGGCTGTCTGGGCAGGCCTGCGCTTTCCACCCGCAGGTCCTGAGGCGTCGCTGCTGGCGGGTGCGTTGATGCTGGTGTTGCCCCTGAACTTGCTGCTGTTCGCGGGCGTGGGGCGGCACCCGCAGCTGCGCAGCTGGGGTATGTTTGTGCTGGCCGCGCAGGCGCTGGCCCTGGCGGCCTTGCTGCGGGGGGCTCCGGAGAGCCTGGCGCGGGTTCTGCAGGCCGCGCCCCTGGTGTTGGCAAGCCTGCCCGTCCCGCAGCTGGTGGCGGGCGTCTGGTTGCTGGCGGGCCTGGCCCTGCTGGCGCGGCAGCTCTCGGGCCGGGGGACCGGGCTCTGGTCCTTGCTCGCGGCCGGCTGGGGGCTGGTGGAGCTCAACACTACGGGCAACCTGGGCTTTGGCTTCAGTCTGGCGGGCTGCCTGCTGCTGGTCGAGCTGGTCGAGATGTCCTACCGGCTGGCCTACCGCGACGAGCTGACCGGACTTCCCGGCCGGCGCGCGCTCGCCGAAGCCCTCGATCGCTTGCCGCGTCGGGCGGCCCTGGCGATGTGCGACATCGACCACTTCAAAAAGCTCAACGACCGCTACGGTCATGCCAATGGTGACCTGTGCCTGCAATGGATCGCGCGTCAGCTCGAGCGGGCCAGCGGTGGTGGGCGGGCCTTCCGCTTTGGTGGCGAGGAGTTCGCGATGCTGTTCCCTGGCTTGTCGGCGGCGCAGGCTGTGCCCCACCTCGAGGCTATGTGTGCGGGAATCCGGGCCGAGAAGCTGCAGCTCACCCCCAAGCGCGGCGGTCCCGCGAAGCCGGTCGGCATCACCCTCAGCATCGGCGTCGCCGAGCTCCAGAGCCACGGCTCCGATCCCCGTGCGGTGTTGAAGGTGGCCGACGAGGCGCTCTACCAGGCGAAACGCCAGGGCCGCAACAAGGTCTGCGAGGCCCGTCTCCCGAAGAAGAAGCAGGTCAAAGCCGCCGCCTGAGCCCGTCACTCCAACTCTGCACGCGCTTCTGCCGAGATCGCGATGGCGATTTTGCCGCGCGCCCGATGCGTCTCGCTGTAGGCGTGGGCGTCAGCGATCTGCTCGAGCGGGAAAGTCTTGTCGAGCAGAGGTTTGATCGCCCCAGCGTCGACGAGTTCCGCGATCTGATCGAGCTGATCCCCGCGGCACTTCTTGACCACCATCGACGCCCGCACTCCGCGGGCCAGACCCTTGAGCTTGAAGCCGATCAGGCCCAGGCCGGTCACCAGCAGGCCGCCGGTCGGCCCGTAGCGCTCGGTGAGCTTGGGCAGGTTGGCGGTGATATTGGCGACGCAGCCGCCACGCCGCACAGCGGCCAGGGCGCGCTTGCGGTCTTCTCCGCCCAGGCTGTCGAGCACGAAGTCGAGCTCGGAGACTTGTTCCCACCAGTTCTGGGCGCGGTAGTCGATCACTTCATCAGCTCCCAGGCTGCGCACCAGCTCGGCATTGCCGGCGCTGCAGGTGGTGATGACGTGGGCGCCCAGGTGTTTGCAGAGTTGGATGGCAAAGCTGCCGACTCCGCCAGAGCCGGCCTGGATCAGGGCGCGCTGCCCTGCTTGCAGCCTGCCTGCATCGACGACGCATTGCCAAGCGGTCAGGCCGACCAGGGGGATGCCCGCGGCTTGGATATGGCTGATGCTGGCCGGCTTTTTTCCCACCTCGGCCTCGGCCACGGTGATCAGCTCGGCGTAGCAGCCAGGCCGTCTGTGGGTGGGGCTTGACCAGACCTGGTCGCCTGGCTGAAAACGCGTGACTTGGCTACCCACCTCCACGACCTCACCGGACAGATCGAGGCCGAGAATCCAGGGCAGCTTGTAGCGGATCGCGCCCCGCTGGCCCCCGCTGCGGATCTTCCAGTCGACCGGGTTGACGGCGCTCGCTTGGATGCGGATCAGCAGGTCTTTGGGTCCCGGTCGTGGATCGGGCAGATCCTCGATGCGGAAGACCGATGGCGGGCCGTATTCGTGGATGCGTGCAGCTTTCACGGGCGGATGTCCTCACGGTGGAAGGGATCGGGCTGAAAAAGGCTTGTGAATGCGGGGGCTCGGCGCAGAGCGGCGAGACCCGGATCGGCGTCGCGTGCTCTCTGCCAGCACGCAGCCAGGGCGTTGCGCTCGACGACCGCCTCACTCGGCAGCGCCGCCAGTTTCGAACGGAGCAGGTTGCAGCCACTGCGCAGCGCATGCCAGGCGTCATCGTGCTGCTCCTGCTGCTCGGCCTCGGCAACCAGGCCGGCCATCTGCAAGCTGGCCCGGGCCTCGGCCCACCAGTCGCGGGCGCCATCTGTGCGCAGCAGACACGCGCCGAGCTCCAGCAGCACAGCGGCCTCGGCTCCGCCTGCGCAGGCCGCGCGCAGCCAGTCGGCTGCCTGAGCGAAGCACCGCAGGGCAGCGGCGATACGGCCGAGCCGCGTCCACAGCTCGACCGGGGGCGGAGCCACCAGCCTGCGTTGCGCAACCCGTTGCAGCAACTGCAGCACTGCGCGTCGGTTGTGGCGGGGAACGCTGGGCGCTTTGTTCAGCAGCGCCTGCGAATGTTGCCAGAACAGCTCGGCGTCGTCGGCGGCCAGCCGCATCAGGGCCAAGAAGCTGTCCAGCTCGAAGCCACCCCGCAGGGTAGCCCTGCGCAAGACGGCAAAGTCGGTGGGGCTGAAGGTCTCGGGACCCTCTTGCCAACCTTGGAGTAGCCGAGGACAACTGTCGAGCTTCCCCCGCAGCAGGAACATCCCCAGCTGCAGACTTCCCGGTCGCCGCGAGCAGAGCCGGAAGTCGCCCCCCTCGGCGGCGATCCACTGTCCGAGCGCATGAAAATTGACCGGGTAGGAGAAACTCTGATGCGTGATGAAGGGCGGCAGCGCACGGCCTTCGTGAGCCGCCAGGTCGAGAGGCCCCTTGTCTGCGACCAACAGCAGGCACGATTCCCGGGCCAGTTGCTGCCACCAGGGCAGGATCTGGAAGGCCGTGACGGGCAGACCGACGCAGCCCTTGCGCAAGCTCTGCAGATAGCCTTCGAGCAGCGCATTCCAGGAAGGCTCGTTGTAAGCGGGCTCACCGAGAGGCTCGAGCTTGAAGACCGGCCGCAACGCAGCCAGCTCTGAGCCAGCGCTCTCGCCGTGCAGCTCGACCAGGCAGGCGTGCAGGGTAGATTCTTCGACCATGAACAGATCGAGAGGCAGCGAGTCGAAGAAATAGTTGGCCAGCAGCACCAGGGTGCCGCAGATATGCTCGCTGTCCAGCGTCAGCCCCGAGACTTCGAGCTGCAATGCGCGGGCGTCGCAGCTGTATAGCGCCACGTCGAGCCGTCCGCTGTCGAAGTGCGGCTGCAGCTCTGGGCGGCTGCGCCAGTCCGCAATGCAAGCGGGTGACAGGTCGGACAACACCAGCCGGAAGGGGGGCACTCCCAAGGGACTGCTGGCCTGCAGACGCTGCAGCTCTTCGAGCACCAACAGCCCCAGCCTGCCGTGGCCGGCACCGAGCTCGACGATGGTGGCGAGCTCTTCAGGTTTCTGGTCGAGCAGGAATTGCTGGATCAGGCGCGCGTAGCAACGCGCCATGGCTGCGTTGCTGGTTGCCTGGAAGGGCACGCCGCCGGGCAGCCACGCACCCGGGCCACGTCCGCGGTAGTACTCGGCCAACAAGGGCCAGAGTCGGGAAGCGGACAGCGGCCGTGCCGTCTCGATCAGGGCCATCAGGCACCTCCTGCGGGCTTGCGGAGCTTCGAGCGCCGGTAGATCTCGCGGATCTCCATCTCCTTCAGCAGGCGTTCTCGATCGAGGGCCCCGGCGAGGATCTGGTGCAGACGCGGCTCAAACAGCCGATGCGCCGAATGGGTCGGCTCGGGATCGAGTCCGCGCGCATGCTTGTAGGTGGCGTTGCCGAAGCCCGCGTAGAAACGCGCGATGCCGTGGCGCACGGCGTACTGCTGCGGTTGGTAACAGGCTGCGTTGAAGTACAGGCCGGGCAGCTCTTCACTGCATCCCCAATAACGTCCGTAGAGGGCGTCTCCCTTATGCACGCAGAGGGAACCGGCTACCCGCTCTTTGCCGCGGAATGCCAGGAAGAGCACCAGCCGGTGCTTCCAGTCGCGGAACAGCTGCTGCCAGGTTCCGCGTTTGAGGTAGTTGCTGCCCGTGCCATACAAGGCGCAGGTGCGGGTGTAGAAATGGTAGAGCGCCTCGCAGTCTTCGGGCATTATGGCCAGGCCGCTGCGGGTCTCGAAGCGCAGCCCCTGCTCATCGGCGCGCCGCATTTCGCGCCTGATCTTCACGCGGTCCTTCGACTTGAAGCGAGCCAGGAAAGCTTCGAAGTTCGGGTAGCCCGCGTTCTGCCAGACCAACTGGTAGGTCAGCCTGCGCAGATAGCCGACCTGCTCGAGGGCACGGGCCTCTTCGTCGGGCACGAACAGGTAGTGCACGCCGCGCATGCCGCTCTTGCGTGCGCAGTCTTCGACCAGTCCGGCCAGCGCGGGCATCAACGCCGCGCGTTCGTAGGCAGCATCGAGCAGGAAGTGCGGGGCCGGCACCGGGGTAAATGGCGACATCGACAGCAGCTTCGGGTAGTAGTCCACCCCCATCCGCTGTGCCAGCATATACCAGGCCCAGTCGTAGATGAACTCGCCGCGCCCATCACCCTTGCAATACAGCGGCACTGCGGCGATCAGTCGGCCGCCTTCATAGACCGTCAGATGTTGCGCGGCCGCACCAAAGCTCGGCACGGCCGAGAATTTCTCGCAAGCGTCGAGGAAAGTCCACTCGAGAAATGGAGATGCCTCGCCGACCAGGCGATCCCAGGCCGTCGGTTCCACCTCCGCCACGCCAGCTATGAAGCGGGCTTCCAGTTTCAACGGGCAGGCTCCAGGAAGACATTGAAGCGGAAAGGGGCGTGGCGGTAGCCGCGGATGGCTTGGGACTCTACCTCGGCGTGCCAGCCGAGCGCGGCCGCTTGGCTCACGAACCAAGCGCGCGCGTAGAATTGGTGGTCGAGGCCCTGGTAGCGGCGCGCGTACTCTTCGGCGCCGAAAAAGGCGCGGCGCTCAGCCAGACACGCGTCGCGCGTGGCCAGGTCCGGGACGTCGAGGATGGCCGCTCCCCGTCCAGCAAGGCGCAGCATACCTGCCAGCACGCGCGCGGCGTAGTCCTGCGAGGGGAAGTACATGAACACCCCCATCGAGACGGCGAAGTCGACCTCGGCAGAGCTGCTGAGCTCTGCTGCCTCACCGACCTCGAATCGGCCTCCAGGCAGCGCCTGGCGCGCCAGCTCGATCTGCGCCGCCGCGTAGTCGAGGCCACTGATCTGCAGCCCGGCTTCGGCGAGCGGCAACAGGAAGGCACCGGCCCCGCAGCCGACTTCGAACACCGACTGGCCAGGTTTCATGCCGAGCCGGGTCACAACCGCGGCCACAAAGGCACGCCAGGCCTCGGGCGAGATGGCGCCGATACCGGAGCCGATGCCATCGGCTTCGAGCAGGCCGACCAGCAGGTCCTCGTCAGCCTGCAGCTGTTTGGGGCGCGACCAGATCTTCTGCCAGCGTTGCTGCATGGCTCATTCTCCAGTTCGGGTGGCGAATTTCTGCAGTGCTTGCAGCAGCAGCGCGTGCTCTGCCGGCGTGCGCACTGCCAGGCGCAGAGTCGTCACAGGGCCGCCCACGCGCTCGCTCAGGTCTTTGACCAGGATGTTGTGGTGGTTGAGCAGCCAGGCCTCGAGGCCCGGGGAGGGGTAGAGCTGGGGGTCGAGGCTGCAGAGCAGGAAGTTCGCACCGCTCGGCCAGACGCGGAGCATTCCTGGCAGCTCTGCGAGGCGTCCCGCAAACTCTTCCCGGTCTGCCTGCGTGCGTGTCAACGAATCGTCCAGCTCGCGCCGATGCTTGAACAGCACTTCCAGGAAGTACTCGGCGACCGAATTCAGGTTCCAGATGGGCAAGCTGGCACGCAGCTCGGCCAGCAGCTCGAGGTTCTGGCTGAAGGCGAAGCCCAGGCGCAGCCCTGGCACTCCCAGAGCCTTGCTGAGGCTCTCGATCAGCAACAGATTCGGCAGGGGGCGGGCAGCCACCAGGCTGCTGAGCGAGGCTTGCTCGCTGAAGCGGATGAAAGACTCGTCGACCACGAACAGGCACGCAGGGCAGCCGGCGATCAGGCTGTGCAGGGCCTCAGTGGCGAGCGTCGTGCCGGTCGGATTGTTCGGGTTGACCAGCGCGCACAGCTCGAATGAGTGCGTCCTTTCTGCCAGCCGTTGCAGGTCGATGCTGCCGGTGTCTGCATAGTGCTCGGCCTGGGGAAAGACCCGAGCGTATTCGCCGAAGCTGGGGTCGGGAACCAGCACCCGGCGTCCATCGAAACGCCGGCCCAGCCAGGGGAACACCTGCGAGGCGCCGCCGAGCAGCACAAGCTCTGCGGCCGGCAGGTCGAGGAAGTGCGCGAGCTTCTGGTCGAGCACGCGTTGGCAGGAGCCGTAGTTGTGCACCAGCGCCGGCAGGTTGCTGCGCAGATCGCTCAACACGGCACCGGTGGGGAAGTACATGTTGCGTATGAAGTTGAAGTCGAGCAGCGGGTACTTCCAATAACCGCCATGGCTCGAGCGCAGAACGTCGACGCGCGCCTCTGGGTGGAACATGAAGGCGGCCACATCGAGGTCGACCGGGTCGTCGACCTCCGTCCAGAGCTCGCCTTCGAGGATCTCCGCGTGGATCTGCGCCCTCTGCATGTAGATGATCACGCCCAGGATCAGCTCGTAGTAGCAGTTGTCGTCGATGGCGCGGGCATACCAGGCGATCAGGCGCTTGAATGCCTGCTGGCAGAATTCCTTGGAGAAGCGGTAGACGTTGAGGGTCTTGTATTTGTTGGAGAAGTCGAACTGGGCGCTCTGCAGGTGCGGCGGAATCACCCTTGTGACCTGCCCGTCCTCTACAGTTACGACGGTGCCGTCCATGCCCATCTGGTAGTGGTCGACGAGCGCCACGTCGGGATGGGGCGAGGCCAGCAAGCGCTTGATGACCGCGGCTTCGAAGAGCAGGTCCGACTCGATCAGCAGGATATCGTCGTCGGGCAGCTGTTCGAAGGCGAGCGCCAGCGAGAAGATGTTGTTTGTGGACGCGTAGCGGTCGTTATGGATGAAGCTGAGCTCGAGGCCTGTGTAGTTCTCGGCGAGGTAGGCTTCAAGATCCTCGTGGCGGTAGCCGGTAACGATGGCGATACGGCGGAGCCCGCAGGCCAACAGCACGTCGATGATGCGGCCGAGAATGGCGCGGCCGCCGACGGGGATCAGGGTTTTGTGACAGTCGCGGGTCAGGGGCATCATGCGACGCCCCAGCCCGGCTGCGAGAATGATGACCTGCATGCGGATTCCCCGGTTTTCCCCTTTGTAGCGGATGGGCTGGGAAAAGGGAACTGTCGCGGCGCGGCTGCCTGCTACAATGGGCGCTGCAGAGCATGAGGGAGTGTGGAGATGCCGACCGAGGTAGAGCGCCTGACCGAAGCCCAGGCCTTGATGCCCGAAGCCCTGTCGATCTATGTGCTCGTCAGGCAGAGTGCGAGGTCGGAGCTGGTCGATATCGACACCACCGACATCGCCGACGCACTCGAGATCGAGCTGCGCACCGTACGCAAGGGGCTCAAAGCCCTGGCCAACAAGCGCGTGGGTCTGCTCGCGATCCACGCGTTCGACGAGCAGGGCCGCTGCAAACTGTTCTTGCCCTTCTTCGAGCCGCCCCACGTCCACGGCCCCGATTGTCACCACTGAGCGGGCGGCTGGACCATGCTGCGCATCTTTGGCTGGGCGCTGTTGTTGATTCTGGCGAGCAGCGGAGTGCTCGGGGGGCTGATTGTAGGCGCGGCTCGCCGAGCGAACCAGACCCTGGGCTTCAGCATCGCCATCGGCTGCGCCCTGTTCGCTGCCTATAGTCTCTGGCGGTTGATGGCCCTCAACCGCGCCATACAGCGGCGGGCGAAGGAGCAGGTACTCACGCAACCCGAACGCATCATCGCGCGCTGGGGGGCAGGGGCCGACGAGGTCATCCTGGCGCGTGACGGGCTGTTCGTGGGTGACTCCCACCGTCCCTTCCAGTCGTGGTACTGCTCTCTGCAAGGCGTGAAGCGCGCAGGGGCTGGGCTCTGCTTCACCTTCCTGGCGGGATCGGGCCGGCGGCGCATGCATCGCGATGTCGAGGTGCCGCTGCCCTCCGACCCTGACGAGGCGGCACGCATTGTCACGGCGATGGGCGAGGGCGGCCTGCTGCAGGCTTGAGGCCTCGCTCAGGCGGCGGGCTCTTCGCCGAGCACGAACACATCTTCGACGCCCACCCCAAAGACGCGGGCCAGGCGCACGGCAAGCAAGAGCGACGGGACGTAGCGGTTTTGCTCGAGGGCGATCACCGTCTGTCGGCTGACCTCGACCAGGCGGGCCAGCGCCTGCTGGGTCATCTCGCCTTTGTCGAAGCGTAAGCGGCGGATGTTGTTGCTGAACGGCGACTTCCTGGCCATCAGCTGTCCCTGCCGTAGAGGGCCAGACCAGTGGTCGAACGGATCAGATACAGCATGCAGAAGCCGGCCATCGGGATCACGCTGAGCCACCAGGCGGGAATCGAGTCGGGAGACCGCCAGACCGAGACCGCCGTGCAGCCGAGCACCAGGCAGACCCAGAAGAGCGAGTAGGCGATCAGGCTGGCGCGCGCCAGGATCGCCTGGTCGCGCTCGTCGATGGGCTCGTCACGGCGGACGCGCTTTTCCAGTGCCATCAGCGCCATACAAGCCCAGGCGGCGTTGGCCGCGTAGGGGTCAACGACCAGGAGCAGAGCGGTGTAGAGGCTCGCGGTCAGGGCGGTGACGATCAGGTGGAAGACCAGGACGCGTTGGGTTCCGGACATGGCTTTTTTCCTCCACAGCACAGGACAAGTGCCGTTGACAATATGTTAGCCGTGGACGACATAATGTCAAGCAAGCATTACTTTGTGTCTGGTGGATTTTACCATTGGAACAACCGGGTGGTCTGTCGGAGCAGGCGGCACGCGAGCGACGAGCATGCTGACCATGGTCCATCCGCCGGCTTGGAGGGGGACCACCTTCGTCGATGTGAGGCCCGCAGAGATCGAAGCCGTCTTCTGTAGCGGCGCTCTGCGAGAGACTGTCTCACGGAACGCCAAGAGACTCAGGGTTGGTTTCTTATGCCAATCCGACATCCGCCACGATCCCAGGCGTCGACCGCCTTTTCTTCTTGTAGGGGAGGGGTTTACACCTCGAGGACTCGGACGCTTCGCTCCTCCCGAAAGGCCGTTCGGGCGGGGGTGAACCCCGCCCCTACATGAGGATCCAAAACAATCTATCGGCGAATCCTCGTTCCCTGAGACAGGCTGCTGTGGGCGTCGGCAGCAGCCTTGGCAGAGGTTGCATCCAGAGGATGCTGGGGTCGCCCTGCGGATCGGTTTTTCTCTGGCGCTCGCAGAGCGCCCCGGTCATAGACCGACGCTACAGGCGGTGTGAGTGCCCTGTGCGGACGAATCCAGTGGAGAACCGCCTGCCGGGCATCCCCAGAGATCAGGCCAGCCAGGTCACCATGCCCGACTCGGAGTCCTCGTCCGAGTGCCGGGTCAACCGCAGCCCTTTGGCGAGGCGCACGGGCCGGAAGCCGAGAATGCAGGCGCGGTTTGACGCGCCGATCTTGCAGCGGTTGGCCGCGCGGCACTCGCTGACCTTGCTGCTCCAGCAGCCGCCGCGGAACACGCGCCGCTTGCCTGTGACCGCGCCCATGGGATCGCTGACTTTGCCGTTGACGTAGCTTCCGTAACGGTCCCAGCACCACTCCCAGACGTTCCCGATCATGTCGTAGAGGCCCCAGGGATTGGGCTCTTTCTGGCGCACCGTCTGGATGCCGGCCTTGCGGTGGTTGTATTGCTTGTCGGACCAACCCGTCGAGTTGAAGCCCCCGTCGTACTCGACCTCACTGTTGCCGCTGTACCAGGCGATCTGGTCGAGCTCAGGCCCGTTGTGCTCGCCGTGGATGGTCAGCTCGCCGGTGTAGATCGGCGTGCGGGTCTCCGCCCGGCAGGCGTACTCCCATTCGGCCTCGGTAGGCAGGCGGTAGCCGTCGTTCTTGAAGTTGACCATCACTTTGGCATGGCGGATCGAGCCATCGTCGCGCCGTTCGATCTCACCGAGCTTGTAGACGGGTTTCAACTGCTCGAGGTCGGAGAGGATGTTGCAGAATTCGAGCGCGTCGTACCAGGAGATGCGCTCTGCGGGCACGTTTTCTCCGGCGTCTTTGAAGCGGAACGGGGTGCTGCGCGCCAGGGCCCGCCATTCCCGCTGCGTGACCGGGGTGTCTTTCATGTAGAGGCTACGGCTCAGCTGCACGTCGTGCTGACCCTCGGCTTTGTGGCGTCCGCTCTCGCCGGGGGGGCTACCCATCACGTAGCGGCCCTTGGGGATCAGCACAAAGTCCATCTCGATGCTATCGCCCGTCGAGGTCGTCAGCGCCACCCGAGTAGCGAGCGGCCGTTTGGTGCCGGCGGAGCTGCGCTGCCTGTCGGTGGGCACCCACCAGAGCTCGTCGACGACTTCGTGCACCAGGAGCCGAATGGCCTGGGACTCACTGGCTTTGGGATTTGGGCCGGAGCCGACCAGATTCTCGGGGACGGGGACCTCGACGTACTGGCAGAGGCTGCGGGGCTCTTCGATCTCGCCCTGTTTCACGCCTTCGAGATGGAAGCAGATCGCGACCCGGATGTTCTTGACCACTTCTTTGCGGGTATCGCCGGTAACCATGCAGCCGGGCAGGTCTGGCACGTAGGCCGAGAACCCGTCGTTCGAAGGTACGATGACCACGGCATAACGCAGCATGGTTTTCGGTCATTCCCCCATCAGCGGGAGAGCTGCTCCCACCGCATGGCTGGTTTGCCGCCCCGAGCTCGCCGCAGCCAGCCGTCGGCAACTCCACCCCTAGAACATCCTAGCGTCCATGACTGTCGACGCAAGGCCAGCTTCGGCTGCCAGGACGACAGCGTCTTGGGCCGGCGGCCAACATCGGGCCGAGCCGGCTTCTGCATACGTGAGAACTTCCCGAAGCCTTACGCTCGAGTCATTATAGCAAGTTTTTGCAACGCAAGTATCGGCTCAGGCACGCCAGCTCATCCGGCCTAGCTCGGGTGCGACCTCTCTGGGGCCGAACACGCTGCGGACGGGTCGAAACCCGAGGATGCTGGCGCGTTTCGAGGGGTGGATCTTGCAGCGCGCCGCCGCGCGGCAGTTGCTGACCTGGCTATTCCATGCGCCTCCGCGGAAGACTCTCTCGGCACGTTTCTTCTCTTTGCTGCTTTGGTTGGGAAACTTGCGGTAACGGTCCCAGCACCACTCCCAGACGTTTCCGATCATGTCGTACAGGCCGAGCTCGTTGGGACGTTTCTGGCCTACCCCGTGCGGTCCGGCCTTGGTGTGCTCGAATTGCTTGTTCGCCCAGCCCGACGAATCGTAGGCATCGCCGTAGTTGACACCGCTGTTGCCGGCATACCACGCGATGCTGTCGAGCTCGGGGCCATCGAACGCTCCGCGCACCTCAAGCTCGCCGGTGTAGATGGCCGTGCTGGACCCTGCGCGGCAGGCGTATTCCCATTCAGCCTCGCTGGGAAGGCGGAAGCCTGGCTGCTTCATGTCGGTTTCTACGTTCGCCGATTGGATCGAGCCATCGTCACGCCTGCGAATGCTGGTCAGATCATAGACTTTCCCCAGATGCTCGAGCTCGGAGAGACGGTTGCAGTACTCGAGCGCGTCGAACCAGGTCACGCGCTCGACCGGGGAGTCGTTGCCTGCCTTGGTGAAACGCCAGGGGCGTGTCTGCATCAGGGCTTCCCACTCGGCGTGCGTCACTTGCGTGGCCTGCATGTAGTAGGTCTTGGTCAGCTCAATCCGGTGCAGCTCTTCGTCGATGTTGCGCCCGAGCTCGATGTCCGGCGAGCCGATCTTGCAATGGCCCGCGGGAATCAACACGTAGTCCATATCGAGCACGCGGCCCCAGGGGGAGCGCATATAGACCCGGACCCCCTGGGGGATCTGCAGATTGGCGCTGGCGATCCTCTGGCCGTTGCTCGGCGACCACCAGAGCTCGGCGTCTTCGAGATCGCGGATCTTGAAGACCACCGGTTTGGCGAGCGGCTCGCCACGCGCTCCCATGCCACGCGAACCGGTGCGTTTGGCCTTGCGCCTGCGCACTGCAGAGGGCCGCTCCTCGAGCGTCTGGACCTCCGCATACTCGCAGAGGGTGGTGGGAGCGATCTCTCCACCTTCTTTGCGCAGGCTTGCGAGCTTGAAGCTGATGGCGACTTTGATGTCTCGGCGCAACTCGTCGAGGTCGGGCCCGGTGACCATGCAGCCCGGCAGGTCTGGGACATATGCCGAGTAGCCTTCTTTGACTTTGACGATGACAACCGCGAAGCGCAGCATACTTGGTTCCGCATGGCTGGACCGGGTTTCGAAACCTCGATCAGGGCACGTCGCATGAATCACATTTAATCTAACAGCTCTGCAACCACCGTGCATCCCCGTTGCGTATTACATTGCGTGCGGCCGCCTCAGGAGCCCTCGGAATTCGGAGGAAGGACCGGCCGCAGGACCCGCACTCCGAGCGCGTTGTAGCTGAAGTCGGGATTCTCGCTGTAACGCTTGGCGCTGCGGCAAGCGCGGGCTGCGAAATTCCAGCCTCCTCCGCGCACGACGCGTTTGCTGCCTCCCTCGGGGCCGAGTGGGTCGCAGCAGTCGTGCGGCGGGTAGATCCCATACCAGTCCCAACACCATTCCCAGACGTTGCCGTGCATGTCGAACAGGCCCCAGGCATTGGCGGGATAGCTGCGCACCGGTGCGGTGTGGCGCAATGTGCCGCCAAAATTCGCCTGCTCCGGTGCCAGGCCAGGCCCGAAGCAGAAAGCGGATGCGCTCTCTGCCCGGCAGGCCAGCTCCCACTCGGCCTCGGTGGGCAGCCGATAGCCCTCGCCGTCCAGGCCCTGGAACCAGGCGCGGCGTTGCCCTTCACGGGTGATCTCGAGCGTGTACGCAGGCTCGAGACCTTCCAGTTCGGAGAGGCGGTTGCACAGCTTCAGGCACTCCCACCAGCTGACGGTCTCGACGGGAGCGTCGGGCCCCGCGTTGGTCAGGTAGGCGGGATTGCTGCCCATCACCCGCTCCCAGTCGCGCTGGGAAATCGGGGTCGCGCCCAGATAGAACGGCCGCGTGATCTCGACGTTGTGTTGGCGCTCGTCCGGCTGATGGTCAGGATGCACGGGGCTGGATCCCATCGAGAAGCTGCCCGGTGGCACCAGCACGAAATCGAGCTGCTGGCTGTTGGTTATGGCGACCGGTACCTCGAACACCGCTGCCACCTCAGCCTGTTCCCACGAAGGGTTCCACCAGAGCTCAGAGACCTCCTGGGGTTCGATGCGTGGCCTGTTGGCCTCGCGGCGCACGACCAGATCAGGCGGAGCCTCCGGCACGAAACGCAGCGCATCCCCAGATTCCTGGTTCTTGGCGGCTGCCAGCAGCTGGCTGAGAGTCGACGCGCTGCGGCGCGTGATGCGGCGCATCTCCGCCTCGCCCGACTCTGAGGGCTCGGGCTCAGCCGGCGCGGGGGCAGGTTGTGCGGCTGCGCGCACAGCTTCGGGGCTGGTCGGGTTGTGCAACACCCGGGGAACAAGCACCTCGACGCTGTCAGAAACGCTGATGTTGTCGTCGGAGTCGAGAAAGTATGATACGGGCGCCGCCTCGATCAAGGTCGGCGCCTCGCTGTCGACCAGGGGCTCGGGTGCCTTCAGCGCTGGCGGGCGGCCCACAGAGAGCTCGTCGCTGAGCAGCCCGATGCTCTCGTCGGATTCGTCAACCGGCTCAGGGGTCACGGTCTCGACACCCAGAGAGAGGCCGGCGAGCAACACAGGAGGGAGCTCCGGCTCAGTATCTCCGGATTCTTCCCAGTCGCTCGGATCAGAGGCCGGAGCCGCTTCGAGCGACAGCTCGGGGAACAGGTCGCGACCCACAGGCATCGTCCGTCGCCCGGGATGGGCGCTCAGCTCTTGCAGCTCGCCGATCAGCGCCCCCCAGCCCGAAGGGCGTGCGTCGGGCTTTTGTGCCCGGCAGCGCTCGAGCAGTCCACACACCCCTTCGAGGCCCGTAATGGCGGCGGGTTGGGGACGCAGGCTCTGGAACAACGCGAAGAAGCCGAGTTGCCCCAGGCTGTAGATGTCGCAACGCCCATCCGCCTCGACCTCGAGCTCGCCTTTCTGCTCGGGCGCGGCAAAGGGCAAGGCCTTGCGCATGCCTTCTACGAGTAGAGACCTGCCTTCCCCGCGCTGAGGGAGATAGTGATGCAGGTCGGGCGCGCGGGGGGCAAGCCCAAAGCCGATCAGCTGCGCCTGGCTGCCGTCGTACACCACGTTCTCGGGTCGCAGGTGGCGGTGCCAGATGCCCAGGTTGTGGGCAGCCTGGAGTCCCTTGGCAAGCTGCAGCAACAGAGCGACCGCCGCTTTCGGATCGAGCGGACCGCGCGCGTGCAGCCAGCTGGCCAGATCAGGTCCGGGCCGCGGCGCCCAGCCGACGCACCCGCCGCGGCGGTGCCGCGGCTCGGCCCAACTCAGGTCGACCACCTGGGCGAGTCCCTCGACGCGGCAGGCATTCAGCTGCTCGAGCTGCGCGAACACCGTCTCGGCGGCGAGCTCACCGCCTTCGAGGGCGTGCACCCAGCGCTCACGACCGACATGCGCGCAACGCAGCCGCAAACCACAGGGCTCCGCAGCGTCGACCGAGAGAATGCGGTAGCGCTGCGGGTCGACCAACGCGCAGCCCGGGTCCTCCTCGATCGCCCGTTGATAGTGGTCGATCGCGGCCTCTGCTTCGCCCGCCTGGACCAGCGCAGAGAAGGCGTTGAGCCCGCACACGGCGCGTCTAGCCGGCTCGCGGCTCTCTTCAAGTGCGTGTACAAACGCTTCCGCCGCGTGCTGGGGTTTGTCCCGAACGTATTGCAGGTGCCCGAGCTCGGTCAGCAGCTCGGGGTGTTGCCGCACCGTCGCCGGCAACTTGCGGGCGGATTTCAGCAGCTCTGTGATCCGTTGGCCATCGCGCTCCGAGCGCAAACAGAACAGGTCGCGGATGCGCAGCTGCGGCCCCAAGCGTAGCTCGTGGAACAAGGAGCGCAGCTCATGCAGTAGCTCGCGGCTGGGCGAATCGGGAGCCTCCGGACGCTGGTCGCCCTCGACTTCCGCGAGGATCTGGCTGAGATCTTCGTGCAGAAAGCCGATCAGGCCAGGCAGCTCACGCAGGCTCTGCCCCAGCTCTTCGAGGCTGAAGCGGAACAGGGGATCTTTCAAGAGCAGCTCTTGGAAGTCGGGATTGCCGCCGCCTTCCCGAAGCCGCTGCCGCAACAGCCGCAGCAGGGGCTTGCCACGGTCGAGCATCACGCCCAGCAGCGTGTCGACCTGCGATTGCTGCATATTCGAGAGCGCCGAAGCCCGCTCGAGCAATCGAGTCACCCGCTCGGCCCCGGGCGCCAACGGCTGGCAGACATAGGCTGTCAGAGCACGGATCAGAAAGCGCTCTCGCTCATCTGCTTCGCCGTAACTGCGCAGCCAGCGACCCAGGCCCATGCCTGCTCCTTTGTCTCGTTACGGCTCGAGCTGCTCCGCGATTCCGTCGACGATCGCGTCCACCATACGGCTCGTGCCCCGTTCGTTGAGATGGAAGGGGTCTCCCCACCATTCGGGATCGGGCTCGACCGCGCCTTCAAGCTCGAGCACGGGCACGCTCAACGCCGCGCCCGTCTCGCGGATCGCCGTGTTGAAATGCGCGAGCTGGTCGCACAGGGTGTCATAGGGGAGGCGGCAGACCTGAAAGAGCTCGTCGTTCTCGATCGCCTGCTTGCGCTCGGATGGATTGTCGCTCCGCAGCATGGTCTCGAACGTCAGCAGCACCAGGCGAGCATTCAGGGCCCGGCTCTGTGTGGCGATGCGCTCGAGGTTCTTGCGGAAACCTTCGATGGTCCGTGGGTCGATGCTCTGGCGCTCGACATCGATACGGTTCTTGTCTGGAGCGGTGATGCGGCGCCACAGCGCCGTCAGCATCGACGATTGGGTGTCGAGCGTGTAGCGCAGCTCGCGGTTCGCCGGCCTGTTGGCTGACTCGGGCTCGAAGTAGAATGGGCCGAGCTCTTCGGAGAAGGTGATGTCATTGATCGCGTGCAGCACGATGATCAGATCGGGTTCGAGCCCCGCCAGGCGCTGCAGGTTGAACCAGCTGTCGACACTCATGTAGCGAGGCACCCCCGCGTTGAGTACCTCGACCTGCAAACCGCGCGCGCGGAGTCGCTGCTCGAGCTGCTGCGGGTAGGTGGTGCTGTCGCTCAGGCAGCTGGTGCCGAACGTGGTCGACCCCCCCAGACAGAGCACGCGCAGCACGCCCTCTGGAGCGGTCTGGGAGATCTCGGGCCCGCGCAGACCATAGCTGTTGACGTGGAAACGGCAGGTATCCGTCGAGGCAGTGTTGACGTTGATCCAGTCGCCAGGCCGCAGCCGGGTGCGCATGTGGGGGTCGGGCTGGTAGAAGGAGTTCGCGTCGGCCTGCTTGGCCAAGAACTTCGCCAGTCGTCGCTGGGTGTACAGGTGCCAGACCAGCTCGCCCACCCCATAGAGCACCAGGACCATCACGAGGGCGAACATCAGGCGTTTGCCCCGCGACAAACGGGGCGCTGCGGACGCAGGCAGCTGGGCGCTGGACGGTTCCCCAGTCATGGCCTCTCCGTAGGTGGTGGACTCAGGATTGGGGCCACACTAAACAAATCGTAAAGGTCATCAAGCCACCAAAAAATAAAATCAGCACCGGGATGCGGTCGAAGAAACGGTAGCGCTTGATGGCGAAATAGAGGATGTAGCCAGGCAGGCCCATACACAGGATGCCGGTCGGGAAGCTCTCCATGAATGCGGCGGTCACGATCCGCATCAACGAGACCACCACGGCGATCAACGCGGCGACGGTGAGCGCTTCCATCTTGTGCCTGCTCTCCACTCCGTACAACGCCAGTGTACCACGAGCGGCCTGCCCGTTGACAGAGAGCCGTGACGAGGCTTAGGCTTGGCGAGCATCCGTGCCCCGGAGAATTCCCCTGCGCATCGCCGTCGATACCGGTGGAACCTTTACCGACCTGGTGGCCCAGATCTCGTCGGGAAGCGTCCGCATCAAGGTCCCCTCTACACCTGCCGACCCGGGTCAGGCGGTGCTCGACGCCCTGGCCGCTTTGAGCAGGCGGGTCACCGCCCCCCCCAGTGAGCTGCGCCACGGGACGACCGTGGCGACCAACGCCCTGCTCGAACGGCGGGGGGCGCGGGTGGCCCTGATCACCAACCGCGGATTCGAAGATCTGCTGCGACTGCGGCGCCAGAACCGCCCGCAGTTGTACGCCTTGCATCCCCAGCTGCCGGCTCAGCTGGTGGCGCGCGAGCACTGCCTGGGGATCGGCGGCCGGCGTGCGCCCGACGGCAGCGTTCTCGAGCCTCTCGAGCAGCCTGAGAGCTGGATCGCCGCACACCGATCCTGCCTGGAGGCGTGCCAGGCCTTCGCGCTGTGCCTGTTGCACAGCTACGTCGATGCAGCGGACGAGACGGCCCTGGCCCGTGCGTTGCGGGCCGCCTTCCCGCACACACCGTTGAGCGTCTCTTCGGAGCTGGCGCCCGTGTTCCGCGAATACGAGCGCGCCTCGACGGTGGCCGTCAACGCGTTCGTGGCTCCGGTCATGCAGAGCTACATCGAGCGGCTGGCGAGGGCGATCGCTCCGGCCCGGCTTGAAGTGATGGGCTCGGCCGGTGGTCTGCTCGCTGCAGAGCTGGCCGCCCGTGCGCCCGTGCATACGGTGCTCTCGGGCCCTGCGGGGGGAGTGCGCGGGGCCTGGGAAGTCGGACGTCGCTGTGGGCGCTCTCGGCTCTTGACGCTCGACATGGGGGGCACCTCGGCGGATGTTTCGGTGGTCCTCGAACAGCTGCGTCCCGAAGACGATGGGGAGCTCGACGGCCATCCTCTGCGCGTGCCTTTGTTGCCCATCGAGACCGTCGGTGCCGGGGGAGGCTCGATCGCCAGCGTCGACGCCGGAGGAGCGCTGCGGGTGGGACCGCGCTCGGCGGGCGCAGTGCCCGGTCCTGCGGCATACGGCAAGGCGGGGCCGCAGGCCGAGCCGACGGTGACCGATGCGCACGTGGTGCTGGGGCGGCTGCCCGATCTGCTTGGGGGCAGCTTCTGCCTCGATCGGGCGGCTGCACAAGCCGCGGTGGGGCGACTGGCCGAGCGGCTGGGTGCGGGCCTCGAAGAAACCGCTCGGGCGGTCCTGGCCACCGCCGAAGCTACCATGGCACGTGCCTGCAAGCGGGTCAGCATGGAGCGTGGCGTCGATCCGCGCAGCCTCAGCCTGGTCGCCTTCGGGGGAGCTGGCGGCTTGCACGCCTGCGCTCTGGCAGAAGAGCTGGGTTGCCTGGATGTAGTGTTTCCGAGTGAGCCGGGCGTGCTGTCGGCCGAGGGAATCCTGTTCGCACCGCGCGAAGCCTGGGCGACCCGTTCCTGTTTCCTCGACAGTGAGCAATGGAAGACAGGCGTGCTCGATGAGCTGCTGAGCACTGCCCGTGCGCGCGCCGAGACCACGCTGGGCTGTCCCGCCACGTCCCGGGAAGCGTTGGCAGACCTGCGCTACCGGGGGCAGACTTTTACGCTGGCCGTGCCCTTCTCGTCCGACGCGGGCGCATTGCGGACGGCCTTCGAAGCGGCCCATCGCGAGCGCTACGGCTATCTGCTGCCGGCCAAGCGGGGCATCGAGCTGGTCGCGGTGCGTGTCTACGCCCGCTCTGCAGTGCCGAGCGCCCCGCTCGAGCAGGGGCTGCCCGAAGAGGTCTGTCGTGGACCGCGGGCGATCAGCAGCTACAGTGCTACGCTGTGGCTGCCCGAGGGCTGGCAGGCCCGCCGTCTCGGCAGCGGGGACTGGTTGTGCAGCCGCGTTCCCGAGCGGGGCTGGAGCGCCGAAGCGGTGCCTGAGGCGCTCAGCCTCGAGATCCATCGGCAACGGCTGGCGGCCATCGCCGAAGAGATGGGCGCGACCCTGATGCGCGCGGCTTTCTCTGCCAACATCAAGGAGCGGCGGGATTTCTCTTGTGCGATCTTCGATGCACAAGGGCGCATGCTGGTGCACGCCGCGCACATTCCCGTCCATCTGGGCTCGACCCCGCTTAGCGTGCAGGCCGTCCGGGAGCGCATGCAGCTCGCACCGGGACAGACGGCCATCCTCAACGACCCGTACTGTGGAGGGACGCACCTGCCCGATGTCACTCTGGTCGCTGGTGTCTACCTCGAGGGCGCAGATGCGCCGGCCTATTACGTTGCCAACCGCGCGCACCACGCCGACATCGGGGGCATCGCGCCGGGAAGCCTGCCGGTGGCCGACGCATCGACGGGTGGGCGTCTGAGCATCGACGACGAGGGCTTCCGCATCGTTCCCCAGCTGCTCAGTGAAGAGCTGCGTGCGGCCTTCGCCCAAGCATCCCGGACTCCTGAGGAGCGGTACGGAGATCTGCGCGCCCAGGAGGCGGCCAATCTCGTCGCCCAGCGCGGCCTGAGCGCGATGACCCGCGAGCTGGGCGAGTCCCGCCTGGCCCGTTTGAACGATGCCCTGCTCGATTATGCTGAGCGCCGGATGCGCGCGGTGATTGGCGAGCTGGCGGATGGTGTGTACGCTTTCGAGGACTACCTCGACGACGATGGGGCCGGGGGCCCGGCGGTGAGGATTCCGGTCGAGCTGCGCATCGACGGGGACAGCGCTCAGGTCGACTTCCGCGCCGCCCCCGACGCGCTCCCCAGCTCGATGAATGCCGTGCGTGCCATCGCGGTGTCGGCGGTCTTCTACGTGTTTCGCTGTCTGGGCGAGGATGCGCTGCCGGCCAATGGGGGCCTGTTGCGTCCGATCACGATCTTGACCCGGCCCGGTTCGGTCATCGATGCGTTGCCGCCCGCCGCGGTGTCGGCAGGCAACGTCGAGACCTCGCAGCGGCTGGTGGATGTCTTGTTGGGAGCCTTGGCGGGCGCACGCTCCGACATCCCCGCGGCCTCGGCCGGGACGATGAACAACGTGTTGTTTGGCGGCGTGGACACGCGGCCCGGTCCACGTCGGGGGCGGCCCTTCGTCCACTACGAGACCCTGGCGGGTGGTGCAGGAGCGTCACCCAAGGGGCCGGGAGCGAGCGCCCTGCATGTGCACATGACCAACACCCTGAACACACCTGTGGAGGCGCTTGAGCGCGATTTCCCGGTGCGTATTCTGTGCTACGCCGTGCGCGAGCCTGCGCCGTCTTCCTGGCAAGCACCGCCAGGCCAGACGTGGCATCGTGGCGGTCAAGGGATTCGGCGCAGCTACCAGTTCTTGGCCGATGTGCACCTGACCGTGGTCAGCGAGCGCCGCAGCCGTGCCCCCTGGGGACTGGGGGGCGCTCCCTGCGGAGAACTGGGCCGCAATCTGCTACGGCTGGCCGATGGGCGCGAGCTGGCGCTGCCCGGCAAGCTGAGCCGGGCCCTGCACGCCGGCGATACCCTGACGGTAGAGACTCCCGGCGGGGGCAGCTGGGCGGGGTGGCCTTAGCAGACGGCGGGGAAGATGCCGCGTTCGAGCGCCGCAACAGGGGGAGCAGCCGCTGCGTGCGCGGGTTCCGGCGGCTGTAGCGTCGGTCTATGACCGACGGGACCACCGCTGCGCGTGGAGTCACCCCCGATCTTCGGAGCAGCCGCTG
>JAJDCP010000121.1 GCA_029260765.1 Planctomycetota bacterium
CTCGACCGCCAGCAGGCGATGCTCTATCGCCTGATCCATGGCCGCCGCGGCAAGCCCTGAGGGCCGGCCTTCGGCCGGCTCTCGCCGACCTTTCGGAATCGGATATCCTTGAACTCGACTCTGCAATACTGTCTGGGCGCACAGCCCTCCAGCCCGGCGCGCCGCTTGCCCCTTCCCCAACGGCCTCAGAGACTTGTCAGGCCAGCCACACTCAGGAGCGGCAGCAACCGGCGCGCCAAGCTTCCGGGTCGCCTGCGGCGACGCCCAGACTAATCCATTGGCAACTCTGGGAGTGAGCCAAAACACGCCAGGGGAGATCTACCTTTGATTAGGCATTCCCTGAGGGTGGACGAGTCACCACGCTCGGGTTGCAAACGCCTGTTGCAGCTGTAATCCTGTTGTAAAGCGGTTCTCGGACTCCGAGCCAGCGGCTGTTCCGGGCGATGAGATCATTGAGTTCGATTCACATGGCATTCGAACTGCCCAAGATCACAGTCGACGTCGTGTTTCTGTCACCCATCGAGGGCGGACGAAGGGAGCCACCGGTCGTAGATCGTCCGCGAGTCTATCGGCCCCATTTGGTGATCCAAGAACGTGGTGTTCGACATCCACGGCTGAAAGACGGCAACGCAATAGACGAGCCATATCTGGGCGTCGCCTTCCTAGAAGGGCCAACGCGGGTACAGGCTGGCGAGACCGCGCACTACAGCCTCGAGTTGTGTTACCCCTCCTACTCGAACGTTCTTCCAGGCGCAGAATTCACACTGCGCGAGGGAGGGCGTATCGTCGGTCACGGCGTCGTCGTGGACCGGATACCGTGACAATCTCACAGAACGATGCTGAGGCCGGAGAAATACCAGTTTCAACCGGATGCCGGGGGCATGGACGGAGGGCAGCCGCATTATTCTCCGACCAGGGACAGGGCATCACTGACCACCTCATCAGACAGGTACAAACCCGAGCTCTGGAGGTCGTTTACGACGGGGCGAGCTGCGGCGATCGATCCAATCCTCTTGGCTCTCAACGCCAGTCCCAACGTTCCGATCAGGCGCAGCCCCATGACCTTTGCACAGCGTCGCGCAGCAAAGTCATCAAGAACCGCTACCGTTCCCAAATGTAGGGCAGCCCACGTGAGCACCGAGGATTCCCCCGCCCCGAGACCCCAGGCAACAATATTCTCTGGCACGGGCCCGACCTCAACCGTCAGCAGCCAAGCGAGGTTCTTCAGCGCCTTCGCAGCATCATCGGAGTGAGCCGACACCTCGGTCGCCACAGCTTTGGGCACCAAGACGCGGCCCTCACCAAAGTCCTGAAGTAGGTCGAGATGACCGGCACGCGTCAGCACAATCAGTGGCGACGCGTCGACCACAACTTCAGTCACGCCCGACTTCCTGCGCGAGGTCTTCCAGGTTCACCTTCATAACATCGAGCTTCCGCCGCGCAAGCTCGTCCAGAAACTGGAGCCTTGTGTATCCCGCGATTTCTGCAGCACGGCTACCGCTGATCTCGCCGCGTTGATACCAATGAACTGCAGCGGCGAAGCGCATTTCCGCAGCGAACTCATCGGGAGCCACTCGCAAGGAAGCGAATGCCTCCTCCGGGAGATCTATCGTCAGCCTGACCATCACTGTTCCTTTTCAGCCCTGTGTCGACTGGTCTGATAGCTTTTGATTCGACGAACGAAGCATTACCAGACCCGGCCTTTCCATTGTACCAGTTCATGCGTCGACGTCGCCCGAATGCACCATCCGCAGCTGCATTGATCCTTCCGGAACCATCTCGCGGACCAGCGCCAGACTGCGAGATCCGGCGCGGGGACTTTGTCCCCAAAAACGAAGCAGAGACGGTACCCAGTTCGTCGATCCCTGGCTGCTGCAAGGCCACGAACTTCGAGGCCTCCGGCGGAAAGCCGTGGGCCGGAATTCGCCAACGCCGTTTTGCAGCTACGCCCTCCGGCCTGGCCCGGCGCTTGCCCCATCCAACTCTAGCCCAACAAGTTGCGACTCCAACCCCATCAACCCCGCGAAGCAACCGCCGGGCCGAGGCACCGGGTCGACCTTCGGCCGCTTCGCTGAGCGGCGACCGCAAGACAGTCCCTTGGATGTGGCGGTAGAAGGCCGATGGGAAGTCGGCCAACGTTTGGAGGTAGGCGCTCGGGGAGTGGAAACCCCTATCCCCGCTCACGAGCCCGCGCGAGTCGGCGAGGAGCACTTGACCCGCGGCAGGCACAACTCCGGGGCGCGAACGATCGATACCGGGCCGATACAGGCGAGTACCCTGGGGCGCTGCGTGATCTGATGCGGGATCCCGTTTGCTTGTTCTCGGGGTAGCCTGTGTTTTGGGACTGCCTCCCTGCCAGGCTGGTCTGTAAACAGACGGTGGCCGGGTACAGGGCCCCGCCGGATCTGGAAAGCAGCGCAGCTCGGTCTCAGACCCTGGCATCGAAACCCATCCGTGTTTCCGGAAGGCGAACCCACCTTCTTGGATAGTACAAACCACCGTCGGTAGTGTCCGGTCATAGACAGCGCAGATTCGGCCTGCACTTGAAGCAGTTCCTCAAGACAAGGTCGAACGGCACCCCTGGACACGCCCCATTCCGGCAATCCACGCGCGAACAGCCGGAGCCTGCGGGGCTTTTTTGTGGCAGAATGGAAGGACTTGATCCCTCTCGTCAGGAGTCCTTCCCATGTTCCCAAGAACCATCCTGATCCTTGCCCTCGCCCTGAGCGGCGCCCTCGCCCAGGACACCACCTGGGTCGAGATCGACGGCCAGGTGTTTGGCGCACGCCCTGATGCGCGCGGACCCATCGGCGGAGGCGACGGCTACCTCGAGGTCGTCACGACAGGCGACTTCAGCGTCCGCGACACGGACGCTCTGCTCGCGGCCCTCGCCCAGGCAGAAGCGGGCCAGACTGTGTTCATTCCCGGCGACGTCACCCTCGACCTGACCGCCCGCATCTACATCTCCGAGCTGGTCCTGCAGATTCCCGCCGGGGTCACCCTGGCCAGCGACCGCGGCCACAACGGCTCGCCAGGCGCCCTGCTGGTCAGTGACGCGCTCGAGACACCGGTGATGCTCGAGGCCCTGGGTGAAGACGTGCGCATCAGCGGGCTGCGGCTTGTCGGGCCGAATCCCAAGCGCCATCTGGAGCATCACCGGCGCAGCTTTGGACAGGCCGGAGAGGGCCGCGACTACTACTACAAGCTGCCCGTCTCCGATGCCATCGAGACGCAACACGCCCGGCTCGAGGTGGACAACTGCGAGATCTCGGGATTCTCGCACGCTGGGGTGTTCCTGCAACGAGGGAACGACCACTCCATCCACCACAACTCCATCCATCACTGCCAGTACAACGGCCTGGGCTACGGCGTCTGCCTCGACGTGGCCACGGCCGAGATCAGCCACAACCTGTTCGACTTCAACCGCCACTCGATCGCGGCTACGGGCCGTCCGGGCTGCAGCTATTCCGCCCACGACAACGTCGAGCTGGGCACGTCCCTCAGCCACTGCTTCGATATGCATGGCGGACGCGACCGCAAGGATGGCACGGACATCGCCGGCAGCTTGATCGAGATCCGCAACAACACCTTCCGGGCCCCACAGACCCCGATCAAGATCCGCGGCGTGCCCGAAGAGCGCTGTCTTGTCGAGGGCAACTGGTTTGTGCGCCACACGACGGCGGGCGCGGCCGTGCGCTCGGGCGCGCGCACAGAGGTCGGTGCCAACGCCTACGGGGCGCGGCCTTGACATGTCGGAGGCACTAGATTGAGACCATTTTTCTGCAGGTCCCCGTCGAGGTTTCACGTGGAACGCCAGGCTTTTTTTTGAATGCCCAGGGGGCTGATGTTCATCTATAAGGTGTGCAGGATCGCCGCTCCGGCGCGCGTCCTCTATGCGACACATCTTCGACGGGAGCCCTCATGAAACGCAGCCTCACCCTCCTGCTGGCGCTGGCAGGCCTGGCCTTCGCGCAGGGCGCTCGGCTCGAGCTCGAGACCAAGCTGGCCGACCTCGGCGAGCTGATCTCCGGCCAGTCGAGCCGCTTCGTCTTCAACTTCACCAACACGGGAGACGAAGACCTCGTGATCCGCAAGGTGCTCGCGACCTGCGACTGCGCGGCCGCTCTGCTGAGCGAGCCGCGCATCGCGCCGGGCCAGAACGGGCAGATCGAGGTCGAGCTGAGCTCGAAGGGCCGCATGGGAGTCGTACATAGCAACATCCGCGTGGTCAGCAACGACGACACGCAGATGGACGGGGGCCCCAACCTGACTGTCCTGCAAGTGCAGGCCAAGATCATCAGCCTGGTGCGGGTGATGCCGCAAGCCGCCTACTTCCCCAGCGTCGACCACGGAGGCGAAGACCAGCGCCGCATCGTGCTGACGCCCGAGCAGAGCGACGCGCTCGAAGTTCTCAAGCTGGAATGCTCGGCGGCGTTCATCAGCGCCAGCTGGGAAGCCGTCGAGAGCAACGGCAAGACCTGCGCAGCCCTGACCATCAAGGTCGGACCCGACGCCCCCATCGGTCCGATGCTCGAGAAGGTCGTCGTGACCACCAACATCGAGGCGCAGCCGACCCTGGAAGTGCCCGTGCTGGGGAACGTGCGCGGCGACATCCTGTATGGTCCACTCCCGTTGATGCTCTTGCAGGTCGAACGCGGTGACGAGCCGATGCAAGCGATCAGCATACAACGCGACCGAGGAGGCGAGCTGAAGATCCTGGCCGTCGAGATCGACGTGCCCTGGCTGCATCCCCGGGCACTCGAACTGGTCGACGGCAAGATCTGGGAAGTCTCGCTGCGCATCGGTGACGACGCGCCCAGCGGCCACTTCCTGGCCCTCGCGACCATCTCCATCGATGACCCGGTCCAGCCCTCGCTGCGCATTCCGATCAGTGGCCAGATCCGGCCACGGTTCATCGTGGAACCTGCCGGACTGTGGGTGCCCCTGGACGCAAGCCAGGCGCTCCCGAGCATTCGCGTGCGCCTGCCCGCCGATTTCATCGAGGGTTTCCAGGTCGACGCTCCCTCCTGGCTGCAGGTCGAGCAACAAGTCCACGCAGACGGCTACAGCCTGGCCCTGACGGCACAAGGCACGCCCGAAGCGGGCCAATTGGTCCTCTCCAGTCGTCTGCCCGGCGAGACGCGCCTGGTCCTTCCGATCGTGCTCGAGGGGAGCACGCCTGGTCCTGAGGTCGAGGGCGCCGACTGATGCGGCGCGCGCTGGTGATCGTGCTCAGCCTCGCCCTGGGTCTTGGCCTCTGCCTGTGGCCGCGCAACCCACGGCTGACGGCCGACGAGATGGCCCGCCAGCAGTTCGCCTGGCGCATCGTGATCAGCGGGCAGAGCCTGGGCTACCTCGAGCCTTGTGGCTGCGCCGAGGGCATGCTGGGAGGCTTGCCGCGCCGCGCCGCCTGGGTCGAGAGGCTGCGCGAGAACCGGCCCGAGCCTGTGGTATTGCTCGACAACGGCGAATGGAGCGCCGGGGTCGACATGCTGCAGGAATACAAGCTGCGGGCCTTCTCCAAGGCCTTCGACATGATCGGGCCGCATGTGGCGCGGCCGGGCCTGCACGATCTGCCGGTCGGCACGCGGGCGTTGTCTGCGTATGCGGGCACAGCCATGCAGCTGGTCTCCGCAGACCTGCGCTGCGAGCTGTGGCCCGCATTCATCGACATCGAAGTCGCAGGCCAGGCGCTGCGTATCACCAGCCTGTCCGATCCGCGCAGGGCACTCGAATACGAGGCGGTGCTGGGCGCAGAGGGAACACTGCTCGATCCGGCCCAGGCCCTGGCCGGTGTGGTCGAAGACCTGCCTCAGGGAGCGCTGCTGCTGGTACTGTTCGGCGGAGGACAGGAGAGCGCCCGTGCCCTGTTCAGCGACAGCCGCGCCGACCTGGTGGTGGTCGCCGAAGAGGGAGATGCGCAGCCCTTTGCCGAACGTCTGGAGACGGGTTGCCTGTTGCTCGGCGTCGGCACCAAGGGACGCTACCTGCAGGAGCTGGGATACATCGCCGACAGCGGGCTGGTGCACACCCGTGAGATCGCTCTGGGCAACAGCATCCCGGACCAACCCCAGGTGCGTGGCGTCCTGCAGGACTTCGAAGCCGAGCTGGTGCGCGACAACCTCGCGCAGCTGCTGGCCGCGCGCAAGACCGTGACCGGCGGCAATTTCGTCGGCTCATCGGCCTGCAAAGACTGCCACCAGCAAGCCTGGCAGACCTGGCAGAGCGCCAAGCACGCGCACGGGCTCGAGACTCTGGAGGCCCTGGGAAGAGACAAGAACCCCGAGTGCCTCGCCTGCCACACGGTCGGTTATGGCTTCGAGACCGGCTTTGTTGCACGTGAAACCACGCCCGATCTCGCGGGTATCGGCTGTGAGAGCTGCCATGGCGTCGGCAGTGAGCACGTGCTCGACCCCACGCGCACCCTGGGCCTGGCCGGAGAGGCTTCCTGCAGAACCTGCCACGACGCGCTCAACAGCCCGCGCTTCAACTTCCGGGAATACTGGCCGAAGATCGCCCACGGCCTCGACTCTTCCGACTGATCCCGCAGAGAGACCCGCCATGCCACGCCTCGTTCCCTGCCTGTTGCTCTTCAGCCTGCTGATGCCCGGCCTGGCTCAGGATGCGCGCCCCAAGAAGCTCTCCTCCAAAGAACTGCGGCTCGCCAAGGCGCTGCTGGAGGAGTATTTCGAGGCCGCGGACGACGAGGCTCGCGAGGCCGTCCGCGTGCAACTCGAGGCCATCGACCATCCGTCGAAGTCCGACATCAAGAAGCTACTCAAGCACAGCTTCAAGCAGGCCGTCCAAGGGCCGCGCCTCGAACCTGGGAATCTGCAGACCTGCACACACCCCGACTTTCCTGGCAGCTACATCTTGAGCGCGCCTCCCGATGCCTGGCGGGGGAAGAAGGTCGGCGTCTTCATCCTGCTGCACGGAGGAGGCGCCGGAAGCGGTGCGGGCGAGCAGATTCAGGGCCTGCTCGGCGCCCCGGGCGGCGCGGGCATGATCCACGTCTACCCGACCGTGATCGAAAAGGTCGCCACCGCCTGGAACACCGAGCGCGAAGAGCAGTACCTGCTGGCGATCATCGCCGACTTGAAGCGCAACTTCATGATCGACACCAACCGGGTCTACCTGGCCGGACACTCGATGGGAGGCTACGGCAGCTGGTCCATCGGGCCGCGGCACGCGGATCTGTTCGCCGCCCTGTCTCCCCAAGCGGGCGGTGTCTTTGTCTCGGGAGGCCGGGGAGGCGCACTGGGCCTCGAACGCGGGCTGCTGCCCAACCTGCTCAACCTGCCGATCTGGTTCTACAACTCCACCGATGACACCCAGGTCTCGGCCGACAGCTCGATCCGGGCGGCGGAGCTGCTGGCAGAGCTGAAGGAAGAGTACGGGCCGTTCGACTACGTCTGGAAGGAGTACAGCGACATCGGCCACGGCTTGCCCCGGGAGGGAGTGGGGGAGATCTGGGAGTGGATGCTCGAGAAGCGGCGCGAGCCGTATCCCGAGCGGGTGCTGTGGGAGCCGAGCCGCAGTTACAAGCGCGACTTCTACTGGCTGCACCTGGCCCAGTCGCGCAGCTCCGGCCAGCTGGACGTCAGCCGGGAAGGCAACACCTTCACCGTGCGCGGCAACCCCGCTGGGCTGAGCCTGATGCTCAACAGCGAGATGATCGACTACGACGAGCCGGTGGTGGTGGTCGACGGCAACGGCGTTGAGCTCTACAACGGGCCGGTCTACCGCTCGATCGTGGCCCTGGCGGACTCGATCGCCGCCAGGTGCGACCTGGAGATGTGGTTCGACGGCGCGCTGGAGATCGACGCGCGGCGGGTCAACCGGGGGCGCTAGGGGCTGCACGCTCCAGCAGGGCCCGCACCACCGCCCGGTAGAGGGCGAGCGTGCGGCGGCTCTTTTGCAAGCTGGAGAGCCCGTCCTCCACGTTCAGGGCTGGTGAGCTGTTGACTTCCAGCACTACGCCGTTCGTGCCGTCGGGGGCTGCCTCGGGGTCTTCGAGCAGCAGGTCCACACCCGCCAGCTGCAGGCGCATCAGCGCTGCCGCCTGGCAGGCGATGGCCTTCCAGTCCTTATGCAGTTCCACGTGGAACCGGCGGCCTCCCAGGCTGATGCTGCGGGCGGCGCTCAGCTCGAGCTGCTCACCAGCCGCGAGCACACGCTGCGCGTCGGCTCCCTCGAGCAGCTGCTGCAGGCCGTCGAGCTTGCACAGCCGCCGGTTGCGGTGCATCAGGGCCTGCAATAGCTCTGCTTGCGTTCTCTGGCCGTCACCGTGAAGCGCCGCAGAACGCCGCTCGTAGCAGGCTACAACTTCGCCCCGCAGCACCAACACGCGGATGTCTCGCCAGGCAAAGCAGGGTTGCAGCAACACGGGCCGGTAGATGCTGCGCTGGAACAGGGCCGCGACGTGCTGCTCGAGCGGAGTAAGCTCCTCAAAGAAGCCGATGCCCGAGCCCTGCGATCCAGTATTGGGCTTGCAGACCAGCCTGCCGCCAAAATCCTCAAGCGCCGCGCGCAACATACTCGGTATGTCCTGACCATGAGTCTGGAAAGGGTTCTCGATCATCCGTGAGCCCGGCACCGGCAGGCCGCCCAGCCGCAGCAGCTCTTCAGTGCCAAACTTGTCCCGGGCCAGGTTTGCGCTCGTGATCGGGTTGAGGTCGTAGTGGTTCTTCGCGTACGGCAGCTGACCGCCCGGCCAGGTCCAGAGCCCGAACAGGCGCGTCGAATAGGGGTGCACGCGGACTTCGGAGGAAACCTCCCGCAACAAAGCCAGCGACTGCTTGCGGCGGCAGCCCGGAGAGCCTTCGAGCTCCAGATCCCTCGGGTCTGCCTCGACGGGCAGGCCCAGAGCCCCCTCGAGCTCGGCGCACAGAAACAAGGAACCGAGCACCCACACGGGCGGGCCCGGGGTGACGCACGCCGCCAGGGCGGCGGGCAGGTCCGGGTGCGCACGCGCGCGAGGGTGCCGGCAGAGCTCTGCCAGCTCTTCGGGAGGGGCTGCCCGCGGGTGGGCCGCGCGGGTCAAGTGCAGCTCGGAGAAGGGCCCCGTATCGATCGCCCGCAGCATCGCCTGGCGGTCCTTGTCGGCACCGCAGCCAAAGATCAGGCGCGCGCCGGGCTGAAACCGGGCGATATGGGCCAGCACCCTGCGCAGAGCGGCCGGGTTGTGCGCCCCGTCGCGGAAGACACGCCCCCGCTCAGTCTCGAGCAGCTCGCAGCGGGCAGGCCAGTCGACCGCGCGCAGTGCGGCGCGGGCCCGCGCCGGCTCGAGGGCGAGGCCTCGCGCGCTCAACAGCTGCTCGGCCGCGCGCAAGGCAAGCGCTGCGTTCTCGACCTGCCAGGAGCCAGCCAGACCGAGCCGGGCGTCCAACCAGGTACCTGACTGCAGGAGGAAACGGGCCTGGCAGCCCTCGGCATGCTCGCTCTGCAGCTGGTAGTCCCGGGCCTCCTCGATGCACAGCAGGCGCGCCCCGACCCGCGCCGCATGCGCCGCGATGGCTTGTGCCGCCTCGTCTTCCTGCGGCGCGCTGATCGCCAGGCCGCCCGGGGTCATGATGTGGGCCTTGTCCGCCGCGATCTCGGTCAGAGTGTTGCCGAGGATCGCCGTGTGGTCGAGTCCCACGCGGCTCAGCAGCGCGCAGCTCGGGACTCCGGAGTCAGCGAACACATTGGTCGCGTCGCAGCGGCCTCCGAGGCCTGTCTCGACGATCGCAAGGTCGGTGTCCACGGCAAGATGCAGAGCCAGACCGGTCAGGATCTCGAACACCGAGGGAGCTTCGCCACGGCGGCGGCTGCGCTCCAACTCCGGACGCAGGTCTTCGAGAGCTCCGCAGAAGTCTAATTTAGAAATGGGCTCGCCGGCGACGCGGAACCGTTCGCGGATGCTGTGCAGGTGGGGGGAGGTATAGCGGAAGCAACGCAGGCCGTGGGCCGTGAGCAGGCTATCCAGGAAGGCAGCCACGGAGCCTTTTCCGTTGGTGCCCGCGATGTGGGCCACACCCGCCAGGCGCCGCTCGGGATGGTCGAGGGCGGCCAGCAGGCGGCGGGTGCGAGACAGGTGCAGGCTGCCCTTGGGCAGATGGGCCTTCTCACTATCCCAGAACCGAAACAGAAACTGCAGGTTCTGCGCATACAGCCCATCGACGAGACGCTCGCCCTGCATCGTAACCTCCTGTCCAGGAGCCTGTCGGAGCACTCGCTTCACAGAGCACTAAGGCGGCGGGCCGCTGCCACCTTCGGCCGCTTCGCTGAGTTGTCCTCCTCGACGGTCATCCGGGCCACCTGCGTCGTCAGCGAAGCGGCCGAAGACCGTGACCGAGGAACGAGGGAGCGGATTGAGGAGGCATCGACCCACCGGCGCAGCACTCCGTTTCACGAGTTCTCCGACACACTCCCAGGCCGGCATTGTAGCCGCAGTCCTCGCTCCGCCAAAGGGCCTTGCCAGTGATTGATGACGCACGGTGCAATTCGTCCAGGGCAAGGGTACACTGTCGCTATTGCATCAAGCGCCTGGAGGAATCATGGGGCACCGCGTCAAATGGACGGAAGAGCACAAGATGTTCCGCACAACTGTGCGGGACTTCGCAGAGAAAGAGCTCGCACCCTACGCAGAAGAGTGGGATGCCGAGGGTATCTTCCCCCGCGAGGTCTTCAAGAAGGCCGCCGACCTCGGTTTGATGGGCATCCGGGTCGACCCTGAGTTCGAGGGCTCCGGCCTCGACTGGTGGTTCACGACTTGCTACGTCGAAGAGCTGGTGCGCTGCCGCAACGGTGGTGTCGGTATGGCCTTGATGGTCCAGAGCGACATGGCCACGCCGATCATCGCCGAGATCGGGACGCAGGAGCAAAAGGAGCTCTTCCTCAAACCCGCGGTCACCGGCGAGAAGATCTCGGCGTTGGGTATCTCTGAGCCGGGCGTTGGCTCTGACGTCGCCAACCTGAGCACCATCGCTCGCCGCGAGGGCGACGAATACGTGATCTCCGGGCAGAAGCTGTGGATCACCAATGGCACGCGCGCCGACTTCATCACCCTGGCCGCACGCACCGGAGACGTCGGCTTCGGCGGTGTCTCGCTGTTCACCTTCCCGACCGACGTCAAAGGCTTCTCCGTCGGCAAGAGCATCAAGAAGATCGGCAACAAGAGCTCCGACACGGCTGAGCTGTTCTTCGACGAGTGCCGCATCCCAGCCCGCTACATCCTTGGCGAAGAGAACATGGGCTTCATGTACATCATGACCAACTTCCAGGGTGAGCGGCTGGTCGCGGCGCTGGCCAGTGTGGCGACCATGCAGATGGCCATCGATGACGCCATCAAATATGCCAACGAGCGCACGGCCTTCGGCCGGAGCATCGCCAAGTTCCAGGTCTGGCGGCACCGCTTCGCCGAGATGATGACCGAAGTCGAAGCGGCCCGGCAGCTGGGCTACTACGCCGTCGACATGGTCAACGACGGTCTCGATGGGACCAAGCAGATCTCGATGGCCAAGCTCTTCGCCGGCGACTTGATGCAGAAGGTCATGTACCAGTGCCAGCAGGCCTTCGGCGGCTTCGGCTATACCACGGAGTACCCGATCGGCCGGGCCTGGACCGACGCGCGCCTGATCACCATCGGCGGGGGCACCTCCGAGATCATGAAAGAGATCATCGCCAAGTTCGCAGGCGTGGTGACGGGCTGAGCAGACTGCTGGGGCGCCCTGGCAAGCAGCTTATTCGGGGATGGCCCGCGGGGTCTCGTCCAGAACCTCGATCCCCAGCTGATGCCGCAGGTAATTCGCGATGTCGATCAGCGAGAGATTGCCATCGACCTCCAGGCCGTCGCGGACGCGCTGGCTGGCGCCCAGATCAGCGCCCTTCTGGAAGAGGAGCGCCGGCACGTATTCGAGCGTCTGGCCCTCATACTCCAGCTGGTCGCTCTCAAAGTCTGCGCTGCGCAGATTGGCCGCGTGGTCGCCATAGATCAACAGCAGCGTACCCTCAGGCAACGCCTCCACGTACGCCTCCACGGCCCGGTCCACGTAACGCAGGTTGTCGATGTAGCAACCGGCCAGATCGTCGCGTTGCGGGAAGATCTCGCGCTCGCCGGGATGGAGCGCGTTGAAAGGGCCATGGCTGGTCACAGTGATCACGAAGTGGCAATGGCGCTCGTCGGCAGGAGCCTCGCGCAACAACTGGGCCGAGATCTGCAGCAGGTCACGGTCACGCACGCCCCAATTGTCGGTCTGGGGCTCGTAGCGCTCGACCAGCTCTTCGCGGAACAACAGCTCGCTGAAGCCCATCTGCTCAAAGGCCGTGCGCCGGCTGAAGAAACCTCCCGACACGCCATGCAGCGCACGGACTTGCCATCCCTGCGCGGCCATCCTCCCAGGCAGGGCATCCTCGTAGGTGAAGCCTGGAACCTTGTAGGGAATCAAGTCATTGGATGGTTCGGCTCCCATCAGCAACGCAAAGTCGGCGTCCGCAGAGCCGTTGTAGTGGATGGCCCGCACCCGGTAACGGCGCGCGGCCGCCTGCAGACGCGACAAGAAAGGCATCACCCGCCGACCATCTGGGCCCACCTGTGCGTCCAGACCGCGGAAGCACAGGCTCTCGACCTGCAGCAACACCAGCCGGTCAGGAACCTGTAGCGGAGCCTCGACCGGGTTGAGCTTATCGCTGCGCATCGCCAAACGCTTCTGCGCACGCTCGAGCAAGGCCGCATCGCTGAGGTAGTACCACTCGGCGGCCCAGCTGCCCGCGTATCCGTAGACCATGCCCGCGCGGCCGATGGCGCCGTAGGTGCGAATATTCGAGAGACGCTCGACCTGGTCATTCGACCAGGCAAACAACCCCGCGTAGCCCAACAGACAGGCCACCGCCAGCCCCCAGCTCCAACCGCGGGCCGGGCGTTCTGGCCCTGCAACCCGCAAGAACCCGAGCTTGAGAAGCAAGCCCAGCAACAACACCAGCCAGACCGAACCGGGAATCAGACGCAAAGCGTAACTCGCCGCGCCGAGCCCCTCGCCCGCCTGGGCCAGCAACGCCGTCAGAGACAACGGGCGGGCGAAATAGTGGAAGTAGCTGACCAACGACAACTGGCCGACCAACGCCACAAGACATGCGATGGCCAACCAACGCCGGCGCAGCACCAGAGCCAGAGGGGCGATCCACAGCAGGTTGAACACAAAGCGGATCCAGACCTGACTGCGCAGGTGCCAGGCCGGGCCCGGCGGAACCAGGGTCATGGCCTGCACATAGAACTGGGCCGCAGCCCAGACCAACACAAAGCCCAGCATCGCCAGCATCCAACGGCGGCGCGCGCGCTCTGGTTCATGCTGGGGAAGGGCGGTGCTGACCATGTGCTCCTCGGGATACCCGGCACTGCCAGGCCCCGGGCCATCCAGTCTACCTCTCTGCGCCCGCTCATCAAGTTTTCGCCCACGGATCCACGCGCGCTGAGCCGCGGAACCGCCCGCGCAGAAGTGCTACGCAGGATTCCGCAGATCGGCTATCTTGGCTGTCAGGGGAGGCCGATCATGAGCCAACTGCACAGCCCGTCCGCGGTGCGCAACCGCCATCATATTCTGCCACACCTGCGGGCAGCTCTGCCTGAAACAGGCTCGGTGCTCGAGGTCGCCAGCGGCTCCGGGCAGCATGCGGTCTTCTTCGCCGAAGCGTTGCCACACTTGCATTGGCAGCCCAGCGACGTCGACGCCGAAGCGCGGGCGAGCATTGCCGCCTACCAGCAGGAATCCAAGCTGCACAACCTGAGCACCCCGCTAGAGTTGGACGTGCGGAACCTGGACCATTGGCCGACCGGGCCCTTCGATGGCCTGGTCTGCATCAACATGCTGCACATCACACCTTTCCCCTGCTGCGAGGCGTTGCTCGACGGCGCTGGCCGCGTTCTGCGTGAGGATGGTGTGCTTTTCCTCTACGGCCCCTATCTGGTGGAGGGTCGACCCACCACGGACAGCAACGCAGCGTTCGATGCATCACTGCGAGCCCGCAATCCCGCATGGGGACTGCGGGCCCTCGAGACCATCTGCGCCCTCGCCGGCGCACAAGGCTTCGAGCAGGTCTTGCAGGCCCCCACGCCGGTCAACAACTTCTCGTTGGCGTTCCGGAAACGGGCGGGCTCGTGAGCGGACTCCACTGCGACCAGGGATCCTGCGCTAGCGAGGGTCCATGACCGGCTCATTGGGGAACCAGGACGCGATGTGCCTGTAGACGTCTCTGTGCCTTTCGATCGGGCTTGTTGGATCGTGACAACCCGGCCGTCCTGCGCCGGGCGGGCCCCCGGGGCCCGCGGGAGAAAACCAGGCCAGCCGGCTTGAAAAATTCAGAAGTCTGTACGATGCTGCAGGTTCAGTTACGAGGAAGCAGCGATGCGGTGCGCGGCATGCTCACACGACAACCCGCCGGGTGCCCGCTTTTGCATGGCCTGCGGCGGTCCCGTCAGCGGGTCGGGTGAAGAGCGGACGATGATCATCCCCAAGGCGCGCAAGACCGGGCGGCGCGGGGAGGGCTACGACCAGTTCATCGGCCAGACGCTCGGTGGCTACAAGCTGATCCGAAAGCTGGGTGTCGGCGGCATGGGCGCCGTCTTCGAGGCCGTACAGACCAAGCTCAACCGGCATGTCGCCCTCAAGATGTTGACACCTCAGAGCTTCGGCGATGCGCGCGCAGTGCTGCGTTTCGAACGCGAAGCCCAGACTTTGGCCCAACTCGACCATCCTGCTGTGATCTCTGTGATCGACATGTTTGAGGCCCAGGGGCTGCGTTGCATCGCGATGGGTTTTGCCGCCGGGGGTTCTTTCCGCGATCTGATGATCGATGTGGGACAGCTCCCCGAAGACCAGGCAGCCGACCTGGTCGGGCAGGTGGCCCTGGGTCTGTGGGCTGTGGCCCAAAAGGGCATCATCCACCGCGACATCAAACCCGGCAACCTGCTGCTCGCCGAACGCGGGCAGGTCAAGATCGCCGACTTCGGGCTGGTCAAGTCGTTGCAGGCAGAGGGCATCACCAAGACCGGCATGGTGATCGGCACTCCGGCCTATATGTCCCCGGAACAATTCACCGATGTGCGTCAGGCCGACCACCGCTCAGATCTGTACTCGCTCGGCTGCGTGTTGTACGAAATGGTGTCGGGGCGCATTCCCTTTGACGGACCGTCTGTGGTCGCGTTTCTTCGCCAGCACCTGAAGAAGATCCCTGAGCTGAGCAATCTGAGCATCTCGAAGCAGATGTTCCGGGTGCTCGAGCGGCTCTTGGCCAAGAAGCCGGAGCACCGCTACCAGAACGGCCAGCAGGTCTACGATGCCTTGCTGCCCCTGATGGGGGATGGCTTCGGACGCCAGATCGGGCGCCGCAACCAGCAGCAGCGCATGTCCCGGCGCGTACGCCACTCGCCGCAACCGGGCATGATCGATCGCAACCTGCCGACCATCGCGTCGCGCACCCCGACTCCAGGGCGCATGCAAGCCGAGCTGAACCCGAACGCGAACCGCGAAGCGCAGACCATTCGCACACCGCTGCCCCAGGGTAGTTGGGCCGAAGAGAGTGGCGGACATCGCGCGGCCTCCCAACGGGCCGACCAGTTTCACGATATGCCGACGATGAACGTCGCTCTCAATCCCCGCGAAGAGACCCGCAAGCTGCCGCCGTTTCAGCGCCAGCCCGGCGACCCGATGCCCGGAGGACACCCGCAGCAGCGCCCGCAGCAGCGGACTCCGACGCCAGGAAGACCCCAGCAACGGGGGCCAGCACGTGGACGCCCCCAACAGCGTATCCCGATCCGCGCTCCCGGCCTGGAGCTGCCCACTATCGACATGTCTCCCGAGCAGGCCCGGCAAGAGCTGGCGGGGGCCTTCGAAGAACCCTCGTTCGCTACGCCAAAGTCCGGCGGTGGGGGATTCCTGCGCTTTCTGCTAGTGCTGATCGTGCTCGGCGGACTGGGAGGGGCGGGCTACTTCTACCGCGAGCCCCTGCGCTTCTGGCTGTCCGGCGTCGACTGGCAGGCGGTCATCGCGTCCGCGGAAGCCGATGCCATGGCCGAACGAGCAGCGTACCGGAATCTCAGCGAGGGACTGGAAGCCCCGCCCCCCTCGCTGCAACGCGCCGAATTGCGCCTGCAGGAGGCCCAGGACTTCAAGCTCGCCAACACGCACGACTCCGCGTTGACAGCCTTCATGGAGGCTGAAGACCTGTTCCGGATGGCCCAGAAGGACGCCCAGGCCCAGCGCGACGGCGTGGCCCCGCCGCCCGAACAGCCTCCTCAAGATCCAACGCCCGTGCCTGGGGACAGCACGCCCGCAAACAGCATCCCTGCGGATAGCACCGAAGCCGGCTGACAGCGCTGCCTGATCTGGCGCTCAGGCGATCCCGTACTTCTTCATCTTCTGCCGCAAGCTCTCACGGCTGATCTCGAGGATGTCCGCCGCACGCGACTTCTGCCCGCCGGTCTCATCGAGGGCTTTGCGGATCAGATGCGCCTCGACCACCTTGACTGCTTCAGGGATCGAGCTGTGGCCGCTCAGCTGCAGGCCTTCCCCGCCGCCGAGCGCCGCAGGCAGGGCTGCTCCACCAGAAACCGCGAATTTCGGGCTCAGCCAGCGAGTAGTGAGCCGGGTGTCGCGCGCGGACAGGGCGACCATGCGGTAGAGCTCGTTCTCGAGTTCGCGCACATTTCCGGGCCATGAATACTCCATGAACGCCTCGAGCACGGCATCGTCGACGCCCTGGATCACCTTGTTGTGCTCTTCGCAGGCCTTGCGCAGGATCGCCTTGACCAGGGGCGGGATGTCTTCACGCCGATCGCGCAAGGGGGGGATGGGGATGTTCAGGACGTTCAACCGGTAGTAGAGGTCCTGGCGGAAGCGAGACTCTTTGATCTCACTCTCCAGGTCCTTGTTGGTCGCCGACAGGATGCGCACGTCGACCTTGATCGGAGTGCGCCCACCCACCCGGAAAAAGAAGCGCTCCTGGATCACTTGCAGCATCTTGGCCTGAGCAGCCAGGCTCAGATCGCCGATCTCGTCGAGAAACAGGCAGCCCTTGTCCGCCAGCTCGATCTTGCCGGGCTTCTTCTGCACACCTGTCGCCACACCGCTTTCGATACCGAACAGCTCACTCTCGAGCAGCGTGTCGGGGATCGCCGCACAATTCAGCGAGATGAAAGGCTTTCGGCAGCGGCTGCTGGTGTAGTGCAGGTGTTTGGCGACGTGGCTCTTGCCGGTCCCGCTCTCACCGGTGATCAAGATGTTGATCGGACTCTCATCAAGCCGCCCGGCCAGCTCGATGAACTCGCTGGTCCAGGTGCTCTCGCCCACGATGTTTCCTCGCAGCTGGGCCGTCAGCCGCGTGCTCTCTTTGAGGATCTCCTTGCGCGCGTTCTCCGTCTCCGCGAACAACTCCGCGTTGCCGATGATGATCGAAGCCTGGACCGCCAACAACTCCATCGCGGCCAGGTCCTGGCTATCAAAGTTGCCCTGGCGCTTGTTGAGGAACTGCAGAACCCCAATAACCCGCTGGTTGCCGCCCTTGAGAGGCACAGCCAGGATACTGCGGGTGCGGAAACCGGTGCGCGCATCGACCTCGGCCGCAAAACGCGGGTCCTCATAGGGAGCCTCGCAGTAGACCGCCGTGCCACTCTGGAAGACCGTACCCGCGATGCCCTGACCGGGTGCCAGGTCCAGGGCGTCGGGATCGACCTGCCCCGTGTAGCCGTGTTGCCGCAGCCGATCCCGGTCGGCGTCGTAGAGGAACACCGTCCCGCGCTCTGCGCCGACAATGTAGGTCCCTTTGTCGACCAGCTGCGTCAGGATCTCTGGCAGGTCCAGGGTCCGGGAGAGACTGGCTGTCACCTCGAGAATCCGGCGTAAGGTGGTCGGATCGAGCTCGCTTTTCATGGCTCCCCCAGCAGCTGTCGGGATTCGACTCTAAGCTCGTAGAGCACTTCCAGGGCCTGGCGCGGCGTGATGCCATCGGCATCCAGCTGAGCCAGTCGTTGCAGGAACAGCTCTTTCTCGTCGGCGAACAGCAGCAACTGCTTCGGCTGATTCTTGCGACTCGGCGGAGGAGCGGGCGACGCATGGCTCTCAAGCCCGGCCAGGACCTCCACCGCACGCCGCGTGACTCCCTCGGGCATACCCGCCAGACGTGCCACATTGATACCGTAACTCTTGTCGGTGCCGCCGGCCACGATCTCGCGCAGGAACACAATCTCGTCTTTCCACTCTTTGACCGAAATGTTGTAGTTGCGCACCCCCGGGGAGCTCTCGGCCATCGCGATCAGCTCATGGTAATGGGTCGCGAACAGCGTGCGCGCCTGCAGCTTGTCGTGGATATGCTCCGCGATGGCCCAAGCCAAAGAGAGTCCATCGACCGTGCTGGTTCCGCGACCGATCTCGTCGAGCACGATCAGGCTGCGCTCGGTCGCATTCCGCAGGATCGCTGCGGTCTCGCTCATCTCCACCATAAAGGTCGACATACCCCGGTGCAGCTCATCGCTCGCGCCGATGCGCGTGAAGATCTTATCAACGATCCCGATGGTGGCGGCTTCGGCTGGAATGAAGCTGCCCATCTGCGCCATCAGACAGAGCAGGGCCACCTGCCTGATATAGGTCGACTTGCCGGCCATGTTCGGCCCGGTGATCAGCGCCAGGCGCCCGTGCTCGGCCCCCAGGAAGGTGTCGTTGGGCACGAACGGGTCTTTGCCCGCCATGGCCTCGAGCACCGGATGCCGACCCCCCTCGATCTCGAGCACAGGTTCGTCGACAAGCCGCGGGCGGATGTAGCTGCGCGCCCGCGCAAGCTTGGCCAGCGAGGTAAGTACGTCGAGCACCGCGATGGTCTGGCCCGCCTGGATGACCGCGTCGAGGTGCTCGGCCACGCGGCTGCGCAGGGCAGCGAACAGCTCTTGCTCCAGCTGCTCCGAGCGCTCGCGGGCGCCGAGCACCTTGTCTTCGAACTCCTTCAGCTCGGGGGTGTTGTAACGCTCGGCGTTCTTCAACGTCTGCTTGCGTACCCAGTGTTCGGGGACCTTCTCGCGGTGTGCGTGGGTGACCTCGAGGTAGTAGCCGAACACCCTGTTGTAGCCCACCTTGAGACTCGGGATCTCTGTGCGCTCCTGCTCGCGGGCCTGGAAACCGGCGATGGCGGTGGTCCCTTCGCTGGCAATCGTCTTCAGCTCGTCGAGCTCCGCGGACACTCCCGAGCGGATGACCTCGCCGTCCTTGAGGTGCGCGGGCGGCTCGTCGACCAATGTGCCATGGATGTCGAGGACTACAGGCGCGAAATCGGGCAGCTCGCGACCGAGCTCTTCGAGCAGCTCAGAGCGCACGTCACGCAACTCCTCCTGCAGCGGCGCCAGCTGTTGCAGCGAATCGGCCAACGACTTCAAATCGCGGGGGTTGGCGCGGTTGGCGGCGATCTTGGTCGCCAGGCGCTCGAAGTCGGCCACGCCCTCAAGTTGCCCGGTCAGCCGCCCCATGAAACCGAGGTTGCCGAGCAGCTCCTCCACGGCGTCCTGGCGCGCGATGATCGAGACCAGATCGGTCAGCGGGCTCAATGCCCACTGCCGCAATTGGCGCGCCCCCATGGCGGTGGCTGTGCGGTCGAGCACCCAGATCAAAGACCCCTTGCGCTTGCGCTCCACCTCCGTCTCGAGAATCTCCAAACGCCGCCGGGTGGTGGGCCCCATGGTGGTGCAACCCTGCTTGCGTGCCGGCTTCAGACTGCGCAGGGAGACCAGCGCATCGGCGAATTTGCGTTCGAGGTAGGCGAGGATGGCTGCGGCCGCCATCAGCGCTGGACTGCCATCGCTGAATCCGAACCCCGCCAGGCTCTTGACCTTGAAGTGGCGGGTGAGCAGCTGCTGTCGCTGCGCACGTGAGGCTCGAGGAATCCGGGTGAGCGTCGCCCGCAGCGGCAGCGAGAGCTCATCCTCGACCAACACCTCCTGAGGCTCGATCCAGGCCAGGCGTTCTGCGAGCTCTTCGGGCGTGCAGGTCTCGGCAAAGAAAGCCGCGGTGGAGACGTCCACCCAGGCCACTCCATAGCTGCCCGCGTCTTTGACAGCGCAGGCCAGGTAGGAATTCTCGCGCGCGTCGAGCAGGTCTCCCTCAAGGATGGTCCCCGGGGTCAGCACACGAGTCACTTCGCGTTTGACGATCTCATTGGTCAGCTTGGGATCTTCGACCTGCTCGCAGACGGCGACTTTGTACCCCTCTTTGAGCATCTTGACCATGTAGCCGCGGGCAGCATGCACGGGCACCCCGGCCATCGGAATCCCCGGCCCGTTCTTGGCCCGTGAGGTCAGCCGCAGACTCAGCACCTTGGCCGAGATCTCGGCATCGTCGAAGAACATCTCGTAGAAGTCGCCCATACGGAAGAACAGCACCGCATCCGGATGGGCTTCCTTGGCGGCCACATATTGCTGCAACATCGGCGTGAGTTTGATGTTCTGCTCGGCGATGTGTTGGCGCAGAGTGCAGGTCGCGTTCACCGTTCATCCTCTCCAAACAGCCGCAACGCGGCCTCCCGCGCCAGCTCTTCCTGAGGACCGTGAAGCGAGATCGGCACGCCATCGACAAACACGGCCAGCACCCGTGCGCTGACCTCGAGCAGGTTGTCACTGCTGACGACAAAGTCCGCCGGCAGGCCGACTTCGAGCCTCCCCTTGTCGACCAGCCCGAGGATCTCGGCTGCATCGAGGGTCAGCGCCCGCAACGCGGCCTCTTCGGGCAGTCCGTAGGCAACGCAGAGCGCCGCGTGGTACGGCAGGTTGCGGGCATTCCCGTCCCAGTTCGAACCGGTGCGGAAGCCGAAACGCACGCCTGCAGCGGCCAGCACGCTGGCGTTGCGGAACGGCATGTCATAAGGCGTCCAGCGGTCGCTCGGCAGGCTCTCGATCGGACCGAGCAGCACATCAGCTCCAGCGACTGCCAGGCTATCGGCGACTTTCCAGGCGGACGCCCCACCCGAGATGATCGGATGGAAGCCCAGCTCGGCAGCCAACTCGAGCCCAGCCAGGATCTGACGCGCGCCGTCTGCGTGCATCACCACCGGCAAGCGGCCGTCGAGGCATTCGAGCAAGACCTGCTCACGCCGGTCGAGCACCGCCCCCCGAGACTGCTGGCGGCGGACCTGCAGGAAGCGCTGCTTGAGCGCCTCGAGCTGCTTCTGCCCCTCACGCAGTCCGCGCTCGTCGCGCACATCGTCGGGGAAACGTGGCAGCTGCAAGTGCTCGGCGAAGCGCGCATTCAGGACCAGGTCTTCGCGCCGCGCGCCCCGCAGTCGAATCAGGGCGCTCTGCCCCGCAAAGCGCTTGGAGCCCGGCTCGACCAGCGCACTGGTGATGCCGGCCACGCGCGTGGCCGCGATGTGCCGGCTCGGTGCGAACAGCGCCCCTGCGATCTCGAGGTCAGGCTGGAAGCTGCCCGTCTCGTTGTGGTCAACGGTTCCCGCGACCGAGCCGATCTCGCGCACTGCCAGGTAGCTGCCGCCGGAGATCAAACCGGGTTGGATGCGGCAGCCGGCCACGTCGAGTTGCTGCGTGCCGTCCGGCAGCGCCAGATCGTAGCCGAGCGCCTCGATGCGGCCTTGCGTGACAAGCAGGGTCGCCGCGGGCAAGGGCTCACTGCTCACCGGGTGCAGGTCTGCGCCGACGAACGCCCAGGCCATCGCCTCAGGGTCGAGCTGCAGCGGCTCTCGGGCCTGGGGAGCGAACGCGAGCTGCGGCGCCCGCGGCCCATCCCGATCGTCGAAGCGGACCACCCCGTCGACCAGCGTCAACACACAGCGGCTGCGGCTGCTCAGTGGGTGGTTCCAGAACACGGCGATGTCCGCGTCCATTCCGGGCCGCAAGCGGCCCACCTGCTCGTCGACTCCCAGCTGTTTGGCCGGATTGCGGGTCACCATGGCCAACGCCTCACCGACGCTCAACGGCCCGTAGCGCAGCATCTTGCCGGCTTCGAGGTTCAGGTGCCGGGTCTCTTCGGCGCTGTCGGAGTTCAACGACACCAACACCCCCGCCCGCGCCATCAGGGCTGCATTGTGGGGCACCGCATCGTAGGCTTCCTGCTTATAGGACCACCAGTCTGAAAAGGTCGATGCCGCAGCGCCGTGGGCCGCCAGCTTGTCCGCGACCTTGTAGCCCTCGAGCACATGCTGCAGCACCGCCACGCGGAAGCCGTAGTCTTCGGCCACCCGCAGCAACATCTCGATCTCATCGGCCCGGTAGCAATGGCAATGCACCCGGATCTCGCCCGAGAGCACGCCGAGCAGGGTCTCGAGCCGCAGATCTCGCCGCGGAGCCTGGCCTGCCCGGCCGCGCATCAGACCGTCTAGATGCGCCTGCCAGGCTGCCTGGTAGGCAAGAGCCTGGTCGAAGGCCCGGCGCAGCAGCGCTTCGACCCCGGGCCTCGAGGCAGGGAAGCGGCCGCCCCGCTCAGAGCGGTTCGCGTGGGTGACGTTCTCCCCCAGGGCAAACTTGATGGCCCGCGGCGCGCCGGCAAAGACCAGCTCACTGCCCTGCTGGCCATAGCGCAGCTTGAGCAGGCTCGCCTGGCCTCCGATGACGTTCGCGCTGCCGTGCAGCTGCAAAATGGTCGTGACACCGCCCGCCAACGCCCGGTAGAGATGGACGTCGTCCGCACGCAACGCGTCCGCGATGCGCACCTCGGGAGTGATCGAGTGGGTGCCCTCGTTGACACCGCCCGCGATGGCCATATGGCTGTGGGCGTCTATGATTCCGGGCAGCGCATAGCAGCCCTCGAGGTCGAAGACCGGGGTGTCTTCTCGAACCTCGAGCGCGCTGCCGATCGCGAGGATGCGCCCCTGCTCGATCAAGATGTCCGCCTCGATGGGGGTGGAGAGGGGTCTGCCGTCCGGGCCATCCTCCAGCGTGAACACCCGCAGGCCACGCAGCAGCAAGCGCTCGTGCTGCTGCATCTGGCTGCGGCGCGAGGCCTCCGTTTCGACCTGCGCCGTGCTGGCACAGACGAGCAGGCTCCACAAAAGGAAGGTTCGCGCGCGCATCAGCGGTCCTCTCCGAAGTCATGCCAGTGCTTCCCGAACATCACCAGCCGCAACTCAGCCCCCTCCTCCGCCAGCGGACGATCGAGCACGGTGAAGGCAGCCAGACTCCCGGGCGCTCCGAGCTCGACGGGCAGGAAGTCGAGTCCGAACAGGCGCGCGGGCGTGCCGCTGAGGGCACGCAGCAGCTGTTGTTCGCTCAAGCCCGACTCAAGCAGACTGCGCAGTCGAGGCAACACCTGCTCGCGCTTTGCGCCCCGACTGCCGATGGCAAAGGGCACGCCGGCGGCAGCCAGAGCGGCCGCGCTGCCACGCTCGGCCTGCCAGCTGTCGAGTTGCTCCTGCCACGACTCGAGAGGACGGCTCCAGGCAGGCACCTCGGCAGGAAGCTCGGGAGCCTCACCCCAGTCGAGGCGCAAGATCACAGGCACATCCTGACGGGCCAGCCGATCCGCGAACAGGTAGGCCGCGGAGCCGCCTTGAATGCCGATCTCGATGTCCAGCTCAGCGGCCACGCTCAAGGCCCGGTCGATCTGGCCGGCACTGTTGGCCCGCAGCCACAGGCGCGTCCCCTCGAGCAGGCCTTGACCCGCCTGCAACGCGGGATCGAAAGAGCGAGGCTGGGGCAGCTGCGCCCACCATTGCAGGTCTGCCATGAATTGCCGCAGCTGTGCCTGGGCGCCGATATGTGTGCTGGGGTAGTCGCGCGCATGCCATTGCAGGTCCCCCCAGATCGCGGGCGGCCCAGCCACAACCGCTTCGCGCAGTGTCGGCGGGGGCAACGCGACGACTACCGCCTGACCAGCCAATATGCCGCCGCCGGGAGCGACGCAGGACAGCCCAAAGCCCCGCCGCAATGCGTCCTGCCAGGCCTCTGCGGGCTCCTTGCCCTCGCGGGTCAAAGCCTGCCAGGCCACACGCTCGGGATACAGGCCGCGGCGGTTGGCCGGCTCGCTGGCGGCGGGCGCGTTCTCGCGCTTGTCCTCGCCATAGTCGGCAAAGCGTCCGTCCTCAGAGAACTCTACCTGCAGCGGCCCGAGGGCGTCGATCCAGAGGGGATAGATGCGCAGGGTGTCTGCTCCCACGCGCTGATAGCCATCGGGGGCCTCGCCCGGCACACTCCCGACCACGCGACCGTCCTGAATCAGCAGGGTCTCGGGTTGCTCGCGACCTGGTAGGCGGCCCCGAAGGGCGAGCCAGTCATCGGCGCGCAGAAGAGCTGAAGGGGGAGCGGGAAGCAAGCTAGACAGTAGCAGCAGGGCGGGCAGAGCACGCATGCAGTCCTCAGGCCAGGTGCGGGACACCGCACCAGGTTCGGGAAGCTGCCTACTCTACCCGTGGCCGCCGTGCGGCGACAAGGGATGAATGCGGCCAGCACGGAGCGTCGCTCAAGCCCTCGCTGCGGCAGGTGCGGCCAACGCTGCTTGGGGTGCATCCGCGGGCTGCTCGGCTCTCAAAGGGGGAGACGTTGCTTTGCATTTCAAGGGTCCTCAGGTAGAGTACCCGGGCTCCCAAGATCCAGCTCTATGCGCTCCTCGGAACCTCCCCTCCGCAGACCCATGTCAGTGAACAGCTTTGCGGAGCGGGAGAACTACTTCGACACAGTGCCTTGCGGGCTGCTGAAGAGATGGCTGGGCACGTGCTGAAGAACCTCACCAAGTACCGGGCGTACATTTGGAAGAACGCCTGGAATGAGCTCCGACACCGCTATGCCGGAACGGGCTTTGGGGTCTTCTGGAACCTCATCCATCCCGCGCTCGAGATCGTCATCTATACCATTGTGGTATCTATGCTGTTGGGGGGAGAGTCCCACAGAGTCCGTCTCACGGTCGGAATCTTGACCTGGAGTGCTTTTGCAGGCACTCTCCGGCGCGGCAGCAACGCGCTCTTTCAACATGCCCGCGAGCTGAAACAACTCAGCATCCCGTTGGAAGTCTACCTGGCAAAAGTCACACTGGGCTTCACCCTGATTCTCCTGCTCTACTATTGCCTGCTCATCCCCCTACTCGCCATGCTGGGACAACCCATGGGCTGGGCCTTGCTGTCTCTACCCATCTTGCTGGTGCTCGTGCAACTGCTGGCCTTCGCTTTGATCCTTACTCTCGCCCCGCTGCAGGTTCTCTTTCCCGACATCAAGGAGTTCCTGCAACCTTTCTTGCTGCTCTGGCGCTGGACCATGCCCATCATCTACCCAGAGAGCGTCGTGCCTGTCGGGGTGCGCGACTGGTTGTATCTCAATCCACCCCATGCCTTCTTTCGGGCCATCCAGCGCCTCGTGCTGTCTCTTGAGCTTCCCGAAACCCGCGATGGGCTCGCCATGCTGGTGTGGTTGGGGGTGTTTTTTGGCGCGGGCCTGCTGGTCCACAAGAAACTGCAGAACGATGTCAGGGACGTGATCTAAGCGAAAGGCCGATGACTGCTGAGAAGCCAAACATTGAAGATGAGCAAGTGGTCTTGAGAGCCGAGGGCATCGGCAAGTGCTTCAAGATCTACGACAACCCATGGCATCGTGCTCTGGAATGGCTGACTTTTGGGCGGCGCGCCTACCATCAGCCCTTCTGGGCTGTGCGAGATGTCTCCTTCAAGCTCAAACGGGGCGAGTTTCTGGCGATCATCGGCCAGAATGGGGCGGGGAAGAGCACGCTCCTCAAGATTCTCAGCGGAATTCTGCAACCGACAACGGGCAGCTATGAGGTCAAGGGGCGCGTGCTTTCCCTGTTCGGCTTGAGCATGTCCTTCAATGCCGAGCTGAGCGGAAGAGACAATGTCTACCTTGCCTCGGAAGCCCTGGACCTTCCCAAGAACTTCGCCCGCGAGCGAGAAGACGAAATCCGCCAGTTCTCGGAGCTGGGGGAGTTCTTCGACCGGCCGACAAAGATGTATTCTTCGGGCATGCGGGCCCGACTTGCCTTCTCGCTCTTTTCCTTTCTCGGGAGTGATATCCTGCTGCTGGACGAGGTGCTGGCAACGGGAGACATCTTCTTCAGACAAAAGTGCTACGCCAGACTCGCCGAGCTGCTGGCGAACAAGACCACCATCATTCTGGTCACACACTCGATCGACGTCGTCAAGCAATTCTCCCACCGGGTCCTGTTGCTGGACAAGGGGCGCGAGCTGTATCAAGGCGAGCCGAGCACGGGCATCGGCAAGTACATGCAGATCCGGAACAGCCGCGTCCAGCGTCCGAAGAGAGAGCAGCCCCAGCTGCCCGCCGAACCCCAACAGCGGCAGGATCCGGCCAGCGACGCTGGCCGCTCCTGGCCGCAAGACAGCGCCTTCGTCCACACCGAGCCGCTGCCCACGGGCAAGGCCCAGCTGGTCCGCTTTGCGATCTGCGACGCGCAGGGGAATCCCTGCAGCGCGTTCAGCTGCTCCGAAGAGCTGGACCTCTATTACGAGCTGCAGCTCCGCCGGGATGTCGGGTCCACGCTCTCCTGGATCAGCATCACGGACCAGTTCAAGGTGCTGATCCATGCAAAGAGCTCGCTCCATTGCAAAGGAGATCACGCAAGCGGCGGGAGAAAGGGTGACCTGATCCGTTTTCACAGAAGAATCAAACTCGACATCAAACCAGGCAACTACGTGATCGGCCTCGGACTCAACAGCCTGCACGCGGACGGGGGGTTGCTCGATCTCAGCAACGTCGAAAGGGATGCTCTAGAATCGCAGCTCGAGCCCCTCTACAAAGGCGAGCAGGTCGGCTGTTTCAAGATCCTTCAGGCTAAGGAACACCAAATGACGCGGCACTTCTGGGGCATGTGCGACCTACCGAATCAGCTGACCTCCTGGCTTGTCACCTCGGAGGCGCTCTCTCCAGCGCAGGACGGACAGCGCCCATGAGCGGTTCGAAAACGGGATTCTACAGCCAGCATGGCGAAGATTTTCTGCTGCTGCAGTTCTTTGCATCGAAGCCCACGGGCTTCTATCTGGATGTCGGCGCCTTCGATGGAGTCCACCTCAGCAACAGCTTCGCTTTTGAACAGCTGGGCTGGCAGGGCATCTGCGTCGAAGCCCACCCGGGGTATTTCCCCTTGTGCCGCGAGGCACGGCCGGGCGCCCTCTGCCTCAATGTCGCCTGCACGGCTGATCCCGGCGTGACAGAGGTCGAGTTCTTTGCCGACAAATCCGGCCTGTTCTCTGGACTCAGACCGGGCCGCGACGACGAGGTCCGAAGCCATTACGAGAGCGCATGGGGTCTCGACTTTGAGGGCTTCGAGACCATCAGGGTGCCCGCGCGGACCCTGACGGAAATCCTCCGCGAGCATGGGCCCGCCGAGACTCCCATCGACTTCATCTCGGTGGATGTGGAGGGCAGTGAGCTGGAGGTGTTGGAGGGCCTCGATCTCGAGGCTTTTCGACCCCGAGTGTTGCTCATCGAGGCAAACAACGACAGCGCCCACGAAGCCATCGGCGATTACTTGGGCCGGTTCGGCTACTTCGAAGCCCGGCGCCTCGACGTCAACTCCTTCTTCGTACATCGCCAGGAAGACCGGGACAGGATCCGCCAGATCAGCATCGACTTCGTCGCAGAGAAGAGCCTGCACCCTCTCGGCGAAGACTTCACCTTCAGCGGCTTTCGCGAGCGACGCCACAGGAACGAAATCGAGGAATACGACGCGAGCCTCAGAGAGCTCAAGGCCCGCCAGCGACGCCTGCAGGAGAGCCACGACACGCTGGTCCGGGAACACGGCCTGCTCGCTCAAGAGCACGAGCAGCTCCTGGGCCACCACGAGGAGCTGACGCTGCGCTTGCGGCGCATCGACCGGCTGCGGCAGACCAGCCAGGCCTATTTTTCGGCCTACAAGGCGCGCCAGAAAAAGCTGCGGCGCGAGCCCCCCCCGTCCGAACCCGGGCTCTTCCAGCAAAAGTTCGACGCCCTGCTACGGAAACTCGTGGCGGGCGGAAGCTTCGCACAGAACCTGTCGGGCTGGCTCGAACCCGGCCGGGGGCTCACGCGCAGCCTGCTCTCCCTCGGCCCCCTGCAGAGCTTCAAGGGCGTGCTCCAGGCCGACACGAAATGGCGGGAGCTCGCTTGGAAGTACGCAGAGCAGAGGGGGCTCTATTGGCAGCTCAAGTCCCTCGAACAACGCTTCTGGGCTGCGTGGGGTGAGGGGAAGCCCCGGCCCATCCCTGCGCCCGCTCGGGTGCAAGAGCCTGAAGCGACGCAGGGCGTCCACTCAGCCAGGGTCCAGGCCCTCGCTGCAGCCCGCGCGTTTCCGGGTGAGATCCCGGAAGCGGCGTTGCTCGAAGTCCATCAGCTGGGACGGAAGCTGCGCAAGGTGTTGGTGCTGCGGGGGACACCGGAGGCCCTGCAGGTGATGACGATGTTGCAGGCGGCGGGCGCCTCCGGCCTGTGCTTGGATTACTCGGCTGGCGAGGAGTGGTTGGGGGAGAACTGGGCTTCGAGCACGCTGGGGCTCGCTGCCTGGTTGTGCACACGCTGGCCGACGGGCCTGCACGAGGTCGACGCGCTGTTTGTTCCCTCCGGCTGCCAGGAGGAGTGGTCCCTGCTGCAAGGGCGGCTGGGCGCCCGTATGGCGATCCTCACCAGTGCGGCCCCGGAGTCGCTTCCCCATGCCTTCCGGAACAGCTCCCCGCCCGCCCGTGACCTGAACGGGCTGCTGATGTTCGACCCTCCTCCCGCGGCATGCCTCGACCCGGTGCTGGCACAGATGGCCTGGACCGATCCCCCGGCATGGCCCCGGGACGTGCGCCCGGCGCCTGTTCCAAGCACGCTCCCCTCCGGACGTCCCTGGCCGAAGATCACGGTCGTGACCGCGACCCTCAATCAGGCCAGCTTCCTCGAAGAGACCATCCAGTCGGTGCTTGCGCAGGCCTATCCGAACTTGGAATATCTGATCTTCGACGGCGGGTCCAGCGACGGCACCCAAGCCATCCTGGACAAGTACCGAGCGCGGCTGACGCACTGCTTCAGCGGGCCCGATGGCGGCCAGGCAGACGCGTTGAACAAGGGCCTGTCCCTGGGCAGCGGAGACATTCTTTGCTGGCTCAACAGCGACGACCGCTTCGCGCCCGGAGCGCTGCTGCGGGTCGCCCAGGCCTTCGACTGCTACGGCACCGATGTGGTCGTCGGCGGCTGTTCGCTGTTCCACGACCGGCAGACCCGCCCCACCCGGCTGCATCACTGCTGTCTGCCCGGAGGTGTCCCGTGCCCCATGCCGCTGGACAAGCTGCTCGACCTCGAGGGCTCATGGCAGCGAGGGGACTTCTTCTACCAACCGGAGGTGTTCTGGAGCCGCGCCATCTGGCAGCGTTGCGGGGGCCGCCTGAATGCCGGGCTACACTACTCCTTCGACTACGAGCTCTGGGTAACGATGGCCGCGCAGGGTGCCCGCGTCGTGCATATCCCGGAAACCCTGGCGTTGTTCCGCTTGCATGAAAAACAGAAGACCTTTGGGGAGGACCTGCCCTTCCTTGGGGAGTTGCGCCAGGTCAATGCCAGGCTTCGCCGAGAGACCCATGGACAGAAAACAGACGCTTGAGAAGCTGGTGCGTGGGGAGCCACTGAAGGTGCTCTTCCTCAACGACCTCGGCTTCCAATACGGGGCCGGGATCGCCAGCCAGCGGCAGATCCGCTCTCTCCTCGAGTTGGGCCACGAGGTCGCCGGGCTGTGCTGTTTCGAGGGCATCGAGGAGGGCGCCCTGCCCTTCGCTTTCGGGCCCGGTCGCGCACGCTGGCAGGGGATGGAGCAGCTTACCGAGTTGCAGCCGGGGATGCAGGTCGACGAGGACGCGCTGATCCACACCGTGTTCCGCAACATCCAGGCCCGCGATCCCGATCTGATCATCGCGGGCAACCTGCACGGCACGCTGTGGCCGGTCAAGATCCTCTGGGCCCTCAGAGACCTGCGCGCCGTGACCGTCGCCTACATGCACGACCTCTACCTCGTCACGGGCCGTTGCGCCTACCCTGGCGGCTGCTCTGCGTTCATGAGCGGCTGCGACCAGAGCTGTCCGACACCCACCGAACATCCCGCCCTGGAGCCAGAGAAGATCGCGGCAGCCTGGCGAGAGCGCCGCCACATCTTCTGCGGTACCGGAGGCGTCGCGCTGGCAACCAACAGCCACTGGACGCTGAGCATGGCGCGGGCGGCGCTGGCAGAGCCGTATCTCGCCGATGCCGTCCCGCTGGGCCTCGACACCCATCTGTTCCGGCCCATGGAGCGGCGTGTGGCCAGAGAGCTGCTCGGCCTGCCGCAGGATCGCTTCATCGCCCTGATCGGCGCGGTCAATCACGACGACCTGCGCAAGGGCCCGCACTTCTCAGAGACGCTGATCAAGAGCTTGCCCGAACACGTCGATTGGCTGTTCTTCGGCGAACACTCCCTGCAGATCAAGGCCAGCCTGGGCCTGCCCCATGTCCACGCCACCGGTCTGATTCGCGACATCCGTCGCCTGCCGCTGCTCTACAACGCGGCGGACATCTTTGTCGGCGCCTCCCTGGAGGAGGCCTTTGGCCAGACGTATATGGAAGCCGCCGCCTGCGGCATCCCGAGTGTCGCCTTCCGGGTCGGGGGCATTCCCGAAGTGGCGCGACACGGCAGCAACGCGCGCCTCGTCGACGGGTTCAGCGCCGCGGGCCTGATCGAGGGTATCGAGTTCCTGAGACAGAATCCGCAGGCGCGGGCTGCGTTCGGACGCTCCGGGCGCTCTCTGGCGGTGGCGGAGTTCTCGCTCGAAGCCCAGGGAAAGCGCTGGACGGAATACCTCTGTGGGCTCGCCAGGCGCAAGCTGGCAAGCCTGCCAACCGGAGGCATGAACGGCAACTCCCCCGCGCGCCGCGAGCGCAACCGCTGGCTCTTCGCTGTCCACAGTGCCGGCAAAGTCGGCTCCACGTCCATCGTGGCAGGGCTTGCCGAAGCGGGTTTTGGAACGGGCACCAGCCGGATCTTCCAGACCCATCTGCTCAATCCGAAGACCCTGGAGGGGGCCTACCGGAGGAATCCCATGGGAAAGGGTCACCTGGACGCATCCCATCAGCTGCTCGATCTGATGCAGGCGGGCGACTTCCAACACTGCATGGTGATCGCCGGACAGCGGGATCCCGTCGCCCAGTCGATCTCGATCTTCTTCCAGAACTGGAGCAAGTACTTCGGCGACCGCGCGCCCAGGGAATGCTCTCCGGAGTTGGTGCTCGAGAAGCTCCACCAGAACCTGCCCAGGCTGACCCGTTACATCTTCGACTGGTGGAAGGGCCAGTACGAAGAGGTCTTCGATGTGTCACTCGCGGCCTGCGACTTCGACAGGGCACGCGGCCTGGCGGTGGTCCATACCGAACACAAGCGCACCCTTGTCATCTACAACCTGGAGCGTGGCATGAAGCACCTCCCGGCCGTTCTGGCTCAGCTGACCGGGCTGCGCGCGTTGAGCATCCCCAGGGTCAACACGGTTGCGGACAGGTCGTACTTCAAGGAGTACGGGAGCGATCCTGACGCGGAGGGCCTGTACCAGACGATCCTCGAGACGTTCAGACTCTCCGAAGACAGGCTCGACACAATCTACCGACACCCGGTGAGCAGAACCTTCTATGACGACGAGCAGACCACTGCCTTCAAGAACAGGTGGGTACGGCGACCAGGCCCCTCCAGCAAACGAGCAACACCGGCCCACGACAGAGGCTTGATAGCCAGCGCCAGGAACAGTTCCAGCGCTGGGAACGGTTCCAGCGATACAAGGCAAAGAGATATCACCTGCATCTCCTATCCACGAAGTGGGCACCATCTACTCGTCCAACTGCTTCTTCGCTACTACGCGCGAACTCTCAGGCCAAAACCCAACCAGTTTGTTGCGGACGGAGACGGAGGCAAAGGCTACGCCAGACTCTCCTCCCACGGCATGTCCTATTGCGAATACTATGGCCATTGCAGATCCATCCCATGCACGGATCCCAGCACGAACTTTCAAAAGAACCACGACTTCGGGCTGGACCTTCCCGACCTACCCAACTGCTTGTACATCGTCCAGTATCGCTACCCACTCGATTCGGTCGTATCGTATTTCGAGTTCAAGCACGCAATCGGCCATATCAAGGATAGCCCCGAAGCATGGCTCAGATTCTCATGGAAGGCTACCATCTACTGGCAGTCTTTCATCCGCAAGTGGGTTCACGAGAATGGCACGAACAAGCTGTTCGTGAGCTACAAAGAGATCTTGCGTCCAGACGGATCTTGCCTCAAACGCGTTTTGGAATACTTGCGACCCGATGAAGACATCGACATCGGCTTCATCAAGAAGTGCATCAAGCAGAAGACCGGTGCGGTCAAAGCACGAAACATCCAGGAGTTCAGATACTTCGAGCACCGACACTTCCAGAGACTCGAAGCACTGGTCCGGGCTGAGATCGAAGATCTCGGTTTCAAGCTGAGATTCAACTAAGGTCGGAAAGAAGACCCCCAACCGAAAGGCCCTCCCTTGCAAGCCCTCGATAATTACCTGAGCAGCGTCGCGCGAACGGACCAGATCTACCAGTTCTCTCGCTCCAAGTCCTACCAGATCTCTCCGGAGCGCTACCGGCACTTCAAGCAACAGGCGCACGACGTGCGCCGAACCACAATGGGGGCCAGGAGCATCGGCGCGAAGCTGCTCGAGCTCGACGTGCCCCGCTCGGGTCTGGCGGTGGAAATCGGCTGCGGGACGGGCAGACTCAGCGGTTCTCTGGTCCTCAACGGGCACTTTGAGAGCTACCTGATCACGGACAGCTCCGGAGAGCTCGTGAAGGAGGCGAAGAGGCGGATCGAAGAGCTGGAGAGCGGCAGTGAGGTCCGCTTCGGAGTGATGCGCGAGCAGGATGTCGCTGGCTTCCCCGATGCCTCCGTGGGCAGCTTCTTCATGGCCGCGGTGCTCCACCACATCCTCGACTGGAAGCAGGCCTTGCGGACGATGAAGAAGAAGCTGCAGCCCGGCGGCATCATCTTCTTCACCGAACCCTGCCTCGAGTTCGGCTTGACCCTGGCGCCGCTGCTGATGACTTTCAAGAAGACCCTCGAAGACCGCGGCGTCCAACTGGAACAGCGCGTCTTGAAGAGCTTGCGAGCCTTCGCGGGTGCCCTCAAGCAGCGCGGCGATCCCTTCAACCTGGAGCAGAAGAAATTTGAGGACAAGCACTTCTTCCGCTTGTCCGACATGTACCACTTCGCGCAGGTCGAAGGCATGGAGGCCCATCTGTTCCCCAACTCCTCGTTCCATGCCCTGCTTTCTCAGGGAGAGCATCCCCGGGGGCGCATCAAGTTCGAGAAAGTCGTCCGGCAGAAGCTCGGCACGGCGGCGCAGCTGCCGCCAGCATTTGTCGATCAGTTCATGGAGGCCATGCAGGAGCCACTCGGCTTCCTCGCTCACCTCGCGGAGCTGGGGAGGGGCCCGGTCGCCCACTTTTCATGCATCCTGCAGCGCCCCCGACGCTGATCAGCCGCGCGTCAACAGGACATTGACGACCACTCCGACCGGGAAGCGGCGCAGGAGGAAACCGGCGTCCAACGGCAACTCTCGCGCTGAGAAGAGCTCTCGCATCCGATAGCCGTGCCGCTGCAGAAGCCCGACCAGCTCGCCGAAATCGAAACCCAGCTCGCCGAAGCAGTGGGGCGCCAACTCCATGATGAGCTTGGGTCGTAGGAACCTGAGGGCCGATCCAGCCCCGCGCAATACGTCAATTTCATAGCCATCGACGTCGAGCTTGATCCAATCGAGGCGCTTGAGGCCGGCCTCGGCCACGAACCGGTCCACGCTGGTGACGGACGCTCCCTCGGTCGACTTCAGGGCGCCCAGGTGGGTCCGTTGTCGCTCGTCGCCGGCACCGACCAGGGGCCAGCTGGAGTAGACCTTCGGAGGGGGGCCCTCCGCGGCTGTGGCAGCGAGGAAGCAGCGCCGCAGCTCGATGCAGGTCGAGAGCTCGCGGTTCAGCTGCACATTCTGTTTCAGCTTCGAGAAGGCATACGCCGTGGGCTCGAAGGCGTAGACCTGTCCCCAGGGCGACACGAGACGTGCAAACTGCAGGGTATGGGCGCCGATGTTCGCGCCGATGTCCAGGACAGTCTGGCCGGGCTGGATCAGCTTGCGGTAGCGGTGCACGGTGCACGGCTCGAAACATCCGAACAGATAGACGGAGAAGTCGATCCCCTCGTCCAGGTCCAGCTCGTAGCAGATGCCCTGACGGCGAAAGATGCCGCGCCTCGAGCGACCCGTCGCATGGCGCCAGCCACGGACGAGTGCGCGGGCGGCTTGCGCGAGGGCGATTTTCTGACGTGTCGTCAGCTGGATGAACATCGCTGTACAAAGCTCGCTGTCAGTGGCCTTCGCTGGCCTGAAACTCGATGACTCGCCAAAGGAACCTGCTGCCCTCGACAGGTTGGGCCTTGATGCTCAAATAGGGCGACTCGAGCTCAAGCAGATCGACGGGAGCAAACATATGCTTGGACCGCCGGTAGACGTAATCGTGCACCACGACCACTAGAAAGGGCGTGGGGGGATGCCGCAAGAGCTTCGGGTCTTCTGCAGCTGGATGCCAGATGCCAGCCCGATACTGCGAGATGTTGAAATTCGGGACACCGGCGATGCTCGCATCCCCTTTGCCCACGACGGCGATCGCCCCCCCGAGCACAGCATTGCGGCTGGTCAAGAAGACGTCTCTCGGTCCCCTCGGACGTCGATCCCCGAGCCGGTCAGCCGCGTTATGGATCAGCCAGGGCCCGGCAAGGGCGGCGCACGCCAGCACCAGCAGGATCAGACCCGAGGCGATGATCGCGCGTCGGTCGGTGCTCGGCGCGACGCTGCTGAAGGACCAGGGGGACGCCAGACCCAACGTGAAGAATGCAGCGATCATCGGCCAGCTCGCGGCCAGCACACGCCAGCCGCCGTTGACAAAGATCACCGCCATCGAGAGCAGAAACCCCAACACGCACGTCAGCCAGAAACCGCGTTCGCGCCGTTTGCGGATGCGGACAAGATAGACCACTAAAGCCAAGGAGAACAAGAGCATCGTAGCTAGAACGAGAACGGCGCTTTTCAGCTGGAGCAGCTGGCTGCCGAAGGGCATTGATGCCTTGAGAAAGGCCCGTTCTCCCGCCCATAGCGCTCGAAACAGCGGCTTGGGGTTCTCACGGATCAATTCCCAGCTCTTGGCATAGAGGAAGTCCGACTTGAGCTTTTCGTTCTTCAGCTGAGACAGCTGCTCGGCGTAGCTTCGTCCGGCGTCCTTCCAGGTGCCACCGAGGGCCATCCCACAACAAACATAGGAGAAGTTGGCGGAAGCCGCCCCGCGCCCCGTGCCATAGGTCGCCGTCAAGAGGAAGGTCCACCCCAGACCGAGAGCGACGGCCATCACAAGAGCCAGCATGCTTGCCAGCCAGCGCTTCCACCCCACGCGCAGCTGCCAGCCCAGCCACAAGAGCAGACACGGCAGCAGGAACATCGCGCCCGCGCGGGCACTCATGCTGAGCGCCAGGCCGAACAGACCGCAGGTCGAGCTCCAGAAGTGCGTGTGCCGCACTCCATGATAGAACAGACCGAAGCCGAGAGCGCCGATCGACAAGCCCAGGGCCTCGGACAACGTGGTCGCTTGGAACAGACGGCCATAGGCCAGCAGCAGGGCGAGCATACCTACCGCAGACCAGAGCCCGAGACAACTCCCGAAGATCCTGACGACCAGGTACGACGCGACCGCGAGCAGCAGACACTGGAGCAGGATGGCCCCACGCAGGTGGAAGCCTGTCATGGCCAGACGCATCGCGAGCAGTGCCTGGTTCAAGGGGCGGCGATGGGACCAGTCATCGAGGTTGCCAGACTCGACCAGGCAGAAGGCCCCCTTGTGAAACCCGTGCGCATCGCCCCACGGAACATAGCCGAGCAACGCTCCGGAGTACGACTCGTCCGCAGCGGCTGCCTTGACGGGCGCCGCCGACCAGACGCGCGCGAGCGAGAACAGGAAGAGAAACAGGATCAGGAGGAAGCCCCAACGCCGCAGGAATATCCCCAAGCGCGATGCAAGCTGCCTGAAGCGCCGGCGACTCAGCCCTGCAGGCTGGAGCGCGTGGATCAACCAAGACAACACGCTCCCGAGCACCGCCCACACCAAAATGATGCCAGGCAGGGCAAGCTCACATTCGACCAGTTGATCGGGGTAGGGGAACGCATGAAAGATCGCGCTGATGGCCGGCGTGTGTCCGCCGACCCAGCCCACCACAGTCCAGATGCAAAAGGCCAGAGCGAGTAGCGACAGCAGGCAGGGAGGGCCCCACAGGAAGCACAGGACCGCTGTCCTGAGACTGCTTCTACGTAGCTGCTCGAACATCTCTGCCTCTTTTCCCGCTCACGGGGAGAAGGCAACCCCTGCGCCAAGGAACCCAGCCAGCAAAATTAGAGGGTGAAGCTCCAAGAAAAGACACTACCATGCCAGAAAGCTCCAGCGAAAGTTGAGTCTCGTGGACCAGGGCCGCCAGAGTACAGCATCTTCGAAGCTGAGAGACCTGCCAGGCTGGGATGTCCCCAGCCACGAAGTGGTCTGTTTCGCGCCGCGCTCCACCCGCTATTGCGTCCAGATCATCGTCTACAACGAAGGCGAACGCTTGCGTCGCCAACTCGCCCGTATGCGGGATTCCAGCCAGCTGGCGGACATCATCATCTGTGATGGCCGCAGCACCGATGGATCGGCAGATCCGGACTTTCTGGCCAGCCAGAAGGTCCGAAGCCTGTTGATCACCGATGAGCCGGGGCTGTGCACCGCCACGCGCCTGGGATTGGCCTACGCGCTGGAGCAGGGTTATGACGGCATCATCACCATCGACGGCAACGGCAAGGATGGGGTCGAAGCGCTGCCGCGTTTCATCGCCCGGCTGGATCAAGGGTACGACCTGGTCCAGGGCTCCCGCTTCATCAAGGGCGGACATCACAAGAACACCCCCCTCGCGCGCAGGATCGGGATCCACTGCATCATGAGCCCCTTGCACCTCCTCGGCTCACGCTACGCCTTCACGGATCCCACCAATGGCTTTCGAGCCCTGAGCCGGCGTTTCCTGCTCGACCCACGCACGCAGCCGATCCGCTCGATCTTCGTCAACTTCAACCTGCAGCACTATCTCTGTTACCGGGCCGCCAGGCTGGGCTTGCGGATCATCGAGATCCCCGTGGTACGGGTCTACCCCGACGACAAGAGCGTTCCCACCAAGATCGTCGGCCCGGGACGGAACCTGTTGGTGTTGTGGGAGATGCTCGTCACGATCTGCGGAGGCTACAACCCGCCGAGCGCGACGGAATCGTGAGTCGGCGGTGCCTCTGACGCTGAGCGCGGCATGCGCTCAAAGACCAGGCAGACGCGGAAGGCCAACAGGGGCATCAAGGGCTCCAGGCAGCGGTCGACCGTCAGGCAGAGCTGATAGAGCTTCTCTCGATGCGTCAGCGTCCAGGGCCGAAAGCCTCCAGCGACCTGGAAATCGAGAAAGCTCAGGCGTTGCTTGTGGAGGAGACGCCACTCGGGATGCCGGGCCGACCAGCCCGCCATTTCCCTTCCGAACACGATATTCGCCAGCGCCAGGTTGCCCGCCCAGGGATCGTGCTCTGCCATCTCGGGATGCACGTAGTCATGCATCCAGACATGTTCGTGGTGCATGAGCCGGTAGAATACGTTGGAGACCGGGCTGATCCAGGGCTCGAGAAGCAGGAACCGGCCACGGTCCGCGACGACGCCGGCGGCCTGATCGATGAAGCGATGGGGATCGGGCAGGTGGTGCAGGACATCGACGCAGAGCATGTTCTGGAAGGATTCCTCCGCCAGATCCATGTTTTCGGCATCGAGTCGGAAGTCGATCCAGGGCGCGGCCAGGATGTCCGACGTCGAGAGGCTGTCTCCCCAGAGCTCCTTCATCACGCCGGTTCCCGAGCCGACCTCCAGGGTGCCCCCCGCTGCCGCCCAGGGTTTCAAGATGCGAACCCAGTTGGCGTAGCAGGCACGGATGGCGGCTTTCTTGCGCCAGATGTGCCTGCGTTGGCGCAGCTGGTCCAGTGCTGCCTCTTCGTCGGGGATTCTGGAGAATGCAGCTGCCATGGGGACCACGCGTTCTGGTATTTCCCCAATCTACACTCAGGTTGGATCAGAAACAGCACCTCCCTTGCCGCAGACCACAAATCCTGCAGCACCGGACCCGACACTGCCAGGACCTCGGGGACGGCAAGAAAAAGGACTGCTCCATCCCCCTGGCGGTCTCTGCTATCATTGAGCGATTCACTGCAGCGATGTTGATCTCTCAAGACCTCTTTCCTCCGTCAGGGCCCCTGAGAAAACACCGCTGAGATTCGGAACGAATCCGTGGTCGTACACGCAGTCATGCCGGTCCACAACAACCTGGCCTACACGAAGCAGAGCCTCACCGCGCTCGGGCGATCGACCTTTTCATCGCTCTCGATACTGCTTGTCGACGACGGATCGACCGATGGCACCGCGGAGGTCGTCGGCCGGGACTTCCCCCAGGTCGAGGTCCTTCGGGGGGATGGCAGTCTCTGGTGGGCGGGGGCCATGTCCCTCGCTGTCGAGGCGGTCCTGTCTCGAGCCGGACCGGGCGACTATCTCTTCTCTCTGAACAACGACACCCGCTTCGAGCCCGACCTGCTCGAGAAACTTGTGCGCGCGAGCCAGCTGAACAGCCGGGCGATCGTCGCATGCGCGTGCCACAACGCACGGGATGGGCAGCCTCTGGATGTCGGCGGGCGCTTTGACTGGGCCCGCGCGCGCCGCATCTACAGCTCCGAGATCGTCTTGAAATCGCAGCTGCCCTGTGTCGATGGCTTCGACTTTCTCACTTCAAGGGGAGTCTTGTATCCAGTCGAGGTTTTCCGCCGGGTCGGGAACTTCAGGGCCGATGTGCTGCCGCACTACCACGCCGATATGGAGCTCAGCTTCCGGGCCCGGCAGCGCGGTTTTCGCCTGTTCGTTTGCACAGAAGCCGTCCTGAACGTGTATGTGGATCCGGAGACCTCCGGAGTGCACCATAGTGGGCACCCAGAGCCTGTTTCCCTGGGCCAGGCATGGGAGATCCTCTCCTCGCGCAAGTCGTGCTTCGAACCTACGCAGATGTTCCGCTGCATCGATCTGTGCTGCCCGCGGGAGCATCGGCTGAAAAACAAGCTCTCCTACCTCCTGGCCGCCCTGTCCCATAGTTTCGGTCGAACCCGTTGGGGCGCTTCGCTCATCGGTCTCCGCAAGAGCCTCTCCACAGTCGAGCACACCACTCTGTGCCGGCTGCTGAAGAACTTCCGCATCGAAGCTTGATCGGGCTGGAGTTCTGCCGGCACGCGCCCTATGTTCAGAGCCTCACTCAAGGTTGGAGACGGAGATGGCCTGGTACCACTGGTTGCTGATGGTCCTGTGCGGAGGCGTATGCGGCTGGCTTGGCTTCAAGCTGGGCGGTTTCGTGGCCCGGCGCAATCTGGGCGCGCCCGCCGCGCCTGCCCCCGTTGGCTCGCCGGCTTCACCCCCAGCGGCCCCACAAGCCAGCCCTCAGCCTCAGCGGCAGGCTGACCGCAAGGACATGGTGCTGGTGCCTGCCGGCAGCTTCTACTACAAGGCCGACCAACAGCTACAGACCGGCGCTTTCTACATCGACATCTTCCCTGTCACCAACAAACAGTACCTGGAATTCATCGAGGCCACCAAGAGCTCGAATGTGCCAGAACATCTGCGCAGCCTGACATCCGACGAGTTCAGCCAGCCGGTGGTCTGGGTCAGTCGCTATGACGCGGATACCTACTGCCGCTGGGCGGGCAAACGCCTGCCCAGTGATGAAGAGTGGGTCCGGGCTGCGCGGGGCGACGAAGACGCCCGCAACTACCCCTGGAAAGACACCATCCCCCCGCACGGCAAGGCGATCTTCGGCCAGCACAAACGCGGCAGGCCTGACATCATCGAGAAACGCGGATGTACGCCGCACGGATGCTACGACATGGTCGGCAACGCCTGGGAGTGGACCAGCCAGGGCATCCTGCGGGGCGGTTTCTACGGCAGCAAAGATGTCGGCGTCGACATGACCCTGAACATGCCCGCAGACACCAAGTCGGGCGGGACCGGCTTCCGCTGTGTGGTGGACGCTTAGGGGCCCGCTCCTGGGCGTGCTGTCAAGCAGCCGTGTCCTTGCCCGTGAAGTGGATGGTCCGGATCGCTGCGAACGGCACGCTGAGAGGTGTGGGTTGCCCCTTTTGGTACATTTGCAGGCAGGGTTCAGCTGCCTGCGGCTTGTGGTTGAAGACGAAGCCCAGCAGCTCTTCTCCGTCGTGTTTGATCACCGTGGTGTCTCCCCGGTAGTCGAACGCGAGCTCGACGAGACGGGCAAGACTGCACTCGCTATCAGGCTCAGGCTTCCAGCCCTCGAGCTGTTCGGGAACGGGCATCATGCTCTCCTGCAGGCGGGCTTCACATCACCCAGACGGTCTTGCTGTTGACGAACTCCAGAATACCTGGCCGGCCGAGCTCGCGCCCGAACCCGGACAGCTTGACGCCTCCAAAAGGCACGCGCGGGTCCGACTTGACCATCTCGTTGACAAACACACAGCCCGCTTCGATGCGCGCAGCCAAACGCTTGCCGCGCTCGCGGTCGCGGGTCCAGACACTGGCTCCGAGACCGTAGGGCGAGCTGTTGGCCAGCGCGATGGCCTCGTCTTCGTCTTCCACACGGATGATCGCCGCCAGCGGTCCGAAGGTCTCCTGATCCGCGGCGGGCATGCCCGGACGCACATCGCCGAGCACCGTGGGCTGGTAGAAGAAGCCGGCTCGCTCGAGGCGCTGACCGCCGCACAACAGCCGCGCGCCCGCCTGCACAGAGCCCTGCACCTGGCGTTCGAGGTCGTCGACCAGGTCGGGGCGTGCCAACGGACCGATGTTCGTCTCAGGATCGAGCGCATTGCCAACCTGCAGAGCTTCCACACCCGCCACGAAGGCCGCAGTGAATTCTTCGAGCACCGCCGTATGCACCAGAAAGCGCTTGGCTGCGATACAGCTCTGGCCGTTGTTGAGACAGCGCGCCTTGATTCCCACTTCGACGGCCCGCGCGACATCGGCATCTTCGAGCACGATGAACGGATCAGAGCCGCCGAGCTCGAGCACACACTTCTTGATCTGTGAGCCGGCGGTCGCCGCAACCTGACTGCCCGCGGCTTCACTGCCCGTCAGGGCGCAGGCCTTGACGGCGGGATGGCGGATGACCTTCTCGACCTGGGCTGCGCCGATCATCAACGTGCTGAAGCAACCCTCGGGAAAGCCCGCCTCGCGGAACAAGCGCTCGATGGCCAGGCCGCAACCCGGCACATTGGACGCGTGCTTCAACACCCCGACATTGCCTGCCAGCAAGCAAGGAGCAGCGAAGCGGAACACCTGCCAGAAGGGGAAGTTCCAGGGCATCACCGCCAGGATCACTCCCAGCGGATCATAGCGCACGAAGCTGTGCAACGCGGAGGTCTCGACGTCCCGCGGAGCCAGATAGGCCTCGCCGTGTTCGGCATAATGCTCGCAGACCCAGGCACACTTCTCGGCCTCGGCCGCCGCCTGGGCCACGGGCTTGCCCATCTCGCGAGCCATCAGCTCTGCCAGCTCGGCCTTCTGCGCCCGCAGCAAAGTGCCCACGCCGCGCAACAACGAAGCGCGCTCTTGGTAGGTTCGGTTGCGCCAGCTGAGGAAGCGTTCCTGGGCGGTGTCGACCAGGGCCTCCGCCTCGGCATCACTGTGGCGGGCGTAGGTCTGGAAGGTCTCGCCCGTGCTGGGATCGATCGCGTGCAGGCTCATGGCAGGTCTCCGGCGTGGGTTGGCCGGCATTCTACCGCAGGCTGTGCAGGGCCGCAATCGCCGCGCCTGGGGCCGTCGTCAGGGAATGTTCGCTGCATCGGGCTCAGCCGGCTCGGGCAGCAACGGCCCATCCGGTTGCGCGAAGGCCGGCACACCGCTGATCGCTACCACCAGCTCGCAGTCGGGCGTCTCAACCCGGATCGCCGGAACCCCGCGCCAGAGCAGCGTCGCCTCGCCGAAGCTCGCCAGCTCGTGCTTGACCGTGAAGCGCAGCCGACGCTCCCAAGCGTTGCTCCCGCTCTCAAGCATCAGCACGCGCCAGAGAATCAACGGCCAGGCGACCAGGTACATCGGCCAACGCAGCCAGTCGAACCAGCCCACGCTGGGCCAACTGAGCGCGTCGACTTCGAAGACCGTGCAGGTCTCGGTGACGTAGACGATGCCTGGGCTCCAGGCAAAGCTCAGCCATTTCTGCGCAGAGGGGTGCTCGGGCAGAAAGCGCCCGAAAGCCTGGACGGCGAAATAGCCCCCCAACGAGGTCTCGGTGCGGCCGTCGCTGCGGAAGAAGGGACTGGGCCAGAAGCGCAGCAGCAGGCGCACCAGCTGCAGGAACAGGGCGAAACCGAGAAACACCAGTCCCAGAGGCAGCCCGATCTGGAACCAGACCGGCGACATGCCCGTAGTCAACAGGATGACCAGACCAGCGATCGCGATCAGCTCGACACCGGACAGACCGGGCAGCAGCCGCGACAGGGGTCCGAACAGCAACCAGTGACGGCAACGCTGCGCCCAGCTGCACAGGCTGCGCAGAGGATGGCGCTCCACAGCTCAGCTCCCGTATTCCTGCCGCAGCACGCGCCGCATGACTTTGTTCGAGGCGGTGCGCGGCAGGCTGTCGCGCAGGACCACATGACGCAGTTTGAAGAGCGGGTTGAGGTGGGCCCTGATCGCCTGCTGCATCGCCTGGCGCAGCCCGTCCGCCTCGAGCTCAGCGCCTGCCTGAGGGACCGCGTAGATCACCAGCTGCGACGGCCCGCCTCCCGCGGGAGCCACAGCGATGGCCGCGGTCTCGCGAACACCCGGCTGGCCGTCGACGGCGCGCTCGATCTCGGCAGAGCTGACTTTGATGCCGCCGAGGTTCATGGTGTCGTCGACGCGGCCGTGGGCTCGGTAGTAGCCGCCGGGCAAACGCTGCATGCAGTCCCCGTGCCGCCGCAACGGGTGCGAGCCGCTTCCCTGGGGGCAGCCCTCGAAGTAGACCTCGCGATGGTCGCGGTTCAGCAACCGGCTGGACAGGCCGATGGAGGGCCCGGTGATGAAGACCTCGCCCTCCTCTGCGGAGGCTCCCTGCTCGTCGAGCAACACGAAGTCGAGCCCGAGCGCGGGGGTCGAGAAGGTCGCCGGAGCCGCCGGCTGGACCAGCGAGCCGGTGATGTAGCCGCCGCCGATCTCGGTTCCTCCGCAATACTCGATGACCGGACGGTAGCGCGCCCGCGCCATCAACCAGAGCATGTCTTCGGCGTTGGAGCACTCCCCTGTCGAGCTGAAACAGCGGATGCTGGTCCAATCGAGCCCCGCAGTGGAATCCTGGGCTTTCCAGGCCGCGACCAGGCTGGGCACCACCCCGAGCATCGTCACCCCGGCGTCCTGCACAAAGCGCGCAAACGCGCGGCTGTTCGGGGCTGATTCGAAGAGCGCGATGCTGGCGCGGTTCACCAGGCTGGCATAGATCAGCCAGGGCCCCATCATCCAGCCCAGGCTGGTCGGCCAGGCGACCACGTCGCCTGGCCGGATGTCGTGGTGCAGGCGGCCATCGACGGCGCATTTGAGGGGGGTGGTGTGGGTCCAGGGGATCGCCTTGGGCTCACCAGTCGTGCCCGAAGAAAACAGGATGTTGCTGACGGTGTCGGGGTCACAAGCCACAGTGTCGAAGCTGGCGTCGTCCGGGAGGAATGCATCCCAGCTGAGGTCGCCGGCACGCAGCGGTCCCTCGACCGCAGACCCGGCGGCCAACACCACAGCGCGGGGCGCCGCCGCTTCGCACACCCGCGGATACAGCGGAATGCGCTGGGCACCCCGCACAATCACATCCTGCGTGAAGATGCCGGCGGCCTGCCCGATCCGCAGCCGGGTGGCGATCTCTTCGGCAGCGAAGCTGTCCGCGATGGAGATGGCAGCGCACCCCGAGCGTACGATTCCCAGGTAGATGGCCACAGACTGCCAACCCATCGGCATGTCGATCGCGATGGCCGCCCCCTGGGGAAAGCCCGCCTCCCGCAATCCTCGCGCGACGCGGCCGCTCAAACTCCACAGCTCCTGGCGCGACACGCGGTGCAACGCACCGTCCTCACCAGCATGGATGATCGCCGGGGCCTCGCTCGGGAGGAAACAGGCCTCCGCGATGTTCAGCCGTGCGCCGACCAGCCAACGCGGGGCTTCGGGCAGACGCAGGTCGCAGAACTCGCTCCAGGGTTGGCGGAAGGGCACCTGCAAGGCGCGTAGCTGCCCCTGCCAGAATTCCTCCGGTTCGGCGGCCGACCATCGATGCAGGGCTTCGTAATCGCAACCACGCGCCTGCAGCAGCTTGCCGAGCTGACTGTGCTCGAGGTCTGCGGCGCTCGGTTCCCACACCTTCGGCACGACGGGACCGGCCATGCCATCGGGGAAGCACTGCTGGAAGAGCCGCAGATGGACCGGCCAGGGATCGTCGGGAAGTAGCGCCTCACGGAGTCTGCGCCAGGCCGCCAGGCCCCCTTCGGCGGCCGCGCTCGCGAGGGAGGCGGCGCGCGCGGCATCGACGCCGCCTTCCTGCAATTGTTGAGCAAGCCCGGGCATCGCAGCTCTCCTGGCTGTTCCCTACCTGGTGGCCGCGCGCCGCTGCATCACCTCGTTGCGGGTGTAATCGACCATCTCTTGCAGCGATGCTCCGGGCGTGAACAGCCGCCCCACGCCGAGCTTTCGCAGCTCGACGATGTCATCCTCGGGAATGATGCCCCCGCCGATCACCAGCTTGTCGGACGCCTGGTGCTCTTCGAGCAGACGGAGGATCTTGGGGAAAAGCGTCATGTGCGCGGCCGAGTGGATGCTGATGCCGATCACATCGACATCTTCCTGAATGGCCGCCGAGACGACCATCTCGGGAGTCTGGTGGATGCCGGTGTAGACGACCTCGAAGCCGGCGTCACGGAATGCACGAGCCACCACGCGCGGGCCCCGGTCATGGCCATCGAGGCCACATTTGCTGACCAGGATTCGGATCATCTCACTCACCTGCTGCCCCTCACGCCCGCTCCGGCGGTCTCGGCACGCGAACCCTCTGCGGGCGCTGCCTGTCAAAGCCCCATGTTACCGGCCGTGAGAGCCCCTGGCAAGACGCTCAACAGGCCACCACTGCCAGGGCCACAAGCAAAGCCAGGGAGAGCAGACCTGCAACCCACCAGAGCTCAAGGTTGGCCGCTACGGACATACGTCGGGAAGGATCAGACGGGACAAGGCCCCCGGCCACGCGCTCCAGGCTGGCGAGCAGGGCAGCACCGTCCGGGTAACGCTCCGACGGGCGCTTGCGCAGACAGACCTGCAGCAGCCTGATCAGGTTCTCGGGCACTCCCGGCCAGCGCGGAAAGCGAGGCGGCTCGCGCAGAGCCCGCTGCACCAGCTCGACGGCATTGCGCCCTTCGAATGGGGGTTTGCCATAGACCGCCGAATACATCGTAGCGCCAAAACCATAGACATCGGCGGCAGGGCCGGCGTTGCGTGGATCTCGAGCCTGCTCGGGCGCCATGTACGAGGGAGTTCCGAGCATGGTTCCGCTGCCCGTGAGAACGCCTCCGGCATCCTGGCGCTTGGCCAGACCCAGGTCGACCAACTTGACCGCGCCCTGCTTCGAGACCAGCACATTGGAGGGTTTGAGGTCACGGTGGACGACCTTTTTGGCGTGCGCGTAGGCCAGCGCGCAAGCTAGGCCCCGAGCGATCTGCAGAAGCTGCGCAAGCTCCAGGGTCTTCGAGGCGAAGAGCTCGGTCAGGCTCTGCCCTTCGACGTATTCCATCAACAAATAGGGCCGCGCCGCCGACAAGCCGACATCATAGACTTGCACGATGTTCTCATGGTTGAGGCGGGCGGCTGCCCGTCCCTCTTCCAGGAAACGTTGCTTGAGCTTGCTCTCGCGTGCGTGGAGCACCTTGAGGGCCACCGGACGGTCCATCGAGATCTGGACGGCCTGGTAGACACTGCCCATCCCTCCCCGGCCGAGACGCCGCAGCAAGCGGCAGCCGGCACCGTTCGCCAGCTCCAGCTCTTCCGCCGAGAGGCTCTCATCGACGGGCTCGCGGTAGCAGACTGTGGTGGCCGCATCATCGTCCGCTTCCGCCGCAGTGTCGGGAAAGCAGCGCGGGCACAGTCGGTCTGCTGCGGGCAGCGCAAGCTGGCAGCGAGGACATTCCATCGCTTCTCCCGGCACGACCATCAAGCCTCAAGGCTCGAAGCGGTAGCCCGTGCCGTGCACCGTGATCACGTGGCGGGGATGGGAGGGATCGGACTCGATCTTGGCGCGCAAGCGCAGCACGGTGTTGTCGACCGCGCGCGTCCGGACGACCCGCTTGAAGCCCCACACCTCGCGCAGCAGCTCGGCGCGAGGGATCACCCTGCGCGGATGGGTGGCGAAGTAGGACATCAGCTGCGCTTCCTGGGACGTCAACTGGCGGGTCTGGCCGTCGGGCCGCCGCACTTCCTCGCGGTCGAGGTCGATCTCAGCCTCGGCGAAGCTCAACATGCCCCGCGGCGGGGTCATCGTGTGGTCGCGCAGCTGTACTTCGACGCGTGCCATCAACTCTTCGGCGGCGAAGGGCTTGGACATGTAGTCGCTCGCTCCAGCCCGCAGTCCCTCCACGCGCTCGGACACCGAGGCCCGACCGCTGAGAAAGATGACGGGAAACATCTTTTTCTCTGCGCGCCACTGCCGCAGCAGCTCGAGGCCGGACTTTCCCGGCAGGTTCCAGTCGAGGATGGCGACGTCGGGCCAGGTCGCGCCGACGGACTGTTCCGCCTCTTCGGCCGACGCGACGGCCGTGATCGCATAGCCCTCGGTCTTGAGGGTCTCAGCAAGAGACAGCCGGAGCGAGAAATCGTCCTCGACAAGAAGGACTCTCGAGTGCATCGCTTCCTCCCGAGGCTGTCCGCAGCCGCAACGTACGCGACGGCTGAGGGACCTTTTCAGACCCTTTGTTGATTCTAGCGTGGTTTGTTGCGCCGCGCAGCGATGCAGTCAAAAAGCCGTCTGGCGGCACGCGCCAGGGCTGCTCATTGCGCACAAGTAGCTTTTGACAAGCTGGGCGGCACTGTGGGTTCAGGGGCGACCCCCGCCGTGGCTTCAGGCCTCCGGCTTCAGACTTCAGACTGCCTGCTGGAACACCCGGAGTTTCCAGTGGCCTCTACTCATGACGTGGTCTCGCTTGACAGAAACCTGGAGCCCGGAGCCCGTAGCCCGGGCAAGCCAAACCTTGGGCTCGCGCCAACCTGTCCGGGCAGAAATCCGGGCTGGGCAGCGCCAGGGACACTGAAGACGCGCGAGCCGTCGAGCGTTACAATGGCGCCTTCGAGGATCGCTGTGAAGATTCCCATCCGAGACTATTCCCGCCCTCCTGAGTGGGTCACCTACCAGGTACCGCCAGAGAGACAGGGGCTGCGGCTCGACCATTTTCTGGCCGAGTGCCTGCATTGGCGCAGCCGTAATCAGGTGCAAGACTTGATCCGCACAGGAAAAATCAAGCGCAACGGCGGCCCGGTAAAGAAGTCGATGCGGCTCAACGCCGGCGATGCCATCGACGTCAAGGTACCCCCTCCCGCGCGCGAACCGCGCCCCGACCTGATTCCCATCGACATCGTATACGAAGACGAAGACCTGCTCTGCCTGAACAAGTCCGCCGGCGTGGTGTGCCACCCCGTCGGGCAGTTCCAGTACGAGACGCTGGTCAACGCGCTGCACTGGCACTTCGCCCACAAGCGCGGCGTCGAGCTCTTCCCGCAGCTGTGCCATCGTCTTGACCGCGAGACCAGCGGCCTGCTGCTGATCGCCAAGACCCCCGAGGTGCGCGCCCTCGTGCAGAGCCTCTGGGAGCAAAGACGCGTCGAGAAGCGCTATCTGGCGCTGGTGCGCGGGAGGCTCTCTTGCCAGCAGGGCAGCATCGAGGCCCCGCTCGCGCCCCATCCGGACAGCCCGGGCGGACTGAAGATGCACGTCGATCCCGAGGGGCAACGCGCACGCACCGACTATCGGGTCATCGAGGATCTGGGGACGTGTACGCTGGTCGAGCTCGATCTCAAGACCGGCCGCCAGCATCAGATCCGTGCGCACATGAGCCACCTGGGCCATCCGCTGCTGGCCGACACGCTCTATCTGCAAGCGGGCGGCGCGGCTCCCTCGCGCTGGCGCCCCGAACAACAGGCGCCGGCAGGGCCGGGCGGGCTGTGCCGGCAGGCATTGCACGCCTCGCAGCTCGCTATGTTGCACCCCGTCAGCGGAGCTCGCTTGCAGCTCGAGGCTCCGCTGGCTCCAGACATTGTGGCCGCCATCGAAGCCTTACGCGCCGTGGCGACAGATCCCCCCTCGAAGGAGAGCCCAGAATGAAGACCCTGCAGCTCGATGGCCAGAGTCTCGACCTCAGCACGCTCGAACAGTTCCTTGCTGCGCCTCCCGAGCAGCTGGTGCTGACGGACACGGCTTGGGAACGAGTCCGGGCCGCCCGGCACCTGGTCGAGGAGATCCTGGACTCCGAGCGCACCGTCTATGGCATCAACACAGGTTTTGGCCGGCTCTGCTCCGAGCGCATCTCCCGCGCCCAGGGCAAACAGCTGCAGACCAACCTGATCCGGTCGCACGCCGCCGGGGTGGGGCCGTCCCTGCCGGCGGACGACGTGCGTACGGCGTTGTTGCTGCGCGCCAACACGTTGGTGCAGGGGCACTCGGGAGTGCGCGAAGAGACGCTGCAGCTGCTCCTGGATATGCTGGCTCGCGGTGTGGTCCCCGAAGTACCCGCTCAGGGCTCGGTGGGCGCGAGCGGCGACCTCGCTCCGCTCGCCCATGTCGCCCTGGTCGTGATCGGCGAAGGGGAAGCTCGCTACCAGGGGCGCTTGATGGCGGGTGGCGAAGCGCTCGCAGCGGCGGGGTTGCGCCCGGTGCAGCTCGAGGAGAAGGAAGGGCTGGCGCTGATCAACGGCACGCAGTTCACGACCGCGCTGAGCTGCACCGCCTACGTCCGCGCCCGCAGATTGGCGCGTACCGCCGACATCGCCTGCGCGTTGTCGACGGACGCGTTGCTCGGCACCGACGTGGCCTTCGACGCGCGGCTGCATGCGCTGCGACCGCATCCTGGGCAGGTCGAATCGGCACGCAACCTCAGCAGATTGCTGGCGGGAAGTCCCCTGAAGGAATCGCATCGAGACTGCGGTCGGGTGCAAGACGCCTACGCGCTGCGGTGCTCGCCGCAGGTGCATGGGGCCACCCGCGATGCGATGCGCTATGTGCGCGGTGTGCTCGAGTGCGAGATGAACAGTGTTACCGACAATCCGATCTTGTTCCCGGACAGTGGCGACGTGCTATCGGGGGGGAATTTCCACGCCGAGCCTGTGGCGATGGCGGCAGACGTGCTTGCGATCGCCTGCGCAGAGCTGGCGTCGATCTCGGAGCGGCGCCTGGAGCGGCTGGTCAATCCCGATCTGTCGGCGGGTCTGCCCGCCTTCCTGGCGAGTGAGCCGGGGTTGACCTCGGGGTTGATGATGGTCCAGGTCACCGCGGCCGCGCTGGTTTCGGAGAACAAGGTGCTCTGCCACCCCGCGTGCGTCGACTCGATCCCCACCTCGGGGAACACCGAGGACCATGTGAGCATGGGAATGCATGCCGCCCGCAAGGCACAACAAGTCGTCACTCACGTTGAGCTGGTGCTGGCAACCGAGCTGTTGGCGGGCTATTTCGCGCTCGGCTACCGCAAGCTGAAGACCTCGCCCGTGCTCGAGGCCGTGCGCGCGCGGATCGCAGCGCGCGTTCCGGCTCCGACGGGAGACCGCCCCTGGCACAAGGACATCAAGATCCTGGCGCAGGGTATCCGCGAGGCAGCCTTCTCGGGCGTGGTGATGGAGCTGCTGGAGGACTTTGCCTAGCCAAAAGTTTGGCCTGGCATCAAGCGGTGGGCAGGTCGAGGGTGTATTGGACGATCTGCGGCGTGAAGCCCAGCTTCTTGAAGAAAATGCGCGCCTTGTCGTTGACCGCTCCCACAGAGGTACGCACGGTCGCGACCCCTTTGTCGCCGAACCACGCGACTCCCCGCTGGACCAGAGAACGGCCCAGGCCGAGGTGGTGGTAGGCCCCCCCCACCACAACGCTTTCAAGCAGGCCCAGCTCGGCAGCCAGATGAGCTTTCGGGGCGAGCACTCGGCCTGCGAGATAGCCGATCACCTTGTCGTTCCGATCGGCCACCAACAAACAACAATCCGGATCGGTGACCCGCAGCCGCCAAAACGCCTCGGTGTGGAAATCGCCGGGCCGGTCTTCATCGGAAAGCAACTCGCGACCCAACGCAATGATCTGCGGCAAGTCGGCAAGGCTGGCCTGCCGAATGCGCATATCTCGTTGCGGGATCACGTCTTCGATAATGGTACCCAGCCTCTCAAATTTCCGTCTCGTCATCGAAGTCATCATCGTCGAAGTCGTCGTCGTCGTCAAAGTCTAAATCTTCATCTTCGTCTTCGAAGAACTCGTCGTCGTCGAAATCGTAATCTTCGTCTTCGTCTTCGTCGTCTTCGTCGCCCGGGTCAAAGCCGTCGCCTTCGTCGTCAGCCAGGTCGTAGCCGAAACTATCCAGGGAGGCTTCGGAAGACTCTTCCTCGTCCTCAGAGTAGGCATCAGGATCGAGGTCTTCGAACAACGGATCAGCCACGGGAATGACACAGTCGAGATCCTGCTCGATAGCTTGCATGTCGGGCAACTCCAGGCAGCATCGAAACTTCCGACGGCTTGCGGTCCGGATCAACGATCTGGAATGCACCGAGTCGCCGGGGTTGAGACCGGATTGAGGCACACAGCAACTGCGGGTTTATAGCCACAGGTCTGAGGAATTGCAAGACGTGATTTCTGTGCAGATTCAACGACTCCGGGCAGCCTGTCGGGCGCGCCCGTAGACCTCGAGCATGCTCTGCGCGCAGACGTCCCAGCGCAGACGTTGTACATGCTTGCGGGCCGCTTCGATGCGTGCGGAGACCTCGGATCCACCTGCCACCAGCGAGGCGAAGACATCGGACCAGCGATCGACATCCTCAGGCAGCTTCCAATACTCGCCGTGCACGAAGCCATCGAGCGGCGTACCGGGCAGTGCACAGACCGGCAGGCCGAAACTGGCTGCCTCCAGGGGCGGAAAGCCGAAGCCCTCGTAGGGAGACGCTTGGACGAGTGCGGCAGCGCTGCGATACAACCAGACAAGCTCGGCGTCCTCGGGCGTCTCGTGGAACCAGAGCCGCTGCCAGGCAGGCGAGGCGGACGCCTGCCTGAACAGTCTGTCGAACAGCCAGCCGCGACGCCCCGCCAGCACCAGCGGCAGGTGTGAGCCCTCCATGGCGCGCACCAGACGCTCCAGGCCCTTGCGGGGTTGCAGTGTCCCCACAACCAACAGAAAGGGGGGCTCGATCCGCACCGATCCTCCCCGTCCATCCCGCAGGCAACCCGGCGCGCGCGGTGCGGGCCAGGCGTGATCTACGCCGTGGGGGATGACCTCGGTTTTCGGGCTGGCGCTGGGAAACCAAGCGCTGAGGCGTGCTCGGCTGAATTCGCTGGGAACCACAAGGCGGTCGGCGCGTTGCACGGCCCTGCGCAACCAGGCGCTGAACTCCGCTCGTTCCGGCGCAGGAAACCACTCCGGGCCGTCGAGCGGCGCGAGATCGTGCACGGTCACCACCAGGCCCGCACGCCCTGGGGGAGGGCAGCTGGGAGTCGTCGCATGGAAGACAGCGTCCGGGCTGCACGTCCCCAGCGGCACGCCCAACGCCCAGAGCCTGCGCAGCCACCCCTGGGGCAGCGGTGGACCGCCGACACGTCCACAGGCCAGAGCCGCTGTGCGCGCACGGCGATGGCGGAGCCCGGCAGCCCAGGGCTGCACCTTGAGCCCCTCCGGGAGCGCCCGCAATGCCCGTAGGAGCTCGAGCAGATAGCGCGGAATGCCGCCTGCGGAGCCCATCGCCGGGGTGAGATCGAAGACAAGCCTGGTCAGCGCCCACGCCCTCCCTATAATGCGCCGCTTGCAGAAGCTGACGCGCCGCAGCATCGCCGCCGTCTGCTGAGCGCGACAGACGAGGGGGTGGCCTGGGCAACCGGAGAACTTCTCCCACTCTTCACAGTGGTTTCACTCCGGACCGCTAGAATCACGCCCGTCCCAACACTCCTCCCCTTGGAACGCTCGCGTCCACCGCATGCGCCCGGGGCACTGTTACAGAAGTGAGGTCACGATGACTGCCCCCAGGATACGGATTCTGGTCCCGCTGTGGGTCCTGATTGTCGGAGTTGCCTGCGCCCAGACCGACGCGCAGCGACTCGACGCCCTGGAGCGCGAGCTTCAGGAGCTGAGACAGCAGGTGCAGGCCCAAGAAGCCTCGAACAGCAGCGCAAGCTCCCTCGAGGCTGGCTGGGACGACGGCTTCTTCCTCCGCTCGAGCGACCAGCAATTCAAGCTGAGCCTGAACGGGCGCGTCCAGGCAGACGCCCGGTTCTTCGAGCCGGACCATGCTTCCAACAACACCTTCCTGATCCGCCGCGCTCGTATGGCGTTCAAAGCGCAGCTGTGGAAGATGTTCGAGGGTAAGGTCGAGATCGACGCCGGACGCGGCGCTGGCAACAGCCGCGCGATCCTGACCGACGGCTATCTCAACATCAAGCTGCTCGATGAGCTGCAGCTGCGCGCCGGCCAATTCAAAGAGCCGTTCGGGCTCGAAGAGACCACGTCCTCGCGGTTCATTTCCATGATCGAACGTTCGATGGCCACCAATGCCATCGCCCCGGGCCGCGATATCGGCTTCATGCTGCACGGTACGGTTGCCGACGGCATCTTCAACTACGCCGTCGGCGTGTTCAACGGCAACGGCAGCAACCACTCGAGCGACAACGACGACGACAAGGACCTCGCCTTGCGCCTGACGTGCAGACCCTTCGCGGGCAACGACAGCATGTGGCTCAAGGGTCTGCACCTCGGCGGCGCGTTCACCTGGGGGCGGCGTGACAGGGACGAGCCCGAGCTCGAGCTCGAGACCCAGCTGGGCAGCGAGTTCTTCATCATGGATGACAGGGTCACCCATGACGACGAGCTGATCCGCTGGGGCGTTGAGTTCGCTTGGTTGATCGGCGGGTTCTCACTGCGCGCAGAGTTCATGCGGATGATCTTTGAGAACCTGCGCTACGGTGCGGAGAAGGACGACTTCGAGGTCGATGGCTGGTACGTCGAGGCCTCGTACTTCATCACCGGTGAGGACGCGAGCTTCAACCGGCCCAAGGTCCAAGACAACTTCAACCCCCTCAACGAAGAATTCGGTATGGGAGCCTTCCAGGTAGCCGCGCGGGTCTCACAGGTCCACGCCGAGACCGACATCATCCATCAGGGCTTTGCCAGCGGCACCGAGCGCGGCACGGACCTCACTGTGGGGGTCAACTGGTGGCTGAACCCCCATGTGGTCTTCAAGCTGAACTACGTGCGCACCTGGTTCCAAGAGAACACCAACCTCGAAGGCGAGACCCGCAACGACGAAGATGGTGTGCTCCTGCGGCTGCAGGTCGACTTCTGATCGACGGCCAGGCCACGGACGCCTCTAGACCCGCCGCGCGTCCCAGGGGCGCGCGGTTTCGCGTTTTCAGGGGCAGTGCGCGCACACACCATAGAGGGTGATCTCGTGGCGGTCGACACGGAAGCCCTCCGGGGTGGTGGCCTCGATGTCGTCAGGGCAACCGGGGATGTCGAAAACCCGGCCGCAGGAATCGCAGCGGAAATGGTGGTGGTGGGCGCCGCCACGCACCTCGTAGCGGGCCGGCTCACCGGGAAGCTCAACGGCGAGCAGCCAGCCTGTTTCGACCAGGGCCTTGAGATTCCGGTAGACGGTGGCGATGCCGAGCTTGGGCACTTGCAGCTGCGCGCAGTCGAGAACCTCCTGAGCGTTGAGAGGCCGATCGGCTTGCTCAAGCGCCAGGCGGATGGCTCTGCGTTGTCCGGTCTTGCGCTGCATCGCACTCCGAGGGGAGCGGTTTCCCCCCTCCAACAATAGAAGAGCGGGGCACGCTTTGCAACGGGCTGAGGCCTCAGGACGGCCCGGAAGTCAAGACACCGCCGGACGCGGCCCCACGTAACGCGCCTTCGGGCGCATCAGGCGGCCGTGCTGGGCCTGCTCGAGGATGTGCGCGTTCCACCCCAGCACCCGCCCGAGCGCAAAGACCGGCGTGAACAGCGAGCGCGGCAGTCCGAGGGCCTCGAGCAGCAGCGCGGTGAAGAACTCCACGTTCGTAAACAGTTTCTGGCCCGGCTTGTGGACTGCGAGTGCTTGGACTGCCGCCTGCTCGACAGCCAGGGCCAATGCCAGCCGAGGACTGTCGGGGGCAAGCCGGAAGAGAGCGCCCCGCAGCACATCAGCGCGCGGGTCACGGACCTTGTAGACGCGGTGCCCGAAGCCCATAAGGCGCTTGCCGGCTTGCAAACTGGCCTCGACCCAGGGCAACGCGGCCTCGGCAAACCTGATTTCGTCGAGCATATCGAGGACAGGGCCCGGCGCACCACCGTGCAGCGGTCCTTTGAGCGCCCCCAACGCACCGACGCAGGCGGAGATGGCATCGGAGCCTGTGGAGGCGATCACCCGGGCTGTGAAGGTGGACGCATTCATGCCATGCTCGGCCACGGTGACCAGATAGGTATCGAGGGCCGCCGCCTCCGCGGGATCTGGGACGACACCGCGCAACATACGCAGGAAATCATCGCCCTGCGTGCGCGAAGGATCGGGGTCCAGCGGTTCCAGGCCGTGTCTGAGACGCTGCTGGCTGGCAATCAGCACCGGAACCGCTCCGGTGATCTGCACCGCCAGCGGTAGCCGAGGATGCGGGGAAAGCGCCGCGAGGCCCGAACGCAGGCCGTCTATCGGGGACATTCGGCGGGTTCGAGGACCGGTTTGTATGGCGACGGCCCACGCATCGCAGCGAGCCTGCCCCAGCGCTGCGGAGAGCACCTCGGGACACAATTCCTGCTCGGAGATCAGATCGTGCCACAGGTGCGCGGCCATGCCCAGATAGCTGAGACCTGCCAGCTCCCGCAAGGGCAAGCCTCGCAACAGCAGACTCCCCCGGCTTCCATCGACCTCGCTAAGGCGGGTCTCCGCCGCCACGACTCCATCCAGACCTGTGACCATGATCGTTCCTCCTGCTTGTGCGACCGATCACATCTTGACAACGCCATGAAGATTGTCAATATTGATATGACAATCAACACAAAAGGAGAGGACCCGTGACGGACGGCCCATTCCTTGGCTCCCGCCAGGCGGCCGAGCTCCTGGGGGTCCAGGCAGCCACCCTCTACGCGTATGTCAGCCGCGGAATGCTGACATCAGAACCCGCCCTGCCCGGTAGCCGGAAGAAGCGCTACCGGCGCCAGGACGTGCTCGCACTCAAACAAGCGCGCGACATACGACACAACCCCGTGAAGGCCGTCCAAGGCAGCCTTCACTGGGGGGCACCGGTGCTCGATTCAGCGATCACCTGTGTCGACAACGGCCGGCTCTACTACCGCGGCCATGACGTGTTGCAACTCGCGCGCGAGCGATCCTTTGAGCAGGTCGTCAGCCTGATCTGGTCCGGCGAGCTGAAGGCTGGGATTCCCCCAGCCAAAGCTCCGCGCCTGCCCTGGCCGCAGCTCACCCCTCTGCTGGCGGGCCTCAAGCCCCTGCAGCGCTTGCAGTGTGTTCTACCGCTCGCGGCGGCCGCCGACCCTGCTCGGCACGACCGCCACCCCGCCGCGGTTGCCAGGATGGGCTCGCGCATCCTGCGGCTGGCGGTGCGCGCTGTCACAGGCTCGCCCCTCGGCAGGCAGTCGGTCGCCGTAGCCTTGCAGAAAGGCCTGGGGGCCAGCGGAAGCCGACGCCTGCTCGACGCGGCATTGATCCTGTGCGCCGACCACGAGCTGAACGTGTCGGCCTTCACCGTGCGCTGTGCGGCCTCGGCGGGCTCCACTCCCTACGACGCCGTGCTCGCGGGACTGGCCGCACTGCGTGGTCCCCGGCACGGAGGCCACACCGCCCGGGTCGAGGCGTTGTTCGACGAGGCCGCGCGCTGCGCCAGCGCCGAGAGCGTGGTGCAGGGACGCCTGGCGAGGGGTGAGTTGCTTCCGGGCTTTGGGCATCCCCTGTATCCCGAGGGTGACCCCCGTGGGCGCTTGTTGCTCGAATTGTTGCGCGCCCACACCCCCGAGCATCCCGAGCTACGCCGCGCCCTCGAGCTCTGCAGCGCAGCACACACGGCACACGGCAGCCTGCCCGCCATCGACGTCGGACTGGTCGCGTTGCGCAGGGTGCTCGGGATGGCCGACGGGGCAGCGATCTGCCTGTTTGGCATCGGACGCCTGGTCGGCTGGCTGGGACACATTCAAGAGCAGCTGCCGCAAGCGATGATCCGTCCCCGAGCGCGCTACCAAGGCCCTCCTCCTCAGGCCTCGCAGGGAGCCTCGCCCGCGGGCTGATCCGGCATATGCGCGCATTGACACCGACAATTCGTTGCCCTACAACAGAGCGCGGTTCGGGCAGCGGGGAAGATCGTGAGCGAGATCATCGACTATACAAGAGATCTCAAGGAGCTCGCCGCCCTGGCCGCCCTCCCCAACGCCGTCGAGGATGTCCTCGAACGCGCGCTCGAGAGCCTGAAGAACCTGATCCCCTACGATCTGGCCGCAGTCCTTGAGCTTGTCGGCGAAGAGCTGAAGGTGCGTGTCGCGCGTGGTGCCCTGGCCGACAAGCGGGTGCGCCGCCATCGCTTCACGCTCAAGCGTTTTCCTACTGTGCGCCGGGCCCTCGAGACGCGCCAACCGATAGCCTTGCTCGATGACCATCACTCCGAAGAGGGCGACCCCTACGACGCGGTTCTCGACCTGCCCGATGGGCACTCCTGCATGGTGGTCCCCCTGTTTGCCGGCGAGCGCTGCCTGGGGGCGATCACTTTCGACCGGCGCGAATGTCAGCCGTATACCGACGACGTCCTGGAGCTCGCAGGCGTCTACGCCCAGATTGTGGCCCTGGCGATGATCTGCGCAGAGCAGGCAGCCCTGCTGCGGCGCTTTGGTGCCAACCTCAAAGAGCAGACCCGACTTCTGGTCGAAGACGCCGGCCTGCACGAGGCCTGCGCCTGGCTTCAGAACAGCCGCTCCCCGGTGATGCAGAGACTCGTTCGCGTCGCGCAGCAGGTCGCGCGCACAGATACCGCTGTCCTGATCCTCGGAGAGACCGGCTGTGGCAAGGAAGTGCTCGCTCAGGCCCTGCATTCCTGGAGCCCCAGGAACAATGAGGCGTTCGTCAAACTCAACTGTTCGGCGATCCCGGAAAACCTGGTCGAGAGTGAGCTCTTCGGGCATACCCGCGGCGCATTCAGTGGCGCGCGCAGCGCACGCCCGGGGCGCTTCCTGACCGCCAACGGAGGTACGCTCTTCCTCGACGAGATCGGCGACATGCCTCTCGCCGCCCAAAGTCGGCTGTTGCGGGTGCTCCAGGAGGGCGTCTTCGAGCCGGTTGGCTCCGACACGAGCGTGCGGGTCGATGTGCGCGTGCTGGCCGCCACCCATGTCGACCTTCACCAGGCCGTACGCCAGGGGGCCTTCCGTGAAGACCTCTACTACCGGCTCGCCGTTTTTCCGCTGACCATTCCGCCCCTGCGTGAGCGACGCGAAGATGTGGTGCCGATCGCCGAGCAGGCGCTGGCAACCCTGACCCGGCGCACCGGGCGAGGGCCGTGGAGCCTGAGCGGAGCGGCTCGCGCTGCTTTGGAACGGCGGCCCTGGCCAGGCAACGTTCGCCAGCTCGTCAACTCGCTGGAGCGCGCGACCATTTTGACGCCTTCAGGCCGGTTGGACACTGAGCTGCTGGCCGAAGACCGCCCGGGGCTGTCGCCGACGACCCCCGACCCTGCCGCTGACGGGCCGCTCCTTGCACTCGACGAAGTCCAACGCCGCCACATCTGCCGCGTGCTCCGTCACACCGACGGTAAGGTCTACGGCCAGGATGGGGCCGCCGTCCTGCTCGGCCTGAAGCCCACCACCCTGCAGAGCCGGATGAAGAAACTCAAGATCGACCGCCAACAACTCCTGCCCTGAACGCGAAGGGAGCTTCGATGAAAGCCGTCGTCTTGCTGTCGGGAGGACTCGACTCGGCCACCGCCCTGGCCGTAGCCCGCGCTGCCGGCTGCACGAGCTACTGCATGTCGTTCGCCTATGGCCAGCGCCACAGCATCGAGCTCGAGAGGGCCGCCCAGGTGGCCCATAAGCTCGGGGCCGCCGAGCATCGCGTCGTCACCATCGACCTGCGGGCCTTCGGCGCGTCCGCCCTGACCGCGGACATTCCCGTCCCCAAAGACCGCCCCGAGATGGAGAGTATCCCGATCACCTATGTGCCGGCCCGCAACACCATATTCCTGGCATTTGCCCTTGGCTGGGCCGAAGTACTGGGTGCCCGGGCGATCTACCTCGGAATCAACGCTCTCGACTACAGCGGCTACCCCGACTGCCGCCCAGAGTACCTGCGGGCCTACCAGAGCCTGGCCGATCTCGCGACGCGCCAAGCTGTTGAGGGGGACCGGGTGGAGCTGCGCGCACCCTTGCTGCATCTGAGCAAGGCCGAGATCATCAGCCTCGGGACTGAACTGGGCGTCGACTACACAACCACCTTGTCCTGCTACGACCCCGACGCGGCCGGGCTCGCCTGCGGACACTGTGACTCCTGCCGGCTGCGCGCCCGGGGCTTCGAGGCCGCGGGCATTCCAGACCCCACCCAGTACCGCCCATCGGAGCCATCATGACCTCAAGCGAACCCTTCCGCGAGCCCGAGCTGGCCATTGGACGCGTCTACACCCGCGGTGGCGACACCGGACAGACCAGCCTCGTTGGTGGACAGCGAGTAGCCAAAGACGACGTCCGGATCGCCGCCTTCGGCTGCGTCGACGAGCTCAACGCCTGCCTCGGCGCGGCGCGCGTCGAATTGGCTGCGGTCGAAGAACCCGTACGTCAAGAGCTCGCCCCCCTGGACCGCATGCTTCTGCGCCTGCAACACGAGCTGTTCAACCTGGGCTCGGCGCTTGCGACCTTGCCCGAAGACCTCGGCCCCCAGCAGGCCCGCATCCGCGACGCTGACATCACCCGACTGGAGGCCGAGCTCGACAGCCTGAATGCCGACCTGCCTCCGCTGCGTTCATTCGTGCTGCCCGGAGGCCACCGGCTGCCTACCGCTCTACACCTGGCACGCACCGTCTGCAGGCGGGCAGAGCGTCTGACCGTCGGCCTGGCACGCGCGGGCGTTGCCGAGCTCGAATTGCGCTACTTGAACCGTCTCAGCGACGCCTTGTTCGTATGCGCCCGCTGGGCTCACCTGCGCCTCGGTGTGGCGGAGGTTCTCTGGAGCCCCAATGCAGCGGCCTCCTGAGGAGTGTGGAAAAAAAACTTGCGCCTCCCCCTGCAGCCTCGAATACGATGGAGACCTTCAATGAAGGGGGAGCCGCTGTGAGCGAGCCTGCAAAAAAAGAATGGACCAAACTGACCGAGGGGGAAATCTGGGGCGGACTCCTGATCAGTGTGTTCGGCGGCCTCGGGCTCGGCTCGTATCGCTTCCACGAAGAGATGGACCAGGAATCCCAGATCAAACGCCTCATGCAGCGCAAGGCCCGCGATGACAACCCGTCTTCGCTCAAGCGCCGCAATGAGTCGATCCGCGGGGATATCTGGCGTTTCAAGCACATCACCACGCCGCCTTCGCAGCATGGCCACCGTCAAAAGTAAGTGGCGCGCACTTCGAACAATCGCACAATCGTCGTCTGGCTCGTAGTGCTCGGACTGCTGCTCGCGACCTGCATCGTCACAGGCATGCTGATTGGCGGAATTCTGCGCCAGGGGACCTCCCTGGACACGGTTGATCCCGTCAACCCCGCGGACACGTTGGCCTACCTGCAGAGGGCGGCCATGGTTGGTTGGGATGAGATCGCCCTGGACATGCTGGCCCAGGACCCCCACCTCCTCGATGTCCTCGCAGCCGGAGACGTAGCCACTCGGAGAAGCCTGTACTCATCTCTAATGACGCGACCCACACAATTGCGTCCCGAGCTCTGCGAGAAGATCCTGGCCGAGAGCGACCCCTATCTGGTCCAAGATTGGGTCCTGCTGCTCACCAAACAGCTCAATGCGGATGCCGGGGATGTCTTGTCGTTGGGGAAGCGGGTCAGCGATGATCCGCGCCAGCTATCTCAGCTGCTGCAGGGCTCCGACTTTCAAGCTCCTCTGCTCTCGGGTCGCGTCGTCCACAACTCTACAGCCGCCGACCTGCTTGTCGCGGTCGCTCAGCTCTCCGGTACTGCAGAGCGTGCGTTCCTTGAAAACAAAGTCATCGATGAGGACGGAGAGCCGATTCGGATTCCCCTTGAAGCCGACCCGTTCAGCTGGCTCTATGCCCGTAGAGACAGCCTAACGCTCCAATTGAGCGAATCCGGCTGGGCGTATCTGCTCGAACGCGAAGAGTAGACGGGCCGTCTGCTACAACAGGCTCTTGACGAAGTTCAAGAACTGGTACCGACGCCCTCGAAACAGGTACGGCGCCACCTTCACCACTTCGCGGAAGATGCGGCCCGCCTTTTCGAAGTCGCCCTTCTTGTAGCTGTGCTTGCCGACCCTGATCAGCTGACGGGCGAAGCGGAAACGCACCAGCCGTTGCGCACGTGCGTCGAGTTGGGGCCAGCTGTAGTGCAGAGAAATGTAGATGCGCAGCCTTTCCTCGTCGTACTGATACAGGTCTGTCAATAGAGGCCGGTGCTCCACCAACACCTCGTCGATACAGCCGAATGCCTCTCTACGGGCCATGCGCAAAATCAGATCGTAGTCGGGCAGGATCTTGAAATCGGCATTGAGCGGCCGGTAGCGGTCCAGCACGCTCTTCCGCACCAGCACGGTTGAGATCGGCAGCTCGGTGCCCGTCTCGAGCAGACGGTGCAGGATCTGCCCATCAAAACCCCGCTTGGGACGACGCCGCACCACATTGCCACGTTCGAATGCCTTCGCAGCGCAGAACACGATGCTCTCCGCACCACGCTCAAAGTAGCGTAGGCGCCGCCGCAGAGACCCAGTCAGCAAGATGTCGCCCGCGGGGACGAGCCCCACAAACTCCCCCCGGGCCGCGTCAAGGGCGCGGTTGACCGCCACCCCTACGCCTCCGCCAGGAACATCGATGTTGCGGAACGCCGTACCCAACACCGTGTGGGCGGACCGCTCCAACTCCCGTTCCCGACCCCCTGTCCAGAGGACCTCGTACCGTCCCCCCTGTCGGGCAATCGACTCGAAAGTCGCCAAGGCCCCCTTGCGGTTCGCCTTGCCGTACACCAGCAGCGACACTTTCGGCTGCGGCGCTTCGGGTTTCCGGCTCTGGGAAGAATCTATCAAACCTGGCGCACCAAGGCTCAGCGAGGTGCTCAGTCTACCATCCGCGTCCGGCACGAGCAATTTTCTCGGCGCGGTCGCATTATCCTGAAAGCCGATCCGCTCGACACTCGACGCTGGCGAGTGTTGCGTGTTCGAGCGCCGCAGGCTTCGTCAGTTTCACCTGGCCCTGCACGACTCGGGGTTCTTCGAGGCAGGTCGCCAGGAGTTCTTGTGCCGCTACCTCAAGAAGGTAGAACCGACCCTGCACCAACTTCTGTGTCAGAACATCCGCAAGTTTCGCATAGTCGACGACTTGATCTGTTGAAGGACCATCATTCAAGGGTTCTGGCAACTGGACAGTCAATGCGGCGTCGATCCGGAGCCTCTGCGCATGTTGACGCTCTTTTGGGAAGATGCCGATCACGCAGTCGACCTGCAAACCTTCGATACGCACGACGAATTCCATCACAGTCTCCCGGGGATGATGCTATGGACAGCGCCTGCGGGCGCGTCCGAGTCCGAGTCCGAGTCCGAGTCCGAGTCCGCGTCCGAGTCCGCGTCCGGGTCCGGGTCCGGATCCGGGTCCGGGTCCGAGTCCGAGTCCGAGTCCGAGTCCGAGTCCGAGTCCGGGTTCGGGTCCGGGTCTGGGTCTGGGTCCGGGTCCGGGCTGTTGCTCAAGGCAGCGCGCATCGGTCGCTCTCGAATCTACGACCCTCAAAACCCTATCCTGGAGTCCGTGGCTCTCCACACTTTTCGCGCCTTGGGGCCTGGCGGGCTGGACGTCTCCGGAGCCACAGCCAAAAAAGAAAGCCCCCCACGTTTTCACGTGGGGGGCTTTTTGAAAGATGCCGGGCGATACCTACTCTCCCAGGGAGACCCAGTACCATCGGCGCAAAGGGCTTGACTTCTGAGTTCGGAATGGGATCAGGTATGGCCCCTTTGCTATGGTCACCCGGCAATGTATCAAGAAACACGGAATGCGT
>JAJDCP010000122.1 GCA_029260765.1 Planctomycetota bacterium
GTGTCAAACCCCCCGCCCCTACAGGAAGAATCGGCTAACACTCGGCAAGACTTGAGGGTTGATCAACAGACCCTGGTCAACCTCCGCTGATCACCCCGAGCAGGACCAGCGCACCGAAGACCAGGCTGATCAAGAGCATCAGGCCATTGAGGACCAGACCTGCCACGCCCGAGCCCTTGTTGCGGGTGCCGGATTGCACGTGCAAGAACCCGAACACCAGCCCGAGCAGATTCGGCACCATCCCCAGCAGGGCCCCCGCGCCTCCCCCTGCCACGACCAAGAGCACCAGGATGATCCCGCTCATTCCCGCCTGCCCGGCCTGCTGCTGCCCGGCCTCGACGAAGAACCAGATTCCCCCGCCGGCGCAGCCGAGCACAAGCAGCAGGCATGCCCCCGCGAAGCACCACAGCGAGCGCGCGCCCCAGGGAGATGCGGGCGCCGGCTGCTGCCAAGGACTCCCAGCAGGTGGATAGTGCATAGCTATTTCCTCAAGCCTCGAAATGCCGCAAGACGCGGGCAAGTGCCTGGCGGGCGCGCACCAGCCGCGACTCTACCGCCGACTCAGTGGTCTCGAGCAGTTCAGCCATCTCCTTGTAGCTCCTGCCCTGCAGGTACTTCATCGCCAGCACTGTGCGCTGGCCTTCGGGCAGACTGGCGATGGCCTCGCGCAACACCCTTTGGCGGTCGGCGCTCTCGAGTCGGGCTTCGGGGCCGGGCTCCGGATCGGGGAGCTGGATATCTCCCTCGGCCGTTGTCAACGACGACTCCCGCTTGGAATCGCGCTTGCGCAGCGCATCGATGGCAGTGCGCCGCACGATGCCCATCAGCCAAGGCCGAAAGCGGTCGTGTTGGTCGAGGCTGGTCAGATTCCGGTAGGCCTTGACGAAGCTGTCCTGCACGACGTCCTCGGCCGCATGGAAATCACCCATGAAGCCGTAGGCGACGCTGCCCGCCAGCTTTATGTAACGCCGCATCAGGTGCGCGTAGCTGTCTGTCTCGCCGCCGAGCACCTTGCGGATCAACTCAGCGTCGTGGCCCTTGTCGTGGGGCATCCACCGCCTCCGGCAGGTTTGAGCCTACTCAGCGCTGAGGCAATCGAAGACGATGCCCGTCCAGACATCCGGCTTCATGAAGCCCTGGCCCCAGATTTCGTCCAGATCGCGGGTGGGCTGGGCGGCGATCACCAGGTCGCGGCTCTTCCCTTCGGCGATCAGCGCGCCCACTCTGGCGCTGACAGTCTCGAGCATCGCCACATACGCTTCCAGGGCCGCTTTGTCGGCCAACGGGCCGTGCCCGGGAATCACCTGGGTGTCGGCATCGATGCGCTCAAGAATCTGCCGGCCGGCGCGGATGACGCCGCGGATGTTGCCGCCCGAGGAGGTGTCGATGAACGGGTACATGCCGTTGAAGAAAGTGTCCCCCATGTGTACGACATTGCCCGCTTTGAAGTGCACGATCGCGTCCCCGTCCGTGTGCGCAGAGGAGACATGAAAGACCTCGATGGTTTCACCATTGAGATGGAAGCTGAGATTCTCTGTGAAGGTCACAATCGGCAGAGCCGCCTGCGGTGCGGCCGGCACTTCTCGTTGGAATGCCTCGATGAACTGGTCGCTGCTCAGACGCAGGCGCACATTCTCGTGGGCCACGATCACCGCGCCCGCCTTGCCAAAATTCTCATTCCCGCCGGTATGGTCGAAGTGCCAATGAGTGTTGACCAGGAAGCGGATGGGCTGGTCACTGAGCTCGGCGATGGCCGCTTGGATCTGGGAGCTCAGGGGGGCGAACTGGTCATCGATCATGAACACCCCGTCGCTGCCCGCGCAGACACCGATGTTGCCGCCCTGGCCGATCAACATGTAGATGCCCGGAGCCACTTCCTGCGCCTCGATCTGGACCTCGTCCTGGGCCGGGCAGGCGGCCGCAAGCAACAGACATAGCCACCCTGTCAGATACCGCATCATCGACCTCGCTTTTCGGGCGCACGACGCCCCCATGTGTCACCATTGTCGCACGGGCGTGCGGCTTGTCAAAGCGGAGGAGCGGATGGTGAGCGCGCGCTCTCAGGCCCGGGCCTGGGTGCGACACAAGACACGTTGCGGCGGGGCCCTGAACTGGCTCTGCCCGGCTTGCCGATCTGCCGGGGGTTGCATCCAGAGACTCTCTGGTGTCACCATACGGATCGATCATCTCGTCGGTCATAGACCGACGCTACAGACGGTTCTCAGCAGATCGAAGGTATCGACCAAGCGTGACCTATCTCAGGAGCTCTGGAGTCCGCGTCTGCGTCCGAATCCCACACCCGTCCGGCCCGCCCAACAAAAAAAAAGCTCCCCAGCGAGGGGAGCTTGGGACTGCGCCCAGGCGCAGCCGGAAGGAAGACTATCGGGCTCTCAGAAGCGCACGGCAGCCTGGATGCTGGTGCTGAACACCACGTCATCATCCTGGTCGAGGAACCCGTTCGAGCTGATGAACGGGGCGGCGCCACCGGCCACCAGAGCCGCGGCGGTGCCGGGGTTGATGTGGTCGAGGATCGACAGGGCGCCGCCGTTGCTGAGCGGGTCTTTGTCGAGATCGAAGGCCTCGCCCTGGAAGAGCACGCCACACTCGAGCTCGAGCGAGAACTGCTTCCAACGGTAACCAACACCGAAGTCGAGCTCGAGGCCGAGCTCTTTGGTACCGAAGCGCTGCGCGATCGAGTCAAAACCCATACCGCCGCGCACATCACCAATGGTGATGCTCGGAGCGCCGAGGGCCGCGCCGCCGGTGCCGTCGGTGATCACCAGGGTGCCCGACTCATTGCGCCGGCCGCGGACGAAGGTGTCGTCGATGGCGCGGGCATACATCAGCGAGACGTAACCGGACAGCGAGTCGTCGTCCATCAGCAGGTCGAACAGCTCGAAGTGGCCGGTGAGCTTGGCATAGAACGCGTTGGTGATCGCGCCGATGTACTGCTCGAACAGCACAATGTCGATATCGAAGTCCGAGTCCATGGGCAGGGCCGAAACGCCCTGCGGCACTTCAAGAGTCGCACCACCAGGGGCAGCGACGCCCGCGTTCAGCAGGTCTTTATCGTGAGGGCCGCCAGCGACGCCAATGTCGAACCGCACGCCCCACTTCAGCGACTTCTCGTCGCCGAAGGTCATGTCGGCAGACATGGCCCAGTTGAACGCATCGACATCGAGATTCTTGAGCTGGGTACTGCCCTGCGCGACATCGATCTGACCAGCCACGTACAAAAACTCGGTCTCGGCCGTCAGCTTGCCGCCGCCGAGGTCCATGTCCAACGCACCGTAGAAATCGAAGAACCAGGCCTGGCTGCTGCCCGTGTCCTGTTCGCGGTAGCCGTCATAGGTACCGATGCGGAAGTTGGCGCCCGAATAGAGGACCGCGAGCACGTACTCGTTGGCGTTGTCGGTCTGGAAGTCGTTGTTGTTCGTCGCCAGACGCGTATAGAGAGGCGCGATCAGAAGACCTTCGCGGTAGGCGTTGCCTTCTTTTTTCTTGTCTTCACCGAAGAACAGCACCCAGCGAACGCGGTCAACCGTGTCGCCGAAGTCGTCGCCTTGACCTTCCCACAACCAGTCGAGCTCGTCGCCGCCGTTGGCGAACAGTCCCATACCCCAGTTGGAGGGCATGCGGCCGAAGTCGATGCGGCCGACAGAAGTCGTGACTTCTGCCCAGACGCGCTCGGCGCGGAAGGTGTCATCGAACTGAGTCTCGTTGCCCCCGCCAAGCAGCACGCCGTTGGTGGCGTCGTCGGCGTTGAAATCGAGGATCTGTCCGTTGGTGTTGTCACCCAGGGCGAAGTTGTCCAGGATGCGGAACTGCCCCTTGATGTGGATGTCTTCGACCACCGTCATGTCCATGTTGACCATGAAGCGCTGGTCCATGTACTCAAAGTTGTCCGAGGTGTCCCCGAAGAACTGATTGCTGGGCTGGTTCCCGTCTCGTTTGCTGCGCTGCTGTTCATGCGTGTAGCGCATACGGAATCGGTAGTAGCCATCCCACGTCAGCTTGATGGGGATCTCTTCCTCGGTTTCTTCCTGGCCCGATGCGAACATCGGGACTGCGAGAAACGCGAGGAGAACGGCCAGGTTCTTTCTCATCGAGTTCATTCCCCCATATGTGCCGCGGGCGTTTGGCGGCAAGGGCCAAACATTTAGGGGTCGCTGTACCGGCTGGAACTCGATTCCAGAACCGGGCGAACCGCGGCGAAGTTGCTGATCCCTGCGTGGGGCCGATTAAATCGTGCTTGACCCCGGAAGCAAGGATTTCTTGCCCTCTTTTTTATCGGTGCTTTGACTTGAGGACTTTCGCAAAAAAACCGAAACCCCTGCTGTGTCGCGCCTTGTCGCACAGCAGGCCGGGCGCGGGGCCCGGCACAGGCGAGAGCCGGAGTCTAAGCGCCCGGTACTCCGAGCTGAAGAAAAAGCGCAGAAAGCTCTCGGGCGCGGGCCTGCAAACTGTATTCCCGCAGGACTTTCGCGCGCGCTGCCGTGCCCAGACGCTCCCGCAACGCTGGATCAGAGATCAACCTGCTCAAGAGCATGAACCAGTCATCCGCACTGCCAGCGATGCAGCCATCGACGTTGTGCTCGATCGCGTGGGCGAAGGCTTGCGTGTTGCTTGCCACGGTAGGTACGGCCACCAGCGCAGCCTCGAGGAACTTCAACTCACTCTTGGCGTGGCAGAAGTCATGCTCGACATCCAACGGCGCCAGGTTGAGTGAGAATCCCCGCAAGAGCCGCGGCAAAGCGCTCCAATGCACGAACGGCAGGCGACGGATCCGAGCACGGTACGAAGCAAGCCGCGGTCCCGGCTGCAGGTGCCCGACCAGGTGCAGCTGTACCGCCGGGAAACGCGCCAGAATCCGCGCCAGTGCCGGCTCAGCCTGGGCGAAATCGCGGTCGTGGGTAGGCGTGCCACTGGCATAGCCGATCACCGGCCGGGGTCCGCGCGCACGACGTTCAGCCAACGCCAGCTCGGCGGCGCGACGCATCGCCTCAGAGAAACCATTGCGCAACACGTGAGCCTTCACGCCCATGCGTTCGATGCGTGCCTGCAAGAACGCCGTGGTGCACAAGGCCGCGTCCGCACAGCGCAGAGCGGCGTGTTGACGCATCAACTTGTCGCGGTCGACCATGCGCGTGAGTCCAGGAACACCATGGATGGCCAGCTCGGGATCGAACAGGAGGTCGTCGGTCTCGAACAGGACCGGGATGCCGCTGGGCCGCAGGCGGTCCTCGATGAATGCCTTGAGCGCGCCATCCAGAGGTGCTCGCTGCAAGATCACCAGGTCGAACAGCTCGGCCAACGCACGCCCATGGCTGGCCACCAGTGGTGTCGGCCAGTCGAGCAGCTCGCCGTGGCCCCCCAGCCGCGCGAGGCTCTCGATCAAGTGCGCACAACGGTAGCGCCGCGAATCGCCTCCACAGCCACTGAGAATCAAGACCCGAGGGCGGCCGGCCGCGCGCAGCGCCTCCACCTCGAAGGGCAGCTGCGCGGGCACGCCTCCCAGGCGCTTTGCCAGACGCCGGCTGGCGAAGTGGATCCAACGCTGCCGCAGGCTGCCCTCGGGCAGCAACAGATGCCGCCGCTCGCGGACAAAACTGAGCAGCCGCCAGGCATCGGTGCCTGTCATTTCTTGCAGCTGCGCCCGGAGCTCCGCGGCCTCAGCCCTCGCGGACTCGAGACTGTGCTCCCGCTCCAGCAGCGATTGTTGCAGCGTGTGGGTCTGCTGGCGCTGCTCGAGCAGCCCCGCCCCCAGCTCGATCACCGCTTCGGGAGAGGGTGCCCCTGGCCGCACCACGACCACCCCACAGCGAACGCTCAAACGCTCGGCGCTCGGCCACCAGCCCCGCGCTTGCAGCGCCTGCAGAGCGGGGCGGGTATCCTGCCCGGCGGCCAGCAAAAGCCCCCGACCCTCAGCGGGCAACGCGGCCAATTCCTGCTGGCCATCCCAGACAAAAAAGTCTGCCTCGGCGGCGGCTCCCATCTGCATCCCGAGCTCGGCCAGCACCGGCTGCAGGGCGAGGGCGCGCTCCCCCCACAACAGCACGACGCCCGGTGCCCAGCGTTCATGCAGCTCACGCCCGAGATGCTGTAGAACAGGGTCATCGGTCACAGCTCAGAAGTCTTCAGAGCGGGGTATCGTCGCGCCCAGATGGATCTTGCCGTTCAGCATCACCGGGCGGTTGTTGGCGTCGCGCACCAGCCAGTCCAGGGGGACGGGACGGGGTGCGTTCTTGTCTTTGGCCACCGGGCTGCCTGCCCAGACCCTGTAGCCCGCGATGTCCCCGTAGATCTCGAGGGTCAGTGTCTCACCGGGATAGACCGGCCGGTTGAAGTCACAGGTGACCCGGCGCAGAATCCAGGGCTCCCACTTCAACACATCCATCGTGACGATCTCGATGACATTGCACAGCACGAACGGATGCGAACAGACCGGGTGGGCATAGCCGATGCGCTGGCAGAGCTCTTCGTCGGTGAAAGGTGGATGGTTGTCGCCAAACAGCAGAGAGAAGAACTTCGCCAGGTCGGGCTCGATCTCGATGGTCTTCGAAAAATTGGGCTCCCCCTCGCGCAGAGGCGGCGGCGGAGGCGGCGGAGGCAGGGTGTCGCGGAAACACAGTCCCTCGATGGTCGCCCGCGCCAGCACCTTCTTTTCGGCCAGCACCTCGCAGCGCAACCAGAGTCGGTCACCGACCGGCGGCACCGGCACCATATTGGCGACCTCGACACGCCCGAGCGTGTCCATGTCGATCAGCATGCTCTTCGGCACTTCGAAGTCTATGTGCCGCCAGGTGTAGCGGGGCACATCCAGGCTGAGGTCTTTGTCCTGTTCGGCTTTCTTCAAGGCTCCATTCCAGAGCAGGAATGCCATCGCAGGGGGCAGCAGGCGAGGTTCCTTGGGCTTCTCTTCGGCTTCTTCTTCGCCTTCCTCCCCGTCACCCTTCTTCTTCTTCTCGTCGTCCTCGTCCTCGTCCTCGTCCTCGTCCTCGTCCTCGTCCTCGTCCTCGTCCTCGTCCTCGTCCTCTTCAGGCTCTTCTTCGTCCTCGACCTTGTACATCTTCTCGCTGCCGCCGGCGGCGCGCAGGTAGATCTTGACGCGTTTCTCGGTGGCCTTGTAAGGCTTGAGGAACTTCCAACCGATGGTTTCTGGATGGACCATGTCTACCTCCCAATGCTGCTGTGACCCGAAGTTTAGCGGCCAGAGCTGGGGGTGTCCAGCGGACCAGAGGGTCATTGCCGGCGCATGCGCAGGCCGGTACACTTCCCGCCATGGAAAAGTCAGCAGTGCTGCTCGTAAACCTCGGTTCTCCGGAATCCCCCAGCGTCAAAGATGTGCGTGCCTACCTGCGCGAGTTCCTGAGCGACCCCCTGGTGATTGACGCTCCCTGGTTGGTTCGTGTCCTGCTGCTGTACGGCTATATCCTGCCGTTTCGGCCCAAGACCTCGGCCCACGCCTACCAACAGATCTGGAGCCCCGCAGGCTCTCCGCTGATCGTCCACTCGCGGGCGCTTGCTGATGCCCTGACTGCGCGCCTCGAGCTGCCCGTCGAGCTCGCGATGCGCTATGGCAAGCCTGGCATCATGCAAGCCACCGACAACCTTCTGCGGCAGGATGTGCGGGAGATCTTTCTGATTCCCCTGTACCCGCACTACGCGATGTCGAGTTATGAGACCGTGGTGCGCGAGGTCCAACGCTGTTTGGCAGATCGTGCAACTCTGCGCATCCAGCCTCCGTTCTACGCTGAGCCGAGCTACCTGAAATCGCTGGCGGATGTATGCCGGCCGCAGCTCGAGCAGCCCTATGACCTGCTGCTGGTCAGCTTCCATGGCATCCCCGAGCATCAAGTGCGCAAGCGCGACCCCTCGGGCTGCTACTGCCTCAACCTGCCTGGCTGCTGCGAGCAACCCCAGCCCGCGCGTGAGCTCTGCTACCGAGCCCAATGCTTGGCGACCGCGGCGGGTCTGGCGGAACAGCTCGGGCTCGAACGCAGTGGTTGGCGGGTCTCCTTCCAGTCACGCCTCGGGCGGCGGCCCTGGCTGAAACCCTATACGGACCTGCTGCTGGCCGAGCTCCCCAAACAGGGCATCCGCCGGCTGCGGGTGGTCTGCCCATCCTTCGTTTCAGACTGCCTCGAGACCCTCGAGGAGATCCATATCCGCGGCCGCGAGACCTTCCTGGCCGCCGGAGGGGAGAGCTTTGAGGCCATCCCCTGCCTCAACGAGCACCCGCCCTGGATCGACACGTTGGTGGAATTCGTCGAACGCTGGCAGGCTGCTCCTCCACTGGCCTTTCCGGATCTCGCCTGAAACTCCGCTCTCAACGCTCGAAACAGCCGCAGTCCGGCGCGGCGCCGGCAGGTCTGGCGTCCCCGTACAGATCTTCGAGCAGGCCGAGGTCGGCGCCCGAGTCGCGGCCCGCCGAAAGGCTGGTCAGGCTGTAGTCTCCGTTCCCGGAGGAAGCGAACGCCGGTTGCTGGTGGACAGAGCTGGCAGCCCCTCCACTGAAGGCCTGCCAGGCGGCAAGGTCGTAGCTGGCGCCGCTGTCCTCGTTGGTCGCCAGAGGCCAGGAGTCGACGCTGTACAGGACGTTGTGGTCGACCTGCAGCCCGGCCATCGCGTCGTTTGTGACCTCGTAGACGCCCCTGCGGCCCCCGACAAAGACGTTGTTGCGGATCTCGTTGCCGGTGCTGCCGTTGATCACCACAACACAGTGGCGGCCCTCACCGGAACGGAAGACCACGGTGTTGTGCACGACCAGGTTGTTCTTACAGCCGAAGGCCGGGTCGAAGCCGTCATCCCACATCGCGATGCCCGACGCGAGATTGTCGATCAGCAGGTTGTTCCGTATCACGGTGTTGCGCACCGAGGCCAGGTTGATGCCGGCAGCACCGCCGACCCCATTGCGCGCACAGATGTTGCCCTCGACCAGGCAGTCGCTGCTGATGCCATCGCCGGGCAGGGCCGGATCGGCGTTGATCTGGATGCCGCTGGCATAGTTGTCGTGGCAGTAGTTGCCGCGGATCACCGCGCGGTCGCTGGAGTTGCTGTGGTAGATGCCATGTTCGGTACCGGAGTCGTGGCACTCATTGCCCAGCAACGTGAGGTCGTCGGCGTAGTCGGTGAAGATCCCCCAGCGGCCGTTGGGGCCGAATTCGCAAGCCTGGATGGTGATGTGGTTGGAGAGGGATACGCGTGCCCCAGAGCGCGGGGCGTTGCGCACCTGAAGCCCGTGCAGCAACACGTAGGAAGCGTTATCGAAGAAGAGCGCATCGCGGCTGTTGTTGCTGCCGCTCATGCCAATGGCGTCGACGACAGCCGTGCCCTGAGCGCGGAGCAGGATAGGGGCCTGCGCGGTGCCGACGGCGGTGATATGGATCTGGCTGGTCGGCGTCCAGGTGCCGTCTTCGATCTCGATGATGTCTCCGGGCAGGGCCATGTCGACGGCGTGCTGCAGACTCTGCCAGGGCAGGGCCTGCGTGCCGGGGTTGTTGTCGTCGCCGCTCGGAGACACCCAGCGGGTGGCAGTGCCGGGCGGGGGTGCGACCAACAGCGGCAGACCGGAGCCGGGGCTGCCATGGGTGGTGTTTCCCGTGTTCCCCGTGTTTCCCGTGTTCCCCGTGTTTCCCGTGTTTCCCGTGTTTCCCGTGTTCCCCGTGTTTCCCGTGTTTCCCGTGTTCCCCGTGTTTCCCGTGTTTCCCGTGTTCCCACCGGGCTGGACCCCACCGCCAGGATTCCCCCCTGACGAGCCGCTTGAACCAGATCGGACACATCCCGCGATGCAGAAAAGCAACGCCACCACCCACACTCGACCGTTCATCGTCGTCTCCTTGCTATCTCCGTCCTTCATTCACTGGAGTGCAAGCGGCCGCACCGATCTGTCAGCCGGTCACGATTTTTTTTGCATCCATCTGCTGCTGGAAGTTTTTCCAGACTCCTGACAGATTGCAGGCGGCGCACGCACTTCCCTGTTGAGGAACCGGCGGATGGAGGCATTCAGCGAGCTCGTCCGCAGCCACCAAAAGGAGATCTGGTGCTACCTGCGCGTCCTCGGTTGCGAACCAGCCCAGGCAGACGACCTGACCCAGGAGACCTTCCTGGCCGTGCTGCGTCGTCCCTTCGAGCAGTACAACCGGGCTGCGACCGCGGCCTATCTGCGCAAGGTCGCCAAGAACCGCTTCTTGATGGCCCTCCGCGCGGCGCGTGCGCGACCCAGCACACGCGCGATCGATGCCGTCGAGCCGGCTTTCGCACAACCTGCGCGCAATGGGGGCGGAGCCTATTTCGACGCGCTGGATGCGTGCCTGCAACAATTGACCGAACGGACGCGCAGAGTTCTGGGATTGCGCTACCGCGAGCAACTGTCAAGCAAAGAGATCGCCACCCGCCTGACGCTGAAACCCGCCCATGTCGACACCATCACCCACCGCGCCAAGGCCGCTCTCAAGCGTTGCATCGGCGAGAGGTTGAAGCATGAATGACGAGATCGAAGACCGCATGCTCGAGGCCTCGCTTGAGGTCCGGTTGGGTGGGCAGGCCTCCGAAGAGCTCACCGAGAAGATCCTGCGGGCTGCCGCGGAAGCCAGCGCTGCCCAACCCGGGCGCAAGGCACGGGCTTCTGGACCCATCCGGAGACGCCGGCGGACCGTGAAACGACGCTCCTCCAGCGCACGCTGGGGCTGGGCTGTGCTCAGCCTGGCAGCGGCAGCGGCCTTGCTGCTGTGGCTGTGGGGGCCATGGAATGGCCAGCCGGGTGAGCGGGATCCGCAGGCTCAGGATACGCAGCAGCAGCCGGCGGAGTTGGCGGAGAATGAGTCGCGGGGGGCCGAACCCGGGACCGGGACCGAAACCGATCGCGAAACCGAAACCGAAACCGATTCCGAGACCGATCGCGATTCCGAAACCGAGACCGAGACCGAAACCGAAACCGAGACCGATTCCGATTCCGAGACCGATTCCGAGACCGATCGCGATTCCGAGACCGATCGCGATTCCGAAACCGAGACCGAGACCGAGACCGAGACCGAGACCGATCGCGATCCCGAAACCGAGCTCGTGCCCTTGCCGGAGATCGTGGTCGAACACGGGCCGGGCACCGAGCCGGTCGCTCCGCCGGTGGTGTTGGCTCGGATTGGCAAGGCCGATCGGGGTCTGAGGGTGCGCCACACAGACGCCGACGCCTGGCACATTCCCACTGGGGACGAGCCCCTGATCGCCGGCATGACGCTCAAGACACGCGGCAGCAGTGAGCTGCGGCTGGGGGATGGTGCGGTGGTGGTGCGTTTCGACGGCGAGCTGCGGCTCGAAGAGCGCGACGCCCAGATCCAGATCGTGCTACTGGAAGAGTCCCTGTTCGTCGACAACCTCGGCTGCGGGCAACCCCTGCTGGTGGCAAGCGACAGCCTGCGCGGCTCGCTGCAAGACGGCGCGCTCTACCTCAAACGGGACCGCGGCAAGGTGGTCTTCGCGTGCCTGGCCGGCGAAGCGCAGCTGGCAGACGATCCCCTGGCGGCTGGCAGCAGCCGGCTTTTCCGACGCGGACGGCTCGAAGCGCCCGAAGCCTTCGATTTTGCCGCACTGCGCCGCGGTGCGGACGTGCTCGCCGCGCTGGCAAGCCGCGAGCTCTGGAGTGAGGACTTTGCGCGGACGCCGCCAGGCATGGAAGCAGGCGTCGTCGCTGGAGGTGTCGCGAGCTGCGCCGGAGACGGTGCCTCCATCGAGCTGGACCTCCCCGACGAACAAGCCGTGATCCCCGGCATGCGCGTACAACTGCGGCTGCGTACGCGGGACGTCGGACACCTTGTGCTGCAGTGCTTCGACGGCAGCGTCGGTTTGAATTACCGCGTTGAGATCCGCGAGCTACCCGACGGCACATTCGCCACGATCGAGATCGATTGCGCGCGTATGTTCGCCACCGTCGATCCAGGGCGCCTGCTCAACAGCGACAATCTGCTGCGTAATCTGCAGCTCCATATCTACGGAGCCGCCGAGGCCCGCCTTGAAGTCGACAGCGTGGCTCTGCTGCGGCGCTTCGTCGACTGACTTTCCTGCAGATTTTCAGGCGGGTATGCTACACTTGCAGACCCCTGCAAGGCTTGCCAGGATTGGTAATGTCGGCAACCCTGTGCGAAGCTGTGGGACACAGCCCAGAGCGGTCGGGAAGCTCGAGCCCCCGAAAGCGGGATGACACGTGGAAGCGGCTTCTGACAGACAGATCTCTTCGGCCCCGGCGGTGATGGCATTGAGCGGACCCAAGAAGTCGAGCCTGGTCGCAGGGAAATACAAAATCAGGTCCAAACTGGGCTCCGGCAGCTGTGGCACCGTCTACCGCGCCACCCATGTCGACCTGGGCGCCGACGTCGCCCTCAAGCTGCTCAACAGCGATGTCGCGACCAATGATGCCGCCCGCAAGCGTTTCCTGCGCGAAGTGCAGCTGACCACCTCCTTCGTGCACAAATACGCCGTGCAATTGCGCGACTTCGGACGCGACTCAGAGCGCGATCGGCTCTATTTCACGATGGACCTGATCGAGGGCGTGACGCTGCGCAAGTTCCTCGAGATGAAAGGCACCGTCAGCGAGCGGACCGCGGTCTACTTCGGCAGCCAGATTCTCGAGGCCATCCACGAAGCGCACCGCGCGGGAATCGTGCACCGCGACCTCAAACCGGCCAATATCCTCGTAACCCGGGGACACAAGGACCGTGCCGAGATACGCATTCTCGATTTCGGCATCGCCAAGGCCATCTCGACCTCGCGCACCTCGGGCGGCGACTTGACTGTCGCGGGACTGTTGCTGGGCACCCCCCGCTACATGAGCCCCGAGCAGGCCCAGGGACTCGAGCTCGACGGGCGCTCCGATCTGTACTCGGTGGCCGTCATCCTGTACGAGATGCTGAGTGGACGCATCCCGAGCCTGCCGGCCCGGAATCCGGGCGACGTCATCCAGGCGTTGCTCTACAAGATCGCCAATGAACCTCCCCAAGACTTGTGCCGGCTTGCGCCTTCGGTGTCCCGCGAAGTCGGCCTGGTGGTCATGCGCCAGCTGGGCAAAGACCCGGCAGGCCGTCTCGGCAGCGCCCACCAGTTCCGCAAGGCCCTGCGGATGGCCTCGAACACCGCGCTCCGCCGGCGCAAAGAAGATGCGCGCGGCAACGACGAGCTCGACCTCGAGCCGCTTGCCGACGGCTGGGACGACAGCAACGAGGCCGGAGACAGCTCGGAGCGCTCGTATGTCGAGCTCTTTCCGTCCCAGCCCGCGAAAAGCGGACGAGGCAAGAAGAGCCGTCGCTTGCGAGCCTCCCGCTCCGAAGGACAGCTTGCCAAGGTGCGCAGCGGACGCCTGCGGCAGGCGCGTGCAGAGACAGAACGGGAAGGCTCAAACAGCTCTCGCACGACGCGCATCATCAAGCTGCCCCCCAATCTGCGGCCGAGCGAAGAGCGTGGCGAGTTCATCAATCAGACCGACGGCTCGATACTGGTATACGTGCCCCCGGGAAGCTTCACGATGGGGGCGCGACGCCGTGGACCGCCCTCAGCAGCTTCCCTGCCGTTGCCCGAGGCGCGCCTCTACGGAGAGAACCGCCCCGAACACACCGTCAAGGTGGCGCGGGGCTACTTCATCGGGAAGCTGCCCGTCAGTTGGAAACAATACCGACGCTTTTGCAAGGAGACCGGCCGCGAAGCGCCGACACGGGTCGATTTTCCCGATGTCACAAAGATCACGGATAAGCACCCGGCGGTCAACGTCAACTGGCACGACTCCCGTGCGTACTGCCGCTGGGCCGGGCTGCGGCTGCCGAGTGAAGAAGAATGGGAATTTGCTGCCCGGGGCACAGACGGACGCTTGTTTCCCTGGGGTGGCGAAGAGGTCGGGCCCGAGCACATGAATTGGGAAGGACACCCTCTGTTTGGACGCCGCTCCACCTGCCAACTGGGCATCTTCCCCGCAGGCGTCTCGCCCTACGGCTGCTTGGACATGTCCGGTAATGTCTGCGAATGGACCGGTGACAGCTACGCCGACTACCCGGGGGCCCCGCGTACCGAGCCCAGGGCCTCCAAGGCCGGGCAGCGTCGCGTGATCCGAGGAGGATCGTGGCTGCACGCGGTGGTCGACTGCCAGACTACCAGCCGGGGCGCTGAGCTGCCGAACGAGCGCCGCAACTGGCTGGGGTTCCGCGTCTGCGTCGCAGCGCCCGAGCGAGGCCGCGCATGAGGTTCACCTGCAGCTGCCAGAGGCGCCTCTTGATCAAGACGGGCAAGCCCGGCATGAAGATCCGCTGTCCTGGCTGCAAGAAGGTCTCTGTGCTGACGGCGCAGCGTCACTCGTCACGCGTCAAACGGAACCGAACCCAACGCCAGGAACCTAGAGCCCTGCGCAGCACTCTGCCGGCGCCGCCCCGGGCAGTCACGCGCCGGACGGCTCCGCGGGCCGAGCCCCGGCGCACCGATCTCGGTGAGATGATCTTCACGATCTCGGATCTGCTCTCTCCCAACAAGTGCCGAAAACTGATCTCTGCCAGTGAGCGCTTTGGCTTCCAGGTCGCTTCCCCAGACATCGACAGTGGCCAGCAGCTGTTTGAGGGGGTCGCCGACATGGGGACGGTCACGACCGAACAACCACGCTGGGCGGCATCTCTCTGGCAGGCCTTTCGGCGGTTGATCCCCGACTTCCGTGGGCTGAAAGCCGTGCGGCTGGGTGAGACATTCACCTTCTATCGCTTTCTGACCGGACAGAGCCTTGGTTGGCACAAAGACCGTCAGTTGGAAGGCAGATTCCAGGACAAGAGCTGGCTGACGCTGCTCGTGTATCTGAACGACAACTTCCAGGGCGGGGGCACCAACCTGCTCGAGACCGTAGTCCGGCCGCGCCAGGGCTCCGCGCTCTGTTTTGCCCACGACCTGCCCCACCAGTCCAAAGTCGTGATCCAGGGCACGCAGTACATCATGCGCGGCGATATCTTCTATTCCGATCCGCTCGGAACCATGGACGCCACACTCCGCGGCTATTGACGGTGCTTGTGCACGCCTCAACAAAACAAGCCAGGGCGGGTCATCCCCGCCCTGCCTGATGGCCAGCATGCACGAGGGTCAGTCGTCCTGCAACGTCTCGATCGAGTCGTACCACGCCTGGTACTGCTCCTCGTGGTCGAGGGCATGTCCCTTGGGATGCTTCAGGATGATCAAGACGGCGCCCTGCGAGGTCGAGCCAAAGAAGACAAGGAAGACCGTCTTGTCCCGTTTGCGATGACCTACCCAACGGCGGTGGTTGGTCGCACCCTCGGGCGTGATCTCGCGCCAGCGCTCATCATTCGGCAGCATGGTGAAGGCTTTCACGAAACGGCGCACGTTCTCGGGCTGCTCGGTATCACCACCCTCACGAGCGAAGACGTACATGTCGCAGCGTTCGTTCGGACGCTTGTTGGGATTGAAAGCGTGGGCGAAACCCCAAGCACGACCATCTGCATCGTCCCAGCTCTCGTCGACCCATTCGGCGCTCGGCGGGATCTCAAACCGCATCCCGAAGCGCTGCGAGCTATGCAGCACCCAGTCGTCGGTGCCATCGGCAAGAGTCCAGCCAGACAGTGCCAGCGCAAAGCCAGCTATACACATCAGTCGTTGTTTGATTGAAAACCGGCGTGTCATCGAAACCTCCAAAGGTTGTGCCTCCCGGCACCCCAGCGACGGAACCAGGACGGGCCTTGTTCAATCGCATCGGGATGATTTTTCATCACTATCAGAATAGCCACGCACGGGGCACAGAGCAAACCCTCCCTTCTCAAGGATTCGCTGCCTCAGGGAGAGTCAAGACTGTGCGCACAAAACGGAAACCCAGGTCGTTGCCATGCACAGAAGGTCCACTCTTGTCACGGACCGATGACGCGCAGAGTTTTGCCGTCATGCCCCAGCTGCCGCCACGGGCCACACGCTCGGAACCCGTCTCAGGTCCCGCCGGATCGTGCACCAGGCCCTCAGGATAGGGACCGTACCAATCCCAACACCACTCCCAGACGTTGCCGTGCAGGTCGTACAGACCCCAGGGATTGGCAGGGTAGAACTTGATCGGGGCTGGATGCCCGACGATGATTCCGAAATTGGCTTCCTCCTCCCCGAGCCGCTCGCCCGTGGAGAATTGGGTCTTGGTGCCGGCCCGGCAGGCGAATTCCCACTCCGACTCGGTGGGAAGACGGTAGCCGCTACGGTCCAGGCCGAGCAGCAGGACATCTTCCCCTTGGATCTCGTAGACCGGCTCCAGTCCCTCGATCTCTGAGAGCTTGTTGCAGAACTCGACCGCCTCGAACCAGCTGACCCTCTCGACCGAAGCCTCCCCCACCGCCTGGAAGTGGGACGGATTGTGGTCCATGATCCCTTTCCACTCGTCTTGAGAGACCGGCGCGGCCTTCATCAGGAAAGGACGGGTCAGCTCGACCTCATGCTCATGCTCATCATGAGCCCGGTCAGGGTCCGTCTGCGGAGCCCCCATCACAAAGCGCCCGGGGGGGACGAGCACCAACTCCATACCGAGAGTGTTCTTTGCCGCCAGAGGCACGGAATGCAGCTCGGCACAGCCGGTCTGGCCTTCTCCGGGCTCCCACCACAGCTCTTCCACCGGTGTCAATGGCGTCGCGGCAAGCCGCATCTCCCAACCCCCGCCAGCCTGCTCGTCGAGCTCAGCTTCGCCGAGGTTCTCTAGCGTCTCGATCAGCTCGTCAAACGACTGGTAGCGTTGCACCGGGTGCTGCAGCGTGCAGAGCTCGAGAATGTCCCAGAGCCGCTCAGAGACGTTGCCCGACACCGCGTCGTCGCTGCGGTCCGGTTGGGCCTCGCCTGTCAACAGCAGGAATCCCAGGCGTCCCCACGAGAACACATCGGTGGCCGGAGCCAGGGTCTCATCGATCTCGCCGCGCTGCTCCGGCGCGGAAAACTGGAGGCTCTGCAACATCTCGGCGTCGATGCGCGAGCGCCCGAGATGTTTGCTCTGCCAATAGCGGTGCAGGGTCACACTGAGCGGCCGCAACCCGAATCCCACGATCCGAGGCGTCAGCATGGGACCCTCGGGAAACACGATCAATTCGGGACGCAGATCTCCATGGATCACGCCGAGGTCGTGCGCCGATTGCATCCCCTGTGCCAATTTGGTCAGGATCGGCACCGCCTGTTCCTCAGGCAACGGGGCTTCCGCCACCAGGTCTGCCATGGTCCTGCCTGCGGAGAAATCGGTGACCAGGAAAGGCGCCTGGCGTATGCGCCGGTCGGCCCAGTTCCAGGCCAGGACACGTTCCAGATAGGGAGAGGTGTGGCGCGCCAGGCGCCGGGCTTCGGCGAAGACCTGTTCGCCGCTGAGCTCTCCCCCGCCCAGACCGTGGACCACCACACGCTGCCCGGTCTGATGCTCGCAGAGAAAGGAGACCCCGTAGGTTCCACAGCGCAGGATGGCCTGCGCTGTGTAAGCATGCGTATCGAACAGCTCGCAATCTTCGATCGATTCGACCAGTGCCTTGCCGAACGTCTCCAACGCCTCTTCCGGCTGCTCAGCCTGCAGGTGCGCGTGGAAGCGGTTCAGAAGGTAGAAGCCACGCCGACGAGCATCCATCGATCCGCGGGCAGCGGCCGCAAAACACTCGGCCGCCTCTTGCGGGGAGCCGATCGTGAAATACAACTGGCCGATGGCATTGAGGATGGCCGTCTTGCGTATGACGTCTTGCGGCAATGCCTTGATGCGTGGCGGCAAACCCAACAGCAGGGAAGGATCGTCGGCAAAATGGATGCCAAGCGCATCGATGACGCGCACCCGTTCGCGGATGCCCAGCTTCTTCCGCAGACACTCGTGCAGCAGGTTCAGGACTTCGAGCCGACTGTCGACCGCCGGCATACTGGTGTGCGAGAGCACGGACTCCTGGTCACTCTTCAGGAAGTCGAGCAGGCCTGGCAGGCTGCGCAGCGTCGACTCCATCGTGCGCAGCGACGCCCGCTGCTCTTCGCTGCCCTGCTCCATCAGATCGATCAACGTGGAGACGTCTTCGGGGGCGGGCGCCCGCCCGGCGAGGCCAGCGAGGATCGACTGGCCATTCTCTTCGATCACGCGCAGAATCTGGCGCAAGTGCGACAGATGGCTCGGTTCATGGACGTGGTCGATCCGCTCGAGAGCGCTTTCGATCCAGACGAAGGGCCCGAGCCGTCGGCATACGAAAGCGGCCAGCGGCGGCACATAGCGGGCCGCATCCTCTTGAGAGGTTCCCAGCCGTTCCATCGAGTCCCAACGGTTCATGCCCGAATTACCCCAGACCGAAGGTCCACTAGCGCCAGCGCCGCGTCCTGTACCGAAATTGTCGCGCTGCGGCACCCGTGCACGCAGCCTCCTGGTTGGGCTTGCGAGCGAACACACAACCCAACATGGCCCCGGCTGGAAGACGCGGCAACTCGGCCCTTCAAAGATAGCACAGCACGACCCGGCTGGCCACTTTCGGCCTCCAGCGCGGCACGCGCGCTGGCACGAGCCCAGGGCGAGGCCAGACGCGCCGGGAAGTCCAGTCTCAGGCAGCAGATACGCACTTCCATCGGCACGAAACGCTGCCTACCATTAAGAGTCCTCCCCAACGCTTCGAAGGCACGCCACCATGACCTACAAGTTCAAGGAGCGCGTGCAGCAGACCGTCGTCGCCAAGAAGGACGCCTACGCCGCGAAGTGGGTACGGAAGGTTCTCGACAGCTTCGTCGCCAAACTGGGCGGCTACCTCAAGACCCTCAAGGCTTCGATCCCCAACAAAGCAGGCGGCTACACGCTGCGCACCAGCCTCGACTTCAAGAAGCCCGTCTGGAAGGGCAAGACCCTGCCCTTCACGATCAGGCTGTTGGTCGAGGCCAGCCACTGGACCGGCTGGCCAGACGTGATCGAGGTCAAGATCCAGGGCAAGCTCGGCTACACGACCAAACGCAACGGCAATGTCACCAAGCTGATGTTCGACGTCAGTTTCGAATTCTTCGCCAAGGAAGCCGCTCTGCCCACGATCAAGGAGAAGCTCTCCGAAGCGAGCGGCGACAAGATCCAACGAAACGAAGACATCCGCAAATACCTCAAGAGCACCATCCAGACGTACCTGCAACGCTTGAAGAAGGCCGTGGCGGCCGGAGTCAAAGACTTCAAGAAGGTCTTTGAAGAGGCGAAAAAAGACACACCGAAGAGCGACGAGCCCAGCGCGTCCAGACCACGGAGCACCGTCGCCCGAGGGGCGATCTCCCCGTTTTCTCCCGAAGCCCTGCTCCCGGGACTGCATCTGCTCATCTGAGCAGGCGTGCAAGAAAGCTCAACAGCCGTCGGGAACTTCAGGGGCACGCCATCCGTTCTGAATAGCAGTTCTATTGCCGCCGTCGGGCAGATAGGGTAGTGTCCGGGCTTGCCGGGCCTGCCAGTCGGGTGGTAGAACGGAAACAGTAGTGCGAATGCCGGCTCTGCGGTGGTCACCCGAATCCGCGGACAACCTGAACAGGAGAATGCCGTGCGCAAACTGTCTCTCTTCCTCTGCCTTTTGTTGGGGCTCTGCGCCCCACTTCTAGCGCAGGATGAGGAAGTTGAACTCAAGGGGCTGGACGCACCCGAGATCGAAGCGTCCACCTGGCTGAACAGCGACGAGCCGATCACGCTCGAGAGTCTGCGCGGCCAGGTTGTTGTGCTGTACTTCTGGGGAGTCTGGTGAGGACCGTGTCGTGGGGGGGTCCCCCACACCAAAGAGCTCTACGAAGAGCTTGCTGAGATCGACGACGCGACAATGATCACCATTCATACCGACTCCGCCAAAGAGAAGTGCGCCCCTTTCGTTGCCGACCAGGAGATTCCCTATCCGGTCGCAGTTGATGGCAACGACGTTATCATCAAGAAATACGGCGTGCGGGCATTCCCGACCTATATGATCATCGGCAAAGACGGCAAGGTCTTCGAGACCGACGCCTGGCCGGCCGACACCCTGCCCGCTTGGATCGAGAAAGCCCGCCAGGCGGCGGGTCCCGGGGACACGGACAAACCATCGGAGGAGGAACGTTGATGCGTTGGAGTGTAATTCTAGTGGCCTGCCTGTGCCTGAGTGGCCTGGCGGACCCTGTCGCCGTCGGCGATGCAGTGAACGACGTGGTGCTGACCGCCCTCGACGGCACCGAAGTGAATCTGAGCGAATTCGTCGCGAGCGAAGAGAACGAAGGCAAGATCGTCGTGCTCGCGTCCTGGTCGTTCAAATGCCCATCCGGCAAACCCTACATCCCCTACCACCAAGAGCTCGCTGCCTGGTGCGAAGAGCAGGGTGTGGTCTACGTCGCCGTCTCGATGTACGGCGAAGGCCAGGAAAAGGTCGAGAAGTACGTCAAAGAGCACGGCATCGAACACGGGATCGCCATCGACGAAGGCTGCAAGGTCGCCGAGACCTTCGACACCCGCGTTGTCAACACCGCCTACGTGATCAGCACTGAAGGCGTCTTGAGCTTCGCCGGCGGCCTCGGCCGCGGTGAGAACGACCCCGTGCGCCAGGCCGTCCTCGACCTGAAAGAGGGCCGTGAGGTCGCGACCACCAGCACCCGGCCCTCCGGCTGACGCGTGCGACGCAACTGAGTGCCGTGAGCACTCACACGTAAGGGTCCGCGCGGGCCCTTAGAGCCCGGCCCTGGTGCCGGGCTTTTCTAATGGCTCGACCCGGTATCCCTGGGGATCTCCCCGCCGTATACTGTGCCCAATCTCAACCCGGAGCCGTCTGTGCCTGAAACGGTCAGCACCCGCGATTGGAGCCAGCTGCCCGAGACGGTGATCTCGTCGCGCGGCAGCATCCGGCTCTGGCAGACCCTGCGCGACCTGGTCGCCTTCCGCGACCTGTTCCGCTCGTTCATGGTGCGGGATCTCAAGATCCGCTACAAACAGACCGCCCTCGGCGTGCTCTGGATCATCTTGCAGCCCCTGCTGACCAGCGGCATCTTCTCGGTGGTCTTCGGAAGCCTGGGAGCCTTCGCCGAGCAGGGCCAACTCGAGCGCCTCAGCTTCTTTCTGGCTGGGCTGGTGCCCTGGATGAGTTTCGCCTCGGCGGTCTCGAACGCATCGGCGAGCATGGAGACCAACGCCCATCTGGTCAGCAAGGTGTACTTCCCGCGGCTGGTCGTCCCGCTCGCCTACATCGCCGGCTCAGTGATCGATTTTCTGATCGCCTTCGCTGTCTTGTGTGTGATGGCAAGCGTGGCGGGCGCACTCTCCTGGCAGCTGCTTGCGCTGATGCCGTTGTTGCTCGCGCTGCAGCTGCTGTGGGCGGCGGGACTGGGCATTCTGCTCGGCGCGCTGCACGCACAGTACCGGGACATCAAGTATCTGATTCCCTTCCTGCTGCAGAGCGGGATGTTCATCTGCGTGCTGATGCCGCTGAGCAAATGGCCGCCGCTGGTCCGTGGGCTGCTGGCCTGGCATCCGATGACCGGCGTAATTGAAAGCTACCGCGCGCTGCTGCAGGGGACGCCCATTCCCTGGCTGCTGCTCGCGCAGGGCACGGCGTTGTCGGTCGCCTTCGGGATCTTCGCTGTGGCGTTCTTCCGGCGGCGGGAATCGCGGCTGATCGACCTGCTGTAGCGGTGAGAGCCCATAACGGCGCGCCCACATTCCGGTAAGGCGGCTCCCCGGCTACGACTGCCGAGACCGCGCCGGGCGGCGCGTCCGGGTCCAACGAGCCGCCAGTGCACCCGCAAGCATACCGCATAGATGCGCTTCCCAAGAGACTCCCGGAGCCGCGGGGAGCACCCCCCAGAGAAGTCCGCCGTACAGGAAAGCGGCCAACAGAGCGAGCCCCACCGAGGCCGCGCTGCGCTCCAGCACACCGGCCGTCAGCAGATAGCCCAGGTAGGCGAAGATGACCCCCGAGGCTCCCACGTGCAGGCTGCCGCCCCGCCCGATCAACCAGACGCCGATGCCCCCGAGAACCGTCCCGTACAGGCTGACTGCAAAGAACTGACGCCGGCCCCGCAAGAGCACGAAGCCGCCCAACACGAACAGCGGCACAGTGTTCGAGGCCAGGTGCCTGTACCCGGCATGCAGCCAGGGTGCGCAGAAGATCCCGAGCAAGCCTGCCCGTTGGCGCGGAATGATGCCGAGGCGGTCCAGCGCTTCCCCAAAGACCAGCTGATCGAAGATCTCCAGCGCCCAAAGCGCCCCGACAAGCGTGCACAGTAGACCGATGTCCCGCCACAGCCCCTGCAGCCGGTTGGTCCTGCGTCCCACCGACTCAGTCGGCCCCGATGGTATCGAGCAGCATGCGCCGCACCACGCGCCCCAGAGTCCGACGACGGTAGGCGGCTGTCGAACGCACATCGTCGATGGGCTCAACCTCGCTGGCGGCTGTCAGGCCCACGCGCTCGGCCAGCTCCGCATCGGGAGCCTGCCCCTCGCAGACCTGCTCGGCCCCCAACAGCCGCACCGGCACGGCCGCCACGCTGCCTGCCGCCAGCCGCACGCTGTAGAGCCTTCCTTGCAGGCGGGTCGCGTGGAAGGCCACGACTACTTTGCTGATCGCCTGGGCCTCGCGCGTCCCCACCTTCTTGAAAGCCTGCACGGCGTTGGCACGGGGGAAGGGCACGCGCACCCGCACGATCAGCTCGCCGGGCCGCAACGCGGTCTGACGGTAGCCGCGATGGAATGCCGAGTACGGCAAGCGTCGCTCCCCTTGCGGCCCGGCGAGCACGAGCTCAGCACCGAGCACGAGCAGAACCGGCAACGAATCGCCCGCCGGAGAGGCGTTGGCGATGTTTCCCCCGATGGTGGCTCGGTTCTGGATCTGCCAAGCGCCGACCGTCGCCGAGACCTGCTCGAGAATCGGGAACATCGCACGCACCGACGGGTGCTTGCGCAGTTGCCAGAAAGTCACGGCTGCGCCGATATCGAGAAAATCATCGTCTTCGGCGATGCCCAGCAACTCGCGAACCTTGAGCAGACTGACCACCGCCGAGCGCTGCCGACGTTGCGCATGGTCGACGACCATCAAGTCGGTGCAGCCAGCCACGGGCGTGGCGTCCAGCTCGCGGTCCGCTAGAATCGCGACCGCCTCAGAGAGCTGCGTGGGCCGGAAGGCACGGTTCATGCTTCACCCCCGGCCGGTTGTACCAGCTGCTCGACGGCCTCGAAGATCCCCTGGTAGCCCGTGCAACGGCACAGATTGCCCGCCAGGGCCTCACGGATCAAGGCGCGACCGGGCCGGTTGTGTCTCTCGAGCAGTGCCTGCACCGCCATCACCAGGCCCGGAGTGCACGCCCCACATTGCACCCCACGTCCGGAAGCCAGGCCCTGCTGCAGAGGCCCATCGGCGGGCAGCCCTTCAACGCTGCGCACTTTCGAGCCTTCCACCTGGAAGATGGGCACCAGGCAGGAACACACGACCTGACCGTCGAGCAGCACACTGCAAGCTCCACACTCGCCCTCGCCGCAGCCCTCTTTGCTCCCCGTCAGTCCCAGGTCTTCACGCAGCACGTCGAGCAGACGCGCCATCGGGTCTGCCTGGACGCAGACCTCCTTCCCGTTCAAGGTGAAGCGAACGCGGTCGCCGACCGCAACGGGCTGTTTCTCTGGCTGTGCCATCAGCTGTCTCCTCGCACGGGCAAGCTCTCTCCCAACGCAGGCGCCGCCCCGTCGGGCAACACACGCCCGGCCACAAAGTCAGCGAGCAGGCTCTCGGGGGTGGCGGGCACGCGGCTGGAGACGATGCCCAGCGCGCAATCGAGGGCCGCCTGCAAGGCGGGCGCGCCGGCATCCATCGGCAGCTCTCCGACACCCTTGGCACCGAACGGCCCGCAGCTGGTCGGATTCTCGAGCAGGATCGTCTCAAACTCCGGAACATCTTTGCTCGTCGGAATGATGTACGTCGCCAGGCGGTCGTTCAGGTACCGGCCCTGGTCGAGCTTGATCTCTTCCATGTAGCCCCAGGCGAGGGCTTGGAGCGTGCCGCCCTCGACCTGGCCCTTGCAGAGCTCGGGATGGATCGCCTTGCCGACGTCACAGGCCATCGTGCATTTGTCGACCCGCACCCCCAGAGTGTCGGCGTCGACGCTGAGCTCGACGACATCACACAGCCAGCCATAGGCCGGGTAGGCGGTCCCGGTGTAGGTCTCTTCGTCGAAGTGGTGTGCGCTGTTCAAGGGTTCGAAGTGGCGCGTGATCTCGAGCCGCCCGTGCTCGGCAAGATAGTCGTCACCGACCAGCTCCAGACCTCCCTGGTCGGCATCTTCGGGACCGCGGAAGCGCCCTTCCTCGAAGCGCAGATCTCCCACTCCACAGCCCTTGCGCACCGCCAGGAAGTTCGCCAGCTCCGCCAGCAAAGCCCGCGCCGCGCGCTTGAGGATGCCTCCGACGATCATCACCGTCCGTGACGCTACGGTGGGCCCCGAGTCCGGCACGAAAGCAGTATCCGAGGCTGCCACTTCGACCCGGTCGACCGGCAGCCCGATGGCATCGGCGACGATCTGTGCAAGCACCGTGCTGGTGCCCTGCCCGAAGTCGGTCGACGCCACCAGAACCTCGAGCCGCCCACCCGCGCACAACCGCACAGCCGCCGAGCATTTCATGCGCTGCTCGCCGTTGCCGGTGAAGCCGGAGCCATGCCAGACCAGCGACAGGCCGATGCCCTGCAGGCTGTGGGCCGTGCGGGCGCTCTGCCTCGTCTGCTCGAGCTTCTGCCAACGTTCGAGGTAGTTGCTGCGGGCGGCAGCCAGCTCGAGACACTCCAGAGCGCTGACGCTCTCGTCGAGCACCTGCCCGGTCGGCGTGACATCTCCCAGGCGGTAGGCATTCAGCTGGCGGAGGCTGAACGGGTCGATGCCCAGCGCGCGCCCTATGCGGTCGATCTGGCGTTCGATCGCATAGGAGCTCTGGGGCGCCCCGAAGCCGCGGAAGGCACCGTTGGTGGCCGTGTTTGTGGCGTGCACGCGACCCCGTATGCGCACATGCGGGCAGCGGTAGGGACCCCCGGCATGCAGCACGGCCCGCGACAGAACGACGGGGGACAGAGTGGTGTACGCGCCGCCGTCGAGCTCGACGGCAATCTCCATCGCCAGCAGGCTGCCGTCGGCGGCGACCAGCGTCTTGTGATGCACCTCGGAAGGATGCCGCTTGGTTGTCGCGACGATGTCTTCGTGGCGCTCGTAGATGATCTTGACGGGCTTTCCGGCCTTGCGAGCCAGCAGCGCGGCGTGGGCGCTGATCATGTCCGGGTAGTCTTCTTTGCCGCCGAAACCGCCGCCGGTAAAAGCCTGGCGCACCCGCAACTGGCCCGGCTCAAGCTCGAACAGAGCACAGAGGGCGTGGTGGATGTAGTACGGACACTGCATCGAGCCGACGATCTCGAAACCGACAGGCTGGGGAATCGCGATCATGCCCTGGGGCTCGATGTAGATGTGCTCCTGGTGGCCCGTGCGGAACACCCCCTCGAATACGCGTGCTCCATCGGGCGGGGCAGCGAAGGCCGCCTCGACATCACCGTGGTCGATCGCGCAGCGAGCCAGGATCTTCTGCTCGGACTCGGGCAGCGCCAACGCTTGCTCGAGGCTGACGACCGCAGGCAGGGCCTCGGTCTGTACCACGACCCGCGACGCAGCCTGCACCGCACGTTCGCGCGTCGGTGCGGCGACCAGGGCGACGGCCTCGAAGGGGTGCCGCAGCTCCTGGTCTGCGAGCACCGGCCAGTCGGCCTCGATCAGCTGCAGGACGTTGCCGCCTGGTACATCTCTGGCGCTGATGAAGACCAGCTCGGGGTCGGCCTCGAGAGCGGGTGTCGGGTCGATGGACAGGATGCGGGCCCGCGCCTCACGGCAGCGCACAGTCGCGCCATGCCACATGCCGGGGATCTTCAGGTCGTCGGTATAGGCGGCCTGGCCGCTGACCTTGGGCAGACCATCGCTGCGTGGCGGATTGGCGCCGACGGCGCGGACCAAAACAGGGCTGGGCATCGCGGGCTCCGGCTACGAAACTAGAAGTTCTGGCGAAAGCGCCACTATAGGGACTGGCCAGAGTGGAATCAATCTTTGCGGTGTCTGGCTACGCAGGGCCGTCAGGGAGTGTCCAGCTCCAAAGCATCCCGCGAACGAGCAAACTCCTGCCAGGCACGAGCCAGGTGCTCCGGAAGGGGTCCGGCCGCTCCCAAAGCACGCCAGGCATTCTCGCGCAGAGTGGGATCTTCGCGCGGGTCATTGAGCAATGAGCCCAGCAGCTCCCACTCAGCCGGACCGCCTCCGCCGAGGCGTTCGAGCGCGAATGCGGCGCCAGCACGCACGGAGGGATCGGGATCGTCGCGCAGAGCGCTCGCCAGCAGTGCGGGGTCGGCGCCCCAATCGGCGTAGGCGATCAAGGCCCGGCGCCGCAGCTCTGGTTCCGCTGAGCCGAGCGCGAGCTCTTCCAGCTCGGTCTGCAGAAGCTCCGCCGTCCCCTGCGCGACCCCGGTCGGGCGCGGCAGTGCGTGGAGGGCAGCCGCCAACACGCTCGTTTGGGATTCCCGGGCGAGCACCTCCTGGACCACGGGCAAGGCACGGGGTGTACGCAGGCGGCCCAGCAGCTCGAGAGCCAGGGCGCGGCGGGCAGGCTCGGCCAGGCTCAGGGCCAGAGCCGCCGCAGCGTCTTCCACCAGAGGATGGCGCTGCTGACCGAGCGCGACCACCAGCAGCTCGAGCTCTTCCAGAGGAGCATCGGCCAACCGCGCGGCGGCCGCGGCCAGCAACTCCGGGTCGCCCGCGAAGGATGCCGCCAACTCCTCTGGATGGCGGGCGCGCTCGTGGTCTTCATGGCTGCAGCCGACAGCCTCGGCCAGGACGTGTTCGAGTGCCCGCCCTGGGATCCCAGCAGGCGCGGGGGCGGCCAACTCGCTCTCGGGACGAGCGAGCCCGGCTGGTCCGAGGCCGCTGCCCGTCGCGGGCCCGGCATCGGGCAGCCGCAGTGAACTGGATCGATGCTCTGCGGGAGTGTCCGCCGGCGAAGAACCGGCCGGGTCGGCAGAACTGCTGCCGAACGCCCAGCCCAGACCGAGTCCCGCCAGCAGCCCGAGCGCGAAACCGAGCAGGATACGGTTCACTCGACGGTACGGACGTGGAAGTGGTTGTCGTGGTTGGGCCAGTTGGTGACGCCAGGCACACTGCTGTCGTTGAAGAAGACATAGACGATCGGCATGTGTTCCTGGAACAGCCCGATGGCTGCAGCCGTGCGGGGCTGGCTATAGGTGGAATCGAACGTCGTCACATACGCTTCCTGGCTGTCGCTGCGCAGCAGGCGCACATCGCAGTCCACGCCCTTCTGGTGGCTGGCGTGCCCGGACATCGGGCCCCCATTGGCGTAGCTGATATCGCCGAGCCCAATGCGCGGCCAGCTGCCATGATCGCGTTCCCAGATGCGGCCGATGCGCTCCATGCCGTAAACCAAGCGCGCCGTCCCGTACTGCTCAGAGGCCGGACTGTAGGAATAGAAGCCTGGAGTGCTGGCCGGAAACTGCAGGTAGCCGGTGCTCGACTGCGGATGGCTCGGCAGCAGCTGGGCGGTGATCGGCGCCGCGCTGGGGTCTCCCAGCGCACTGCTGAGCAGCCAGCCCTCCTGGCCGCCGAAGTCGATGCGACTGTAACCCGTCTGCTCGGCCAACACAGCCCGCAATGAGCCGGCGTAGACCTTCCCGAGGGCCTGGTAGCTGGGATCCGGGCCAGCCCGCACGACCAGCGCATCGGGAACCACCGCGCGTACCTGGGTGCCTGCCGGGGGGGCCTTGGTGTAGCCCGCATGCAGCCAACCAGGCGCATCGTCGAACCAGATCTGGACCCAACTACCCGAGCTCTCGACGGCGACATAGACTTCGTCGCCTGCCAGGGTGCCACGCACCTTGTAGCCGGTACCCGGACCGAGGCGCAGGTTCAGGCTCGAAGCTACGTCGATAGCGATAGCCTCGACGCCCGCCGGCAACGTCGGAGTCGGAGTCGGAGTCGGAGTCGGAGTCGGAGTCGGAGTCGGCGTCGGATTCGGCGTCGGAGTCGGCGTCGGCGTCGGCGTCGGAGTCGGCGTCGGCGTCGGCGTCGGCGTCGGCGTCGGTGTCGGCGTTGGCGTTGGCGTTGGCGTTGGCTGTGCGCCCGGCTGGGAGCCTCCGCTGGTCTGCGTGGAGCCGCCCGAAGATGAGCTGCTTCCATCGCAGCCCAGGAACAGGCACAGCATGGCCAGACCGGTGACGAGCGTGGTGCGGTGCATTCGATGTCTCTCTGGAGATGGGTGTATCTCTCTTCGTAGCCATTATCACACGTCCGTCGTGCACACGCGAGCTGCGATTTGCTGCCGCTTGCTGCCAGCCACCATCCTCGGGTACATTTGGGACCCGAGCACCACAGGCGAAAGCTTCCCGGAGGCACCGTTGGAACCGCTTCCACTCAGCCCCGGCCATGCGCGGCTCCGAGCCCTCGAGGGCGACTGGCAGATCGAGCTGCAGAGCTTCATGTCGGGTACGCCCCAGCCCGGAAGCGCCCACGCCCAGTCGCGGATGGACCTCAGAGGCCGTTTCCTGATCAGCAATTATCGCGAGGAATCCGGCTTCGCCGGCCACGGTGTCTACGGCTATGACCCTGACAACGATCGTTACTCGATGCACTGGTTCGACTCGCAGACCCGTACACCACCGACCCAGACGATCTGGGGAGATTGGCAGGACGGTCAACTCTGCTTCCGGAGCCAGGGCCCCCAAGGACACACCCGCTATCTGTACACGTTCGAAGACCGCAGGCATTTCCGCTTCCAGCTGGAAAGCTCGGACGACGGACGCGCGTGGCGTCCACTGCTGATCGCCGATTACCGCTGCGCACTGACGGGCAAGCCGTCCGCCGCAGACCTGGAGGAGAGACCATGAGCCAAGACTCAGAGATGCCGCATGCAGCGGAGAGCACGACTCCTCAGCGAGAGATCCCGTTGACCGAGGCCGGTCGGCGCTCCCCCCTGACTCCTCCACCTCCCCCGCGCAAGGCTACTGCGCGCGCGCTCAGGCCGGACAGCAGCTTCCTGAAGTCCCCTCGGCGTTCGGTCCACGAACACGACCGCACCGGCATGCACCCCGAGACGCTCGAGCGCGCCGTTCTCGACCATCTGTATTACACCCAGATGAAAGACCTGCCCTCAGCCACTCTGCTCGATGTCTTCTGGTCGGTCGCCCACGCCACCCGCGACCGGCTGGTGCAACGCTGGATCAAGACGCAACGCACCTACTACGACCAGGATGTCAAACGCATCTACTATCTGTCCGCCGAGTTCCTGATGGGACGCGCACTGGGGCAGAACCTGATCAGCCTCGGGCTCTACGACCTCGCCAGCAAGCTCTTGCGGACCTACGACATCGACCTGCGCGAGATCCGCGAGCTCGAACACGACGCAGGACTGGGCAACGGCGGCCTGGGGCGCCTGGCTGCCTGTTTCCTCGACTCGATGGCCACGCTGGCGCTGCCCGGCTATGGCTACGGCATCCGCTACGAGTATGGCATCTTCGAGCAAAAAATCATCGACGGCTGGCAGAAGGAACGCGGCGATGCCTGGTTGCGCTACGGCAACCCCTGGGAGGTCGCCCGCCACGAGTACACCGTGCCCGTGCACTTCTACGGACGCGTCGAAGAGCTCGTCGACGGTCGGGGACGCTACCAACTGCGTTGGGTCGACACCCAGGTCGTGCTGGGAGTGCCCTACGACACGCCGGTGGCCGGGTTCGGCAACAGCACGGTCAACACTCTGCGGCTGTGGTCAGCCCGCGCCACCAAGGAGTTCGATTTTCAGGTCTTCAACGACGGCGATTACCGGCGCGCTGTCGAGGCCAAGGCGCTGGGCGAGAGCATCTCCAAAGTCCTGTACCCCAACGATGATTCTCCCGAAGGCCGCGAGCTGCGGTTGAAACAACAGTACTTCTTCGTCTGTTGCTCGATCCACGACATCATTCGCCGCTATAAGAAAGGCCACAAGACCTTCGATGTCTTCGCGAGCAAGAACGCCATCCACCTCAACGACACCCATCCGGCCATCGCCGTCGCCGAGCTGATGCGGGTGCTGGTCGACAATGAAGGCTTGGGGTGGGACGAAGCCTGGGAGATCACCCGGGCGTCGCTCGCGTATACGAATCACACGCTGCTGCCCGAGGCTCTCGAGCAATGGCCGGTCAGCATGTTCGAGCGGCTTCTGCCCCGCCACCTGCAGATCATCTACGAGATCAACCACCGCTTCCTGCGGCAGGTGCAGATCCAGTACTTCGGCGACGAGGAACGCCTGCGCAGCATGTCGATCATCGCCGAGGGGCCGCCCCGGCAGGTGCGCATGGCACACCTGGCGGTGGTCGGCTCCCACAGCGTCAACGGGGTGGCGGCACTGCATTCGAAACTGGTCCGCACGCAGTTGCTGCCACAGTTCGCGGAGATGTTCCCCGAGCGCTTCAACAACAAGACCAATGGCGTGACCCCGCGGCGCTGGATCTTGCTGGCCAATCCCCGGCTGGCCGACGCGATCACGCGCCGCATCGGCAAGGGTTGGCTGTGCGACCTCGAACAGCTCTCGCAGCTGCAGATCGACGCTGAGCTGATGGGCGAGTTGCGAGAGATCAAGCGCGCCAACAAGGTCGAGTTGGCGGCGATCATCGAACAGCGCAACGGCATCAAGGTCGACGTCGATTCGATCTTCGACGTCCAGATCAAACGGCTGCACGAGTACAAGCGACAGCTGCTCAATTGCCTGCACATCATCACTCTGTACCGCGAGCTCAAGAAGAACCCGCACGCCCAGGTCACGCCACGAACGTTCATCATCGGCGGCAAGGCGGCGCCCGGCTATGCGACCGCCAAGCTGCACATCAAGTTGATCAACGATGTCGCCGCCACGATCAACGCCGACCACGCGCTCGCCGGACGGCTGCGGGTGGTTTTTCTGGCGAACTACGGGGTGTCGCTGGCGGAGAAGATCATCCCGGCCACCGACGTCTCCGAGCAGATCTCGATGGCGGGCAAAGAGGCCTCGGGGACCGGCAACATGAAGTTCGCCATGAACGGAGCCCTGACCGTGGGAACCCTCGACGGTGCGAACATCGAGATCCGCGAAGCTGTCGGCAAGGACAACTTCTTCTTGTTCGGCCACAACGTCGAGCAGGTCAAAGAGCTCAAGCAGCAGGGCTACCGATCCGCCTCGTATATCGAGCAGAGTCCCCGCCTGCGCGACGCCATCGACACCATCGCCCAGGGTTTCTTCAGCCCCGACGATCCCCAGCGCTTCGCTTCGATCGTCGACGACTTGTGGAACCACGACAGCTACCTGGTCTGCGCCGATTTCGACGGCTACGTGGCCTGTCAGGATCTGGTCGCGCGTACCTACACGGACCCCGACACCTGGACGCGGATGGTCGCCCACAACCTCACCCGCATCGGACGATTCTCGAGTGACCGCACGATCAAAGAATACGCCCGTGAGATCTGGGGGGTCACCAGCGTGCCGATCGAGCTGGACCCCGCGCAGTCCAATGGGGGCCTGGGTGCCGACCGCCTGCGAATCCCCCGCAACGCCCAGCCCTAGAGGTCCCATCATGCGCCGAACCCATCGCAATCTGCGGCCCGAGGTGTACACGATCAGCGTCCACAAACCGGGCAGTTGTCCGGCGCGCATGGCGGCTGGCGACTGCGTCCGGCTGATCGGGCAGGTCTTCCGGGCCGACTGCACACGCTTCTGTGCCTTCGCGATGGCCGAGGTCGCGCCGTTTGTGCGGCGGGGCCAACGGCTGCTCGACGCCGGGAAGAAGACGTTGCCGGTCGAGCCGATTTTCTGTTCCCACTGCCCTGAGCCGGCGAATCCGGCCGAGTTCCGGCTCAGCTACCGCCCGCTTTCTGAAGACGGAGGGGCGGGGCATTTCTCGGAGCTGCAGCGGCGTGGCCAACTGCTCAAGCGGTTCCCGCTGCTGGCGCCTCTGCCCGGTGCGACGCTGGGGCGGATTGCCCATCAACTCAAGACCGTGTCCTACTTCCCGGGGCGGGTGATTCTGCGCAAGGGACAGCGTGGCGACCAGCTGTTCCTGATCGACCGCGGTGAGGTCGAGGTGGTCGGCGAAGACGGCGAGCGCTTGGCGAAGATCGGAGCGGGAGAGTGTTTCGGCGAGATGTCCTTGCTGACCAGCGAGCCGGTCTCAGCCACCATCAAGGCTCTGAGCGAGGTGCACCTGCTCGGCCTGGCGGGGCGCGACTTCGACGCCCTGCTGACGCGCAACCCCGCGATCAACGCCTACTTCACCCGGCTGCTGTCGTCGCGGCTGAAGAAGTCCAGCGCCGCGCCGCACATCACTGAAGGCATGGCGGGCCAGCTCGATGACTTCCAGGTCTCTGACCTGCTGCAGGCACTCCACATGACCAACCGCAGTGGGCGCCTGCGCATGCAGCACGATGCGGCGGAGGTCGACATCTTCTTCCTCGAGGGCCAGCCGGTGCGTATCGAGGCCCATGGAGGAGCTCCAGAGGATCCCGAAGAAGCCGTGTACGAGGCAATCAGCTGGGAGCGGGGCCGCTTCCGGTTCGAGAAGCTGGCGGCGAAGGTCGAGCGCACCTTCTTCGGGGATCTGATGTCGCTGTTGCTCGAAGGCATGAGGCGCACAGACGAGCTGCGTTTGGCCTGGGGGGACGACGCGGTGGAGTAGCCCGGATCCCTCGCCGTGATTCAGTGGAGCTATCATGGCCGGGGGACGCCGTAACAGAAACCGCGCTCCTCTCGCACACAGGAACCCCCACCATGCCCCAGATCCCCACAGCTCTGAGTATCGCCGGCTCCGACTGCAGCGGCGGGGCCGGCATCCAGGCAGACCTCAAAACCTTTCTCGACCATCGGGTATTCGGCATGGCGGCGCTGACGGCGATCACCGCACAGAACACGCTTGGGGTGACGCGCGTCGATGCCGTGCCGGTCGCGGGCCTGCGGGCCCAGATCGAGGCGGTGTTCGCCGATCTGCCCGTCGCTGCCGTGAAGATCGGCATGCTGGGGTCTGCTGCCCATGTGCACGCCGTGGCCGACGCACTGGCGGCGCACACGGTGCCGATTGTGCTCGACCCGGTGATGGTCTCCAGCACAGGCCACCGGCTGCTCGAGCCAGAGGCGGAGGCCGCCATCCGCGAGCGGCTGTTGCCTTTGGCGAAACTGGTCACGCCCAATCTGCCCGAGATCGCGGTACTGGCGGGCAGCGAAGACCGTGAGGAGCAACTGCGCTGGGCGGCTGCCCAGCCCTGCGCCGTGTTGGTGACCGGCGGCGACGGCGAGGGCTCGCTGGTGCACGACGTGCTGGTTCAGCCGGGGCTGCCCGTGCGCCGCTGGGAACATGCGAAGGTCGGCACCCGGCCCTTCCATGGCACGGGATGCACCTTATCTTCGGCGATCGCCGCGCACCTGGCGCGGGGACTTGAGCTGGAGGAGGCCGTCACGCAGGGCATCGACTACGTCCAGACGCTGGTGCGTTTCGGTGCGGGAGTGGCCGGGCTTGGCGGAGGGAATCCGCCATTGCTGCATGGCCTTTGGCGGGAGTAGGCGCTCTCTTGTGGTGCCGGGGCAGGCTGCTACGACGGGCTTCCGCCTCTCAGGAGCTGCTTCCCAAGGCTCCCAAGAGCAGATCTTTGGCGGGGTTGGAGAGCCCGCCGGCAGCCGAGCGGATCTGACCCGCGCTGACACGACACCCGCGCAGGAACTCGATACAGCGCGCGGCATCTCTTTCACTGAAGCCGCGCCGGCCTGAGCCGCTGTTGTCTGCTTGCAGGGAATAGTTGCGACGGCCCCCATCTGTGCGCTCGGTGAGGAAAGTCACGGAGTTGAACTTGGCCTTGAGCTTGACCATCGCTTTCAGGAATTCCCGCACAGCTTTGGCTTTGAGACCGCCGCCCGGCTCTGAGCCGATGTCGACCAGCTTCTCGGGCGGTAAGGCTGGACCCCGCCTTCCCCGGAAGGCCCCACTCGCCTGCATCGCTGCTTTCAGCTTCGTGCGGTCGTCCGCCTTCAGACCGCGGATATCACGCAAAGCGATGGTCATCTCGCGGCGCGTGACGTCAAACTTGTCGACCAGGTGCCGGAGCAGCATTTTCGCTTCTTCGGCGGTCATTCCCTGACCGCCGAGGCTGCCGCCGAAGCCACCATCTGCCTGGCTGGTGACATTGTCTGCCTTGCGCATGAAGGCGACCATCTGTTTGACGCTTTGGACGACGCTTTGCAGCCTGGACATGGTTTCCTCGTCGTGCTCTGTGCTGGAGGCTCGCGCGGATTGTGGATGCTCTTAGCATCATACTATGCGGCGACTAGCCTGTCGTTTTGTTTTTGGGAACGAATCTGCAGGCGCGGACAGCCACTATTCGACGGCGGAAACATGGCGCTGCAAGGTCCCGCGACCTCTCCGTCGCCCAAGCTCGCGGAACGACTCTTGCTCGGCCTCGGTCGGCACGAATGGAACACCCAAGCAGTCTGCGTCCCCCAACGTCTGAGCGTAGTCCTTGCGAACCACAGCGCGCGCGCCGAACGGCTTGTGCGTGAAGCCTCGCTCGCCGACAATGCAGGCGCACGCGGTGCGGCGTTGGAAGAGATCTTCGAGCGGCTGTCGTGTTCTGCCTTCACCGGCGCGCCTCGAAGAGCTGTTCCGTGCCACTGAGAACCTGCGCCCCCGGTCTGCTCCGGATTGCCCCTACAATCGCCAGGGAACGTCACGAACAGCCCGAGCCGCTGCTGTGTTCCTAGCGCAAAGCTGGATCCCCGATCCAGCGAGCGACTCCAGGAGATGCGATGCCGGACGGTTCCCTACCACGTCTTCTGCGCGAGATCGCGGCCTGCCAGCATTGCGAAGACCTCCCCTGTGGTCCGCGACCCATCGTCCAGCTCTCTTCGACGGCCCAGGTGGTCATCATCGGGCAGGCCCCAGGGAAGAAGGTCCACGATACCGGCGTCCCCTGGGACGATGCTTCGGGGGACCATTTGAGGGAGTGGTTGGCGGTTGATCGGGAGACGTTCTACGATCCCTGCCAACTCGCCTTGTTGCCGATGGGCTTCTGCTATCCAGGCAAGGGAAAGAGTGGAGACCTGCCTCCGCGGCCGGAATGCGCGCCTCGCTGGCATCAGATCGTCCACGGAGCGCTACGCGAAGACCCCCTCCTCGTCCTGTCGGGACAATATGCCCAGAAATACTACCTGGGAGCGCTGCGCAAGCGGACCCTTACCGAGACCGTGCGCGCCTTCGAGCGCTACCTGCCGAAGTATTTCGCCCTGCCCCACCCCAGCTGGCGATCGAAGCTCTGGATGAAGAAACATCCATGGTTCGCGGCTGAAGTGCTGCCTGCCTTGCGGGACCTCATCGCTGGCCGGTTGGGGAAACAACGAAGCTCGTGACCCGCCATGGTAGCACCCGCGAAGGAGCTCTCGACGCGAGCTGCTGCACAGAAAGGCCACCGCAAACCTGGACAGAAGCGGGCTTTGTGGTAGGCTCTGGCTGACGGACCCCCCGTACCGCGTTGTGCACCCCCATACACATCGTAGGAATCACCGGCCAGAAAGGACCCGGATATGAATACATCACCGTTTTCCGAGGTTCCGGCCGGTCTTGGACCTGCTCTTGCAAAGAAAGGGTTCACCTCCCTGACCACGGTTCAGACCGCGGTTCTCGCAGAAGGATTGCACGATCGCGATCTACGGATCTTCTCCCAGACCGGTTCCGGAAAGACAGTCGCGTTGGGTTTTGCCCTCGCCGAAGGACTCGCCGCTGACGAGCGTCGTCCGCAGAAGGTGGCTGCACCGGCTGCGCTGATGGTGGCTCCGACCCGCGAGCTCGCCGCCCAGATCCGCGAGGAGTTGACCTGGCTGTTTGCGCCCCTCTCGGCACGCGTCGAGGTCGTCACCGGGGGAACCCCGATGCACCTCGACTTCCGCATGCTGAGGCAGAATCCGGCCGTTCTGGTCGGCACGCCTGGGCGCCTTCTCGACCACCTCACCCGCGGCAGCCTCGACCTGTCCCAGCTCAGCACGGTAGTTCTCGATGAGGCCGACCGCATGCTCGACATGGGCTTCCGCGAAGACATCGACGCGATCCTGGCGGCCTGCCCCGAGGAACGGCGCACCCACATGGTCTCGGCGACCTTTCCGCCCGAGGTGCACAAGCTGGCGCTGCGATTCCAACGCAACCCTGCGGAGGTCGAGGGAACCCGGGCGGGCAAAGCCAACGAAGCGATCGAGCACGAGGCGATGGTGGTCGCGCCCCGTGACCGGATCGCCGTGTTGACCAACCTGTTGCTGCTCGCGCCCGCAGACAAGACCCTGATCTTCGTCCGCACGCGCGCCGACGCAGCGGACTTCGGTGAGGCGCTGGCACGGCAGGGAATGTCCGTCATGCCCCTCAGTGGCGATATGTCCCAACGCGAGCGCACTGCGACCCTGGGCGCCTTCAAGCTCGGCCGCGTCGACGCACTGGTAGCCACCGACGTCGCCGCCCGGGGCCTCGACGTCAACGACATCAAACGGGTGATCCACGTCGACATCCCTTCGAACCGCGAAGACTTCACCCACCGCAGCGGCCGCACGGGCCGCGCCGGAAAGACGGGGCGGAGCATCGTATTCGTACCCCCAAAAGCCATGCGGTATGTCGGCCGCCTGTTCCGCAGCATCGGCGTCAAGCCTATGTTCCGCGATCCTCCAACTCCGGCGGACGTGCGCAAGCGGGCGGACGAGCGCCTGGTCGAACAGGTCACTGCCCAGGAGCTTTCTGAGAAGCCGCGCCTGCACGAGCTGGCCCGCCGCCTGCTGGAGACGCATGACCCGCACGAGCTGGTGGTCAAGCTGCTCGCACGCTCGAAGCACTCGGGGCCGTGCGCGGCGCGTGAGCTGCCGAAGCATTCCGCGAGGATGCCACGCGACGACTATGATCGCTCTCGTGGTCCTGCCCGCGGCGGCGGAACGGGCGACTGGGTGTCGTTCCAGCTCAGCTACGGCCGCACCCACGGCGCAGATCCTTCGAGCATTCTGGCGATCGTCTGCCGGCGCGGAGGCGTCACCAGGCACAACGTCGGGTCGATCCAGGTGGGGCAGCGCTCCTCGCGCTTCGAGATCTCCACCCAGGCGGCCCGGGCCTTTGCTGAGAAGGCCCAGAAGCCGTGCACCCGCGACCCGCGCATCAAGATCCGGCCGTGGCTGAATACGGGCCCGGAGTCGCGGCCCGTGATGAAGAAGGGCAACCGCCCGCACCATGTCCACCCGAAGACGGGCCGCCGCCTGCAGCATAGCAAGCGGTAGCCTGGCGGTATTGATGGCAGGATGTTGATCACGGAGCCGTCCATGCTCAAGATCCGCGGCGCCCAACTCCAGGCCTTTGAGCACCAGCTGCACGAACAACAAGCTGTCGAGCTGGAAGCCTTCCTGCGCGAGCATTTTGCGCCCGAATGCCGCTGGGCTGAGAACAACGCGCAGGCTCTCGTCTGCCACGCGCGCGCCGCCGGCGCCCGCTACGGGCTGGCCAGCTCCTACGAGCTCAGTGGCTACCTCGAGCTGATGTTGCAGCTCGGCAGCGGCTTCGACAGCGATCCTTGCCTGCCCTGGGCGACCGCGCTGTTGAACGATCCCGGCCTGACCAGCGCAGGGCTGCGTGCTGGACCATATGATGGCGACACACGGTGGCGGCGTGGCCGCCCCGACCGCCTGCATGGCCGTGCTCTTCTGCGACATCCTTTCGCAACATGAGGCTCGCGCGCCCGTCGAGACCTTGCCCGGCATCACCGCCTCGGGAGAGGTGCTTGCCGAGCTTCCCAACGGACTGCTCCCCCTACGCCTGATTCCGGGCGCGGCCTCGTCCTGCGTAAGCGAGGTGCAGTGGAAAGTCAGCCACTACCAGGAGGGCGCGGACTGGCGCCCCAATGATGGCAACTGCGGCCCCAGCGAATGGACAGCTTGCGATGATGCCCATGTCCGCGTGCTCCCAGACGCCACAGGCTGGCTCATCGACCTGGAGCCCGCGGGTGTCGACGCCCAGGACCGCATCGCCCCGGCGGAACGCCAGTCAAGCAAGCTGACTCTGCAGGACGGGCAGTTGCATCACTGCAGAGACGTGGGCGAGGATGAGGAGGAGTGGCAGTTCCACGCGGTCAAGATCGAACTGGAGGTGTCTGTCTGGCTGCGGGAGTTCCCCCGCAACGGGGTAGCTTCTCAGGGCAAGGCCTATTTTGCCTTGGCCGATCCTGAGCGGGGCGTCCGTTCCCTGGGTGGGGTCGCCCGCACGCTGCTGCACGAGCTGGCCCACAACATGGGCCTCGCCTACGGCAGCCGCGTGGCGATGCCTGACTGGGGCCGGGCAGAGCCGATCCCCGGGCTGCCTTTCCCCGCCACGCTGCCCGTGGGAACGGCCCATCAGGACAAAGACTTCACCGGACCGCACTGCGCCTTCCATCTGACGGCAGTAGAGCGCGCCAGCGCGAGTTTCCATCGCTACACCGCCGATCGCGCGAACCGCTGCATCATGTGGGGTGAGTCGGGTCTCGACTCGGAGAACGACCGCTTCTGCCCGCACTGCACAGACGCCATCATGGCCGGAGATCTGCGCGACATCACGCGCCGCTGGCGGACCTGAGGTCTTTGCCCCGTATCGATCAGCGCCCGACCAAGCTGGTGGAGCGGGTGCTACTGATCGCCCGGCTCCGCGGCCTGCAACGGCACGGTTCGCGCTTCGGCCCAGAGAATGCTGTCGCGGTCGCTGATGGTCGTGACTACGAGCACCTCAGCGCTGCCCAGAGCCTTGATGACATCGATGTCGATGCGCAGGCCTCCTTCAGCGCTGCTGTCGACGACGATGCTGGCACGTTGCCCGTCTAAGAAGAGAATCCTGGGACTGCTGAGCGGCTCTCCTTCGGCGGTATCAGTGGCGCGGATCTCGACAGCCACATCGATCTGGTCAACCCCGATCGCATGCGCTTCCACCTCGACCAGATAGGGCGGATCGTCGGCCCAGCTGACCGCCGCCAGCAGCATCAACGTCGAGAAGACTGTTCGTAGGTTCATACTGTTCTCCTTGCGCGTCAGTGCGCGTTGATCAGTTCTTCGAGCGCCTCCGCCCCGGGAAGCTCGGACCAGGGCGCGTGCTGCTGAGACATCAGCACGCTGAGCAACTCGGGCGCGACCGGGCGGGGCCGCGTTCCCAGCGACAAGCCGGGGTTCTGCAGGCCTGCGGCTCGCAGCAGTCGAGGATCCTTCAAGACATCCGTACCCACCGCCGGCACCAGCATTGACCACGACCACTGCCTGCCCTCGACGTCCTGCGAGGTCGCCAGCAGATAGTGCCGGTAGCTGGCGCCGCGGCTCCGCGAAGGCGACGCAGCGTCTACAAGCCGTGGCAGCTCTCCGCTGAGTGCGGCGCTGCCTTGCAAGCTCCAACGAACCAGCACAGCGCGCCGGTCCAGAGCCAGGCTGTGGATGCAGGTGAGCTCGACAGCCTCGAGGGCTACAGAAACCGGCCGCGGCGTGGGGGAATGCTGCCGAAAAGCAAACGCACCAGCCAGAACCGCGCAGACCAGGGCCGCAGCCGCAGGAAACAACGCCAGCCAACGACGGCGCGGCCTCTTCGGCAGAGTCCGGCGTTCGATCTTCTCACGCACCGCGCCGGCGATCGAGGGCCGTGTGCGGAGCTCGCCACGCACCCGCGCAAAGGCAGCGTCCAGGGGATCGTCCATCAGCGCTTCTCCTCGCGTTCGAGCCAACGGCGCAAGCGCTCTCTGGCCCTCGAGAGTTGCTTGGTGACACTGCCGAGGGGCCGAACGAGGACGCGGGCGATCTCCGGCAGCCTGTCCGCGAGCCGATAGCCGCGCCCCGTGCTCTGCCTCAGGTTTTCCGAGCCACACCTGGACAAAGGGGCCGCCGTCGCGACAATAGCGCGTTACGGAAGAAGACAGAAGAGGAATCAACCATGTCCAAGAACTCACGCAAGATCAAGAAAGCCAACCACGGCGCACGCCCCACGGCGGGACGCCTGGCCCGCAAGCTGCGCAAGAAGCGCAAGAAGTAGAGTTCACCGAACGCTCCGGAGCGCGGATCTCCGAGGCCGCATAGAAGTACCGCGACGCTGTCAGTCGCCTGGCTGCGCATCCAGAAAGAACCCCGCCGGCGCTCCCATGAGCTGGGGATCTTGAGGCGTCCCGCTCAGACTGACCGCCACCGGCCGTACCTCCCTGCCTACATGTGCGAAGATCTCCGGAATCGTGATCGCTCCGTCCGCGTTGCCATCCTCCACGCCATGACGCGGCGAAACCAGAAAATACGTCAGCAGTCCATGACCGGGCTCCCCGTCTTCGAGATTGAGGGCCGCTTGCTGGGGTCCGGCAGCGGTCAACACACTCCAACCGCGCTCCGCCACGGCGAGCACAGCCAGGGCATCGCCGTCCATTGGCTGTGCGCGAGCTGCGCGTGTCCGGCCGCCCTGACCCCCGAAGGATGCATCCAGCACAAACAGCACCCGCTGAGAAACCACCTCCTGCATCGCGTTCGAGAGCTCGGGTAGCGACAGGCTCGCTGTGTCGACCCCTGGACCGGCCCGTGGATAGAGCAGGCCCTCCGCCACGCCCTCACGCGCGCGCTCCCCCCCGAAGCCCGAGAAATAGAAACAGAAGCGGTCCACAGCGAGGGTGCGGTCGCCCGAGAAACTCTGCAACGCTGCCAGGATTCCAGGTCTGCTCGCCTGCTCCCCCGTCAACACGACCAGATCCCGCTCGCGGACCCCGTGGCCGCGAAAAAAATCGCCTATGGCCTGCGCATCCCGCACAGCGCATGGACCACTGCCCCCCACCACGAGGGCCAGACAGCGCGAATCCTGCTCATTTCCCTCATGGACCAGACGCGACACCGAGTCCCCCTCGAGCACGCCCGGCAGGGTCGTTTTGAGGTTCTCGACTATGGCCAACTCGAGTTTGCGCAACGCGTGCGGACCAAGCTGTTCGTAAACGCGCAGCCAGTTTTCGGCGGAGAACGACCAGGGCGTGCGCACGAAACCGAGGATCTGCCAGCCGTGCATGAATTCGTTGAACCATTCCTCGTGCAGCGCCTCGAAATTCTGACTGTAGAGCTCTTCCCCTGAGCGGACCTCGTAGATGGTGGCCTCTGCGGTCAACGATACGTCGAAGGACTCGTCAGGGACGAACCAGGCAAAAGGCGGGAACACTCCAAAATAGTTGATCAGGTTCAGCCACCAGATCAGACCCGCGGACCCCCGGTAACGGACCCGATGGCTCGTCAAGACGATCTCGAGCAAGAGCCGGGCGCCGGCTTCATCCGCCTGCGCCAACGGGGCGCGCATCGAGTCTCCTGGCTCGAGGCGGGTGACCCGCGGAAAGATCCGCGCCCAGGCCAGCGTGCCTGCGATCTGCCGCTCGAGATCCCGCAGGTCCGCCTCTACTGAAAACCCCGGTGCGGAGGATCCTTCGTGCATCAGCGCCGCGTCCCCGTGTACAGCGACTCCCGTAGTCTCGACCCGAACAGCGTGTAGCTCGGGCTCGAAAGCCAGGCGGATCGGCGCGATGGCAAGACCGAGGGGAACCAGCGGCTGCGGCCGGAGGTTGCGCAGGTAGGACACCCGCGGATCCTGGCTGGGGCGCAACGGTGGTGACAGTGCGCACCCCCCGAGACAGACCAGCCATAGAGCAAGCACGAAGCTTCTGGCAACCATCAGGATCCTCCATCGCCGAGAACGCAGCGGAAACCGACGTCCTCACGTTTCTGCTCGGGGCGGAAATGGCTGCGTTCGGCGGCACGCAACATGCGGCCAAAACGCGCCCAATGGCTGCCGCCACGCGCGACTCGATGGCTTGTGCCGTGCTCGGGAAGCTGCACACCGCCCGGATAGGGCTGATACCACGCAGACGTCCACTCGGCCAGATTGCCTGCCATGTCCATCACTCCCCACGGGCTCTCGTTGCGCGGATGGCTGCCGATCGGAAGAGGCTGGGCGGCATCCCAGCAGCAGCCCTCCGGCAGGAAGTCGTCTCCCCAGGGATAGCTCCAGCGTTGCGTCCCTCGGGCCGCCAGCTCCCATTCAGCTTCCCCCGGCAGGCGCTTGCCGGCCCAGCTGGCGTATGCCTGGGCGTCGAACCAGGAGACACCGCTGACGGGCCGCCGGGGCTGGCTCGACTGCTCTGCCCAGCCGGCCGGTGTGTGGTCCCATTCGGGGGGTTCGGTGGCGTGGCAGTAGCGGTGGCGCTGCGCGCTGGCCATGCTCTCGAGATCCGTCAGGAAGGCCTGATAGAGTGCGACGCTGGTCTCATACCTGTCCACCGAGAAAGCCGCCAGGTCGACACGGAACGGAGGACGGGCAGTCGCGACGGCTGTGTCCCCGACCAGCCAGCCCAGTTGTTCAGGAACCTCGAGCATCGGCGTGCGCAACGAGCTGAAGTACTGCCACGAGCTCCGCACCGCCTCGAGCCTGGCTGCAGCGGCCGGCTCTGCAAACCGCACCCCCCGTTCGACCAACGCGATGGCAGCTGTCAGCCTGCGCTCTGCCAGCGCCCTTTCGGCTGCACTGGCCAAAGCCTCAACCTGCTCTGTGCGCCGGGTGCGCAGCGATGCGAGTTGTTGTGCGCGCACCTTCCAGAGCGTCGTGCTCACGAAACCGGCATTGAAAGCGGTAAGCTCTGCGAGCTGGCCATCGAAGTGCTCCGGGGAATCCTCGGGATAGCCGGCTGCTGTCTGTGCTGCGGCGCTCAGCCGGCTCTGCCAAACTGCCTGTGCGCTACGCTCGAACTCGGCCGAGACCTCCCGAGCCAGGCTGGCCGCCATCATTCCCGCCTCGGTGCGCCCGAAGCTCGCGTCCGCAGCGATCGCCTCCAAGGCTTCGATGTGGTGCCGGAAAGCGCCCGGCTCCAGGCGTGCACCATGCTCGCCCAGAAAGCGTGCGTAGTTTTCACGGGCCAGCTCAAACAGGCTGCGGGCCTCATTCTCTTCGGGGTTGTCGGCCAGCTTGCGCGAAGCCTCGAAATACAGGCTCGAGGCGCGCGCACACAAAGTCGGCGCTGCTGATTCTTCGGTCTTGATGAAGGTCTGTAGCGACTCGAGAGCGACATCGTAGAGGTGCAGAGAGATCTTGTCCTCGGCCCACGCGCGCAGCTGCCCGTACCTGGCCTCGAGTCCCTCGTACCGAGCCGTCGCTCGTGCCAGCTCCGGCGCGAGCGAGGCTCCTTTGTCGGCCGCAGCCGCCAGAACTTCGATGGCCTGTTCCAGTCGCCCCACCTCCAGCAGCTCGAGGCCCTGGTTGCGCAACGACGCGGCAGCCAGTTGGCGTTTCCACATCGCCACCTCGGCCGAGAACCGCTGCAGACTGCGCAGCTGTGCCTCCTCGGCCTGCGGGTCGCTCTGCAGGCGCTCGCGGGTTGCGGCGATCAAGGCTTCGAGCTCAACCACATCCGCCAGCTCGAAATCCCGGCTCTCGCGCGCTTCTCGAGCCCGCGCGATGCGGTCTTGCAGCTCGGCCACGCGCGACGCAGCGGAAGGCGCAGCCCGTTGGAGCGCCAGGCCGACCGAGACGGCAAGGGCCACACACACCAGGAGTACACCGGCCAGCAGTACCCGCAGCCGTGCACGCGGCGCAGGACGGAACGGCCGTTGTCCGCGCTCGACGAGCGCGGCGAGAGTGCCTACTGCGAGCCGGCCCTGCTCAAGCTGGTCGAGGTCTGCAAGCACACTCGTCATGTCCGGATAGCGGTCCTCCACTCTCTTGAGCAGCATGCGCTCGACGATCAAGGCCAGGGCTTTCGGGATCTCTCCGTTCCGCTTGTCGGGGCTCTGCGGGAGCACGTGCGCGTGCTGGTACAGAATGATCTCCGGCGTCTCGCCATGGAAAGGGCGCGCCCCGGTCAGCAGGAAGTAGAACGTCCCCCCCAGTGAGTACAGATCGCTACGCGGATCGACATCTTCTCCCAGGGCCTGCTCCGGAGACATGAAGTGCGGCGATCCGAGGATCAACGCGCCGGTCAGCTGGCTCGTCTCGCGATAGAAACGGGCGATGCCGAAGTCGGCGAGCTTGGCTTTCACGATGCGCTCGGACCCCTCGATGGCCTCGCCGACAGCCAGGATGTTCTGGGGTTTTACATCTCTGTGCACCACCCCCAACGCATGTGCGGCACGCAGGCCCTGCGCCGCTTGACGGATCACAGCGACAGCGTCCTGAGCGGGCAACGGGCCTTTCTCCTGGACCCATTCTTCGAGGCTGCACCCGCGCACCAGCTCCATCACCAGGAAGTTGACAGTGTGTCCGCGGATGCCCGCCCGATGCCACTCGAACACCCGTACCACGAACGGGCTGTCGATAGCCTGCGTCGCCTTCCACTCCTGATGGAACCGCAGCAACGCGTTCGGGTCGGCATCTGCGCGCGGATCGAGGAGCTTCAACGCAACCGCATCGCCGGCCGCGGATCGGGCCTGGTAGACCACCGACATCCCGCCGCGCCCTAGCTCGCGCACCACCTCGTAGCCGTCCAACACATCCCCGGGGGCCAGCTCGAACACGGGCAAGAACGGCCTTGGCGGGGTCTCGCTGGAACGGATCGCAGCGAGCGCCACGTGCGCCGCGCGCGCGCTGGCGAAGCGATCGTCGGGACTCTTCGCCAGCAAGCGGCTGACAAAGCTCTCCAGCTCCACAGGAGCCCCCGGACAGTACTCGCGCAGCAGGGGCGGAGCTGCCGCGAGGTGCTGGAAGATGATATTCTCCGCGTTGCTGCCCATGAACGGAGGGCGGCCAGCCAGTAGATGGAAGAGCATCGCCCCGAAGCTGTAGAGATCGCTGCGAGGCCCGACCTTACGCGCGTCGCCGATCTGCTCGGGGGACATGTAGAAGGGCGTGCCGAGCAGTGCGCCGGTCAGCGTCAGGCAGACCGAGTCGCCTTCCCGACGCGCGATGCCAAAGTCTGCGATCTTCAGCCGGCCGTCGTCGCCGAGCAGAATGTTCTCCGGTTTCAAGTCCCGATGCACGACGCCCCTCTCATGGGCGGCCCGCAAGCCGAGCAGCACCCTGCGGGCGATGTCCCGCGCCGCGGGCAAGGCGAGACGCCGTTCGCGGGCTATCAAGTCGCGTAGTGTCTCCCCTTCGATCAGCTCGAAGGCCAGGTAGCTCGGCTCTTCTAGGTTGTAGTCCAGACAGTGGATGACATGCTCGTGCACGATGGCAAGCGCCGCCCTGGCTTCACGCTCAAAACGCCGCAGCATGGTGCCGCTGCGTGCGAAACCTGGCAGGATCACCTTGACCGCCGCCTGCCGATCGCCGCTCTCATGCATCGCCTTGTAGACCGCGCCCATGCCGCCACGACCGAGCAGGCGGACGACCCGCCAGGGCCCGAGCTTCTGTCCGATCAGGCGGTCGTCGACCTCCAGAGCATTCTGCACCGAGCTCGCCCCGGCCAGCAGCTCGCGCGGCGCCTGCCCGCAGGTGTCGCTCTCACCGTCGGGCAGTGCGGTCAGGCTGGTCGCCGCCAACCCCGGTCGTGTCGCAAGCAACGGGCCATGGCAGAGCGGACAGCCCGGAAGCCGGGCCGGCGGATGGCACACGCGCGGGTCGAAGACTGCGCGGCAATCATCGACCTGGCAGACGAAACACCATCCTCCGGTGTCGGCCACGAGCTCGGCCCCAGCGGCGCTCAGCTCGGCTTCGAGCAGCGCGTGTCCCCAGAGACGCTCGAGCTGCGCGCTGCTCAGCCGGCCCTGCTCCACAAGCATCGTACAGGTGCAGCGCGCATCCTTGCCTTCGTTCTGTAGCTCTGCCCGGCCCAACTCGCTCACGCTGATGAACCCGCGCCGCACTGCCAGCTCAAGGGCACGCTGCCAACGGGAGACCACCGGGCTGTGGACGGCCTCGCCGCCGGTCTCCGCCCAGGTCACGGGAAGAGCCGCCGGATCCGGCCCGTGGCGTCGAGCACGTACAGGCGTCCCCGCGAGTCTGCGGCGATCAGATCGGGCTCGACCCGGGCGTGGACGTTGGGGATCGCATCCCCGTTGTAGCCGGCGTCGCCGGTACCCGTAAAGGTCGAGATGATCCCGCTCGCCAGATCGACACGCCGCAGCCGATTGGCGCCGGGATCGCAGATCAGAAGCGCGCCGTCGAGCACGAGCAGCGACTTGGGGTCGCTGAACTGCGTGTCGAGGGCGCGCAACCCGTCGCCTGCGCCGACCGGATCTGCGCTTCCCGCGATGGTGCCGATGGTCCCCGGCGCTATGCTGACGGCATCCCCACTGGGATAGAAGAGTAGCGGAGCATCGCCGGTGTTGACCACCCGTACCCCTGGAAGCCCGGCATCGATGATGTACAGGTTCTCGGCGGCATCGAAGCCGAGCCACTGCGGATCGAGGCGCGCCGCGTCCGGCGCCCCACCGTCTCCGGACCATTCGGGCGTGCCATCGCCGGCGAGCGTCACGATGGCGCCGGGTGCGATCTCGAACCCGGCAACGGTGATCACCTCTGCCCGGGGATTGATGGCCCGCAATCGTGCGCCGCCGGACAGGTAGATGATCCCCTGCGAGTCTAGAGTCAGATTCTCAGGGCCGACGAGCGTGGCGGAGAGCGCTGCTCCTCCGTCTCCACTGGCATGCTCCACGCCGTTGCCGGCGATCGTCTCGACGAAGCCGGGCACTACGAGCTTGCCTGCCACCGTGATCGGCACTGCCTGCAGGTTGACGACCCGCACCCGTCCGCGGCTGCCGAAATAGACGTTCCCGTCCTGATCAAAGGCCGCGGTATAGCCCGCCGAAGAGGCCGCGACCGCGGGTCCACCGTCGCCAGCGTAGGCACCCCCACCGCCAACGACGGTCTGGCGCGTTCGAGTCGAAGCATCGATGCGCACGAGCTGGTTGGTGGTCGCATCCATGGTCAGGACACTATCGTCGGGTCCCACAGCGACGGTGTCGTCCGCCAGTATGAAGCCTTCGATGTCGCCCGCGGCGACTGTTTCGACCTGACCGGGGGCCACGGACAAGGCGCCGAGCTGCACAGCCAGCGACGAGGTATTGATCACCCGCACGGCCGTCGAACAGGCGACGAACAGGCAACCGTCCGCGCCCAACGCCAGGCCGCGGGGGTTGCGGAACGACGCAGACAGCACTGGACCCCCGTCTCCGGCGTTCTCTGCCAGGCCGGTGCCGGCGTAGACCTCTGTCAGCCCCGTGTCCCTGTCGACCCGCAGGATCTGGTGGTTTCCCGTAGACAGGAAGAAGCTGCCCCCGCCGGCTGCGAAGACCAGGTCGCGCTCTTCGAGCTGTAGCCTGAAGTCGGTCGCGAAATTCCCCGACGAGCCGCCCTCGGCGGCGCCGATGATCGGACGCATTTCTCCAGGCGGAACCGTGATCGCCCGCGCACTGGCCGGATAGACCTGCCAGGGTGCCAGGCCTGGATTGAAGGCCCACACCTGCTGGGCCCCCACCACATAGATCCCGTCATTCTCAGCGTGCCGCACGCGGTGCCAGACATCGGGCTCCTCGCCCGCCGTCGGGTGGAGGCTCTCGATCGTCCCCGCCGCAATCGTCGTACCGCCGACTGTCATCTCTGAGGGCAGGCCATTGATGACGCGCAGGCGATGCTCGTCGGCGAAAAACATGTTTCCCTGCTGATCGTGGGAGAGGCCGAAGACCTGGTCTTCGATGTCCGCTTCGCCAGGCGGTCCCCCGTCGCCTGCGAACGCCTTGTTGCCCGTCCCAGCCAGCGTAGCTATGAAACCGGTGCTCAGCGAGAGGGCGCGGATGCGGTTGGCGGTTCCGATGAAGAGCTGCCCGCCCTGGGCGAGGACGCTGGTCGGTTCGTTGAGCGAGCCCTGGGTGGCGGGGATATCGTTGTCTCCGGAGCCCCTGAACTCGTTCCCGGCAATCCTCTCGAGCCCCAATGTCGCGAGCTCCAGACGGAAGACCCGGCTGGCGATGTCGTCCGCGATGTAGAGGGTCTGCGCTGCCTCGTCGAGCCAGAGTCCCGCGGGTTGGATCAGGACATCTCCAAACACCTCGCCGCCCGCGAAGGTCGAGATCCGCCGGTTCCGCACCACGAAGACCTCCGAGACCAACGAGGGTCCGCGGGCCCCGCGGATGTCCTGGGGAGTGACGCGTAGTCGGATCGCGGCGCGCTCGACGTCGCCGAGATCGAGGCTGGAGTTCCACGAGAAGACATGCTCGTCGCCTTCGGGCGTGGCTGATCGTGTCGCCCCTGCAACGGGAATCTCTGTTGCAGGCAGGAACTCTGCACCCTCCAGTGAGAATTCCACCGCCACGCGGCCGGAGTCGGCGTCGCTGTCGATCAAGCGAAAACGCATCCGGATGCGGTCGTTGACCTCTTCACCCTCGGCCGGCGCCACGATCGAGACCACTGGGGGACTGTTCGGTGCGCCCCCGTCTCCCCCGCTGTCGAGGGAGAGCGCCAGGCCCGCTGCGACGGGTCCGCAGCCCGATAGCATGACAAGTCCGACCAGTAGGTTGGCCGCACACAACGTTGAGGGACGCATCCGGTTCATCTCGCAATCCAGGACCCGTCTGCAAGCTAGCTCATCAAGCTGAAGGCGGGCTGAAACCCGGCTGCCGCTGACCGCCATCGGCGGCGTTTCCCTGCCTACATGTGCGAAGATCTCCGGACCGAGTTGTTACACTGCAACTATGGAACAGACCTGGCACCCGATCGACCCTCAGGAGCTGCTGGACAAGTGGCGCCTCAGCCTGCCTCCGGGTGAGGAGCTCGACACGTTGCCGTCCCATGCCTCCTACCGGCTGGTGGCGGTGATCGCGCCGGAAGCCCACGTGCTTCCCAACCCCAGAGCTTCTGACATGGGTTCGATACGAACGGCCTGGAGGGGTTTTGGCGGCCACTATCCGTTGCGACCGTCTCCAACATTGTCAAGCACGCACGAGTCGAATCCGTCTTCTGTAGCGGCGCTCTGTGAGCGCCGGAAGGAGCTCTGGCGAAGGTTGAAGCCAGAGGCTTTGGGTTCGCCCATACAGAGCGGTGTTCTCGTCGGTCATAGCAGCCTGCGGCGTAATTCGAAGAAGGGCTTTTTGGCCCTTGGTTGGGTGGGGGTTTTACCCGCGCCCGTTCGCTGGGGGGGGTAAAACCCCCGCCCCTACCTCGGGAAAATCAGTATCTTTGCCGCAGGCTGCATAGACCGACGCTACAGGCGGTTGTCAGCAGTTCGAAGGCATGGCCCGAGCCCGATACCGAACCCGAATCCGATACCGAGTCCGGATCCGGTGACCGACGACAGAGGGGAGCGTATTCCGAAGTCCGAAGTCCGAAGTCCGAAGTCCGGGTCCGAAGTCCGAAGGCTACGGCGCCGCGAAGGCTCCCGCCTCCAAAGTGCCGCTGCGCGGGGCGCCGTGGATGTCTTCGCTGACCGCGAAGCCCGCGTCCGCCGCTCCGATCAGCGGCGAGCCGATGCTGGGGGTGCCGTCACGTTGGCTGGCGTCCCAACTCAGGGAGATGAAGTCCGCCAGACCCGTCCCATCGATGAAGCCGCTCGTGGCTCCCGTCAGCGAGCCCAGTTTCACATTCCCGGCCAGCGTGACGCCTTGCGAGCCGTTGGGGAAGCGCACGGCTTCGGCGTTCTGGCTGTAGACCGCATTGTTTGCCAGGACCATGCCGCTGCGGTTGTTCCAAGAGCTGAGGTTCATCGCCCGGCCACTGTTGATGATCGTGTTGTGCACCACCTGAAGGTCCTTCGTCTGCCCCTGATGGTCGTGGCTGTGGAAGGCGGTCGCGCCGTTGATCAACAGGTTGTTGCGGATGATCGCCTCACCCTGCGCCTGCATCACGTTGTCGGCGGAGTTGTAGCAGATGTTGCGTTCGACGACGTTCGGCGCCTGGCCGTCGGTGCCGTAGACAATGATGCAGGGATAGTTGGTGTCGTGCACCAGGTTCTCGACGATCCAATTGTTGTAGGAACCCTGTTTGAGCTCGATGCCGTCGCCCTGGGCTGATGGCCCGCTGCCGAAGCAGCTGTAGACGTGATTCAAAGCTATGATCGAGTCGTGCATGACCACTGCGCTGTTGTTGGCCCCGAGGTACATGCCCTCGCCCGTGCCGCCTGTGTCATGGATCTGATTGCGGGTGATGTAGAGGTGGTCGGTGTCGCGCGTGTTGGTCGACAGGGCCGCGTCCCCGGTGTGATGGATGTGGCAGCCATCGACCCAGACCTGCGAGCAGTTGTACAACCGCAGGCCCAGACTTCCGCCGGTCAGCTCCAGGCCTTCGAAGCGCACGTACTGGACAGGATTGTTGACCCCGACGTTCAGGATGTTCTGGTTGGCATCGGGGCGGGTCAGCACCACCGTGGCGCCGGAGGCGGGCCGGATGGTGATCGGGGCGGCGGCGGTGCCCGCGATCTCGAGGTTGAAATACGAGTTGATGCTGTAGCTGCCGCTGCCGATCTCGAGCAGATCGCCGGGCTGCAAGCCCGACATCGCGGCCTTCAGCGCGGCGCCATTCTGCTCGGCGGTCTGGCCATTGTCATAGACCAACGTGATCGTGTTTGTGGCCGCGATCGAGGCCCAGCTCGGGTCGTAGGGACTGGCGCCCCCCGAAGCAGTTGGGGTCGCCGCCTGGGTGTTGGACAACGAGCCCTCGATGCCACCGACCACCGCCGCGACCGCGGCCCAGTAGGTCGAACCGTTGCTCAAACCCGAGAGGATGTGGGGGCTGCTCAGACCGACATAGGGGACCGCGGTCTGCGGCGTCACCGGGGAGCTGCTGCCGACGTACAAGGTGTAGCTGCCCGCGCCGGGCACTGAGGTCCAGCTGTAGCTGATCTCGCTGTCGCCCGCCACGGCCTGCAGGACGGGCGCTGGAACAGGTGCGGGCCCCGAAGTTCCCCCCGAGCCACTGCCTCCGCCGGACGAGCAGCCGGCCAGGAGCGACAGGACGATGAGCAATCGGGTGCGGGCAGTGTGCATGGACGGGCCTCCTTGTGCATCGAAAAGACGCCTGGGAGCCCTGCGATGTCACACTTCAGTCTTCCTGCGCAGCAGCCAGCTCGGGCAGGTCTTTGCCCTGCAACAGCTGCAGATAGTCTGCCGCGACCGCCAGGCCTTCCTCGAGCAGGTAGTCGCGGGAACCATCCAGAGTCTCCCCCGCGGCCTCACGGGCCTCTTTCTCCTTCTGGCGCGTCGGCAGGTGCAGACTGACGGTGCTGCGCTCTTGATCGCGGGTCCGCTGCGCGAGCATCCGGGTCAGAATCTGGAAGTCCGGGTCGCGGGCGACGCGCGCAGCAGAGCGCTGCGCAAGGATCTCGAAGGACGCGGGCCGCTGCTTGAAATCTGCATGCGGAACGCCGTCGATGGTGTCCCACTTCAGCGCCCTCTCGAGGTCACCCTCGAACACTTCGAGCCCGTCGAAGGCTGTCGGCAGCACGATGTCTGCCTCGACACCCTTGAGCTGCGTCGAGCTGCCCGAGACGCGGTAGAACTTGGCGATGGTCAGCTTGACCGCACCGGCCAGATCTTCCTCCAGCTCTCTGCCCTGCAGGCGCGCCAGCGCGTCGTTGAGGCCGAGCACCCGCTGCACCGTACCCTTGCCATGGGTGTTGCGGCTGCCGACCACCAGGCCGCGGCCGTAGTCTTGGATCGCCCCCGCGAAGATCTCGGAAGCCGAAGCACTGAGCGGACTGGTCAGCACCACCAGCGGACCGCTGAAGACGATCTCGGGGTCGGGATCGTCCATCACGTCGATCTCTCCTTCCCGGTCGCGCACTTGAACGATGGGCCCCGCTTCGATGAACAGGCCCGACAGCTCGATCGCCTCGTAGAGGGAGCCGCCCGAGTTGTTGCGCACGTCGATCACCAGCCCGTCGAGTTGCGTGTCTCCCAGGTCGGTGAACAGCTTGCGTACATCGACGGTCAGCCGCTTGGCCTCTTCCCCCGCGGCGCGGTTGAACTCGGCGTAGAAGGACGGCACCGTCAGCAGTCCCAGTTTCAGGACCGTGTCTCCGACAGGCATCTCACGGATCTCGAGCTTCGCGTCGTTGGCGGTCAACACGATCTTGTCGCGCACCAGCACAACCTCGCGAGTCGCCGTGGTATCGACCTCGCCTCCGGGCAGGATGGTCAGCCGCACCTTGCTGCCCTTGTCGCCGCGGATCAGCTTGACCACGTTGTCCAGCCGCCAGTCGAGTACCTCGACGCGTTCGCCAGCTTCGCCCTGCGCGACCGCTACGATCCTGTCCTGCGGAGTCAGCTGACCGCTGAGCTGGGCCGGTCCACCAGGGACCAGCTCGGTGATCACCGTGTAGGGTCCCTCGCGCCGCAACATGGCGCCGATCCCTTCGAGGGAATGGCCCTGCTGGATATTGAAGTTCTGCCGCGTGATCGGCTTCAGATAGACCGTGTGCGGATCGTAGCTGCGGCACAGCGCCGACAGGAAGATCTCCAGCACGTCGCGAGATTCCATCTCGCCCACGGTCTTGTTCAGATTCTCAAACCGCTCGCGCAAGCGCGGCAGGTACACCGAGGCGGACTCGCCCGAGAGCTCTGAGCGCAATGCCTGCTCTTTCAGATAGGGCCGCCAGAGGCCGTCGAGCTGGCCAGAATCGGTGGCCCAGGCCGCCTCGGAACGGTCGATCTGCACGGTCTCTTCGAGCTCGAAGTCGAAGGGCGCCTCCTGGCTGAGCAGCTCTTGCGCATGAGCTGCGCGTTCGCCTACCCGCTGCGCGTAGCGCGCAAAGATCGCGAAAGCCACGCTCAGGTCCGGCTCGGCCTTGCGCAGCTGGTCGTCGAGCAGGGTCGCATGCTTGTCGAACTCGGCGATGTCGCTGGCCAGAAAGAACAGCCGCTCGGGGTCAAAGGCATCGACACAGCCAGCCAGCCACAAGCGGGAGATCGCATCGTCGAGATGCGCCTGGGAATAGTGCAGCTGCGTGAGGTAGGCGCCGACCAGCCGGGCGACGTCGGGTTGGTGGGAATCGGGCTGCAGCGGGTCCTGAGGATCTTGGGCCAGCAGGCAGCTCGACGTCAGCAGGGCAACGGCGCACAAGCACCAGAGGCGGCGGGTAGAGAACATGGTGTTTCCTGATCCTTGCGGGAGGCATTCCCGCGGAGAGCTGCATCTTAGGGGCTGCCGCGCCTTCGGGCCAGAGTTAGAAGCATCTTCCCCTCGGCCACAAGAGCTGGGCGACGCGCTCAATCCCCTTGCCGGGTACAGACATAGCGTTCGCGGGAGCTGTTCCAGCGGTAGCGCGGCGAACGCTGCTCCATGCCCGCCACGAAGGCCTCGAGATCCGTCTCGAGCGGAAGAATCGCCTGCAGACGGGCTGCTGCGCGTTGATCAGCATGGCTCAAGGTTTCGAGCAGGCGGAAATTCGTGTGCATGCCGTGCTGCTCGACCACCTCCTGCAGTTGCTCGAGCTCTTGCTGCAATTCCAGCAGTTCGGGTGGGCGTTTGGGATCTTCGATGCGCAGGCCACGCAGAGCCCGCAGCGCGGGCAGGCCCGCCTCGATCAGGGCCTGTCGAGCCGACAGAGCTTCCTCCCCAGCGCCTTCTTGGTAGGCGAGCAGCTGCTCCTCGAGCAGGCGCACATCTTCGCTGCTCGGGATGGCATAACTGAGGGCGAAACGGGTCAGGCGCGGTGTCTGGCCCTGCGCCAACTCAGCCAGAACCTCCAAAAACAAGCCAGATGTCTTGGGACTCCGCAACCTCACGACCTGCTGACCCGAGCCGTCATACAGCAACACCCAACTCTCGTTGCGATGGATCCCGAGCAGGCCACACGCCTCGGCCGTGCCGTTGCGTGAATCGAAGCGCACGAAGACGGCCTCGGCAAAGGCGGCAAGCGCCCGGTTGGTGTCTGCGTCATGCTCCATGACGCCGCAGGTGACGCCTCATATCGAGTCCATGACATACACCAACGCCGGCTTGCCGTCGTCCTGCGCTTCGGCGAGCGCCGCCTCGGGGTCGTCTCGCCAGTTCTGCGCGTGGACCGCCAGGCACACAACCAGCAATGTAGAGAGGGATCGTAGCATGGCAAGGCTCTCCAAATGCAAAGGGGAACTCTCTTGAGAACGCTGGTCTCCCAAGACAAGTTCCCTCAACCATGCGCGTTGGCTGCTACAGCAATCCCGCCAGCACAGCTCCTTCAGCTCCGCAGCCCGTCAACGCCCGCCAGGCTTCGTCGGGAGCCGCCGGCTTGCCAGCCTCGGCGTCCGCCAGGGCCTGCAACGCCAGGACTGCCGCCGCATCGCTCTTGCCCTGCAACCACTGCGCGGCCTTCAACAGCACACGCCGCCGGGCGCCCTTGCGTCGAGTGTGGCCGAGCAGCACCAGGGCAAGTACAGCAGCCGCCGTGCGCTCGACGCTTCCTCCAAAGCTGCCGTCGGCGCCCTGCTGACGGGCCAGGCGCGCCGACGGGTCTGCCGGCGCCGCATCGGCTGGTGGGGGCGCTGGACATTCCGGCCTCGGCAGCTCCGGTCCGCCCGGCCTCGAACCGGACCCCGGCCCTCGCCCTGCCATGAGCCGCCGAGGACTCGGCGGCTCTTCCGCAGCAGCCCCACCGAGCCCCAGACTGTCGACAACACGCCCGAACAGGCTGCGGCTCTTCTTTCCGCGTCCGCTGCGCTTGCGCTTCTCCTGGCCGCTCGGAGCCCCGTCCAGGTCGGGAGCCGAACGCCTGCGCCGGTATCTCACAGGCGACGGAGCCGAGGGGGCCGGGGGCGGGCAGGCCATCGCCGCGGGCATGCCGCCAGCCATCGCCTGAAACAAGCCTGCCGCTGCCTGCGGAGGCACCGAGCCACCGGTCTTGAAACTCTCGTCCCACTCTTCGGGCAGCTCTGCCGGTTGCACGACCTCGACCGGTTTCCCGCGGACTGTCATCGACTTCTCAACGGCCACAAACGCCGTGAAACGCGAAGCGATCGAATGCTTCAGCGCGACCTCGATGATGTCGGGCCGGATGGCCTCCTCTTCATACGGCTTGAGCAACAGCCGATCTTGCAGATAGGCGACGCGTTCGCGGGCCCACAGCGCGCCCAGAGGGAAGCTCACCTTGCGCGGCTGCGCTGTCAGGCTGAGGCTGCCCTGGGCCTCGCGGCCGCGGACTTTCACCACTTCCGGGGCGCCCTCGATCAGCAGCGCCGCGGGTCGGCCGAGAAAGACGGTCGCCGGCTCGGGCCGGGCCGCCAGATGTCCTTCGACCACCAGCCCGTCGGTCAGCGGACTGCCGAACCGCGCCTCGAGCCGGACCACGGTCTCTTCGATGGCGGCATCCGGGGTGGTCAACTCGCAGCAACCACCTCCCACCCGAGCCAGGGTCTTCAGCAGGGCCGCGTTGACCGCGGTGCCGATGCCCAGCGTGAAGAAGCGGGCGCTCTTGCGGCGCTTGGCCACGGCAGGCACCAGCTCATTCTCGCCCCACGACTGGCCATCGGTGATGAACAGCACGCTGCGCATGCTCCCCTCGCCGGTCTCTCCCTCGAGCGCTGCCTTGATCGCAGGCAACATCACCGTCCCGCCGCGGGCGTGGAGCCCAGCGATCCAGCGGTCGGCCTCGGCCAGGCTGGCCTCGGTGTACTCGCTGAAGGCCTGCTTGTTGTCGGCGAAGAACTCCAGGCGGTCGTCGAAGGCGATCAGCTTGAAACGGTCCCCTTCACTCAGCCCGTGCAGGGCGGCAGACAGCGCATCCCGCGCCGCGGTCATCTTCTTGCCCCGCATCGAGCCGGAGATGTCGACGACAAACACCGCGTCGCGTGGCAGGGCCCGCGGCAGAGCCCGGGTCGGCGGATTGACCTGCACCAGCGTGTGGTGGCCATCCGTCCAGGCCTCCAGCGAGGTGGTCTCTGCCTGGCCGGTCTCGAAGCTGAGGATGAAGTCTTTGTTCAAGCTGGCTTTCCCCGAAGGTGCGACGCGCAGACGGCCCTCAGCGAGGGACATCTGGATGGCATGCAGTGAACAGCTCAGGTTCGTGACCGGCCCCTCGATCTCCACCTCCAACTGCAGGGGCGTCCCCCCTTCAAGCCGCAAGGGCGGCTGCAGGCGCGACGCATCGGGCACGGCGTCGGTGTCAGGCAGCGAGCCGGATCCTTCATGCGACTGTGGGTTGCCGGTCAGGAAGCGCGGAGCGATGGTGGTCGGGAAACGCCAACGAAAGCTGCCATCGACGACCTCCAGCCGCTCGACAATCACCATCCGCACCGAGACCTCGGTCTTGGGAGGCAGGTTGGTGACCCGCAGAGTGTGCACATCGTCGCGCTCCTGCGTCACCAGCGCCGCCCGATGCCCGTCGCTGCGAGCCTGGGCGAAGACCTGCTCGGCCTCTTTGCGCTCACGGCACTCGGCCCGGACGGTGATGTCTCCCGCGATCAGCTCCATCTCGACCAGCGCCCCATTCTCGGGCAGAGGGAAGATATGCACCGCCTCGAGTGGCTGGGCGTAGTCGTTGCTGAAGCGCTGCTCGACGACGGTGCAGCTACAGTTGCCCGCGATGGAGCAGCCGACTTTGACCTCTTTGAGTGGAAGCGCTCGCTGGGCGCCGTCGACCAGCGCGAGCAGGCCGCCGAGACCAGCAGGATGGCGGGGAGTGTCTAGGGTGGGGCAGGGCTCGAGGAGCTGAGGAGTCATGGGGAACCTCCGGGAGTGTCGGACAAGGACACGATGATGCGTTGCAGGACGGCCTCGGGATCGGAAACTTGCGCCGGATCGATCGTCACGATCACACCCGGACGGACCATTACGGACAACAGCGGACGCTGCGCGGGCTCGGCGGGCGGACCCGCGCCGAGGGCCTCGCGGACGGCGGCTTCGAGCTGTTGAGCTGTCGCCGCCTGCAAGCTGCGTTGGATCTGTGCCAGCGACTGCTCGCGGGCCTGCAGCAACTTGATCGCGACCACCCGCAACAGATGCTCGAAGCCATAGAGGGCTGTGCGGCCTTTGTAGCGGGCAGGTTTCGGCAGCAGACCCAGCGTCTGGTAGTAGCGCAGGGTGCGCACGTCGGGAACAGCCCGCACGCGCTCGTCGCTGGTCTTCAGATCGATCTGCGCGAGCAGCTCACCCGCGGCCTGGACCAGCCCGGGCAGGCTCAGCTCACAATCACGGATGCTTTCGAGTGCAGCTTCCATGCCCAATACTGTAACAGTGACAGTAATCACTGTCAATTGACATGCAAAAAAATCTCTCAGCCCGTCTGCGGCAGCAAGGCTCGAGCCTGCACTTTGGTAGAGAGCGGCCAGCCGTGAGAGCGCAGCTGCCGTGGACCAAACAAGCGTCGCGCCAGCCAACCCATGCCTGTGGCCAGCCAGCGCAAGCGCTGCCCGGTGAGCCAGCCGCGGCGCTGCAACCACCAGCAGAACAGGCTGGCCGAGCTGCCGACGAGCGCGAACAGCTCAAACCAGGTCCACAGGGCGCTGCGGCGCAACTCGGGATGCCGGCTGCGTTGGCGGCCGAGCTTGTCGAAGGCCGGCAGCAACGTCGAGAAATCAAAGCCCAGACGCAAGGCCCGCACGAAAGTCTCGAAGGCGATCATTGGAATCGTCAGCACCCCTACCAGCAGATGCGGATTCAAGGCCGCACGCAGCTGCGCGCCCGCGGGCATGTCGGCCAGCAGGCCGCGGGCGAGCCGCCAGTTGTGCGCAAGATGAGAGCGCTCGTCGTGGCAGACACGCGCCAGCGCGCTCTGCAGCGCTTCACCGCCGCAAGCAGCATGGTGCTCTTGCAGGAACGGAATGATCCCGCCGTCGAGGAAGGTCTCGAAGACTGGAATCGCCAACGCGACCAGCTGCACATCGACATCGGCCTGGGGATCGAGAGCTGCGAAGAGCTCCAGCTGCAGGGCCGCTCCCAGACCCGGTCCGGCAGGTGTCGCTCCCGACAACCGCAAGACCTCGCGGAACACCTCGGCGTGCCGTCGCTCTTCGGCAGCGAAGAGCCGGTAGAGCTCGCGCAGATCCTCGCTGCCCGCTGCCCTGCCGAGGAACGCAAAGCTCTCGCCGGCCAGCTCCTCGATCGCGACGAGTTGGTTCAGGAAAGCCTCCAGCGGCTTGGCCAGAGGCGCCACCTGCTCGGGCCAGGCGATCTCCTCGAGCTTCCACTGATGCGCACGCACAGCTGCCAGCAGACGCTCCACCCCCTGAGGCGCCTGCAATCCCCCCAGGGGCCGCGCGAAACAAGCCAGGGTCGTGGCCGCCAGCGCTCGGCAGACCAACGTGTCGACCAGTCCCGCGAGCAGCATGCCGGCCGGCAGATCGATCAGGTAGTGCTGCTTGGTCGTCAGAGTGGCCAGCACGATGCCCAGTGCCCAGATTCCTCCACCCCAACGCACCCCCCGTCCACGCCCGCTGCGGCGCAATGCCAGCGCACACAGACTGGCCAGGGCCACATGCAGGCTGGGCAGACAGTTGCTGGCCGAATCGACTTCGCGCAGGGAACGCAGCGCCTCCAGGCTGACGGACACACCTGAAGCGGCCGGAAATTGCTCGCGCGGGAAGGTGGTCGGAAACAACACGAAAACTGTGGTGGCGCACACGGTCGCCAGCAGAAGCCCGCTGGCGAAACGCCGTACTTCCAGCCAGGAAGGGAGCGCGACAAACACCAGAAAGATCAGCAGAGTCAGAGAAGAGTACAGCCAGACACTCGCTGGAATCAAAGGGATGGCCCGGTCGAGCGCCGTCATGGGGAGCAGGCTCGGGGTGGCGAGTTGGGGAAGCTTGCTGAGCATGTAGGCCGCCCCGACACCCCCCATCACCAGACAGAAAACCAGATAGCGCCGCAGCAGTTGAAAGACTGTCATCGCAGACGCTCCAAACACCTCTGCGCCAGCGCCTCCAACGCGGGACTCGCGGGTGCTGTCAGCCAACGACGCGCCCGCTCACGGCACTGCTCGGGGATGCGGTGCGCGCGCATCAACCTCTGGATGCGGGCCAGGGTCGTCGCGTCCCCAGCGGCTTCGAACACACCCTGCAGCCAGCGCCGCTCACGCCGCGCGAGGCTGTCGCGCAACAGAGCGAGAGGAACGGTCAACTTCCCGCTGCGCAGGTCGATGCCTGGTTGCTTGCCCAACACCCCTGCCTCACCGGTGTAGTCGAGCAGATCATCGACGATCTGGAATGCCTGCCCCAGACCGAAGCCGAAACGCGCCAATTCGACCGCACGGCCCGCATCGGCACCCGCTGCCAGGGCCCCCAGCCGCATCGAGGTCTCGAACAGGCGCGCGGTCTTCAAGCCGTTGATGGCCGCGCAATCGGGCAAGCCCAGGCCGAAGTCCCCGCTGTTGCGCACCTCGAGGCGCTCGCCCTCGGCAAGGCTCTCCACAGCCTGCAACCAGGGCTCCCGCCTGTTGGTGGGCCAGCCCGCAGTGGTGCGCACCAAGCGCAACAGCGCGAAACCTGCGAACGCCAGCGCGAAGTCTGGTCCGGTCAAACGGTGCAGGCAGGGCTGATGGCGACGCATCGGCGCCGCGTCGATCACGTCGTCGATCAGCAGACTCAACCTGTGCAGGCTCTCCACAGCCGCCGCCGCCGGCAGCGCCGCCACGCGCGCCCCAGGGCTGACGGCCTCGGCGGCCGCCAGACACAGCCGCGCCCGCAGACGCTTGCCAGGTTGCTGCACGAGCATGTCCACGGCCGGTTGCAGCGGGGCAAGCTGGCCGCTCAGCTGGCTGCGCTGGCAACCCTGCAACCCTGCCAGCAGCGGCGCAGGCTCAGATTCTGCCAGCAACGGAGCCAAGCGTTCCGAAAGATCCGACGGAATGTGGCCGTGGGCCAGCTGGCGCGGACCCGAGGGAAGGCTGCCCTGGAGCAGGTTGTCTGCGGCGCGGCAGCAAGACTCGGCCAGAGGATGCAGCCAGATGGGCCGCTCTGAGGGAGCGGGCGCCGATCCGAGACGATGCTCCCAGAGCTGCCCCAACCACGAGAGCTGCGCGCAGCAGGCTTCCAGTTCGGGCAGGGCAATCCGCCCCAGCAACGCCGCCGCGGCGGCGACGGCCCGAAGCCACTCCACCCCTTCCCAGAGCGTGCCGCTGAGCCTCTCGGGAGCACCGATCGCCAGGTCGAGCACCGCGTGGCCGTGGGCGTCGTCGAAGCGGCGCAGCAGCTTCCACAGCCGGCTGGCCCGGTCGAGGTGGAAGCGGAACAGCTGGCGCCGCTCTTGCAGCGAGAAGCGAGCGCCGCGGTGGAATTGCTTGGCGTTGTAGAACTCGAACCAGGTGGCGGCGTCCCGAAGCGCCCGGCCCGAAGGCCGACGCGAGCCCAGCTCCGAGCTCACCCGGAAGAGCAACGCGCTGGCCAGGCCCGCCCGGGGAGGCAAGCCCGCTGCCAAGAGCTCGGGAAACGAGCGCGCGAGCAGCTGCAGCACTTTCTCGACCGGGCGTCGCACCGGCTTGAGTAGCGGCTGGTACCAGCGCTCTGCCAGGGGTTGCCCGGCCTCAACCAGACGGATGGGAACCGGTCTGGCAGGAAGGTCTGGCCGTCCGCTGGTGGCGGCGGTCTTCATGGTGCCTCAGAAGTAGACTGCTCGCGCGCCGCCAGATCGGCAACACTGCCTCGCGGAGGGACGCGAGACTGATAGAAACCCAACCTGCGCAACAGGAAGAAGGCGGCCAGTGTGCCGACGACCATCACGGGAAGCCCTATCAGGTAGCCGTAGTGTTCCACAACGAGGATGAAGCCCGCGATCTGGGCAGCGAGAAACAGGACTTCCAGGACTTTTCGCATGGCGGATCCCCACACATCGGCCCCCTATTCTACGGGGGTCTACGGGTGGCGACCAGCCTAACCCGGTCGGGAACGGTTGGGCGGCGAACGGCGCGTCGCAGGCGGCTGCGGACGCCGCGTGACGGGAATCTGCGGCTGCGAGCGGCGCATACCCGGCGGAGGCTTCGGTGGGGCCTTGGCCGCTGGCCGCGCGGCACCCGGCACGCCTCCTGAACGGCGCGTCGCAGGCGGCCGCGGCGCGCTCGGCGGCCGCTTCGGCAGACCCGTTGAACGCCGCGTGGCTCCGAGAGCGCCCCCTGCCGGCTGACTCCTCGGCTGGCCGCGCAACAGCGAGCCACTGCTGGCCCGCGGATCCTTCGCGGGCCGGCCCCGCTTCCCCGCCGGCTGGCTACGCGCAGCATCTGGTTGGCCAGCTCCCGGTGCGGGAGGCCTCCGCAGCGGCAGGGGTCCGCCAGCAGGCTGGCTGCGCCCTTGCGGCTGGCTCCGTGCGGAGGCGCCCGAAGGCTGACTCCGCCCTGGGCCAGACGGTCTGCTCTGTACGCCCTTGGCCGGTTGACTCCGCCCCTGAGGCCGGCTCCGCGACAACAGAGTGCTGCCTGGGGGGGTTGAGCCCAGAGGCTGGCTTCGGGACTGCGGCTGGCTTCGCCCTTGCGGCTGCCTCTTCCCCTGGGGGATCGTGCCCGACGACCGGCTCCCCGAGGGCTGGCTGCGTGCCTGGGGTTGGCTGCGCGCAGATGGTTGTGCGCCTGAGGCAGGCTTGGCCACGAAGCTCGGCCGCTGATAGCGGGTCGCCTGCTTGGCAGCGTGCGCGCTGCGCGCACGGGCTGGTGGCGGTGGAGGCGGCCGCCTCTTGGTGATCGGCTTGGCCGCCTCCTCGGACTCAGGCGCAACGACCTTGATCTCGGGCACGGATTTCTTGCGTGGAGGCATCTTGAACGCGGAGCGGTGCAGCGGACGGCCGTCTTGCGCGCTGCGGCGCGAGACGGGGGCGTTGGGCTCGGGGACGGGCTGCTGAGCGGGCTGCGGGGGATCGGATGTGCTCACGGCGCTCCTCCTGACCCACTCATGGTAGGGGCCCGCCCATCAAATTGCAAAGCGCTCACCGCAGCTGGGTGCCCGGTCAGTTGTTGGGAATGTTGCCTGGAGTTTGTGGCACTGCGTGGGGGTCGAGATCACGCCCCAAGCGGTCCAGCTCGACCCTGCGGTCCTGCTCGGCCTGCTGCCGGAGCGTGAGCGCCGGCATGTGGCTGGAGTCCTGCTGGAGCACGTAATCGCACAGCCGCGCCGCGAGCTCGTAGTCGCCGCGCGCGTAGGCTTCATGCGCCCGTTGCATCACGGCGGGCAGCAGATCCGTGGGCTGGCTCTGGCAACCCAACAGCAACAACGTGATCGCGAGCCAACGAACCTGCATCTCTCCTCCGGAGACCATCCCAGCGCGGGCGGGTCACCAGCCTGTCATCGCTTGTCCCCAGCTCAGTCCAACGCGACGGCTTGCAGGCCGATCGCGCGCAGACCCCCCTCGCCCGCTCCCACAACCAGCCCGACGACACGTCCCGACCCGTCAAACACCGGCCCACCCTGCCAGCTGGGGCGGAAAGCGGTGTCGACCAGAAAGCTGCCATCGCTGTCCGTCGACAGAATGCTGGGCGTTGTCGACTTCAGGCCTCCCGACTCGATCCCGAGCAACAGCTGCGCATCGAGCGGGCGGGGCGTCGTCTCTCCCAGCTCCTGCCCTTCGATGGCCAGCCCCCCGGCGACCTCCTTGAGACGTTGACGCCCGGCAGTGTCGCGGAATGCCCGCTGGGCGTCGTAGCGGAAGACCGCCCAGTTTTCGCCATTCTCCGCGTAGACCTGCACGCCCTCGACCTTGACCGGGCGCTGTTCGAACTCGATCTCTACGTCCTGGGCCGCTGACAGCTCGCTCACATCCTCCCGACCAAAGGTCTCGAGCTCGAGCGAGCCATCATCGGTCTGGAAGAGCACGCGCCAGGCGCTGCTCAAACCGTCGTCATCCGCCAGGGGCACGAGCACCTCCACGCGTGTCTCCACCCGAACCTGGTAGCTGCCCTCGGCATTGCGCAGGTACTGCATCCAGGCGGCCTTGAATTCGGGGATGTGCAAGTGTGGCCGCGCCAGGCGCTTGGTCGTGATGATGCGGTCCCCGGTCAAGAAGACCCCCATCCCGACCTGCGCAGCGCCCAACCGGAGGACCCGCGAGCTGCCTCGCATCAGCCAGGGAGTCGAGCTGAGCCGGCAGACCACCCAGGGACTCTTTGCGACCAGCTCGGCGAACACCTCCCGCGCCGAGCGCACGGCCTCCAGCGCAGCCTGATGGTCCGCTTCCGCTTCGACCATGGCGTCCGCTGGCGCGCCGGTGTCCCCGTCGCTGGGGTGCAGCGCATCGATGCGGGCCTGGTGTGCCTCGGCCAAAGCCCGCTCGAGGGCGAGCAGCTGGGCCTCGAGCTCCCTGTTGCGGCGGTCCTCCTCCGGCGCGGTCTCGACGTGCGGTTTGGCCGACAGGGCGAGATCGCGGGCTTCCTCGAAGCCGAACTCTGCGCTCAAGAAGGCGAGCACAGATTCCTCATAGTCGCTCTCCTCCATGGCCTCGCGGCCCCGCTCCAGCTCACGTTCTGCGCGGGCAAGCTCGAGACCTGAGGCTTCGAGGCCGCCGGCCTCGGCCTTGACGGCTTGACGCCGTGCGCTGAGGGCGCGGGTCTCGGCATCTTCGGCGCGACCCCGCTCGAGCGCGGAGAAGTAGCCACGCGACAGGAACAAACCCAACCCGACGCACAGCACACTGAGCACGCCGAAGCCGATCATCAGGCGGCGCGTCCCGGTCTGCTTGCGGCTGAGGTCTTGAATCATGCGGGTCTTGTGGCCTGGCCCACGACGCTGGGGCTGCACAGGCAGCGGCATCGGCCGCATGACCGGGGCGGCAGGAACCATCGCCATCGGCCTCGGAGCCTGCTGAAAGCTGACCTGCAGGCGCACGCCATCTTTGCCGAGGCCGATGACCGAGGGATTGCCCAGTGCCACCGTGCCCTGCACGCGCTGCCCGTTGAGATAGGTTCCATTGGTGCTGCCCAGATCGACCAACTCAAAGCCGTGGGCCTGGCGGTTGATCACGGCGTGGGCGCTGGAGACGTCCAGGTCCTGCTCAGGATCAAAGGCCAGCAGGTTCGATGGGTCGCGCCCCATCGTCAAGGGTGTCTGCTCGAAGGTCTGGGTCTGGCCGGTCCGGCTGCCCTTGAGATGCTGCACAACGATCATCGGTCTTCCTCCCGTGTTGGAGTCGACGCTTTACGCGCCGCACTCAGCGGGGTATCTCTGGAAGCCGCCCGGGATGGGGAAAAAAAATCTCGTCAGGGGAGATAGGGAAACGTGCGTTTCGTCGCAAAGCAGGGAGGTTGGGAACAGGCAGCGCCCTACGCGCTCTACTTGTTCCGTGACGGCGAGCCGCTCAGCCCCGGCCTGCCTCCCGCCTGGCTCGAGCTCGCCCGCGGCCAGTCAGAAGCAGAACGCGATGGCCGCACTCTGTGCTTCCTGCATGGCAACGAGGGAGACAAGCTGGCCACGTTGGTCGAAGGCTGGGGCAAGCAACTGGCGGCCCAGGGGAAGCCCCCCAGCCGGCTGAGCATCGCCCTGCCCGAGAGCTCCTCAGAGCCTCCGCTGCACGCCGCAAGCGCCGTGGTGCATGCCGTCGCCCGCGCCTTCTCGCGCAGCGCCGCGCGTCCCGAGCAAATCGAGCTGCTGTATTCGCGTGCTGAGTGGAGCGAAGCCCTCGAAGAGGTCGTCGAACGCACGGGGGACTGGGCGCGCCGCGAGTACACTCTGCCGTCCAGCTGCATGCTGCGGTTGTTCTGGTGGGGAGCGGCGCTGCTGCTGATCGTGGTGATCGGCGTATTCAGCGTGCCTCGGGCACAACTGAGCGCCCAGTTCCGCTCGCCGCCGGTGGCGCTGTCCCTGGCCATCGGAGAGACGCTGCTGGTCGAGCTGCAGCTGCAGCGCCTCGACCCTGAGCTGGATTTCGACGCACTCTCCGTCTACTGGCCGCCTTTCGCCGAGGTGCACCGCAGCGGACTGCCGGCATTCTCCGACAGCCTCAGCCTGCTCCTGCCGCTGACCCGGGCGGACAGCACCGATCTGCGCGGGCGCGGCTCGGTTCGCGGGCACATCATCCTCAGCCCATCCGATGGGCGGCCGGTCACGAGCTTCGCGATCCCGCTACGCCCTTGAGACGCCGCAGGCGCAGCCCGAACAGGCAGAGCAGCAGCAGGATCGGAGCCGAGACGGCCAGCTGCCAGGCCGGTTGCCGCTGCTGCTCGCCGTCGTCGAGCTGTTCTTTGCGGAGCAGCTCTTCCAGCTCTTGCAGCATCTCTGCCAGCACTGCGTCGTCGACCAGCTCACCGCCTGGCTGCGGCTGCGGCCCGGCACTGGGCGCGTGGTACAGCGCCGGTGTGTTCTTGTCTGCAGGCATGGTGTAGGGCAACGCGCGCAGGTTCTGCGCGGCCAGCAGCTCGCGCGGGAAGTCGCCGTCGATCACGCTGAGCGTCATGCCTTCGAGCCCTTGCAACACCTCCTCGTTCAACTCCGCCTGCTGCGCAGCCAACAATTCGCGATGCAGGCCATCGATGGCCGCGCCGCGCAGGGACAGATGCTCGCCGATCTGGAGCAACTGCTTCTCGGCCTCTTCGTGCGGCAGGCTCAGCTCGCCACGGTGCACGGCCGCCAAATCTGAAGCGAACAGGTCGCGGGCGACGCCATTGTGCGGCGCGGGGTCGCGTTCCTTCTGCAGCTCGCGCAGGCGGCGCAGGGGGGTGTCTTCGAGACTTGCGCCCCAGCTGCGCAGAGGCAGCGGCTCGCGGAGGTTCCGCAGCAGCTCGGCGCCGGGCACCTGCCGCACCACCATCGACGCGTCGATGCCGTCGAGGCGCATCGGCTGGTCGGAGAGCAGGTACACGACGTTGTGCAGCTCACCTTCGTTGAAGGCCGAGAGCCGCATGGGGATCACCAGCGCATCGGTCTCGAAACGGAACCCCATCGCCTGCACATGGCCATCGAAACCTGCCCCCGCAGGCAGCGCCGGGTCGGCGTCACGCATGCCAGGCTGCGGGTCGACGCCCGCCTTGCTGCCCACGCGCGCCTTGACGGCCACGAAACACCAACCTGCGATGACATACTCTTCGCAGGTGGCGTCCATGCCTTCGGGGTAACGGAAGCCGTGATCGTCCATCCAGCGCTTCAGCGCCGCGGCGCTGCCCGCCTCGAGGACGGCAACCTCGTACATACCGACGGCCTCTTGCTTGAGGACGGTGACACGGTTGAGCTCGAGCCCCTCTTCGCGCATCGCGCCATCGCGCGGCATCGCCGCTCCCGGGCGCGGCGGCCAGAAGTTCTCGAGCAGGACCTCGGGAGGATCGATGGCGGCGGCCAGCTGCGGGAAAGAGCTGTCCGCCATCTTGCGCAGGGCCGGCGGGCTGGGGAAGGGTATCAGCATGCCGAATTCGGCGACCTTGCCCGAAAAGCCCGGGCGCAAGACGATGCTCTCGACGCCGTCCTTGAAGAACACATAGGTCTTCTGCAGGCCGATGCGTGTGATGGGCGGTCCATCGCCAGCAAAGATCGGCGGCACCATACCGCAGGGATCGGCGACACTGGTCAGCCCGATCAGGCTGACCAACAACAGGGCGCGTGGGAACATGGCATCCTCCCCGGATGTTTCCGTGCTTCTATCTTGGACCGTGTCGCAGCTCGGGGGTTCCCGCTTTGTTTAAGGAAGCTTCCGGACTTGAGCGAAAAAGGCTACCGTGGGGCGATTCCGAGGGAGGAAAGCTGCCATGAAAGTCGAGGAACAGCGGTCCTGGACTGCGGTCGCTCTGGCGGCACGCGCCGCCCAGCGGGTGCAAGAGCTCTTCGGAGTGCTCGACACCCACGTCGACGCCTGCCATCAAAACGCCGTCGATCAAGCGGTCGCGCTGGCGCGGCGTGGGGCCATGGAAGGGCAGCTGGACAAGACCGCCGCGCTCAAGTCGTATACCGAAGCGCTGATCGCCAGCGCCGCGGCCCGGGCGAGCTTCGGCAGCGTCGGCCTGCTGGTCTCGCGAGGGACCGCTCGGGTGGCGTTGACGGCAGCTTTCGCCGTCGAAGCGGCTCTCGACGCCGCGATCATCGCTGAGCTCGAGGAGGCAGGCCAGGATGTGGGTGACGCGCGGAAGAACCTGGCGGCAACCGCCGTCCATGTCACCCTGAGTGCCCAGGATGCTGCCCGCGCGTTGATCGGAGAGGAAGGCCGCAAGGCGGTCGCGCGAGCGACCCTGGCAGACTTCAAGTGGTTGCGTGGGCTGCAGACAGACAACGCCGAGCTCGAAAAGGCCTTCTTCGTCAGGCCTCTGTGGCCTGACGGCGCGCCCGCGGGCGTGAACGGGAACCGCGCACGCACCTGATCGGACCCTCAGGGAATACCCCGCACCACCCGGAAGCCGACGGTGGTCGAGCCCGCATCTGGGGTCTGGCTTCCGCGCGCCGCGGCGCGGCAGCTGCCCGCGCGACTGGACCAGCTGCCTCCCCGGATCACGCGCCTGTCGGCCTCGGCAGGTCCGACGGGGTCTGTCGCCGGGGCCTCGGGATAGCGGGCGTAGCCATCCCAGCACCACTCCGCCACATTCCCCAGCGTATCGCGCAAGCCGAAGGCGTTGGGCAGTTTCTGGCCGACGAGCTGGGGGCCGGATTGCGTCGATCCCAGGCGCAGCAGCTCGGTCAGCGAGGCCCCCCCGTAGATCTCGGCCAGATCGATGCTTCCCTGGTAGCTGGCGCGGCTGTTGCCGGCGAACCAGGCGATCTCTGCCAGGGCATCACAGAAGAAGTCGGAGGCTCCTTCGAGCGTGCCCGCGAAGATCGCTGTCTGTGCGCCGGCCCGGCAGGCATACTCCCATTCAGCTTCCGTAGGCAGCCGGTACCCGCTCAACTGCAGGCCGCGCAGGGACACGCGGGCGCTGATCAGCGTCGCGCCGTCGCGCTCGATCTCCTCGATGGCGTACACCTCTTGCAGGCCCTCGAGACGTGACAGCCGGTTGCAGAACTCCACCGCGTCGTACCAGGAGATGGTCTCGATCGGGGCGTCTTGGCCCGCGTGGCCAAAGAAAGCGGGCGCGCTCTGCATCACCGCCTGCCACTGTCGCTGCGTCACCTCGGTGACTCCCACGTAGGTTGGCTGACTGATGCTGACCTGGTGCGCGCTCTCATCGGACTCGCGGAAGCCCCTGTCATCGCCGCTGGTGTTGCTACCCATCGTGAGCGGGCCGGGGGGAACCAACGCCAGCCGCAGCCCCTGCGGGCTGGTCAAAGCCACGGGCAGCTCTTGCGCCGCAGCGACCGTGTGCTGGCCTTGCGCGACGGCCCAGTCCGGCTCGCTGCCTCCCCAGCCTGCATGGTAGCCCGCCAGCACAGCCTCGAGCTCAGCGACCGCCAGGTGGAAGCGCGAACGCCCCCAGGCGGCTTCGGCTCGGGCCATCCCCGCCACGAGCTCGGCGGGCCGGTCGCCTCCGTCGGGCGCGAAGGTGGCCTGCCAGCGGGCGGCCGCCGTGCGGCAGCGCTCCTTCAGAGCGGGAAAGCGCTCACGTCCCTCGATCAGCGCCGGCCCCAGCGCCAAGCAGCCCCGCAAGAGCTCGTCGGCGCGGCGCAGCGTCACTCCTGCAGAGTCGTAGTCGCCGGAGTTCAAGAGACTGCGTCCGACCGTATAGGCGTGCATCGCCTGATCCATCTCGCTGCGAACGCCCTCCTCGACTTCCAGGAATTGCGCGTTCCAGGCACGGATCGAGACCAGCACCTGCTCGCTGGCCTCGCGCGCACCGGCCAGCTGCGTTCGTTCGCCCTCGAGATCCTCGGCCAGCGCCGCCAGCAGCTCGCTGCCCCGTTCGAGCTCTCCTTGAGCACACAGCTCGATGCCTTGCCGCAACGCGCTCTGATGCGTCCGCAGCACCTCGGCATTCTCCTGCTCCAGAATCGCCTCCCACTCGGCCAGGACATCCCGTACCCGCGCTCTGGCTGCCAGGGCCCCAGGCAGGTGATCCAGCAGGGCGCGATATCCTCCGATGAGGGCTTCCAGGGCGGTACATGCGGCCGGCAGATCTGCCTCCTCCAGGGCACGTTCCGCACGCTGCCAGGTTTCCAGCAGACCGAGCCGGCCAGGCGCCGGCTCAAAATCGCTGTGGGTCTGCTGCTGCCAGGCAGCGATCAGCCCAAGGGCTTGCTCCCGGCCTGTGCGCGCCGTGCGCAGATCTTCCGCCAGGCTGGTGAATGCTGCAGCCACGGCCGCGAATCCGGAGCGCGCCTCGGCCAGCCGCCCGTCCGCCAGGGACTGCTCGGCAGCCAGGCGCTGCTCGCCGCTGGCCAACACCGCGCCTCCGCTGCCGACGTCGTCAGGAATCAGCTCCATCCAGGCCTGTTGCGCCTGGTCCGCCTCTGCCTGTGCGCGCTGGAGCCCCTGCCAGGTCTCGTGCAGACTCTGCCACATGGCGGGCACATTTACGAGCGCCTCGGCGGCCTTGCCGAACTGCCCCGCAGCGAACAAGTCTTCGCCCCATTCGACGCCCTGCCGTGCCGCGCGAACTGCGGGCGGCTGCGTGCGCAGAGCGGGAGGCACGGCCGTCTCCCAGGCCTGCTGCGCGTTCTGTGCGGCGCGCAAAGCCGTATGGGCGGCCTCGACCTCGAGCAACGCGGCATAGCCCTCGTGAACTGCCATGTAGGCCTGAAGCGCCTGCTCGGGATGCCCGGCCTGCAGCAGGCTGTCGGCCTGCACGCTCTGCACCTGCAAGCGCTCAAGCAAGGGCCCCTGCAGGCCGCCTTCCTCCCAGAGCCCTGAGAGCTCAAGCATCGCATCCCGTTGGCTGCGGACCGCCTCCAACTCTACCTGCAGCCCCGCCTGCTCGGCTGAGTCTGCGGCGATGGAATGGGCGAGCTCGAGGTTCGAGAGCAGACGGGAGATCTCGAGCCCACGCTCTGCAAAGCTCTGCGGCAGGGCAGCGACCTCGTCGGCCAGAGCCCCCGTTCGGTCGCGGGCTTCGGTGACTGCCGCCAACAAAGCCTCGTCAGGACGGTCCCAGGGTGCCCAGACGAAAGCCGCCCCACCCAACAACCCGACCAACACGACCAGCACCAGCAGCAGACGCGACTTACGGGGGGGGTTCTCTGCCTGAGCTTTCTCTCTCTCCTCATCCTCAGGGTTCTTTGTGACGACGGTCACCTCGCCGGGCGGCGGCGGCGTCAACACCTCTGGGGTCAGCAGGCGTCCGGGAGGACGGGGCGGAGGAATCGTGGGAATGGCGGGCGCGGAGCCCGAGGCATTGCCGGGCTCTGTCAAAGCCACCAACACATGAGCCAGCTCGTTGCCGTCCTGGAAACGCTCCCGCGGGTTCTTGGCGAGCAGCTGCATGATCACTCTGCGGAAGGCCGACGAGATCTCGGGCCGCTGCTGGGCAGGATCGGGAATCGGGGCCTCGCAGTGCTGATGCATATGGTCGAGAGCTTCGGGACCGGGGTAGGGCATCTGTCCTGTCACCAACTCGAACAGGCAACAGCCCAGGGCATACAGGTCGGACCTGTGGTCGACCTCCCCGCGCTGAAACTGCTCGGGCGACATGTAGGCCGGAGTGCCAATCACTGCGCCAGAGCTGCTCTCATCTTCCGAAGGCCCGATAGCCTTGACCAGCCCGAAGTCAGCGATCCTCACATCGCCATCCTCGCCGAGCAGAAGATTGTCGGGTTTGATGTCCCGATGCACGATGCCCTTCGCTGACGCAGCTTGGAGCCCCAAGGCTGCCTGGCGGGCGATCTTGGCGGCGCGGGCCAGATCGAGGCGCCCGGTACGCTGCAACAGGTCGCGCACCGACCCGCCCGCCTGAAAGGACATCGTCAGGCACAAGCAGCCGAAAGCTTCGAACATCTGGTAGATCGGGACCACATACGGGCTGTCGACCTGCGCAAGGGCATTGGCCTCACGCTCAAAGCGCTCTGCCAGCTCCGGATACTGGCTCAGCTCCGGGGACAGCATCTTGAGGGCGACGCCTCGCCTCGGCTTGAGCTGGGTCGCGTAGTAGACCGTACCCATCCCCCCGCTTCCCAGCTTGCGCTCGATCCGGTAGCCGGACACGATGCGGCCGCTGAGCTCGTTGTGCGGGTCCTCAGGAGGCAAACGGGTGACCTCGGTGTCGTCGGGGAGCTTGGCGAAGGGCACAGGATGCACGCGCGCCTCGCGGAAGCCCTGCAGCCCCTCGTCGCCGGCTTGCAGGCGCGTTGATGGGGGAACCACGGGCAGCTTTTCGGACGACGGAGGGCCGCTTCGGTTTGGCACGCGTACCGCACCCGAGCCCGTGGGAACGGGCGTGTCGACGGCATCGGGAATGAAAGTTGTGACCACGTCGGGCCGCGCGGTCCTTTTCTGGCTGCGCGACACGGGCGAGGGACGTACTTGCACCGCAGGCAACGGAGGGGCGCTGGGATGCGCTCCTGAGCTCTGCCCTGGCGGCGGCCTCTGGATCGGATGCGCTCCTGAGCTCTGCCCTGGCGGCGGCCTCTGGATCGGATGCGCCCCTGAGCTCTGCCCGGGCGGCGGCCTCTGGATCGGATGCGCCCCTGAGCCCGCGATCCGGGCACTGGCGTGGGCCCCGGACCCCATGCCCACGGCCGGAGGCCTGCGGACAGGCGGCACTCCCGAACCCGGACCTGCCGCTGGCGCACGGTACGCGGGCGGCCTTCCCTTGGCCAGGCCTGCGCCAGGGGGACGCACGCCAGGCTGGGGCCGCGGGCCGCGGGCCGCCGTTGGATGCGCTCCGGAGCCTGCTTGGACCGGTGGCCTCGACCCCGCGGGCGCATGGGCAGGATGGCCTCCAGAGCTGCGCACGCCAGGCGGCCCGCGGTGCACGGGGTGCGCCCCGGAAGCCGGCAACCCAGCACTCGGCCGCGCGGGCCCCCGCCCTGGAGGAGGCCCGCGATAGCCAGGTGGTGGCCGCGAACCAGCCGGAGGCTTCCAACCGGGCGGAGGCCTCGAACCGGGCGCAGGGGGCTTACCGGGAGGTCGTCGGGCTGGCGGCGGACCCGCCATCGGGGGCGCCCGACGCGGAGGACCGCCCTTCCCGAGCGGAGCGCCCGGCAACCTCGAGGTGGGCATGCGCGGCTGGCCGGGCACCGCAGCTCCCGGCATGCCCGGTGGCCACGCTCCGGGAGGCCGCGCTCCAGAAGGCCGCGCTCCGGGTGGCCGCGCTCCGGGTGGCGGCGCTCCGGGTGGCCGCGCTCCGGGAGGCCGTTTCGCCGTGCTCGGCCGGGGACCTGGCGAGGGCGGACGATGCTGGGGCGACTGCCGCGTCGTGCCCGCACGCGAGCCCGGAAAGACCTGTGCAGAGGGGGGACCCCCCGGCTGCTGCGGAGCTCCGGGTTTCCGCAACAAGCGACCACACGTGCGGCACTGGGCAGCCGTGGCGTCAAGAGGACTGTTGCACGCCGGGCACTGCATCCGCCGCCTCACAGAGTCAATCCGTCCATCATAGGCGCAGGCTCCAGCCTGTCAAAGCGTCTAACTGGACGAGTCCGCCCAGCAGCCGAAACGTGGCTTGCGCCGCACCACGCGCCGTCCGCAGCGGCATCGAATTCCGTCTGGTCTCCGCACCCTCGAGCGCCGGCTGATCGCAGGCGTTACAATAGGCACGCTACTATCAAGGGGTTGGCATGCCGCAGTCTGAGGTATCCTCCCCCTCCACCGACATCCTCGGAAACCGCACGCGTTTCGTGCTGTTCGGTCTCGCCGCCGTCGAGCTTGCCTCGTTGGCGTTCGCTGTGCAGCGCTTTGTGGTCTCCTGGCAGACAGGCGCGCCCACCCCCTGGTGGATCAATCTCGGCGTCGCTGTGGGCTGCGCGTTGGTCTATCTATGGTTCCGTGTCGATCCTGAGCGCCGCTCTCCCGGAGCCGTCCATGCCACGGCGGCACTGGGCGTTGTGAGCCTGCTCGTCCCCATCGCCTACGGCATGACCTCGTCCATCTGGTGGGTTTCGCTGATCGGTTTTGCCGTCATGCTGATGGCGCGGCCCTGGGAGGGGCGCGCATGGGCAGTTTGCGTGGTCTTGATCGTCCTGCTGGGCTCCGTTTTCGAGACCTACCTACAGATCGATGACGCACCCGGCGAGACGACCATCGAGCGGGTCTTCGCCCGGGTTGGTTTCGTGCTGATCCTGCTCGGGGTTGCCGGCGGCTTCCGGCATGTGGTCGAGCAACGCAACCTCGAGCTGGTACGCAGCGCCGAGGCCCTGAAGCAGGCGAACGCGACCAAGTCCCGCTTCCTGGGCCACGTCTCCCACGAGCTACGCACGCCCTTGCACGGCGTGATCGCGATGACCGACCTGGCCTTGCAGCAAGACCTGGACGAGTCTACCCGGACACAGATTCGGACCGCCCACGCATCGGCCAAGGTGCTGCTGCGGTTGCTCGAGGACCTGCTCGATGTGACCCGGGCCGAGCACGACGCGCTGGTGCTCGAGCCGCGGCCTTTCTCCTTACACACCCACCTGAGCGAAGTCCTGCAGCCGCTGACGGCGCTGGCGAAGGGCAAAGGGCTCGAGCTCAGCGCACAAGCGGATCCAGGCGTGATCGAAAGCCGCGTGGGAGATCCAGTGCGGGTCGGGCAGATCTTGCTCAACCTGGTCTCGAACGCGATCAAGTTCACCCAACATGGCCAGGTCGCGGTCGAGCTGCGCGGCGACGACAACGATCCAGAGCTGATCGAGCTAAGGGTCTCCGACACGGGCCGCGGAGTTCCCGTCGCTATGAGTGAGCGCATCTTCGAGCCCTTCACCCAGGTGGAATCGAGCGATGCAGTCGTGCTCGGAGGGGCGGGCATCGGGCTGGCCGTTGTGCGTGAGCTCGCCAAGCGCATGGGGGGCAGCGTCTCCATCGCCAACGGCGAAAGCGGGCAGGGGTCACGGTTCTCTGTCCGCCTGCGCCTTCCTGTATCCGAAGGCGCTGCTGCCGCAGGACCCGAGGACCTGCTGAGCTTCCGGGTGGAGCAACCCTCGGCGCCCCCCGCGAATGGTGCCACGCTGCGCGTCCTGATCGTCGAAGACAATCCGGTCAACAGCACCGTGATGGAGACCATTCTCGACCGTCTCGGCCACGACCACAGCCTGGCCATCGATGGAGAGGATGCCTGGCAGCTGTTGCAGTCCGAGAGCTTTGATGTCGTGCTCAGCGACGTCCAGATGCCGCGCTGCGACGGGTATGAGCTGGTGCGGCGCATCCGGGCGCGGGAAGCTCCTGGCCAGGCGCGCCTGGCGGTGGTCGCCGTCACGGCGTCGGCCCACGCTGAAGAGCGCGAGAAGTTGTTGGCTGCCGGCATGAGCGACTTCCTCTCCAAGCCGTTCACCACCGCGATGCTGCGTGAGCTGTTGCAGCGGCTGCGCGCGGGTGCTTAGGGCCGCGCCTCTCCCGATCAGACAGGCAATCTCGATACAACAGGCGGCGCTCAGTACGCGTGGGGAGCCCCGCGTCCCTGTGGCAGCGCAGCGCAAGCCGAGGCTCACGTTTGGCTGATTCGTGGCACGGCCCGTGCAAACCACTCCGCAGACCGTGACCTGCTGCAGGAAGCGAAGTTTCCACTCCACGGACCGGGACGGGTCGGTGCACAGCCAAGGAGCGCATCATGAAAGTCCAAACCAAAGTCCAAGCCGGCGGCCTGTTCCGCTTCCTCAAGAACGCGGGTCACTGATCGGCCCTGAATGACGCGGCGCATTCTGTGCCCGAAAGGCCCATTCGACACACAGGAAACCCGGCCCGTTGGCCGGGTTTCTTGGTTCGCAATTGACGACCGTGAAGAAAATGAGCCCTCGACAGTCAGGTCGGCAAACGGGAATCGGGGCCAGACGGGGACCGCCTCACAGGGTGGGCAGGTGCGTGCTGGGCAGTTGGCAGGCCGGGCGGGTGAAGGAACAGCAGGCAGGTACAACGGACCGGCTGCTGAGAGACATTCGTACGCTCGCAGTGGGGCTTTCAGCCGGGCAGCTCGAGGACGGTGATGTCATAGAAGTCGTTCGGATCGCTGAGCGTGTTGTTCCAGGGGGTCAGGCTGATCTTGTGTGCCCCGGCCGCCAGCCCTGGAAAGACCAGGGCCGCGGAGGCAAACGCTTTGTGGCTGAGCACTTCGTTGGAATAACTCTTGAGATGGCCCTTCGGCGCGTCGTCGAGCAGCACGTTGCAGCCGATCTGCTGGCCGCTGGCACAGTAGCCGGTGGCTGAGATGAAGACCATCAAGGTGCCACCCGAAGTGTCGAACTGGGCGCTGTGCACGGGCATAGGACCCGGCTTGGCAGCCAGGACCTGCTGGGCCTTGGAGCCTTTGGAGAGCCGCGCGATCTCCTCCATCGCGGCGTTCCACTCTTCGGACTTGATCAGATCGCCGGGATTCCGCTGCTGGGGCTTGAAGTCCGCCATGGCTTGCCTCGAATGGGGTATCTCTTGATATTACCGCCAGATCGATCCCCCGGGAAGGCCCTGCCACCATAGGTCTCCGACATCTCCGTGTAGTGCGCGGGCACCGCGGCGGCGCAGCACCAACGCGGCGCCCTCGGGAGACTCCTGGTCAAGCGCGCGCGGGGCATCGCTCCAGCGCGGGTCGGCGCCCTCGGCCATGCCCATGCCCATGCCCATGGCCCCAGCGCTCCACGGGGTTCGGGCAGAACAGGGAGAGCAACACCTTCCCGGCCTCGAGGGCGATCGGCCTGCCCACCGGCAGGCGCTGCCAACCCTCGCCGAGCAGGCTGGCAGAGGTCCGGAACGCATCCTCGCGACCGACACGCACACAGATGCTGGGCCACGCTCCAGCGGCGAACTGGCCGCGGGCCCGGACCATCAGCTGGTAGCGCCCTGGCTGCTCCAGCTCAAGCTCGAACGGGAGGGGCGGCCAGACCTCGAGATGGGCGGTGTATTGCTGACCCGAGGCGCCCGGATCGACCCGCGCCACGAGGACGGGAAGCTCCTCCCCCGCCGCAAGTCTGATGAAGTCCAATGCGGCACAGGCTCCTAGGCTTCGAACATCGCCACATCGGCGGCTGCGACCGCATCGATCACTACCGACGAGCTCCATCGTTCAGAGCTACCGGACCCGGCCACCGCGCGTAAGCTGTGCCTGCCCGGCGGCAGGTCTCCGGCGGCCAGCTCAAACATCAGGCGCGTGCCCGGACCCCAGACCGCGAGACTGCAGTCGGCGGGTGTGAAGACCTGTTGGCCCAGCAACAGTCGGCAGTCCTGGCCCTGCAGCTCGGGAGGCAACTCGACGCCGACCCGGAGCGCGCCCCAGACCACCGCGCCGGAGACCGGCATCGTGATCGCGGGCCGCGCACTGGTGCCGCGCACTGCGCGCACGTCCAGGCTGATCGTGGCGTCGGCGATCGTCAGCTGGCACTGCGCCTCGGAGGTGCCCTCCAGGCGGATGAAGCCGAGCCCGTGACCGGCAAGAACCCGTGGCGGCCGCACGACCACGACCGCATCATTGGTCAACTGCAACGCTAGCGTACGGTCGACCTCCGCGGGCTCGATAGCGAAGGCCAGGATGCGCGTGCATCCCTTCTGCACACGGGTCGAAGACGACAGGAAGCGGACCTCTGCCCACCCCTGGCCCAGAAGAAGCGCCAGGAGCAGAGCAGTCAGACATTCTGGGCGTTGCGCGCCGAAGGAGCATTGCGGCGGTTTCAGCAACTGGATGCAAGCGATCCTCGGGCGGGACGACCTGCGTCCTGCCGTCCCTTGGTCTGACGAGATCTTCGGGAGGTTGCTCGTCCATCATGCCCTCCTGGTCAGCGACGCTTCACCCTCGCTGCCTGCTTTGTCAGCGACTCCGGGTCTTTGCGATAAAGCGTGGGCGTGCGATGCAGCTCCGGGGCAAGTCGTCACCGACATGGAGTGTGTGTATGCTGTGGAATCCACCGGCGGCGCAAAGGAACCCGGATGAAGGTGCAGTGTCAGAAGTGTGGCGGCCTCAACCGGCGTTTCTCCGTGAACTGCGATCTGCGCCGGGAGTTGCTGAGCCCCAAAGCCCACGCGGGGGCAGGCAGGTTGTCCTACGGGCTGAGGTCGCTTGGTGGCATCCCCCTCTGTAGGCGTTGCATGTGGCACCAGCGTTTGAGACAAACCTTCGAAGACCTCAACTGACGTGGCCAGAGCGCAGGATGTGGCTCCAGCGGAGGGACTCCTCGCCGAGATTGCCCGAGCACTGGGAACCGGGCCCCTGTGTTTCCTAGGTGGTTTCGAGAATCACGTCTACCGCTGGTGGCACGACGGCCAGCCCTGCATCCTGCGCCTGACCCATCGCTCGCACCGGTCGCTCGCCCAGCTGCGGGCCGAGCTGGCCTTCGTCGTCTTTTTGCAGCGCCACGGCGCCGCCGTCTGTCAGGTCCTGGAGCGTGCGGGGCGGCGCGTACACAGCTTCGGTGCCTGGGCTGCGTCTATGTTCCTGGAGGCAAGGGGCGAGCCCCTGTGCGCCGAGGACTGGGGGGACCAGCTGTTCGTCGCCTGGGGACAGGCCATCGGCAGCTTCCACCGCCTGGCCGCCCGCTACCAGCCCGCGCTTGAGGCGAGGCGCTACGCCTGGCAGGACGATCCGAACCTGGCGCTAGCGGCGCGCATCCCTCGCTCGCAGCTCGCGGTGCAGGCACAGGCCGCGGAAACTCTGCGGCAGCTGCGGGCGTTGCCCGACGATCCGAGCCTGTGTGGCCTGATCCACGCTGATGCGCACAGTGGCAACCTGCGGCATGACCGTGAGGGACGACTGACCTTCTTCGATTTCGATGATTGCTGCTACCACTGGTTCGCCTACGACCTGGCGACGGTCTTGTTCTATGCAGTGCTGCAGCCCTGGATCGGCGACACAGACGAGGCGCGCGCTGAAGCCGCGCGAGTGTTTCTGCGCGGGTTCTGTGCCGGCTACACGCGCGAACAGCCGCTGCCCGGTTTTGTCTTCGAGCAGCTCGCGCTGTTTCTCAAGCTGCGTGAGCTGAGTCTGTACGCGGCGATCCATCACGCGCTGGACGTCAGCGACCTGCAGGGCTGGTTTCCGCGCAAGTTCATGGCAGGCCGGCAGCAGCGCCTCGCGGCGGGCCGGCCCTTCCTCGAGCTCGACCCGCGGACGCTGCGGCTGGACGCGTAGGCGGGTCCACGCCACAGGAAGTGAGCCGCGATTCCGGTGATGCGCGCTTCCCCGACTCTTGGGCCCTGTCTCGGTCTGGCGGAGCACTCAGTCTCTGCTGGACCGGGTCCTCGCACTGCGGGCGCGGCTGGTCGGGGTTCTCGACCAAGAGCGATACGGGTTGATAAACCTGGGCAGCATATTCACCCGCAGATGCTGCCGGCGCGGCGGCTGGCGCAGGGCGGTCCGGATCGGCCACCGCCCATCCCCGAGCCTCCCCGTCCGCGCCCCCACCTCTCCGAAGGGGGCACTCGTAGCTAATGTGGGGCGGCTCCAACCCGGGAAGACCCCAAGGCTGTCGCGACCCCGTCAGACGTCTCGCCGAACACCGCCGCCACCAGCCGCGACCAGCCCGCGTCCTCCGGGCGGTAGTGGCGGTACAGCAGCCGGGCGGCCCCGATCTGCAGGCCCAGCTTGAGCGCCCGCAGGGCGACGCGAGGCTGCCCCAGCAGTCCGGCCAGCTTGGCCGGCAGCCGGGCCAGCTGCAACTGGGGGTGTTTCTGGATCAACGCCGCGCCCGCCATCGCGGGATCGACTACGCCAGCGGCCATCAGCTGGCCCATCTCGTGTGCGCTCAGCGATTGGCAGAAGCGCCGGACCAGGTCGACGCTCGCCAGCAGCCCGCCGAGCTCTCGCTGGAAGCGCGTCGCGTAGCCCGTCAGCCCGCGGCCGGCCGCCAACTCGTCCGCCAGCAGGCGCGCGGCCACCAGACCTATGCCGATGCCTGAGCCGTGCGCAGAAAACACCTGGCAGCCGGCATCCCCCAGCAGGGCGACCTGCCCATCGCTGAGCCGATCATAGGGCCGGCGCAGGGGAATCGCCCGCCGTCCGCCCAGGATCTTTGCGCCGATCCAAGCGTGCTCCTGACAGACGCGCTGCAACAGGGCGGTGCCTGACGGCTGACCACTGGCCGGGATCGTGCCGCTCAGCAGGTTCAGCTCAGTCGGGCTGTCTGCCCGCAGCATCAGGATCGAGTAGCCGCCCGCGATGCCAGTGAAGCAGAGAGTCTCTCCCATGCCGACCCCGTGACCGGCAAACCAGGCGGCCGCCCCGTCAGTGTCTGTGATCTCGCGCAGCTCTTGCGCGGCGGCGCACAGGTGCAGAGGATCGACCCGCGGTTGCGCCAGCAGGCGGGCGCCGGACAGCCCGCTGGCGTCGATGACGTAGCGCGCACGAACCGTGCCTGCCGAGGTCTCGAGCCCCTCGGAGCTCACGCTGTGCACGGCGGTCTGCCCATGCAGCTGCGTGCCATGGCCGCGCGCCTGCTGCTGCAGCCGCGCAACCAGGCGCCGCATGTCCAGCTCGAGCACGCCGTGGCCCTCGATGCGCAGACGCTGAGGGCCGTAACCCGCCAGCATGTGGAAGGCCTGGCCGCGGCCGCGCAGCTCCGGTGCCTGCGGCAGCGTCAGGCGCGCGCGCTCAAAGGCCCAGGCGGGCACGCCGTTGATCCAACGCGCCCCTGCATCCTCCAAAGGTCGGCGCTCGAGCAGACACACCCGCATGCCCTGCTCCGCACAGAAGGCGGCGGCCGCCGCACCCGCGGTCCCGGCACCGACCACGGCGACATCAAAGGCATCGTTCATTGCTGGCCTCCTCGCAGGCCAATCTGTACCACACGGGGCCGGTGCAGCACAATCGGCGGGGGGCTTGTCCGGCACGGCCCGCGTCACAGGTTCGTATGACGTGGCCCGCTACCGATGCTGCCTTCCGGTGCCTGCGTGCTTCCAGATCCGTCGGAAGCAACGGCCGCCAATCAAGGGCACGGAAGCAATCGCCAACTTTCCTATGGGCTTGCTGCAGCTCCAGGCCGTGGCTGCGCATCAATTCGGCGGCGGGATCCAACACGGGCGCGTCGCCCGTATTGTCGATGGCGACATCGTTGACCAACCTTCGCTTGAAGACCGCTGCTACGCCCGACTGTTCCAACTGAGCAACATCCAACAGGTGCCAGCGCTCAGTCACACAGGCCTCCTGGCTAGGCTGTGCGAGTCCAAGCCAGGCCGTGTATGTTGCCAAAGTGCGCGTCCGCCGAGATCAACGCGCCACCACACTCCATGGTCTGGGCTGCAATCCGAATGTCATTGCTCGGAATCGGCCTGTCCTTGTCACGGAGCTGGGCCGCAATACGCCCGTATCGATCGGCAGCGACGAAGGGTACGGGGAGAAAGCGAACCCGAGGTCTGGCGAGGAATGCTTTGAGCTCCTGCAGGTTCTTCGCGAAACGAGAACCTCTTCGGAAACCGTAGAAAAGCTCGCCGACAACAACCGCGGGCAAAGCGACTTCCGCGGCATCCCGAACGATGGAAGCGACCTCTGCGTTTCCTCGCTTGATTGCCGGACAGGCATTGGTATCCAGGACGATCAGCGCCACATTTCCTCGTCGATCACCTCGAAGTCTGACACGGCCTTGTCAAATGCCCTGCCTTCCTCCTCGGTCCAGGTTCCGATCAGGTCGTCGAGTGACGAACCGATCTGATCGCCGGGGTCGTCCTCAAGGCCTGCACCTTTGCGCAGTAGGCGCAACACGGCCTGGTTCAGGGAAATCTTCTCGGAGCGCGCCAAATCCCGTATCCGTCGCTCGAGGGTGTCGTCAAATCCGCGAATGGTCAGCTGCTTCACGACCGACTCCCCACAGACTCACCTTGAGTCCATTGTGAGTCATATTGGATCACCCGACAAGTCCGTCGGTGAAACTCTGCTCGGAGATCGTAGAGCTCAACGAGGTACGGCCGGACGCGGGATCATGGGTCGGCTTGTCTTTCCCCTCTGTGCTCTCGGAGCCCTCTGTGGCGGTGTGGCACTCAGCCTCCTAGCTGGCGCTTCAAGAGGTGTTGGTGGTCATGCCCTCGCGCGCCGCGAGCCAGTGCACCCAGACCGGCCGCCCCGATCAGGCGGGCGGCAAAGGCTCAGCTCAGGAGCAGCTCCAGCTCGATCATGGCTCCGGCGGAGGCACCCGCCTCGCACACCAGGCGGAAGCCGCTCTTCTCGAGGACACGGCGTGAGGCCAGGTTGGCAGGCGTGACGTGGGCCACGAGTCGGCCTGGACCGCACTGCGCCCGACACCATGCCACCAAGCCCTCGACCAGCTCGCTGGCCAGTCCACGACCCCAAGCCGCGCGGGCAAGCAGATAGCCGATGCGCAATTCGGCGCTCCCTTCGGCGCAGACGGAGCCGTACAGAGTCAGGAGTCCCACGGGCTCTCGGGAATCCTTGGCCAGCACACGCAAGATCGTCCCTTCGGCGTCCCGCCGTTCGATCCAACGTAGCGTGCGCTCCCTCGGGAAGGGGCCTTGCCACGACCGGGGAAGCCAACGTGTGACCTCGTCGTCGAGCAGAACCTCCAAGAAGCCGGCCAGGTCCGCGTCCTCCCCGGGTGTCCGCCAGGGCAGCACCTCGAGCCGCGCTGTCTCGAAGCGGATGGCAAAACGAGGCATCGTCCCCTCCCCGTGATCCGGCTTGACGACAGTGAAAGTACCCCACTGCGCCTTCACTTTTTTCGGATTCTCTCCCCAGACAGCATCGAAGCTGGAGAGTTCTCTGCCATAGGCGGGGCATTCGCCCCGGGGAGGCAAACCCCAAGGAGAACGAAAGTGGTAAAGAAAATCATGCTCGTCTGTCTGCTCAGTCTACCGCTGTTCGGCGATGTCGATCGCCTGCTCGAGCTCTACGACAGCAACACCAACTCCGTGCTGGAGTTCCTCGAGCTGCAGAACCTCTATCTCGACCTCACGGGCGCCAGCCCGGCGGACAGCGTGGTGCCGGTCAGCCAGGGCCTGCTGTTCCTGGACTTCAACCTCAGCCGCACCCTAGAAGGCCGTGAGCTCGAGCCCGCCCTCGACTTCTTCGAGCTGAACTGGGGCCTGGTGCTGCCGCCCGCCCGTACCAAGTACAGCGACCTCGCCTACGGGCCTGATGCCAAGCACAGGTTCGACGCCTACGTGCCGGATGGAGCCAGCGCGGCGCCCGTGGTGATCTACGTCCACGGTGGGATCTGGAAGCAGGGGGATAAACGGGATGCGGGCGAAATGCCGAGCTTCTTCACCGACCAGGGCTATATCTTCATCAGCCTCAACTACCGTCTGACCAGTCAGACCAACGGCATCCAGCACCCCGACCATATCGATGATGTGGCGCTCGGGATCGAGTATGTGCTCGCCCACGTAGCCAGCTACGGCGGCGACCCCCAGAACGTGGTGCTGGTCGGCTTCTCGGCGGGTGCCCATCTCGCCTCCCTGGCCTTCACCCATCAGCGCTACACGTTGGCGTACGGGGACGATGCCTTCCGCTGCGTGGTGCTGCTCGATGGCATGTTCACCAATATGCCGCGCCACCGCGAGGTCACCGACTGGAGCGACAATCCCGACATGCTGCGCGCCTTCGGCATCCATCCTCTCAATCTCATCGACGCATCGGCCGTGCACCAGGTGAGAAATGCGCCGGCGGGCACGCACTTCGCGCCCTGCCTCTTCGTTCAACAAGGCTACCTGGGCCTGGGTATGGCCCACGAGCTGGGCGTGGAGCTCGAGGCACGCGGCAGCAGCTACGACCGCATCTACGTGCCCGACAAGCAGCACACGCAGGTGCGCGACCACATGGGCTGGGTCGAGGATCCGATGAGCTGGGAGGTGCTGGCCTTCATCAAGGGACACCTGCGCTGAGCCTGGGCCGCAGAGGATCTGGACGGGCTGCCATCAATCTGGATCCTGTCCGCAGCGGACTGAAGCGCGCGCAGGCTCCGACTCCCACGAGGGACTTGCAGGCAAGGGCGCAGCGGAGGATGCTGGGGCATCCACACAGCCGAGAACTGTCATGAAAATCCTGCGCTCGCTCTCCGATGCCGTCTCTCAATTGGCTGAGCAGGTCGGCTCAGCCGTCTTGTCCGTGCGCGTCCCGGGTCCTGCGGGCAGGCAGGGCTCGGGGGTGCTGTTCCGGGACGGCGGCTACGCCCTCAGCAATGCCCACGTGTTGGCGGGCGCAACGAGGGTCGAAGCGACTCTCAGCGACGGCCGCTGTCTACGGGCTGACTGCGTGGGCGTCGACCCGGTGACCGATCTGGCGCTGCTGAAACTCGATGCGCGAGGACTCGAGCATGCGGGCCTCGGAGACTCCAACGCGCTGCGGGTGGGCGATCTGGTGTTGGCCCTCGGCAGCCCGTACGGGCTGGCCCGCACGGTCAGCCTGGGAATCGTCAGCGCCCTGGGCAGAACCCTGCGCTGTGCCGCCGCGGGACGGGTCATCGAGGGCGTCTTGCAGACCGACGCCGCCCTGAACCCGGGGAATTCCGGCGGCCCGCTGGTCGACGATCAGGGGCAGGTGGTGGGCATCGTGATCGGCGGCGTGGCCAACGCCCAGGGTTTGTGTTTTGCGATCCCGTCGAACCTCGCCGCCTGGGTTGTCGAGGAGATCCTCAGCCACGGGCGGGTACGGCGGGCGACCCTGGGCGTGCAGGTCGACGAGGTCGTGATCCCGGCGGCCATCGCGCGCAAGCTGCGGCTTCCGAGCGCGAAAGCTGTCGGCATCCGCAGCATCGACTCGGGCGGGCCGGCGGCCAAGGCGGCACTCAAAGTCGGCGATCTGCTCATCGGGCTGGGGGGCAAGCCCGTCCACACGATCCCCGACTTCCACAGGCTATTGTGCGCCCAGGCCGTCGGCAAGCGCCAGTCGGTCGAAGTCATCCGGGGAGGCAGCCGTAAAGTGCTGCGCGTCCAAGCGTCGGCCGCTCGCTGACCTCCCCACTGGGCTCCAGGGTGTGTCTGACAAGTCCACAGCGCAGCGTCCGAAGTCAGATCGCAAGCCTCCCACAAGTCGGGCGAACAGAGACTTGTCAGACACACCCTGGCTTCGGAATCCCCGGACCTGGTTCAAATCGTTCTCCCGCCAGCACCCATGACGTCTTCAAGCATGGCACGCAGTCTCCGGGCTTCCGTTTCGACCTATGCGATCCAGATCAATGCGACCCGGACGCTGGGCAGCGAGCTCGGTGCTATCGCCAGCATCATGATCGCGGCCTGCCTGGCCTTCTGTCACCTCGTCAGTCAGCCGATCTACCGCACGCTGCGTCGGCGGCTGCTGTCGTAGAACCAGGCCATCGGGACGACAACGCAGGCGCGGAGCGTGTGTCTCCTCTCGCGAGACAACGCAGGCGCCCTTCACCGTCCCCGCGCCGCGCCCCCGCCCGGAAACGCGGCCTGCGCTCGCGGAGCGAGAATCCTGGCTGCCGACAGGCGGGCCGCCGCGCGGAAACCGTTGAGCTGTGTTGCGCGGCTGTCCCCGGAGAGCTCTACTGCATATTGTGCGTGGGCCTGCGCGCCGTCGGGGCGAAAATGCTCGTAGCCCCAGACTCTGCGGCCGCTGCGGGCATCGAACACCGAAACATCGTAGAGGATCATGGCCCCTGAGCAGCGCATCAGCTCCGATCCCGGCCGGGGTCCCTGCAGATTCCAGCGCGTGGCCAGCGTGTATTTAAGTGCGAGCAGCAGATCTGCGCCGGCCTCCTGCGCGCTCGCACACAGCTCAGCCCGGTCCTCTCGCAGGCCCAGGTCCGCGGGAATCGTCGCGTAGCCCAGCTGTTCGAGCGGCCCACGCAACAACTCGACCAGCAATGTGTCCAGGCCCGCCGGCCCCGCGGTTCTGCCACCGTCCGCCTCGAACAGCCGAGGCGCCTCCACTTCGAAGCCGAGGGGCTCGAGAACGGCCAGCCAGCGTCCAGCGTCCTGTTCCCGGCCGTCGAAGAACACTGCCACCGAGACCGTGTCTGCCCGCGCGAAATGGTAGCTGGCATCGATCCAGCTGGCTGACGTCTGGCAGCCGGCGAACATCAGGGCCGCCAGCAGCAGCCCAGCGCGAAGTCCTGACACTCTAGGAGGCCGTGTCGCATAGCCCGAGTCCACGTCCACGCCCACGTCCACGCACACGTCAATTGACGGCGCACACCATGCATGGCAAACCACCGGAATCCCATGAAGAAGCCTGGCGGCCCCCAATCGGTGTTTTGAGCGCGCCCAATGGCTTGGAGGGGCCTGCCAGGGTCCGAAAAAGCGCTTCTACGCCAGCCGGAAGTCTGATCGGAACAGCTTGAGCACGTTGTGGCAGAGGCACACGAGGGAGAACTCCGCCGACACCCCTTCCATGCCGCGTAAGAGGAAGCGGCGGAAGCCACACACCTCTTTGATCTGGCCATGGACCGGCTCTACTATGGCCTTGCGTCTAGCGTAGACGGCTCGGCCCTCGGGTGT
>JAJDCP010000123.1 GCA_029260765.1 Planctomycetota bacterium
TGGTGGCGCGGCGGGGGGTGTGTGGTGTGGTCCTTCGCGCCCCCCCCCCCCCCCCCCCCGCCAAACTCTCCCTCGTTGGCCACGAGAACCTGCCGCACACGAACCCAATGTCGCGCGAGCTTGCGAGCCGACATTGGGTGAGCGCACTAACGAATGCGGCAGAAGGCTTTCAGGCTGGCTCTGGTTGACGTCGGGTCCTTTCTCAAAGGGCTTCCCGACAGGGGCATGCATTCTTCTGTGGGGGCGGGGTTTGCACCCCGCCCGCGGGCTCGGCCGCTTCTCTGGAGGGGGGAAGCCCCTCCGCTACCGCCCGAAACGGCTGACAAGAACCACTAGCCGCCTCAATCGCCCGCCAGCCGGTCTTCGAGGTCTTCAATCAAAGTCATGCGGGCCTGCAACTTCTCGCCGAGTTTGGCCCGTCGGCGATCGGATTGGCGGCCAGGAGGGACATCGTCTGCGCGCAGCTGCCGCTCGAGCTCAAAGGACCATTTCAGGGCTTCGAGGGCCTCAAGGGCTTTGGCGATGACCTCGTCGTCGGGTTCGCCATGCTGCTCGAGAAAGTCGTCGAAGGCGTCGGGTGCCAGATCATGGGGCGCGCCCAGAGAGGCCGCGATCAGCTCAGCACAGACCAGGCAGCGCTGAGCCAGTGCGTTGGGGAGCGGATGCTGCTCGTCAGCGGCCTTGTCTTCCTCTTCTTCAAAGCGTTGCAGCGTGCGGTTGAGCACGCGTTCCGGAACAGCCCAGCTCTTGGCGTCCTCGAGATCGTCCAGCCAGTCTGAAGCCGCCGGGTTGGAGAAGATCTTGTGCTCCAGCGATCCCAAACCCTCTCCTCCGTCTATTGAATGAACCGCGCGGCATACGAACGCACCGCATGGCCGTTGAGGATATGGAAAACGCGCAGCTTCGCCACCCCCGAAGGAGAGAAAGCTTTGAGAGGCAAAAAGATCAGCCGCCGTCCCAGTTTCCGTGCCAGCTCTCGAAGGCGCAGACTCGGGCGCCGATGGCCGACGTAGGCGACCGCCTTCTCTTTGCTGTAGTACATGCCGACCAGCGTGATGCGTTCGACCGCATTGCGCGCGATGTCGAAGCGTGGGTCTTCCCAGATGTCCGGAATCAAGAGGGGAGGGTAGAGGAACACGCTTCCGCCGTAGCGCGCTCGTGCAATGCCGGGCCCGACGAAGTCCTCCACCATGTCGGTCGCATAGCAGGCGATGGTCGATTCGTTCTGGTGCTCAGCGTGCCAGGTCATGCGGTTCGGGTAACGGCTCTCGTCCTCGTCGAACACGAAGACGACCGCCCCTACGCCACCCAGGGCTGGTGGTGCGACCTTGACGTAGATCTCGCGCTTGTGCCAGTGACGCAGCGTCTCCCTGATGTCGAGCCCGTCACGGATCGAGGTCTGGAACTTCTCCGAGCGCGCCAGATCGCGTGTCATCACCTGCCGCGCGCGATGGCGTACGCGCGCGGCGAAACCTTCGATGCGCACATCTTCGGGGGGCCAGGAGCACGAGCCTGCAAAAGGGTTCCAGCCCGTACGCCAACGCTGGCGGAAGCGCTCGGGAGGCCGGTCGAGCTTGACCTCTCGCCAGCTCAATGGCCGGCCAGGCATGCGGCTGCGCGACTTGACCGGCCCGTCTGGAAGGATCAGACCGTCTTTGCCGAAGGCCACCGAAGGGTAGCCGCCAGCGGGATCCAGATACGGGTAGTCCCGCGCAGTCTCGGCAGTGACCCGCGCGAACGGTCCCCCCAGAACTCCCTTGCAGGCGACGATGATCTCATACAGATTCGGCGTCAGGCGGCTTTGCACCAAGCACAGGTTGCGGATGTACTTCAAGATCAGCTGGAAAGCCTGGGGGCTTGCTGAGGGCACATCTTCGGGGAATTCCTCACCGTAACGTTTGCGCGCCTCGATCAGCAGCTCTTTGAGCCCGTCGATGCGCTGGTATTCGCGCTGCTCCAACGAGGCACGGCAACGCTCGTACAGCGCCGCCTGGTAGGGCAACTCGCCGAGCGCGAAGACCAGCGTGCGCGGGCGGACATCGTAGACCTGCGGGGGCTCCAGCCAGCCAGGCTGCTGCCGTAGCGGCGCGCTCGGCGGTCCCTGCAGATTCCGCTCGATGCCCTCGAGGTGCGCCATGCCGCACACGAACAAGACGCTGGCGAAGCGCTGCTTCAACACCCGCAGATGGGCTGCCATCTGCCGCTCGCGCAGGGCCCGGGCCGACCCCTCCGCGGCCGCGGCCAGCACCGGCCGGACGGCCTGGTAGTAGCGTTTGAGCCCGAGCCGCCGGATGGCGAACTCGTCGGGCAACACAACGGGTGGCTCGTAGCCGATCTCTTCGGCGTCGATGAAGAAAAGCGGCACACGCTCAGCAATCGCCAGCCGTGCCGCCTCGATGATCGAGTCGCAGGGGTCGACAGGCACATACGCGTAGTGCGGCTCATCGCTGTAGACGGGCGGTGCTTCGCGGTACACGACACAGGAGACCGTGGGCAGGCGCCGCACCGCCTCGATCACCGGCTCCCTCAGCGAAGGCGGCAGCTCGATGGCGACCGCCGCGTAGCGTCGTGCCAGGAACAGCCGACGCACCTCGAGCGCGAACGCTGAGCGGCCGTGGATCGAAGGCACGGCGTCGATGTTCTCGAGCAGCCGCAGCCCCGAGTCCGGTGCATCATGCGCAGCTGGCTCAGCCATCGTCTTCGCGGAAAAAGTCGGAGAGGTCGGTGGGCGGGCGCTGCTCTCCCCGCCAGTGCTTTTGTTTGGCTGCCAGCTGGTCGAGGTTGAGAGCCTCCTTGCCCAGGACCCCTGAGATCCCCTCGCGCCACGACTGCTCGGGATCGCGTTGCTCGCCAAGCTGACGCTTCATCGCGTAGCGGATGGCGGTGATGCCGTCGCGGATGGAGAAGCTCAGCCCCAGACCGTGGGCGCGCTGCAAGAAGTCGAGGGTCAGGGCCAACACCTGCTCGGTCGCGAATGGGACGTTGTAGCTGAGGATCTTCAGCTCATCTTCGCGGTTGGGGAAGCTCAACTCGATGGTCGGCTGTAAGCGGCTCATGATGTAGTCGGGGATCTCATAGGTCGACGCGTCGTCGTTGACCGTCACGCAGCAGCGGAACTCGGGGTGCGCGTCGATCCTGATGCCTGCCACGATGCTCTCAACATTGCGCCGGTGGTCGAGCAGCGGGGCAAGGGACGCCCAGCTCTTCTCGTTCATGCGGTTCGCTTCGTCGAGGATGCAGATCCCACCGCTCAACATCGCCGAGACCAAAGGGCTGGCGTGGTACGAGATTCCGCCGGATTCGGCCAGCACCGGTGTGACGAGTAGATCTTCAGGGCGCGTATCGGCGGTGCATTGCTGGACGTAGACCTCCTGGCCACGCCGGTGTGCCGCCGCGATGGCCAGGGTGGTCTTTCCCAGTCCGGGCTGGCCGATCAAGCGGGGAGACAACGGCAGGTCATCGGGCGCGACGATCAGCCAACACGCCAGCAGCTGTGTGATCACTTCCTGCTGGCCCACCCACGCACGGTGGCTGGTTTCCGGGTTGGTGAGCCGGAGGCCCACGCCTCCAACAGTGACCTTATCCATGGGGGCGCCTGCAACTTCGCTTCAGGAAAACAATCGTCCATTCTCGCTTTGCCTGCGGTCGACCACAAGCAATTTCGTGAAAGCCGCGTAGGCTGGGCCCTTTGGGGGGGGCGGCTGCACGGCGCCTGAAACCTTGCTATCCTGGTGCTGTCGGGGCGGCCGCCAGCCGCCCCCCGGTCAATGGTGGAAGATGCCGATCGACATTGCAGCGCAGTGCAACGCGGCCTGCAGGGACGTGATCCAGACGTTCCGCGATGCTCTTGCCTGCGGTGTGGTCGACTTGAGCTCGACTGAGCTGGTATGCCTGCATCACGTCTTTCCCAGTATGTCTGGTCCTGAAATCCAGTTGCTCTGCGACGGGGTGGCAGAGCTGGTCGATGGCCCCCGCCTGCAGCTGTTCGACCGGGTGTTGAGCCGCCGGGTGCGTGGGGGAGAGCAGCCTTTTGAGCCGCCTCATGAGCTGTTTCTCGACACGGCGTCGGCGCTGGTTTTCCTCAAGTCGATCCATAAGCACAGGTTGGTCGTTTTTCTGATCGCGAAACGGAGCACCAGTCAAGGCGTCGGCTGGTTGAGGCTGCGCAAAGTCGTCGGGCAGTTGCGCAAAGCTGTCACCCAACGGGTTGTGCTCAAGAAGGGGATACCTGGCTTGCAGCGCCGTGCGGCGGTCCCTGCCGAAGTCACCCAGCGTCGCCCGCGACGGGCGGTCTCTCACGCGGCGACCACGTTGAGCGGTGAGTTGGCACAGTTCGGTCTGACGTCGGTGTTCCAGCTGTTGGGCCAGCAGAAGAAATCGGGCCGCTTGCTGGTCGAAGCGGCCCGCCGCGAGTTGTCGATCATGCTCGATCATGGCCAGGTGATTTCGGCCTGGGACTACGACAAGCCGCCGTCAGATGGGCTCGAGTCCTTGCTGCTCCGCAGTCTGCAGCTCAGCGAGCCAGACATCCGGAAAGTGCGGCGCCGCAGTACTTTCCGCAACCTCAGCCTGGAAGATGCCTTGTTGGAGATGGGGCTGGCCGAGCCGGCACAGGTGGACGCCTGCGGGACGCAATTGATCCTTGAACGTGTCTATCAGGCATTCCAATGGACCCAGGGGCGTTACAATTTCTTCCCGGACACGATGCGCTTCGAGGGGCGGCGCTGTCCGCCGGTGGACGTGGAGAGAGTGCTGTTCAAGGTGGCGCTGATCGCCGACGAGATGCCGCGATTGCGAGCGCTGTTTCCCCACGACGGTATCCAGCTGCGGGCGGCCGTGCGTCTGCCCAGGCGCAACATTCAGCCTCTCGAGGGAGACCTGAGGGACTTGTTCCACAGCCTGCCTGCAGGCGTGCTCAGCCTGAAAGAGGTCTACGCGCGGGTCTCTATGCCCAGCTTTGAGACCATGCAGCTGCTCAGAGAGCTGCACGAGCGCGGCTATCTCGAGGTGGAGTCTGGTCCGGCCGAAGAGCTGGAGGAGCCGCAGGAAGCTCCCGCCGTGCCTGCAGATCCACCGTCGGAATCGAGCCGTGCGCTGCGCAAGTTGTTTCCCACAGGCAGACATCTGGTGCCGCGCAAGGTCTCGCAGTCGGGCTCCGATCCAGCGCTGCGCAAAGCGCCACGGCCGGGCTCGCACACCGCGCTGCCCAAAGCGCCGCAGCCGGTTCCCCAGCCATCGGCACAGCGGACAGCAGCTGCCGGCCCCTCGAGGGGAGGCGCGGAAGAGCGGCCTCCGCCCCCGGCCTCGGGCCCGCCTCCATTTGCTGCCAGCGCTCCGCCGGCCAAACCTGCTTCTGAAGGTTTGGTGCCACGGCGCACCCAGCGGATCTCCGGCGAACACCGCCTTGGCGTGCTCGACTTCACGCCCAGAGGGGGGGAGCCCATTCCTTCGGTACCCGAGAAGCCGCGCACGATGACCATGCGCCTCGACGCGATCCGGGCGGCAGCCCGGAAACCGACGCCGGTGGAGAAGCCTGCAGACGATGAAGAGGCGCCGGAGGAAGACTAGCCGTCTTCGGCCGATCTCTTCTGCATTGTGAACGGGCAGGCGCACCACGCCTTCTTCAACGCCGTGATGCCGACAAAGCTGCCCACTGCCAGGGCGAACCAGGAGTGCTGCGGCCAGATCGCGGCGTACACTGCAGCGCTCAAGAACGAGCCTGAAGCCCAGAGAAAGCGGATGTCGAAGGCCACCGCCATCATCGCAGTGCTCAGAAAGTAGACCAGAATCTCTGCCGCCACGGCCTTGTCTACAGGAACACCCAGCGGCAGCATCAGTGCGCGGTGGATCAGTATTCCGCACGCGATCAGGCTGACCGACACGGCGATGCGGCCGTTGAAGGTACGCTGCAGCAGGCTCTCGCGGAAGAACCACAGGCAGAGGGCCACCGCAGCCACATCGGCGATCCCGGAGAGTGCGTAGATCAGCGGCGTGACCTTGATGGGGCTCCAGGCCCCCAGCAGGGCAAAGCCGCAGAACAAGAATGCCAGCAGTTGGGCAAACTGCGCGCGTTGTTTCTTGCCGAGCTCGGGGTCCACGGCCCGCTTGAGCTTCTGCCACTCCGCGCGCTCAAGCGACTGCTTCTGGCGCAGCTCGCTGACCTGGGCGGCCAGCTCCGGGTTGCGGTCGGGAAGCTCGGGCAGCAGCATCGCCGCGCTCTGGGAGTTTCCTTTCCCCAACTCGTAGCCGATCAGCCACTCCAATGAGCGCTGCAAAGCCCCGCGTGCCTCTTCGTTTCCCGGCCAGATCTGCAGCGCATGCTTGAACCCGAAGCGGCAGGCGCAGAAGCGGTCGTACAGGGCCAGCAGCTCAAACTCGTCGTGCTCCGCCGCGTCGAACTCAGCATTGATCGCATCCAATTCGATCGAGGCCTGGTCAGAAATCAACAGGCTCTCGCGATGGCGCAGGAAATCGCGCAGCGCCGCAGCAAAGTCTTCGACGCTGGCGTAGCGCGCGTCGGGTTGGGCTTGTAGTGCGCGGAGGCAGATACGTTTGAGCTCTTCGGGCACATCGGCTTCCAACGGAATCTGCTTGCCGTCGGCAACCTGAACGACGACCTCGACCAGCGAGCGTCCACGGCGAGGAGGGTGCCCACTGAGCAGCTCGAACAGAATCGCACCGAGCAGGAAGATGTCTGTCCAGGGGCCGATGGCCTGGCCATCGCCCAGCGCCAACTCGGGAGCGATGTAGTTCGGCGTGCCGCAGGGCAGGCGGATGCTCGATTTGTGACGCACCCGCGAGCCGGGGGTCTTCTGGGCGCGGAAGTCGACCGCCAGTCCCCAGTCGACCACCAGCACCTCACCGTACGCGCCCAGCATGACATTGCTCGGCTTCAAGTCATTGTGGGCGATGCCGCGGCTGTGGGCGAACGCGACCGCGTTGCAGACCTGCAGGAGGGTCTCGAGGTTTTGCTGCAGGTCGGGCTGACTCTCGTCGCGCAGGACCTCGCGCCAGCTTTTGCCCGTGATCAGCTTCATCGCCAGGGTCGCCTCGCCCTCGGCGTCGAGCTCGAGCGCGTAGACCGGCACGATGTTCGGATGTTCGAGGCGGCCCGTGACCACAGCCTCAGCCAGGAAGTCGTCCGGGCTGCAGCGCGAGCTGCGGTGGGAGCCTTCGGCGGCGGGCTGCAACTTCTTCAGGGCGACCTCGCGCTCGAGGCTGAGCTGGCGCGCACGGAAGACGACGCCCATGCCACCGCGCCCGATCTCTTCGTAGGTCTCGAACTGGCCCGCACCAGTCAGAGGAGGCGCCGGCGCCGGATCTTGTGTCGGGCGGTAGCTGACGTCGGGTGAGAGCGTAGCGAGGTCTGTCGCCTCTCCCAGGCCCTCGGTCCAGCGGTCAAGAATCTTCTCGGCGTCCATGCGGCGTCCTCCTGCATCGTTATAGACGCAGTGCAGCATGCGGGCCAGTTGCTTACGGGATCTCTTTGAAGGCTTCGAGCAGCTCGCTCAATTCCGCTGCATGGGCTTCGAAGTTGTTGAGACTTTCGTCTGGAACGGTGTGAAGAACCTCGTAGAGGATGCGCAAGCGTTCGATCTGCGGTCTCGCCTCTTCTCTACTGATGGCGCCCTCTTTCATCAGGATGTAGACCTGCTCGAGCTCGCGTTCCAAGTTCGCTGCGTCGGAGTCCCGCTCGAATGCTTGCCGCAGATAGTCGGCCTTCAGCAGCAGCGTGAGGAAGTCCTCCGGTCTAATGGCGGTCTCACGCCAGACCTCGAGCTCGAACACCGTCTGGTAGCTGCCAGGTTGATCGAGGCGTTGCGGCCAGCGGCCCGGGTTTGCGCGGCACCAGCGGAGCACAGGTTTTGCCCAGACCAACAGGGCTTCGACTTCTTCGGCCAGAAACGGGTGATCGAGCAGGACGATGATCGTCTTGAGGTCGGACTCGGTCCCGGGTCGGATCAACTCGGCTCCCGCAACCAAAGGCACATCGATGCGCGCAAGCATTTCGAGCAGCCTGGGCAGACTCGCTAGCGATGCATCAAAATTCCCCGCACGGCCGAGCTTGATGGCTTCCCGGAGCTGCTCCGCGCTGGCCTCGAAGAACCTCTCGTCCTCAGGGCTGTCGACGTGCAAGCGCGCGCGATCAAAGACCTGCTCGGCTGCGCCGATGGCCTCTTCCCAGCGTGTGGCGAGCTCGACTTCGCGAGCCGGCGCGTCCACGCTCTCGACCGCCAGAGATTCGGCGGGAAACCTCTGGGCGTGGTTCCCGGCCTCGCCAGCCATCGCCTGCACAAGGGCATACCCGATCCCGAACGCGGCCAGGGCAGCCAGAATCAGACCGGCGGAGTAGATCAGAGCTCGGGAGAGCATGTGTTTCTCTGTCGAGGCCGCCCCTGGCAGCGGCGGAGGCTGCGCGGAAGCCCCTGCAGGGGACTCCTCGGCCGGAGCCGCGGGAGGTACCGTCTCAGGGGCCTCGCACAGGCTTGCCAGCGCTGCAGCCAGCTCGGCGCCTGTCTGGAAGCGCTCGTCGGGCTCTTTGTGAAGCAGCCTTGCGATGAGGGCATCCATCGGCGCGGAGATCTCTGCACGCAGGCTGCGCACGCTCGGCGCGGGCTCGGTGGTGTGCTTGAGCATCAGGTTCATCGCCGAGGGGGCCTGGAAAGGCGGCCGCCCGACCAGCAACTCGAACAGGGTGCAGCCCAGCGAATACAGATCGGAGCGGTGGTCCGCCCGGGAGGTGTCGCGGCACTGCTCGGGTGACATGTAGTGCGGCGTGCCCATGACCGCGCCGCTGCGCGTCAGATTCGAGGCCCCGTCGAGCGCCTTCGCCAGGCCGAAGTCGGCGATCTTCACCCGCCCTTCTGCCGTCAAGAGCAGGTTGTCGGGCTTGATGTCGCGGTGCACGATGCCCTTCTCGGCTGCGGCCCACAAGCCCAGCGCTGCCTGCCGGATCAGGTCGGCGGCCTCGTGTTCTTCAAGCCGCCGCCGGCTGCGGCGGAGGTCGTGCACCGAGCCCCCGTCGGCCAGACCCATGGCGATGCAATACAGCCCCCCGCTCTCGAACATGTCGTGCACCGGCACGATGTAGGGGCTATCGAGCAGTGCGACGGCCCGAGCTTCGCGCTCGAAGCGTTCGAGCATCTGGCGGTCTCGCGAGAACTGCGGAGGCAAGACCTTGATCGCCACGGGCCGGTGCAGTTTGACCTGGGTCGCCAGGAAGACCGCTCCCATGCCTCCCTCGCCGAGCTTCTTCTCGATCTGGTAGCCTGAGACCGTGCGGCCGACGAAGCTCTCGATGCCGTGCCCGCTCGCCGTGCGGGAGACGGCTGCAGCGTCGCGCTGGGTCGGGGCGTCGCTGAGGGACTCGTGGCGCTCGGTTTCTCTCTCGCTGAGCGTCGGCGTGCTGGCAGACAGCGGCGCAGCGCAGGCAGAGCAGAATCGCGCGTTCTCAGGGTTTGGGGCGGCGCAGGCGTTGCAATACATGCGCTTCTCACGAGGCAGGTGAAGCTCTCACAGTACCATAGGCCGGGCAAGCTCGCAGCTGGGAGCTCAGGAGGGGATCAGTCTGCGGCGCGTCGCCGTGGAATCACGAGGTCACGGTTGAGAACGCTGCAGGCTGCTGCCGGTCTAGCGCCGGCGGCCTGCTCATGCCAGTGTCGTCAGTATGAACGATGACAAGGCGCTGCGCCCTGTAGCGAGTTTTTCACGCTACGGCACGAGCGCCTCCTCGAGTCGTGCGATCAACGCGTCGAGTTCCTGGTCGGCTTCGATGGCACAGGTTCCGCACCACGAAAGATAGGGATGCTCGTCGCGTGCAGCCCGGGCCCAGCGCAGCGCACTGGGCAGATCCCCTCGTTGCTCGCTGCAGTGCGCGAGCCTCAGGCAAGCCCGGTGCCGGGTGTTGCGGTAGGCCTGCATCAGGTTCTGGCCGGGCTCGAGCGGATCGATTTCACAATCGAGCAGCCGTGTGTAGACTTCGATCGCCGCCTCAAAATCGGCCAACTCTTCGTGCGCCAGGCCGATGTTGAACAGGGCCAGGGGATGCGAGGGCGAGCCTGGGAATTCGTCGGCCAGCCTCAGCCAGACCTCGATCGCGGCCTGGAAGGCCCTGTCCTCGAAACGAGCGAGCCCCTCTGCGAGGCGCTTCTCGGCGGCCAGCCCGCGCGCGGTCTGGGGATCGAGCGCGCGGACATCCTGGCTCCAACGTACGGCACCTGCCGGGTCGATGTTCAGCAGGCGGTCCGTGTACAGCATCTGTGCCCCCGAGCCCTGTTGCGCAAACACACCGTCCTTCGTCAGCGTGCGGCTGCTCTCGTGCGTGCCGTCCGGCCGGTAGATCCGCAGCTCGCTGTTCCAGCCGTCCCAGAGCAGCAGCCGCGCTCCAGGCATCGCCAAGCCACAGGCGCGCGCATAGCTCAACGGTGTATTCCAAACCACTTCGCCGCGGGCAGGTTCGAGCCGGCAGGCCCCCAACCTGTCGTGGAGGACAAACAGGCCCTGCTCGCGGGGCAGTAGCGCCGAGACCTCACCCTCGAGCTTCCAGAGCTCCTGGCCCGTGACGAGCTCAAAGGCGAACAGTCTGTTGGCGCTACGAGGGGCGGGCAGGTAGGCGAACAAGCGCTGACTGTCTGCGGCAAACAGTGGGCCCGGGGACATCGAAATGCTGCAAGCAGCGATCATCTTCGACCAGCGTATCTGCCCATCGCTCAGGGATCGTAGCTCGAGCCGTACATCTTTGTCCCCTTCATTGCGCGCGAGTCCAAAACAACCGTCCGTCAAGAAACCCCGTCCGTCGAAATCGCCGTCCACCTGCCATAGCAGGCGTCCCGAGATCTCCAGGCAGCTGAGGCGCTCGAGATCTTGGATCAGGACCCGGTCCTCCTGGACGTGTACGGCAGCCAGCCAGCTGCCCTCGAACTGCCAGAGTGGCTCACCCGTGCCTGGATCGAGGCATGCCAGCTCGCGACCATCGGGGCTGCGCACCAGCAGGGGACTTGTCCACAGCGCGCCCACCGAGTCTCGCTTCCAGAGCACGGCCCCGTTCTGTGCGTTGAGGCAGACGAGTTGGTTTTCAGCCAGGCGCGCGAGCACCACCGCGTCCTGGCAGGCCAGCTCGACGATGGCTGCAGCCAGGTCGGCGCTCCACAGGCCGGCACCTGTGTCGGGTTCAAACACGAAGAGCCTGCCCAGGTCGCCGCCCACGCAGCTGACCTGGTCGCCGGTCGCCGTGTGGCGCCAGCGGTCGGTGGGGGTCTGTGCCTGGATGAGCAGGCTGGTAGTGAGCACGATCAGAAGACTGCGCATGGTGTTCCTCAAGCAGATGGTGTGCGAGCTTGGACAACCGAGGGCCGATCTGCTTCACAGTTTTCTGACGAAAACCTCTCCAGCTCAAGACAGCCTGGCTCGCTGCTTCGACGGATGGGCTTGACCAGCTGGGAAGCTGGGCGAAGATGCTGCCTGAAGCCTTTCCCCTTCCTGCGAGGATTTGATGCGTCTGCAATTGCTGACATTCCTGTTGTTGCTCGCACCTCTGTCTGCCCAGGGCAGCCGCGTAGACTATGCGCGCGCGGCAGGGCTCCATCGTGCCACCGCAGACAAGCTGTTCCGGGCCGATGTGCGCCCGCAATGGCTCGCGGATGGGCGCTTCTGGTATCGGGTGCGCACGGCCCCGAGCAGTTTTGAGTGGATCCTGATCGACCCTGTCGAAGCAACCCGTGCTCCGTTGTTCGACCAGGGTTGGCTCGCCGAGGCTCTGGGCGAGGCGCTGGGGCTCGAGCTCTCCAGCGAGAACCTCGATCTGCGTCGACTTGATGTCGGTGGGAAGACGCTGCGCTTCTCGGCTCACGAACGCCGCTGGGCCTGTCGCTTGCCGCGCGGACGGCTGCGCGAGCTCGAAGGAGAAGCGGTCTGGGAGTCCCTCCCTCTGGCCGCATCCGGCGCCCGAACGCGTCGCACGGGTCCGGACAGCGGAGTGCGCTTCGTCAACCGTCGTCAGAGCGCCGTCGAGGTGTTCTGGGTCGATTTCGACGGCCAGAGCCAAAGCTACGGTCAGGTCGCGGCGGGCGCGGAACGTCAGCAGCATACCTTCGGTGGACATGTCTGGCGGGTGCTCGATGCAGACGGAGCGCTGCTCGGTGTCTTCGAGGCCCGCGACGAACCGGCCGACATCGTGCTCGATGCCGGGCTGCCTCGCGAGGCCGCCCCCGAGCCAGAGCCGGCTCTGCGGCGCGACACCTCCCCCGACGGCCGCTGGCGCGTTGTCATCCGCGCGCACAACGCCTGGTTGCGCGACCTTCAAAGCGGCGATGAACGCCAGCTCAGCGACGACGGCAGCGAACAGGACCGGTACACGGGGGAGATCTTCTGGGCGCCCAATTCCTCCCGCGTGGTGGTATTGCAGGTGCTGCAAGGCGCGCGCCGCCAGGTCCATCTGATCGAGAGCAGCCCGACAGACCAACTGCAACCGCGGCTGCACAGCTTGGACTACACCAAGCCCGGGGACCGCATCGACCATCCGCGGCCGCGCTTGTTCCTCGCCGATGAGGCCCGCCAGATCGAAGTCGCCGAGCAGCTGTTTCCCCAGCCATGGAGCATCAACCGACTGCGTTGGCTGCCTGATTCCTCCGCCTTCAGCTTCTTCTACAACCAAAGGGGGCATCAGCATCTACGCCTGCTCGAGATCGATGCCCAGAGCGGCGTGGTCCGGGCGGTGATCGACGAACGGAGTGAGACTTTTCTCGACTATGCGGGCAAGCTGTTTCTCGAAGAGCTCGATGGGACGGGCGAAGCGATCTGGATGAGCGAGCGGGATGGCTGGAACCACCTCTACTTGATCGACCGCGAAGGCGCCCGTGCCCGGCAGATCACGCGCGGTGCCTGGGTGGTGCGCAGCGTCGAGTGGGTCGACCCGGAGCAGCGCCAGGTCTGGTTTGCCGCGGGGGGGATCAGGCCGGAACAGGATCCCTACCACCTGCATCTGTGCCGGGTCGACTTCGACGGGCGCAATCTGGAGGTGCTGACGGATGGGGATGGGACCCACGAATGGGAGCTGTCCCCGGACAGGCGTTGGTTGCTGGACAGTTGGTCGCGCGTCGATCTGCCGCCGGTCCATGTCTTGCGCGACACCCGCGACGGCAGCCTGGTCTGTGAGCTGGAGACAGCCGATGCGAGCGCGCTGTTGGCGAGCGGCTGGACGCCTCCTGAGCGTTTCGTGGCCGCGGGCAGGGACGGCGAGACCCCGATCTGGGGCATCGTCATCCGGCCGAGCAACTTCGAGCCCGGCACGCGCTATCCAGTGATCGAAAAGATCTATGCCGGGCCGCACAGCGCGCATGTTCCCAAGGCCTTTGGCCGCCAGCTGCAGGCACGTAGTCTGGCCGAGCTGGGCTTTGTGGTTGTGCAGATCGATGGCATGGGAACCTCGCAGCGATCGAAGGCCTTCCACGATGTGTGCTGGAAGAATCTGGCCGATGCGGGCTTTCCCGATCGTGTCGCCTGGCTCAAGGCGGCCGGGGCCAAGTTCCCCGAGCTGGATCTCGAGCGGGTCGGCATCTACGGGGGCTCTGCGGGTGGGCAGAACACTCTGGCGGGCATGCTGTCGTACCCGGAGGTCTACAAGGTGGGGGTGGCCGACTGTGGCTGCCACGACAACCGGATGGACAAGATCTGGTGGAATGAGCTCTGGATGGGCTGGCCGGTCGGAGCTGAATATGAAGCTGCCTCGAACGTCAGTCGAGCAGAACAGTTGCAGGGAAAGCTCCTGCTGGTTGTCGGCGAGCTCGACCGCAACGTCGATCCGGCCTCGACTATGCAGGTGGTTGCGGCCCTGATCGCCGCCGACAAGGACTTCGAGCTGCTCGTCATGCCCGGTGTGGGCCACGGTGCTGCCGAGACGCCCTATGGCAGTCGACGCCGTCAGGACTTCTTTGTGCGGAATCTGCTTGGGCGTGAGCCGCGCTGGCAGCCGTGAGTCGGGGGGATGATTGCGGGCGCGAAGCTGTACTCGTACCCTGAAACGAAGTCTGTAGAGTAAGATCGTCCAACACCTAAGGATGGGATGTGCATGCGTTTCTCAAGTCTGCTCGTGCTGGCGCTGTTGACCGCGCTCGCGCCGTTGGCGGCCGATGATGTGGTGACCGAGGAAGAGTCGGGAGTCGAGTTTGCGGCCCAGATCGAGGGTGTCGGGGGCACAAAGTTGACGTGCACGGGGGTGAGCTGCCGTGAGAAGACCTGGTTGGCGGTCAACGTCTACGCGGTGGCCCAGTACGCCGATGCTGCAGCGTTGGCGCGTGCGTTGGCGGGCTGGCAGGGCAAACCGGCCAGTGATCTGATCGAAGAGCAGGCTTTCTTCGACGCGATGTCGGCGGCCGACTGCGAGAAGCGCCTGAATCTGCACTTTGTCTACGACGTCGACGCAGAGACCATCCGTGAGTCTTTCCGGGAGAGCCTGGTGACGGCCATGGGAGGCGAGGTCTCAGCCAATGGCGACGCGTTCATCGACTGGTTTCAGAAAGAGGTCGAAGATGGTACCGAGCTCGAGATCCGCAGCCTGCCTGGCGGCACGCTCCAAGGCTATCAGGACGGGACCCTGATCGGTAGCATTGAGAACGACCGTGGCCTGGCGACCGCAGTCTGGAAGATCTGGTTCCAGGAAGAGCTGGCGGACGACTACCTGCTGACAGTCAAGCAGCAGTTGATCGGGCGCATCGCAGAGATCTGGTGAGCTACACTTCTTCGTCTGCCCCGTAGATCTCTTCTTCGGCTCCCTCAGGCTCGGGAATCACCGCGGGGCCTCCCGCGCGTTGGTAAGCCTCGCGCTGGCTGAGCCGTTGGGCGTACTTCTGCAGGCTGGGGAAGGGCTCCAGCGCGGCGGCAGCATCGGCCCAGATCGCCATCGAGCCGAGCATCACATCGGCGGCGCTGAACGACTCGCCGAGCAGGTAGGGCCCCGGGTCGACAGCCTTGTCGAGCACGCCGAACACAGCGGCCAGATGGTCGCGGGCTTCCGGGGACGGACCCTCCGGAGGCGCCATCAAGACGGGCATGGCCGCCTGTTCCAGGGTCGCCACACCGAAGACCATCCACTGGCAGTACGCCGCCCGGGGCTCGTCGAAGCCGAGTGCGGGGGCGAGACCGAGGTCGCTGTGTTTCTCGGCGAGATACAGGCAGATGGCGGCGGATTCGTAGATCGTGACCGAGTCGTCGACGAGCGCAGGGACCTTGCCTAGCGGGTGGATCTTTCGGTAGTCATCTGAGGCGCGCAGCGCATCGTCGACCTCGACCAACTCGTAGACCAGTCCCAGCTCTTCGAGCAACCAACGGGGACGGATGGCGCGGGTTCGTGGGCGCCAGTACAACTTGAGCATAACTGTCTCCTCTCCTGCAAGGACACCCGCATCGTAGCCGGCGAGGGGAGCGGGGCGCAAGCCGAAGCTGAAGCTCAGTCCGCCGCCAGCACCGGGGAAGCCTGGCGTACGGATCGGCGGCGGGCGCGGCCCAGGGAGTAGTCGGCGGTCAACTCGGGCCGGACCTCGCCAGTCTCGGGGTCGCACAGCCAGACAGGGGTATGGCGGCGGGGAATGCGCACCTGCCCGGGATGGCTGTAGGTGCGGAACACCAGATCCCAGAAAGGGCTGGTCACCCCGTGGTTGCGTTTGGTCGCGCGGAAGTGGTGGAAGAAATGATGGCGGCGCGCCCAGCGGCCATACGCAGTGCTGGGGGGATGGCGGTGCAGGTGCGCATGCAGCCATTCGTAGTAGCCGTAACAGGCCAGAAACCCCAGCACGAAGGCCGCGCCATGCCAGACCCCCCAGAGGAGCATCGTAGGGGGAGCGATCAGAAGCGTCGCTCGGGCGGCTGCACCGAGTTTGTAACGCAACGGCGCAAAGTACTTGGGGTCGGCATGATGCTGCAGGTGGTGCTGGGTGAATGCAGCGGCGCTGCCAGGCTCATGGCCACGGAAACGGTGGAACAGGTACTCGACCAGGGTCCAGCTGAAAGCGCCTCCCAACAGGGCGATGATCGCGGTACTCACAGCTCTCTCCTCAAGTGCTATCGGGTTTGGGGCGCACGCCGATGCGAGCCAGCGGCTCGGCAGCGTCGAGGGCGCCCAGGCGTTCTTGCGCGTCAACGAGCGCGCTCGGGCTGGCTCCCCAACCGAGCAGCAGCCCGTCGATGATGTGGCGTGACAGCCGAGGGCTGTCGGCCAGAAAGGGTTCGTGGCGGCCGAGCTTGCGGAGTTGCAGCACACCTTGCACCGCACCCCACATCGCCACGGAGCGTTCGAGGGCCGGCCCGGCCTGAAGGGCTCCGGCCTGCTGGGCGGCGCCGACCAGGCGCGCGTTGTGGCTGAGCATCTTCATGGCAGCCTGCATCAGCAGCGGGGCCTGCTCGTCGGGAACCAGGGCGAGGGGGTGGCCGACGATCAAGCTGATCAAATGGAAGCGCGCGGGCAACAGCTCAGGCAGCTTGATGTAGAAGCTGAAGCTGGCCAGGATCGGCAGCAAAGCGGCTGGATGTGCGGGCGCAGGTTGCTTGACGAGGTATCGCTCGCAAACCTCTTGCACCTCGCCAAGCATCTCCGAGAGCTCTTGTAAGACCTGGGCCTCGAGCGCCGCGAGGATGTCTCCTTTCGAGGAGAAGTACCGGTACAGCGCCCCCGGGGTGAGATCGAGCCGATCCGCCAAGCGATGGATGGTCAGCTCGTCCAGTCCGCCGTCGATCAGAATCTGCATCGCCGTGTCGAGGATGTTCTGCATGCGGCGGGCACGTTTGCGCCGGACGCGCGGGCTATGTTCAGTCATTTTGTGAACCATTTTTACTTTGTAGCCGTTGGGCAGTTTGTAGACAAGACATTTCTTCAGCTATTGTGCCGGCGATACGTGCAGCGCGCAGCCACAAAAGCGAGGCAGCTGGGGAAGAACCGTGACGCATGGCCGGCACACAATCGCTGGCAGGCCTTGAGATGGTGTGTTTCCTGCTGGGCGAACCTGATGCTTGGGGAGGGGCAGAGCTCATTAGGAGGCACAACGATGTCGTTTCGCTGGTTGCTCTGGTGCGTCGTGGCACTCTGGATCTGGCAGGAGCAGAAGATGGAATCCGTACAGCAGGTCGTGTGTGAAGTGGTCGAGACAGGTGAGGTCCCGGGTCTGGTTGCGGTCTCGGCCGGGCTGGAGAGCGGCTTGCGCGCGGGCCTCGCCTGCCGCTTCTGGCGCGCCGCCCAACCCGTCGGGCAGGGCCGGGTCTGGTTCGCCCTGGAGCGGTTCGCCAGCGTGCGGATCGAGGACGGCAGCATCGAGCTGGGAGACTCGGTGGTCGTGTGGCTCGACGGCGGCTAGCGGTGCAGTGCTGCAAGGGCGCTGCAGCGACGTCTGTTTCAGGCCACGATCTCCAGCATGCCCAACTCGAGCATCGCGCGCAGCGTACGCAGCAGCAACGCTTGCGGGTGCCCCTGGGCTGACACAGCATCGCAGGCCGCACCCGCGTCGCTTGCCTGCGGCAATGCCTCCAAAAGCGCGACGATGTGGCCCTGCAGGTCGAGCGTGCGCTGCAGAGGGCCCGGCGCCGTGCGGAAGCGGAAACTCGGCTTGCCCCCCGTCAGCGGCTGGCGGCGCTCGAGCTCAGAGCCTGCGGGCGGTGCGGCATGTATGCCGCGCAGCTGTTCGTCGTCGAGCTGCTCGACCCGGTCCCGCCTCTGGAACAGGGCCAGAACCCTGTCTCCCGCCGCAGCGCGCGGAGGAAGCACCTCCTCTTCACAGTGCCAGGCCCGACCCGGGCCTGGGTGTCGACGCAGGTGGATCACCCCCGCTCCCACCTGCGCGATGCCCTGCTGCATGTAGCCGGCGATCCAGCGCAGCAGCTCGTCGCGGTAGTCGGGGTAGCTCTGCCCGAAGCTGCTCTTGACCTGGTCGACGGCATAGTCGAACGGTGTCAGGCGTCCGAAGTCATGGATGCAGCTGTCCCAGCGCGTGCTGCCCAGCCAGCCTTCGAGCTTGCGACGGTAGGAGCCGCCGTGATGGACCAGGTGGGTCACGATCTGGCACAGACCATCGTCGGCGAGGTGTGCGTCGAGCCCCGCGACGATGCGGGCGAGCACATCCTCACCGCTCGGGCCCCCGTCTCGGAAGGCCAGTCTCTGTTCAGGCGAGGGCACAAAGGGCGGATTGGACAGGATGCGGTCGAACCGCTCGCCGGCGACCGGCCCGTAGACATCTCCCTGCCGGAGCTCGATGTCGGGCACACCGTTGAGCAGCGCGTTCAGTTGCGCGAACGCCAGCGCACGGGGGTTGATGTCGATCCCCACCACGCGCTGGCTGTGCGCGCGCGCCAGAATCGAGTGGACGCCTGAGCCCACACCGATCTCCAAGGTCGATCCGACGGGCCCGCGAGGCGTCAGCCGGGCCAGCGCATAGCTGTCGCCTCCCAGGTACATGACGGGTTCAGCGGGCGCTGAGGCGCGCAGCCTGGGCAGGTGGCGGAAGCGGTGGTCGGTGGCGAAGACCCGCCCCAGACAGGGGTACAGACTGACTGCAGAGACCACCCTACCGTCCTCGAGTCGTTGCAACATCCCGAGTTTGAGCAGGAAGTCACGGCGGTCCGCGCCGAGCAGGTCTCCCGCGGCCTCAAACTGCAGCGCCCCCTGGAGCAGGAACATCGCAATCAACTTGTCGATCACCAAGCCCTGGGAGAGGTAGCCGCGCAGGTAGATCGGATACCGGTCCAGCCGCAGGCCGCTGAGCTCGTCAAGCTGCAGGCGCTTCTGGATGCCCGATTCGCTGTAGCCCTGGGCTGCCAGATAGGCGGCGAAGGCCTGCAGGGCGTCGGCTTCGAGGTGCTCTTCGACGAAGGGAGTTTGCATGTCGGCTCCAGCACGGGCTGCTGCACGGAACCAAGCGAAAGCCCCGCTTCTCAGCGGGGCTTCGTGATTCAGCGCCAGGCATTCGGGCGGTGTGGCTCAGAACAGGGTGGCGATGCTGCCAACCATTCCCGAGAGCGACTCCGCGAAGTCTGTCACCCACTCCGGCTCAGCGTTGCGCATGCGGTGGAAGAGGATGATCAGCGGAGACATCGCCGCGATCGAGGCAAAAGTCAGCAGCGTCGTCCACAGCGCGTGGCCTTTCTGCTGCTCCATGCTCATCGCGGCCATACGCGCAGAAACGCTGACCTTGCGGGACGAGGGTTTGCTCGGAGCGAGTTGAATCTCTGCCGACTCTTGCGACTCTTCGACGTCGATCACGTCAAAGGCGTCATGCTCCGCAGAGCTGGCGCTGACCTCGACGAGAGCCGCATCGCTATCGGACTCGGCCAGGCCGAGATCTTCTTCGATGCGCGGCACCTCAACGGTCGGAATGGCCGCCTCGGGGTCGCTGTCATGGGGACTGATGGCGAACTCTTCGGTGGTGTCGAAGACGATCTCGTCCGAACCCGCACCGGTCATGATGTCGCCGACATTGAGCACGGTATCAGCCGTCGACGAGTCGTCGAGGATCAGCTCGTCGCTCGACTCGGCGATCCCCATCTCCTGGTCTGAATCCGTCAGGATGATGGTCGGCTCGGTCTCGCGCCCACGCTTCAAGTTCAGCACATCGTCGCGCTTGAACTTGATGCTGTTCCCCTCGCGGAAGCTGGGCAACTCGCCGTGGGAAACCAGGCGGTTGATCTCTTCCTCGTCAACACCCAGTTCTTCGAGCACTTCCTCGAAGGACATGTATTCGATCGCCATGACTTCGCTCCCTGCAGGCTGTGCTACTCGTTCAGCAGATCCTGGACGTCTTTGACACTGGGCTCAGACTTGAAGCCCTTGATGTCGAAGAAGTCGAGGGTCAGGTCGAACTCGATGTTGCGTGCTGTCAACAGCCGCATACGGTTGCCTTTGACCTCGTAGATCACCATGTGCTTGTTGCTGTCGACCACGCACAGCAGATCGAAATTGTTCTGCGACAGGGCGACGACCGCCAGACCCGCGTCTCCCCCACCCGAGCTGTCCGCGAGCACCGGTGCCGGCGTCTCGACCAGCTTCAGGGCGATAACGGCGAGAAACACGGCGATCACGCCGAGCAGAAACGAGCTGAGATTGAACTTGTTCATCAGGGTCTCCTAAGGGTTGGATCGGGGAGTCTGACTCCTACCGTACCTTCGTTTGCCTGGGCGCCTCTCAGGGCGCCTGCCAAACGGGTTGGTCCATGTCACGGAAACTGCGGCTATTCACGCACATTCCGACCCCGAAATCAAGCCCCCAATTCCCCATCTCGGGGTCTCGGTCGTCGGAGTGTGCGCGGCCTCGGTCATCATTCGGTCATCTGGCACAAATTCATCGCCCCACCTCAGGAGACGACGGCGGCTCAGCGCCGCAGGATGTCGAGGACTTCCTTGACGGTCGGGCGCTGCTCGAGTTTCCCGTGTCCGAAGAAGTCCAGGGTCAGGTCATGACTGATATTTCGGGCCTGCACGAGCGTGAGGTTCTTCCCTCCATCCAGCGTGTAGATCGCCAGGTGTCGTTCCTGATCGATCACAGCCAGGTAGTCACTGTTCGAATCAAAGCGGACGGCGACAGCCACCAGGCCGGCGTCCCCGCCTCCAGAGCTGTCCGCCAGCACCGGCTGCGGACACAGGGACTGGAATGCCTGGCAGAGCACGATGCCTGCCAAGAAGACGATTGCGGCGTGCAGCTTGTTCATGATGTTTCCTCCTCGATGGCCACGGCTGCTCTCCTTTGCGAGTCGCCGCCGGAGCACGGATGCTCACGCTCTTTTCTGGCCGTCGTCGAGTAGAATGTTGCTGGGCAACGACCAGGGGGAGTCGGCGGGTGCGCTTGGGTTTGCTCGGTTGTGGGCGCTGGGGAGTCAACATCTTGCGCGAGCTGCTCGGGCTCGGCTGCACGGTTCTGGTGGCCGATCCCGACCCCTCTGCCCAACGGCGCGCGCGGCAGCTGGGCGCCGTGCAAACCTGTTCGTATGCCAGCGACTTGAAGGCGGACGCCTGGCTGGTGGCGACTCCGGCCTCGAGCCACGACGCCGTGCTCGCAGAGCTTCTCGAGACGGGCCGACCGATCTTCTGCGAGAAACCCTTCGTGACCTCGGTCGCCAGCGCCCAACGGCTCGTGGCACAGGCGGCCGAGCGCCTGTGTGTCGGCCACGTCTGGCGGCATCATCCGGGCATCCAGGCCATCGCACGGCTGCTCAAGCGCGAGGAGCTCGGTCCGGTCCGCCGCATCGACAGCCGGCGTGTCAACGGTCCAAGCCCGCGCACCGACGTGGACCCGATCTGGACCCTGGCACCGCACGACTTGTCCATTCTGCTCGAGCTGCTTGGACACCTGCCCCCGACGCTCAGCGCCGCGGCGGAGTGGCATGCTGGCAAGCCTGCCGGCCTTCTGGCCTGTCTAGGGCAAGCAGGCAGCGATGGGCTGCTGTGCAGCATCGAAGTGTCGAGCCGCTATGCCGTCAAGCAGCGCACACTGAGAGTGCACTGTGAAGGAGGCCGGATCTGTTTCGACGGAGTCGCATCGTCTCTGCAGCTCTGGAGAGCCGGCGCCGAGCAACCGGAGACTCCTGCCTTCGATCCGACTCCACCGCTCCGTCGCGAACTGGCCGCCTTTCTGGCTTTTCTCGCCGGAGGTCCGCTCCCTGCCAGCTCAGCTGTGGAAGCGGCGCAGATCGTCGAGCGGCTCTGCGAGCTGCGTCGGCAGGCCGGAGTCGATGTATGAGACCGCGAGCGACGGTGCTGCAGTTTCAACGTCATGTCTGGGGCACAGCAACGGAGGCTCGCGCGCGCTCTGCGCCAGCGACTTTGAAGTCAGCGCAGGCGGACTCGCAGCTCACGCAACGGCGGAAAGCTGTCCGCCTCAGGAAGCGTCAGCGGCTCACGATCAGGCCAGGGCAAATCCAGCTCGGGATCGGCCCAGTGGCAGCGCAGATTGTCGTCGGCCTGGTAGTCGGCGTAGGGCTCTGAGACGGCTTGCAGGTGGACCGCCGCCGTCGGGAAGTACCAGCCATGCGCGATCTCGGGCGGGAAGACCAGGCAGGCGGGGGAGGCTGCATCCAGCTCGAGGAGACAGCTGGCGCCCTCTGTGGGCGATCCATTGCGCAGGTCGTGCAAGCCGACAAGCGCGCGTCCGCCCAGCAGCACGATGCCCTCGTCATGGCGACGGTGCAGGTAGATCCCCCGCAGGCTGCGCGCGTGGGAGCGCACGACGCTCCATTGGCGAGGCTCGAGGGGTAGGTTCCAGTGCTGGCTGAAGACCTCGCAGAAGCTGCCACGGACATCCTCATGAGGTTCGAGCGTGCGCAGCACGACGCCGTCAAGCCAGCGTCCCGCCCGGATTCTCGCTCTAGAGGGGGTGGTCACGGCTGATCTCGCTCAGGAGGGGCTTGGGTACACAACGCAGCACCCGGCGTCCCGATTCTCGTCGCAGTCTGCTCGTGTTGCTGGAGTCTGGCGTTTTTCCCACGCATGCGCACGCTCATTGTCGGGGCGCGGACTGCCGGTGGTCAGAAACATGCGGACCCCTCTCGGGATGGCATGCGAGAAAAGTCACGACGTCAACCCTGGCCAGCGTGACAGTCCTCCACCGGATTCGTTGGTGTTCGCCCCCCATGTCGGCTCGCAAGCTCACCCGCCTTCTGGCTAGACACCCTTGTCCGAGCCCAGGGACTTCAACCCGAACTTCTGGACCTTGTAGCGCATCGAGCGGAAACTGATGTTGAGCAGCTGGGCGGCGTTGGTCAGATGGCCATTCGTGCGTTCGAGGGCCTTCAGCAGGTAGGACCGCTCGATGTCGGCCATGCGCGCTTCAAGGTCGAGCCCTTCGTCGGGAATGGCGATCTGCTCGTTGGCCTCGTTGTCGGTCTCGCGGCTCAACGACATACCGAGCTGCACAGTCTCGATCTCGTCTCCGCTAGCGAGGGCAACGGAGCGTTGGATTACGTTCTCGAGCTCGCGTATGTTGCCCGGCCAGTCATGGTGCAACAGTTTCTGGATCGCGCTCTTGGACAAGCGGTTGACGTTGCTGTGGAACAACGTGCTGTACTTCTTCAAGAAGTGCCCGATCAACAGTGGCAAGTCTTCGGTGCGCTCCCGCAAAGGCGGCAGCAGGATGGGGATCACGTTGAGCCGGTAGAACAGGTCACGGCGGAACTCGTTCGACGCGACCGCTGCCTCGAGGTCGCGGTTGGTGGCGCCGATGATGCGCACATCGACCTCGATGGGGCTGCTTCCTCCCACGTGGTAGAAGCGGCGTTCCTGCAACACGCGCAGGAATTTCGACTGGATGCCCTGGCTCATCTCACCGACTTCGTCGAGGAACAGCGTTCCGCCGCTGGCGAGCTCGAACAGGCCCTTCTTGTCGCGGTGCGCGTCGGTGAAGGCGCCGCGCACATGGCCGAACAGCTCACTCTCCAGCAGGCTCTCATTGAATGCAGCGCAGTTGACCGTCACGAACGGTCCGTAGATACGGTGCGATGTGCAGTGCACCGAGTGCGCCACGAGCTCTTTGCCGGTTCCCGACTCGCCCCGGATCAAGATGGTCGAATCGGTGTGTGCGACCCGGTTGACCATTTCCCGCACTTCCTGGATCGAGGCTGAGTTGCCGATCATCTCGCTGACGGTCAGGTCTTTGCGCCCTTTGATGCGGTTGCCGACTTCTTTGCTGTGCAGGGCGCGGGCCACGACCGCGCGAACCTCGTCGTTGTCGAACGGCTTGCGCAGATAGTCGTACGCCCCCAGCCGCATGGCGCCGACGGCGTTGTCCCAGGTCGAGAAGGCCGTGACGATGATCACCGGCAGGCGAGGGTAGGCCTGCTTCAGGCGCTTGAGCAGCTCGATGCCATCCATCTCGGGCATCTTCAGGTCTTGAACGACGACGTCGAAGGATTCGCTCTCGAGCAGTTTCAGGGCCTTGGGAGCGCGGTCCAGCGAACAGACCTCGTGACCCATGCTCGTGCAGATGAACTCTAGCAGCTCCCGCACTCCAGGGTCATCGTCAACAAGCAGGATCCTGGCCATGGCGGTTCCGTCAGGGGAGGGAAGGGTTGCTGGGCATCGATCGGGGGACCCAACCGAGGAAACGTGCGCCTCCCTCGGGGTCGTTCTCGACCTCAAGGGTCCCGCCAAAACTATGGAAGATCTTCAACGCCAGCGCCAACCCCAAGCCAAGCCCCTCGGACTTCGAAGTGTTGAAGGGCGCGAAAATCGTCGCCAGCTTCTCCGGTGGAATGCCCGGTCCGGTGTCGCGCACGCAAATCTGCCACCCCCGCAGAATACGCAGAGTCGTGGAACGGGTCGAAGATTTTTTTTTCGGCACGGCCAACTTCTGGATGTGGAAGCTGAGCCTGCCCTCTCCGTCCATCGCCTCGAGCCCGTTCTTGCCGATGTTGACCAGAGCGCGCAGCATCAGCTCGCTGTCGCCATGCACCAGCGCATGGGTCTCTCCTTCGAGCACGATCTCAATGTCTCGCCGCGCCTCCGAACGCTCGAGGCGCATGACGGCTTCGTTGGCGATGTCACGCAGGTTGAAGTCGCGGTGGAAGCGCGGTTGCAGGCGCGAGAGATCGACGAACTCGTTGAGCAGACGTTCGACCCTGTCCGCCTCGCGTTGGGTCAGCTTGACCAGGCGCGCGTAGCTCGCGTCGCTGGGTTTGAGCCGTGCCAATTCTTGGATGCAGCCCCGGATTGTCGTCAGTGGGTTGCGCACTTCGTGGGCAAAGCCCAGAGCGATCTCGGCGATCCCCTCGAGGTTGGCGGCCCGGGTCTCGGCCTGCTGGGTCTTGCGCTCGAGGGTGGCATCGATGAAGACACCCACGACCGCGCGCAGGCTGCCGCGGGCGTCATGAAAGAACGACTTCTTGATGTCGATCAGGCGGGTGCGTCCGTTGACCTCCAGCTCGATCTCTCCCTGCTCGATGTCAGGGTCGAGCAGGATATCGAGCATGCGGGCGTCGCGCTCTCGGGCAAAGATCTTCCAGACGTTGTGGCCGATCGGCCGGGAAGGACCGCTGCAGCCGAAGAGGCGTCGTGTCTGCTCGTTGATCAAGGCGATGCGGCCGCTGCGGTCGACACCGAGCAGTCCATGTGACAGATGCAGCAGGATCTCATCGTACAGAACGGTGGTCTCGTGCATCTCCCGCTTGAGTCGACCGACGAGCAGCGCTACCAGAGGCAGGGCGATGCTGAGTCCGAAGAGCTGGGTAAGGTTGTGGCCGCTGTCGGGGCGTTCGATCATCAACACCGAGGCGAATAGGCCGACGTTGTCGAGACTGAACAGGCAGACGCTGGTCAGCAGCGCTGCGATCAGGCCACTTCGCGTCGATAAGGTCCAGGTTGCGCCGATGATCGTTGTGAAGGGCAAAATAATGATGAATGTGTCGACAGGGCCGGTGATGAAAATCAGGCACGCAACCGAGTCGACGATCATGTCGAGGCCGATCTGCACGACGATGGCAGTACGGACGTCGCGGAGGGTGCGGGCCGTCACCAGCCAGCCCAGGTCGAGGCAGGCCGCCAGCGCCAACCAACCCAGACGGGCGAGGTCCACGTTCGCGGCGGGCTCGATGCCTGGGTCCGTCAAAGAGCTGGTCAAGGGAACCAGTTGCAGAATCAGCAAGAATGCGGTGAGCAGGAACAGGCGCAAAGGCAGGACGGCCAGCCAGCGCTGCGCAAGGTCGGGCTCGGCAAGGTTGGGCTTGCGCAGCGCGCCGTCAATGCGCCGATGCGTGCCGGTCTTGGGCCAGCTACCGCTCTTGGGGACGACCAATTCGTATTACCTTGTGGCTTCCGCCGCTCAGGCCAACTTGCCGATCAGCTCGAACATCGGCATGAAGATGGCTGCGACCATTCCGCCCACGATGAAACCCATCACGCCGATCAGCAAGGGCTCGATCAGAGATGTCAGGTTTTCGATGGTCGCTTCGATCTGCTGATCATAGAAGGCCGAGATCTTGCGCAGCAGTAGCTCGAGTGCACCGGATTTCTCTCCGATGGCGATCATGCGTGTAACCATGGGCGGAAAGACGCCGCTGGTCTCGAGCGGTGTGGCCAGCGTCTCGCCCTGCCGCACGCTCTCCATGGCATCGAGCACGACGTCTTCGAGCAGCGCGTTGCCGGTCGTGGCCGCGACGATTTCCAACGCGCCCAGGATCGGTACACCGGACTCGATCAGCGTCGAGAAGGTACGGGAAAAGCGTGAAAGGGCAACTTTGAGGTTCAGAGCACCAAAGACGGGCACTTTCAAGGCCAGCCAGTCCCATTGTCGTCGCCCTGTAGGTGTTTTCTTGTACATGCGCAGGGAGATCCAGAACGCGATCACGCCCAGGACCCACCAGAGGAAGTTGTTCTGCAGCCAGTTGCCGACCACCATCAAGATCAAAGTCGGAGTGGGAAGGTCGACATTCAGCGTCGTGAAGATCTCCTGGAAGCGAGGCACAATAAAGATCAGCAGGAACAACGAGATGCCGGCAATCATTGTCATCGAGATCGCCGGGTACATCATCGCCGAACGCACCTTGAGGCGCAGGCGGTAGGCCGCTTCTTGATACTCCGCCAGGCGGTCGAGGATCTCGTCGAGCTGACCGGAGGCCTCACCCGCGCGGATCATATTGATGTAGATGTTGTCGAAAATCCGCGGGTAGCGGCGCAGTGATTCGGAGAAGTCGTTACCGCTGCGCACGTTCTCGGCGATGTCACCAATCGCTGCCTTGAAGCCGGGGTCCTCGGCCTGATCCGTCAGAATCTCGAGAGTCTCGAGCAGAGGGATACCTGCCGAGAGCATGGTCGCAAGCTGGCGGGTGAACACCAGCATGTCGGCCATCTTGACCTTTGCGCGCCTCGCTGAGCGCGGGCCGACGCCGCCCCCCACAGGTTCGATCTGCAACGGATGGAGATTCTGGCGCTTGAGGTCCTCAGCTGCCTCATTGAGGTTCGCCGCCGTCAGGGTTCCGGCCACCCGCTTTCCGGCTTGATTGCGTGCTGAATAGGTGAACTTCGGCATCGGTCGACCTCAGATAGTTAAACTCAGCGAGAAGCTCAGGCGTCCGCCGCCGTCACCCGCAAGACCTCTTCGATACTTGTATTTCCGCGCGCAGCGTTCAAGACGCCGATCCGTCGCAGCGTCAACATGCCCTCTTCGATGCCCGCAGTCTTGATATCGAGTCCCTGTGCACCGTCCAGGATCAGCCGCTGGATGCGGTCGGTAACAGCCAAAGTCTCAAGCAGTGCGAAGCGACCCCGATAGCCGTTCTTGCAGCGACTGCAACCCTTCGGCTTGAACAAGGTCATGGTGGCGATATCCTCTTCACTGAAACCGACTTTGGTCAACCGGGCCTTCGGCGGATCTGCGGGGCTTTTGCAGCCGCACAGCCGTCGGGTAAGTCTCTGTGCGCAAACGACCTTCGTGGTGGAAGCCACCATGAAGGGGTCGACCCCCATATCGACCATACGCGTGATGGTAGATGCGGCATCATTGGTGTGCAAGGTACTCAGTACGAGGTGGCCCGTGAGAGCGGCCTTGATCGCGATCTCCAGTGTCTCCCGGTCGCGGATTTCGCCGACCATGATCTTGTCGGGGTCCTGGCGCAAGATCGAACGCAGGGCTGCGGCAAACGTCAGCCCGCGTTTGGGGTTGATGGGTACCTGGTTGATGCCAGCAATCTGGTATTCGATCGGGTCTTCGACCGTGACGATGTTCTCTTCGGGCGTGATGATCGATTGCAGCGATGAGTAGAGGGTCGTGGTCTTGCCGCTACCGGTCGGGCCCGTAACCAAGATCATGCCCCAAGGCTCGGCGAGCGCTGAGGAGAGGTCGTTCATACACTTGGGCTCGAAACCCAGGGTGTCGAGCGAGAGCTTGAGGTTGCTGCTATCGAGGATACGCAGAACCACCTTTTCCCCGTGGACCGTAGGCAAGATCGAGACGCGAAAGTCGACTTTGCGCCCTTCGACTCTCATCTGGAATTTGCCGTCCTGGGGAACCCGCCGTTCGGCGATGTCGAGGTTGGACAGGATCTTGATGCGCGAAACGATCGCGCTATTGAGCGACTTCGGGGGCGCAGGCTTCTCGACCAGCACGCCATCGATCCGGGTGCGCAGGCGGATGCGCTTCTCTTCGGCCTCGATGTGGATGTCTGAGCAGCCTTCTTTGATGCCCTGGAAAATGATCAAACGGACGATCTTCACCGCAGGCGAAGAATCTGGGTCAAATTCCTCCTCGGCGTCGTCCGCTTCGAACTCATCTTCGACATCAGGGTCGACGAGCTGGTCGTAGATCTCGCTCATCCGCTTGGCCGACTTGTCGTAGGCGCGCTTGATGGCAGTCTGGATCGACGCCTCTGTCGAGAGCACAGGCCGCAGCTCGCAGCCCGTCATCAGACGGAGGTCGTCGAGCTTGAGGATATCGAAAGGGTTGTGCACGGCCAGGGTCAAGATGTCGCCCAGCCTTGAGATCGGCAGGACGTTGTACATCTCGGCGTCGTCTTTGCTCAGGAATTCGAGCACATCCTCTTCGACACTGACCCGGGCGAGGTCGATGGGAGGTAGCTTCATCTCGCGCGAGATGGCGCGCAGCAGCTTCCGCTCGGTCGTGAACTTGCGCGAGACGAGAATCTCGGTCAGCGAGGCGCCTTCTGCACGCGCGGCCGTCAAGGCTTCGTCAACCTCTTCAGATTCGAGGCAGCCGTGTTTGATCAGGATCGAGCGGACTCGCTTGTCATACTTGGAAGAACGCCGCAACTTGGCCATGGTTCAGCCTTTCCGCTGCTCGAGTTGAGTTCGCAGAACTTGGACTTCACGCTTGAGAATCGAAACCTGGCCCTCGAGGACCGTCAAGCGCTCCCACATTTTCATCACCAGTCTGTTGGAGTCCGGCCCGGCAGAGGCATCGGTCTCGAAGCTCTGGCCCAAATCGATGTGTCCGGCGCGCAACGTCGGGTGCTCGGATTTACCGCAGAACGCGTTCAGGGCTCGCTCGAGTGCTTCAGCCGAGGCGACCACAGTCCGCACGGGCATGTCGATGTGCCGTTTGACCTCGGCGATGCTTTCGGTGTCGAAGGGGTCGCAGACGGCCACCAGCACGACGCCGCGATCCTGGGAGACCGGCAACGCCCGGCAACGCTCTGCAGTATCGGGGTCTAGCAGGTATGCAGTGTGCGGGGCGATCACGAACGCATCGAGGTCGATCGCTTCGCTCCCGGCTTCGATCGATAGTGCCACAGGCTCGTCGTCGGCCGTGATCAGATTCTCATCGCGGAAGGCCTGGGTGATGCGCCCTCCATGATTCAGGTAACGCATCACTGCGCGCGGCAGCAGGGCCGGGTTGAGCACGAAGGCCTCACGAAACAGGCCCACGATGCGCTGCTCATCGAGGCTGAGACGGGCAACCGGGTCCGCAGGGACGGTGTTGTTCTCGGTCAAGAGGAACTCCTGGAACCCGAAACGCAAAGGCAGAATCTGCCCGTCAGGGTGCACGGTTGAAAAATAGCACAACGGATCTTTTTTTTCAGCCGCCTCCTGTTACCTTAGGCGAGATCACGTTCGGCGGCCAGCCAAAGGGCTACCATCCGGTCATTCTCAGCGGTTTCCCGCGCACGCGTCCAGTCGTTTTGTTACGGTCGCGAAACACACCCTCCTCTCCGATAGAGCCATGTCCCCGATGCAAGCGCGGTCCTCTTCCCAGCTAACTCTGCTCGAACGCCTGCGGAGTCCTGAACCCTACTATTGCGCTGAGCTCCGTCCTCCTCGGACGGGCTTGAACGGCAGCCAGGGAATCGATGCCTGGATCGATTTGCAGCACGGTCTGCGGACGCTCTCGCGCCGCGGCCACGGAATTCTGTTGACCGACAATGCCGTGGGGACGCCCGAAGAAGAGAACCTGCGGCATCTTTGTGCCAACAGCGATGAAAGCGTCGAACGACATCAATTGGTTCCGATCCTCACCTGTTTGCATAGCCTCAAATACTGCCTCGACTATGCAGCCCGCGCCCAGGCCGCCGGCTTTGCCGCGCTTGCGGTGCTCGGCGGCGACCCTCAGGCAGGAATCGAGCGTTGCACGCCCCACGCCTATGAGCTGCGCAGCAAGATCCGCAGCCAGACACCGGGGCTTGCCTTGGGCGGCTGGGCCAATCCCCACAAGAATCTCGAGCGCCAGCTCGATTTTCTTCAGGACACGTCGGCCCAGGTCGACTTCTACCTGACGCAGGTGGTCTCGAGCTCACAGATGGGTGTGGTCGAACGATTTCTAGAGCTCGCAGAGGCCCGAGGGTTCGACTTGCCAGGCATTTTTGGAGTGTTCCATTACCGCAGCGCCAAGCAGCGAACCCTCGACACTTTGAGCAGCTTCCTGCCGGTGCCCGTCGATGAGGTGCGGCAGGCTCTCGGCTCGGGCTGCAGTGCCGTGCAGTTCACCGCGCGCAGCGTCGCCCGTCTGCTGCAGCTCGGAATCCGGAACATCTACATCTCCAACCTGCCTGCACATCACCCGGCCAAGACGCTCGACGCGATCTTGCGTGCGGCCGCTCTGCCATAGACCTGGCAACCCTGAGCCCTTGGCAAGGACCTCCCCCCCGGCTACTCTGGCGACTTCGTGGCGCAACGGGGAGCCTTGGGGGTTCCCCATGCCGAGGGCGAGTGATCATGGCCAGCCCAGAGACGTCCTCGCGCGACTGCTCCATCCGAGTCCGTGGCCTGTCCTTCAGCTATCCGCGCACCTTCCTGCGCGGAAACGCCGCACGCAGCCGCGCGGTCCCCGCGTGTCTCTGAGCGAAGAGATCATTGTTCGACGAGAAAATCGTCGAAGGTCCCCGTACCACTGTACAGAAACAAGCCCGCTCGGCGGCCTGTGCTGGTCGTGGCGATCTCCCCGAGCCGGATGTCATTGTTGAACACGACGGTGCGCGCTCCATCGACCTCGAGGCGCAGATGGTAGAAGCCATCGGAGTGCGGAGAGACACTCCAGGTCGCGAGATTGTTGTTCTGCCAGTTGGTGCCTGTGCGCAGATAGAAGCTTCCCGACGAGAGCCAGAGCAGGTTCATGCTGCTGAGCCCCTCCGCGCCCCAGACCACGCCGAGGTTGTCGCCACGGATCTTGCAGCGCAGGACATAGCTCTCGGGCAGGTCCAGGTCGTAATGCAGCTGCGTATTGTAGCCGCCGTTGGGGTCGTAGCCGGTCAGAGTGCCGGCGCTGACCTGCCAGGTCCCACCGAAGCTCTGCCAGTTGTCCAGGCCTGAGATCTCAAAGTCGTCTCCGAGGCCGGTGCCGCGAACGTGAAGGCTACGGATGGATTCGGCGGGAACGGACAGGATGCCGAAGCCCGTGTCGACTTCGTAGGCTTCCAGTCCGTTGATCAACCAACCTTTGAAGGTCCCCTGGCGGGTGCGCACGACGTCTTCTTGTTCGTCTTCCTCGCTGTCGCCGCGTGTCCAGCTGCGTACATCAGCCAGAGGGATGGTCAATCTGCCGTACGGGGTCTTGAGGATCAGCGAGGCGACACCTTTGATGGTGCCCTGCAGGCGCGAGCCGTTGCGGATATGCAGGACGACCAACACCGGCTCTTCGCCGGGCTCTTCGTCGGACTGGGCGAAGACAGGTAGGGAAAGGAAGGTGAGCAGGGATAGCAGCAGGATTTTTTTCATCGAAGTTCCTCTACGGTGGGCTGTCGCTACGTGTGACTCTCAAAACCTGGAAATGTTGCAACCTGATTCTGCTTTCTACCGGTCGCCAGCCAGGTCGAGGGCCTGGTATGATCGGGCGTTTCCTTGACCGCGGATCTACGCCATGCCCGCAACGCCGCAGCTGCTGTCCCACCGACTCCGAGGCTTCTCTGCACACGAGAGCAGCCTGAGTGCCTTGCGGGCCGCGCTGGCAGCGGGCATTCCCAGCTTCGAGGTCGACACCCGGGTGACGGCCGACGGCGAGATCCTCGTCTACCACGACGCCTGGCTCGACACGCAGACCCGGCAACGGGGACGCGTCTCGGCCTGGTCCTTGCGGACAGACGGCCGGCCGCTCTTCCGCGGCGCACCCCGAGAGCAGGTGCCCACTCTGCGCGAGCTGCTTGCCGTGGTGCGGAAGGCCGATCCAATTCCCGAGATCTTGCTCGACATCAAAGACTTCGGGGCAGAGGCCGAGCACGCGGACGCGATCCGCGAGGCAGGCCTGCAAGAGCAGTGCTGGATCGTCAGTTGGCTACCCGAGGTGCTCTTGCGCATGCACGCGGTCGCGCCCGAGCTGCGCCTGAGCTTCAGCCACCTGCCGTTGACCCGCCGGACCCGGGGTTGGCAGCTGGCGGCCCGGGCGAGTTGGGGAGGCCGGCTGCCGCGGCTGCTCGGCCGCCTCGGCAGGTTCGTCCGGCGTGGCTACAACCTGCGGGAGGTGTCCGTCCACCTCGATGCCTGCCATGCGCCGCGCTTGCCAGAAAAACCGGTGCGCGGAGGCTTCCCGGTGCATCTGACGCGCGGGCTGCCGCGCGGCCCGCTGGGGGATGTGCTGCGGCGGTCGGGCGGTTCTGTGGGGGTCGACCCCGCATGCCTAACGCGGGCCTACGTTGCCCGGGTGCGCGCTGCGGGCCTGAAGCTCTTCGTGTTCCGGGCGAATTCCTCTCGCGCGGTCGACAGGCTGCGGCGCTTGCAGGTCGACCGGATCTTCACTGACAACGCAGCTCTGTTCGAGCGGGTCGGCGCATGAGCTGCTATGCTTCGAGGACTCGTTGGTAGGAGCAGCGTCGATGAACGTCGTCTTTCTCTCGCCCAACTATCCCCCCGAGATGCACGAGTACGTGCGGGGTCTGGCCGAAGTGGGCGCCCGCGTCTATGGCGTCGGTGACTCCCCTCGAAACGGCCTGGCCTCCAAGGTCAAAGCGGCCCTGACCGACTACCTGCAGGTGCCCGGCATCATGGCCGAGGACGACCTGATAGGTCGCGTGGTTCCCTGGCTGCGCGGCACGCACATCGACCGGCTCGAGACACTCTGGGAGCCGCTGGTGCTGGTGGGCGCCCGCCTGCGTGACCGCTTGGGGATTCCGGGCATGTCGTTCCAGACGGCGCTCGGCTTCCGTGATAAGCAGCTGATGAAAGAGCGTGTGGCTGCGGCGGGACTGCGCGTGCCGCATTCGGCCCGGGTGCGTACTGTGGCGGAGGCGCTGGCCGCACAACAGCGGATAGGGTTCCCCCTGATCATCAAGCCGATCACCGGCGCAGGGAGCGCCGACACCTACCGCTGTGATGACATGAGCGACTTCAAGGCTGCCCTGGTGCGTATGCAGCATGTGCGCGAGGCGAGCTGCGAAGAGTTCGTCGATGGCGAGGAGTTCACCTACGACACCATCTGTGTCGACGGCAAGCCTGTCTATGAGAACGTCGCCCAGTACCTGCCACGGCCGCTGATCGCGCGCACTCACGAGTGGATCAGCCCGGTGATCTGCACCGTCCGGGACTTGAAGCAGGCCCGGCTGCGGGCAGGCCTGAAGCTGGGTCGTGGCGTGCTGCAAGCGTTGGGAATGACCAGCGGCTTCACCCACATGGAGTGGTACCTCAAGAGCGACGGGGAGGTGGTCTTCGGCGAGATCGGCTGCCGCCCTGGCGGCGCGCACCTGGCCGACCAGATGAACTACACCAGCGACATCGACGTGTTCCGCGGCTGGGCCAGCGCGGTCTGTCACGGCCGGATCGGTGAGCAGAAGCCGCGCAAGTACAACGCCGCGATCGTCTTCAAGCGGGCTCTGGGCCGGGGCCGCATCACCAGGATCGAGGGCTTGCGGGCGTGGAAGGCCCGTTGCGGCGATGCGGTCTGCGTCGAGCAGCTGCTGCGGCCCGGGCAGCGGCGCAGGAACTGGCTGCAGACACTGGTGAGCGATGGCCACGTGATCGTGCGGCACCCACACTGGGGCACAGCGCTCAAGATGGCCTATGACGCCGCGGAGAACATCAAGATGTACGCGGAATAGGCTGTGCCTCGGTCCTCGGTCCTCGGATCCTGCCTCGGTCTTCGGCTCCTCGGTCCTCGGTTCCTCGGTCCTCGGTCTTCGCTTCCTCGGTCCTCGGTCTTCGGTTCCTCGGTCCTCGGTCTTCGCTTCCTCGGTCCTCGGTCTTCGCTTCCTCGGTCCTCGGTCTTCGCTTCCTCGGTCCTCGGATCCGGATCCGGATCCGGACACGGACACGGACACGGACACGGACACGGACACGGACTCGGACTCGGACTCGGACTCGGACTCGGACTCGGACTCGGACTCGGACTCGGATACTCGTCACTCAAGGCGCACAGCGCCTCGGGTTTGAATTCAAACGTTCCTCGGCCCCCAGACGCACTCGATCGATGGCGATCGCACTCGATGCATTGCGCCTCGACCGGCTCGATGTGGTCTATCCCGGCAGCGAGGCCTACCCGCTCGCCGAACGCGTCCGGGCCGTTCCTCTTCGCGAGTTGGTCGCTGGCAGCTGACGAACCAGCGTCCGGGCATGCATCTACGCGGGCGGCCGCAAAGCGCGGACCGTGCCTACAGATAGATGTCCCGGATCCAGCTCGCATCCTGCTCCGGATAGTCGACGGTGTAGTGCAGGCCTCGGCTCTCACGCCGCAGCTGGGCGGCGCGGATGGTCAGCAGGGCGATATGCGCCAGGTTGCGCAGCTCAACCACCTCGCTAGTGATCTGCCTTCCCCAATAATACTCATGGATCTCGTGGGTCAGGTTTTCGATCCGGCGCAGCGCCCGGTCCAGCCGCTTGTCCGAGCGCACGATGCCGACGAAGTTCCACATCGCCCAGCGGATTTCGTGCCAGGTCGCGCTGATCATCAGATGCTCGTCGTCAGAAGTCGTGCCCGTCGAAGACCACGCAGGGATCTCGCAGCTCGCGTCGAAGTTGGCCTCTTCGAGCCGTTTCACTCCCTCCCGGGCCGCGATGCTCGCGAACACCGCTCCCTCAAGCAGGGAGTTGGAAGCCAAGCGGTTGGCTCCGTGCAGGCCGGTCCAGGTGACCTCCCCCGCGGCGTACAGGTTCTGCAGGTCGGTCTCTGCCCGCAGGTTGGTCACCACGCCTCCGCAGGTGTAGTGGGCCGCGGGCACCACTGGAATCGGCTCCAGCGCCGGATCGACGCCGTATTTTCTGCAGCGCTCGACGATGGTGGGAAACCGCTCAACAAGGTGCTCCGCACCGATGCTGCGGGCGTCGAGGTAGACGCAGTCGGCGCCCGTGCGCTTCATCTCCTCGTCGATGGCACGGGCCACGATGTCTCGCGGTGCCAGGTCTTTGAGCGCATGGTAGCGCTCCATGAACGGCGTGCCGTCCTCCAGGCGCAAGATTCCGCCCTCGCCCCGCACGGCCTCAGAAATCAGGAACGACTTGGCCTGCGGGTGGTACAGGCAGGTCGGGTGGAACTGGAAAAACTCCATGCCCGAGACCCGGCAGCCCGCGCGGTGGGCCATCGCCACGCCATCGCCGCTGGCGGTGTCGGGGTTGCTGGTATAGAGGTAGACCTTGCCCGATCCGCCCGTGGCCAGCAGGGTGATGCGCGCGCGCATCGTCTTGACCCCCTGGTTCGCGATGTCCAGCACGTAGGCACCGAGACACGTGGAGCGGGCGCCCGCGGGCAGTTGCTGGATCTTCTGGTCGGTCACCAGGTCGACGGCGATATGCTGCTCAAAAATGGCGATCTTCGGGTGGGCCTGCACGGCGGCCACCAGGGCCTGCGCGATCACCAGGCCGGTGGCGTCTTTGGCGTGCAGTATGCGCCGCTGCGAGTGTCCGCCCTCGCGGGTCAGGTCGAAGCTGCCCTCGGCGTTGCTCGAGAAACGTACTCCGGTCTCGACCAGGAAGCGCACCACCTCGGGCCCCTGTTCGACGACGTGACGCACGACCTGCTCGTGGCACAGGCCGGCACCTGCCACCAGGGTGTCTTGGACATGGGAGGCGAAGCTCTCTTCGTTGGGAATCGTGACCGCAGCGATGCCCCCCTGGGCGTAGCGCGTGGCGGCCTCCAGCAGGGAGCGTTTGGTCACGATGGCGACAGAGCCGTGCGCGGCGACCTTCAGGGCGTAGCTGAGGCCGGCGATGCCCGAGCCCAGGACGAGGAAGTCGACATTGAGCTTCATGCGCATACCCCTGGAAAGCGTGTAGAGTGTAGCGCTTGAACCGTGAGGTGGCCTTAAAAACATGCGAATCCTGCTCGTCACCCAGCAGTGGACTGCGATCCGCAGCGGCGTCGGCAGCTTCAGCCAGATGCTAGCCCGCGGGCTGTTGCGTGCCGGGGTGGCGCTGCAGGTGCTCGCCCCCCGTGAGCGAGGCTTGCCGGGCGCACCGCTGGACGCTGTACCCGTCCAGCGGGTGGCCGCTTCTGCGCGTTACGGAGGTCAGCAGCGTTGGCTTTGGCTGGCTCACGCCTGGGGCCGGTCCTTGCGCCAAGGGGCGGCGCGTGGCTGCCAGCTGGTGCACTTCAGCGACGCCCGCGAGCGGCTGTTCAGCCCGCGTACGTTCCCCACCCTGGGCAGTGTGCATGACACCTACGCGGGCAGCTGCCCACGCTGGCCCTGGCAATGGCGTGAGCGCTACCGCGATGCGCTGCCGCGTTGGCTCTGGTACCGCGGCAGCTTCGGTCTCGAGCGGCGGGCCTACGAGGGCTGCACTGGGCTGGTGGCCAACAGCGCCTTCACCCGTTCCGAGCTGCAGAGAGCCTACGGCCTCAAGGCTCCCATCGAGGTCGTGCGCAACGCGGTCGATCCCGCTCCGGTGCAACATCACGTCGAGCCACGGGCCGGGGTGCTGAGACCGTTCCGGATCGTCTTCTCCGGAGGCAACCCCGAACGCAAAGGACTACCGACCCTGCTGGCGGCGGCGGTCAGGTTGGCCCGTAGCCTGCCACTGGAGCTATGGATTCTGGGCCACGGGCAACCGGGCAGCACGTGGCAGGAGAATCTGCGCGTCCGCCGCTTCGGGCTGCTCCCTCGAGAGCGGGCCTGGAGGCTGATGTGCCGGGCTGATGTGTTGTGCGTGCCGAGCCAGATCGAGGCTCTGGGCCTGGTCTATATGGAAGCTATGGCGGCGGGTATGCCGGTGGTCGCTTCGGCGCGGGGTGGGGCTCCGGAGGTGATCGAACACGGCCGCGACGGGATGCTGGTGGCTCCCCGCGATGCCGCAGGGCTTTGTCTGCAGCTGAGCGACCTGCTCCAGAACCCGGCACTGCGCGCCGCGCTGGGTACCCGGGCCGCAGAGCGTGCCGCGGCCTGGAGCGTCGATGCGTTGGCGGCGCGCTACATCTCCATCTACCAAAGGATGCTGGCGTGATCAGAGAGGTTTGTCTGGCAATGCTGCTGTTGTGCGCCCTGAGTGGAGGGTGCGCTGCACCTGCCGCCGTCGAGCGCGCTGCCGCGCTGCGGGCCGAGGAGGCGCAGAGCTCTCCGGAGGCCGGATGGTTGCGCTGGCAGCTGGTGCGGAGGGGGGTCGTCGGCCTGGTCGTAGCGGGAGCTTTTGCGGGTCTGATCCTGCGTTCTCGAGCCCGTGCCGCGCGTCCGCCCGGTCGGGCCTGAAGCGCCGCACCGGTCCGGCAGCACAGCGTGCCGGACGGGTTTGCTCACGCCCGTTTCGGTTGATACAATCTTTGCCCGATCCTATTTGCGCACGCGGAGCAATACAATGCCAGAGAACGCCGAGGATGGATTGGAGCCCGCTGCTGGGTCGAGCATCCTGCCGTCTTTCGCCCGCTTGGAAGAGAAGCTGCGCAGGAAAGAGGACAAGGCCGAGATCGAGAGCAACCGTGCCCTGTCTTCGGCCTCGCAACGCTTGGATTCCCGCCTGGCGGCCCGGCGCAAAGAGATCCGCGCCACGGAGGCTGCGCGCCGCAAACAGATCGCAGAAGAGGTGGTCGCCGCGGCGCAGAAGCAGCTCGAGACAGAGCTGGAAGCCCTTGAGCAGCTCGATGCCCGCTTTCTGCGGAAGAAGGATCAGGCTGTCCGCTCCGGGCTGGCCTGGCTGCTGGGAGAGAAGACCCCGTGATCGAGAGCATGACCTTCGTAGAGATCGTCGGGCTCAAGGGCATCTTGAACGATGTTGCGCCGCTGATTCAGGAGTTGGGCGTTCTGCACTTGCGCAGCGTCGACATCAACCGCAAGGATGTCCCCGCCAGCTTTATGCATCGGGTCAGTTACTCCGAGCGGCAGCGGTCCGAGAACGCACAGATCGCCGAGATCCAGAAGATCCTGCGCAGCTTGAGGGTGGTCACCAGCCGCATCGGCAACCCACAAGGTGCGCTGGAGATGGCTCGCAAGTGGGGGAAGGTCCCCACGGTCGAGGTGTTCCGCGAGATCAGTCGGGTCAAACGAAAGACCCAGGCCTTTCTGCGCAAGATGGGGAACATCCGCGAAGAGATTGCGGTGCTCGAGGGCACCATGCCCACCCTGCGCTTCCTCTCCAAACAGCTGGGTCTGCATGCGGAGTGGGGCAAACCCGAGGTGGTTGCCATCCAGCTGCCCGAGGCCCGCAGGAGTCTGCGCACCAAGATCGATGACTACCTGCGCCGCAACGAGCCGAACCTGATCGGTAGCAGCGTCTTTCCCGATCGCTCCGAGTTCTTGTTCGTGAAGTGCGCGCGCGCTCAACGCGAAGCGTTTGAGGAGTTTCTGCACCGCGATCGGCTTGCTGTCTTCGAAATCCCGGGCCACGCCCATATGCCGCTGAGCGAGGGCGTCGACAAGGCGATCCGCCGCTTCGGCAAGCTGCCCGCGATCCACAAGCAATTCGATCGTGAGCTCGACACCTTCATCGACCAGGAGAAGACGCTGATCCGCTCGGTCGAGCTGTATGTGAATACCAAACACGCGCTCTACAAGAACCTGCACCACATAGCCCAGACCGAATACCTGTTCGTGATGGAGGGCTGGGTGCCCGATCTCCGGCTGGAGTGGTTCAGCTCTCGCGTTCACGGGCGTTTCGGTGACAAGGTCGCCGTCGTTCCCATCAAAGACCACGGCATCAAGCGCCAAGAGATCCCTGTGCGGCTCAGAAACCCGAATTGGTTGAAGCCTTACGAGATCTTCCTCAGCCTCTTTCCCGCGCCGGTATACGGCACGCTCGACCCGACCCTGTTGCTCGCGCTCGGTTTTCCTCTGTTCTTCGGCTTCATCCTGGGTGACACCGGCTATGGGCTGGTGCTGGTCATGTTGGCTTTGTGGTTGCGCGGTTGGGCCCGTCGCAAGGGCAATGCGTTGTTCGAGAACGCTGCGTTGATCGGAGTGGGTTGTGCCATCTCAACGATGATTTTCGGTCTGCTCTTCGGCGAGTTCTTCGGCGACCCCTCACCCTTCTTCAACAGCGAGTCCGGCTTGATCGCCTGGGACTATCCGGCTCTATGGCACCAGCGCCATGACGATTTCCTGCAGGTGCTGCTGTGGATCAGCATCGCGGCAGGTGCCGTCCACATCACCTTGTCGTTGGTGCTCGGGGCGGTGCTGAACTTCCGCGAAGGCGACAGCAAGCACGGGTATGAGCGGCTCGGCTTCCTGTGCTTCTTTTTCGGCGTAGTCGTGCTGTTGACCAGTGGAAGCCTCCGCGGGTTGGGAATCAACCCCACACTTCTGCTGTATGGTGGGTGGGGAATCCTGGCGCTCGGCATCCTGACCCTGCTGGTAAAAGTGGGCATCGCGGGTTTGCTTGAGAGCATTTCGCTGCTGGCGAATGTGGTCTCCTATTCGCGACTGATGGCCATCGGGGTCGCATCGGTCGTACTGGCGAACGTCGCCAACTCTCTGCTGGAGCCGCCGATCGGAGTTCTCTCGGTGATCGGAGCCGGTCTGATCCACACTTTGAATATCGCGCTCGGCATTCTGAGTCCCGCGATCCATTCCATGCGCCTGCACTTTGTGGAGTTTCTTCCCAAATTCCACAAGGAAGGCGGAAACCGTTACCAGCCCTTTGCGATTCAGGAGACCTTGGCATGAAATGGGCCCCCGGAGTCTTGATCCTCTGTAGCCTGCTCTTGACGTTGCCGGCCTTCGCCCAGCAGCACACTCCAGAAGCCGAGGAGGCCGAGATGCAGGCGCAGGACGCTGCTGGTGGCTCGCTGGGTTTCGGTCTGATCGCCATCGGCGCAGGCCTTGCGGTTGGGCTGGGCGGGCTCGCCACGGGCCTGGCGCAGTCGCGCATCGGGGCTGCTGGTCTGGGAGCCATCGCTTCGGACAGCAAGCTATCCGGGTTGGTCTTCCTGCTGGTCGCCCTGCCCGAGACCATCGTGTTGTTCGGCTTTGTGATCGCATTCCTCCTGCTGAGCAAGATCCCGGAACTGGCATGAGCCACGAGAAGCTGGCAGACCGCTTGCAGCGTACGATCGACGGTCGCTGTTCCAGCCTTGCCGAAGAGGCTGAACGGGGCGTGACCGAATACGACGGCCGCTGCGAGGCGCAACTTGTAGCGCTGGCCCGGGAGATGGAAGAACGTCTCGCGGCCCACCGCAATGAGCTCGAAGAACTGTACGCGCGCCGCGTCGCCCATGAGCGCGTCAACGCCCAGCGGCGCCGTGAGAGCCAGCTGGCTGAGGAGGCGCTGGCCTCGATCCGCGAAAGAATCGACCAGTTGCCGACGGCCGATCCAGCGCGTTACCGGCGTTATCTGCTCGGCCTGCTCGAGAAACTCCTGGCGGACCGCGAGGGACCGATGGTCATTCTGGCAGCAGAGCGGGACCTCGAGATCGTCCAGAAAGCCTGCGCCGAGCTGGAGGAGGTCGAAGCGCAGCTGGATTCTACCCTGCAATCGGGGCTGCGGGCGCGCGAGACGGCGACCGGCGGGTTTGTCGATGCCAGCTTGCTCGCCACCTATGAACGTTCGCGGGCGGCCCTGGCGTCGCAGTTGGTGCGCACTGTGTTCGGGGGCGGGTCCTTGGCTCCTGGTGGGGCGGACCATGGCTGATTTTCCTTTCCTCGCGACGTACGTGCAGGGGCAGCTGGCACGCCTGTTGAGCCGCAGTGAGCTCGAAGAGCTGTCCCAGGCGACCAGCTTCGAGGCCTTGATCGCAGGGCTCGAGCGTGACGCTGCCGAGCGCTTTGAGAAGGTTGCGCACCGGCGCGGGACCCTGGAGAGCTTTGTCGCGACCGTGAGGGCAGACACCATCGCCAGCCTCAGGCAGGTCTTCGCTTTCGCGCGGGCCGAGGAGGCCGACGACTATCTGCGCCATCTGATCGCCCTGTTCGAGGTTGATGACGTCAAGACGTTGATGCGTGGCCATCTACGGAAAGTGTCCTTCGAAGAGCTGTCCGTCGCACTGAGCGGTTTTCTCGACTTCGATCCCGAGACCGTGGCCGACGTCTACGGCGAGGTCGGAGACGGCTTCTTTACGTCGTTGGCGCGGCTTCCCCTCCACCCCTTCGTGCGGGCCGCGTTGCGCAGCATTCCTTTCAGTGGAAGCCTGCAGGCGCACGAGCAGCAACTCGAGCGCGAGGTGTTCCAGCACATCTTCGCGGCGCTTGAAGAAAAGAGTGATCCTGCCATCGCGTTCGCAGTCGCCGGCGAAGCAGACATCCGCAACATCCGTCTCGCGCTGCACTTCGCGGGAACGGCCGAGGCCCAGAAAGTCCGGAGTTTCTGCCTCGATGGCGGGCACCTGGGAGGCTCTTTCTACGATCGGCTGTTCAAGCTCGATTCCACCGATGACGTGCTTGAAGCGCTGACCAAGACTTTCTATGGACCAGCGATCCAGAAGGGCGTGATCATCTACGCCTCACTGGACACTGTGCTGGTCTTCGACCGTCTGCTCGAGGAGGCTCTGCTGCGCGAGTTGGCGAGTCATTCGTTGATCAAACCCGTCTCGCTGTGGCCGGTCTTGCGTTACATCTACCGTCTGCGCAACGAGAAGAAGAACCTCAGTCTGTTGTTGCGCTTGAAGTTTCATAAGTTCCCCATCGGCACCATCCGGGAGATGCTCGTCTATGCGTGAAGGCGAGACCCATGTCACGCGTATCCTCGCGCTCTGTGACGAGGAGATTGCCATCGGCTTCCGCCTGGCGGGAATCACGGCGAGCGCGCCGCAAGGGCGCCAGGCCGTCGAGGTAGCGCTGAGCGAAGAGCTGGAGAAGGCGCGCTTCGGACTGGTGCTGATCGATGCGAAGCTGTTCGAAGATATCGATGACCGGCTCAGGCAGAAGGCGCTGGAGAGTGAGTTGCCCTTCGTGTTGGCTTTTCCGCTCGGACTCTCCGACGTGGCCCCCGAAGAGCTCGACAGGCGGCTTGGGGAAATGGTGCGCCAGATGACGGGCTTCAACCTGCTGGGAGGCCTGTGATGCGTCTTTTCCATCGAGCTAACGGAATCTGCCGGAGTCCTCGCTTCACAGAGCACTACGGCGGCGGGCCGCTGCACCTCGCTCACCTCCTCGTTCCTCGGAGGCAAGCATCGGCCGCTCTCGCTGAGTTGTCCTCCTCGACGGCCATCCGGGCCAACCTCAGTCCCGCCTGCGGCGGACCTTCGGCCGCTTCGCTGTGCGTCGTCCGCCTCGGCATCAACCCACCGGCGCAGCACTCCGTTTCACGAGTTCTCCGACACACTCCTGGGAGTAGCTGAATGCAGAGCACTGTCAGCGGCAGCATCTACAAGATCTCTGGCCCGACCATCGTAGCTGAGGGAATGGCTGGTGCCCGCATGTACGACATGGTCAAGGTGGGGGCCGAAGAGCTGCTCGGAGAGGTCATCCGCCTCGACGGCGCACGCGCATTCGTGCAGGTGTACGAAGAGACGGCCGGGCTGTCTGTCGGAGACCCCGTCGTGTCCAGCGGCCTGCCGCTGAGTGTCGAGCTGGGGCCCGGGCTGCTCGGCTCGGTCTACGACGGCATCCAACGGCCTCTCGAGGTCTTGCGTGAGGCTTCGGGTATCTTCATCCGGCGCGGCCTGGTGGCGAAGGGCCTCGACCGCGCTCGGCTCTGGAGTTTCGAGCCCCGCACCAAGGAGGGTGGTCTGGTCGGGCCTGGCAGCGTGCTCGGGGAAGTGCAGGAGACCGAGCAGTTGCTCCACCGTGTGCTGGTTCCGCCCGGCGTGCAGGGGCAGCTGGTCGAGCTGCTGCCCGCCGGGGAGTACACGGTCGATACGGTGCTGGGCAGGTTGGCGGATGGTCAAGAGCTGCGGATGTTCCACACCTGGCCGGTCAAGGTGGCGCGCCCTTATCTGCGCAAGCTCGATCCGGGTCAGCCGTTGTTCACCGGCCAGCGCGTCCTCGACACGCTCTTTCCGGTCGCGTTGGGGGGCAATGCGATCATTCCGGGAGGTTTCGGCACCGGCAAGACGGTGGTCGAGCAGACCCTGGCCAAATACTGCAGTGCGGACATCATCGTCTACATCGGCTGCGGCGAGCGCGGCAACGAGATGACCGACGTGCTCGACGAGTTCCCGCATCTGCAGGACCCGCGCTCGGGGCGTCCCCTGATGGAGAGGACCATCCTGATCGCCAACACCTCGAACATGCCGGTCGCTGCCCGCGAGGCCTCGATCTACACGGGCATCGCGATGGCGGAATACTACCGCGACCAGGGTTTTGATGTGGCGCTGATGGCGGACTCCACCTCCCGTTGGGCAGAGGCTATGCGCGAGATCGCCTCACGCCTTGAGGAGATGCCCGGTGAAGAGGGCTACCCGACCTACCTGGCCAGTCGGCTGGCGGCATTCTACGAGCGCGCAGGGCGCGTTGTCCCGCTCGGCTCTGAGGCCGGGAGCTCGCAGCCTGTCCTGCGTAGCGCCGAAGAGACCGCCCAGCAGGTCGGCTCGGTGACCGTGGTCGGGGCGGTGTCGCCGCCGGGCGGTGACTACAGCGAGCCGGTCACCCAGGCGAGCCAGAGGGTGGTCGGGGCGCTCTGGGCCCTCGATGCCACGCTGGCCTACCGACGGCACTATCCGGCCATCAACTGGAACCGTAGCTACTCGCTGTACTCCGACGGGCTGAAGGGCTGGTTCAACCAGAACGTCTCGCCCGAATGGGAGATGCTGCGCACCCGCTTTTTCCAGTTGATGAAGAAAGATGGCGAGCTGCAAGAGGTGGTCCAGCTGGTCGGACCCGATGCCCTGCAGGACTCGGACAAGGTGTACCTTGAGGTGGCGCGCGTGGCGCGGCTCTTGTTCCTGCAACAGAACGCCTTCAGCGAAAACGACGCGAGCTGCAGCTACGAAAAGCAACTGGGCATTCTGCGCAGCCTGTTCGACTTCCACGACTACGCCAGCAAGGCCATCGCCGCCGACGCACGCATCGACGATATCCGCGAGACCGCGTCGCTCGAGCAGCTCTTGCGCTTGAATTCCTTTTCCGAGCAAGCCTTCGGCGACGCCGAGAGCGGGCTTCGGGAGCAGATGCAGAAAGAGTTCGCGCGATGGAAATGACAAACGCTGGTCCGTCGTTCGCCAAAGAGTATCAAGGCCTCGAGTATGTCTCGGGTCCCCTGCTGCATTTGAAGGGAGGACGTCGTTTCAAGTACGCGTCGATGCTCGAGATCCTGCTACCCAACGGCGAGATCCGCAATGGCCAGGTGCTCGAGCTCGAGGGCGACCTGGCTGTCGTGCAGGTGCTCGAGAGCACTGCGGGCATCGACGTGGTGTCGACGCGTGTCCGTCTGCTGGAAGATGAGGCGCGGGTGCCGGTGGGCGAGGAGATGATCGGGCGCGTGCTCGACGGGCGCGGACGCCCGCGCGATGGGTTGTCGACCGTGCGTGCCGCAGAGCACCGGGGCGTCTATGGGGCTCCGATCAATCCGGTGGCGCGCATCAAGCCGGCCAACTCCATCGAGACGGGTGTCACCGCCATCGATGCCTTCAACACCCTGGTGCGCGGGCAGAAGCTGCCGATCTTCAGCGGCGCGGGCCTGCCAGCCAACGAGCTGGCCGCACAGATCGTGGCCAATGCGCGGGTGCCTGGCTCTGACGAGCCGTTCGTGGTCGTGTTCGCGGCGATGGGGCTGACCCAGAGAGAGGCTTCCTACTTCCTCAACCGTTTCAAGCTCGATGGCTCGCTCAGCAAGACCGTCTGCTTCCTCAACCTGGCCTCGGATCCCACCGTGGAACGCCTGTTGACGCCTCGTTGTGCGTTGACTGTGGCGGAGTATCTGGCCTTCGAATGCGACTACCACGTGCTGGTGATCCTGACCGACATGACCAGTTACTGCGAGGCCTTGCGTGAAATCGGGGCTGCGCGCGAAGAGATCCCCGGACGGCGCGGCTATCCGGGATACATGTACACCGACCTGGCCTCGCTGTACGAGCGGGCCGGGATGGTCCATGGCTGCAAGGGTTCTGTCACCCAGATCCCGATCCTCAGCATGCCCGAGGACGACATCACCCATCCGATCCCTGACTTGACCGGGTACATCACCGAAGGGCAGATCGTGCTCTCGCGGGCGCTTTTCCAGGACGGCATCGAGCCGCCCATCGACGTGCTCCCCAGCCTGTCACGGCTGATGAACAACGGTATCGGCGAGGGCAAGACCCGCGAGGACCACCGCCAACTGGTCAACCAACTCTACGCTGCCTATGCGCAAGGACGGGATGTACGCAGGCTCAGCGCGATCGTCGGGGAAGACTCGCTGTCTCAGCTCGACCGTCTGTACCTGAAGTTTGCCGACGAGTTCGAGCGAGACTACATCGGGCAGGGAAATCAGGCACGCACACTGACACAGTCGCTCGATAGCGGCTGGAGACTGCTGCAGCCTTTCCCGCAGCGAGAGTTGACGCGCATCGACAAGAAGCTGATTTCTCGTTATTTCAGTGTCATCATGAAAGATGGCAGCACGACACCTTTCTTCGACCCGCGAGCTTGATCCGTCATGCATGGTGCGACGCCCAACCGGATGACCCTGCTCGAGCGCAAGAGCCAGATCAAGCTCGCCTCGCAAGGAGCAGACCTGCTTCGGCGCCGGCGGGACGCGCTGATGCAGGAGTTGTTCCAGCTGATGCGGCCGCTACGGGCTCTGCGGCGGAAGGTGCTGGAGCGGTCGCAGAGCTCGGCCAGGGCCGTGGTGATGGCAGCCGCGCTCGATGGCCCGCGAGCGCTACATTCGGCCGCTCTAGCTTCGAGGCGCGAGGTCGACCTCGAGCTGCGCGCCGTCGTTTCGGGGGGCATCAAGAGTTGGGAGTTTCGCGCCGCGGGCATGGTGCGGAATGTGCTCGAGCGCGGCTACTCGCCCAAGGGCACAGGCAGCGGCACCATCGAGGCGGGCAGCGCCTATGAGCACCTGCTTGAGGCCCTGCTGCAGATGGCGCCGATGGAGATGAAGCTCCGCCGCCTGGGAGGGGAGATCCGCCGGACCACGCGGCGGGTGAATGCGCTCGAGCAGAGATTGTTGCCCCGCCTGTTCAGGGATGTCAAAACCATCCAGGCAGTGCTCGAAGAACGAGAACGCGAAGAGATCTTCCGCCTGAAGCGGCTCAAGGCGCGTTCCGAAGCAGAGTAAACGGGTCGCACAAAACGGCGGCAGAACAGCGAGACATCGAGAAAAGCTGTTTGCCGACCGAAAGAGTTGTTAACTTGGTATTTTGAGGTGGATGCTGAAAAGTGGTGGCTCAGACCAGGTCGATTCCTACCTGTCCGCCCGCGCAGCAGATCCGGTCTTGGACCGGGGCTCGTTTGCGCTGTGCCAGGGACCCGGCATTGTTGTGGGGCAATGACGGGTCTGCTAATCTTCCTTGGCTTGGAATTCCGACGCATTTTCCCAGGGGACAGATTCAGGTGTGAATGAGCTGTCTTTGAGAGGTAGTGTCCGGACGCTCAGCCTGTCTGAGCTCTTCCAGTTTCTGCTGGCCAGCGGACACTCGGGTACGCTCGAGGTCTATCATGGGGTCCAGCGGAAGACCATCTACCTCCGCTCGGGCGAGATCCTCGCCACGACCCGCGACCGCAGTCTGGCGCGGCTCGGCGACATCTTGATCCGGCAGAATCTGCTCAGCGAAGAAAACCTCGAAGTGGCGCTCAAGGAGCAGAAAGAGAGCTCCGAGCGTATCGGCGACATCCTGGTCAAGAGGGGGCTGGTGCAACCCCAAGACATCACGACCGCCCTCCGCAAACAGCACGAAGAAGAGCTGATCGAGTTGTTCTTCTGGGAAGACGCCTTCTTCCAGTTTGCCAAAGACAACTTGCCGGATCACATTCTCGAGTCCGTCGATGGCAACGCGATGTTCAGCACCCAGAACATCTGCATGGAGGCAGCCCGCCGCCTCGATGAATGGTCGCACATCAACAAGCTGATTCCCTCGACCAAACAGTTCTACCGCGTCAGGGATGAGTGCCTCGAGTCGACCATCAAGACCTTCGGCGAGTTGAATGCCCCAGGTGCCGACAAGCTGGTGCTCAATGGGCAGACGTCGCTCGAGTCGCAGCTCGAGGTGCTCGGGCTGAACCGTTTCGATGCGATGACCAGCTTCGCAGAGCTTGTCGGGAAGGGCGATCTGCAGCCCGTGGCATTCGCCGAGCGGCGCATGTTGCTGGCCAAGGCCTTGCACGACAAAGAGCTGGACGACTCCCTGCGGATTCTCGAGTCTCTGCTCGAAGACGACGTGCTCGAGGCCGAAGAGGCTGAGGCCTTGGCGGTCGAAGTCTTCAGCAGCGCGGCGTTCGTGCAGAACACCAGCGGAGTGAGCTTCGGTGCGCGCGCAGGCGGGCGCATGGCGCTGGCGCTGTTCATCGCTTTGTTCAAACAGGACCTGCTCGGCACCTTCACGGTGCGGGAGAGTGGCCATGAGTTGTCGGTCTTCATGGGCAAGGCATTCCTGGCGATGTGGAGCACCGACCCTGAGAAGACTCCGAATGTCGGGCGTTACATCCTCAAAGTGGGCCGCCTGACCGAAGATGACATCCGGCGGGCCCAGGAGCTCAAGGCGATGACGGGCAAGCCGCTGCAGCAGATTCTGCTCGGCGGGGGGATCTTGACGCGTGAGGAGTGGTCGCGAGCTCTGCGTGAGAAGATCCTGGAAGAGATCGTCGACATGTTCTTCTGGAAGCGGCCGCATATCGAGTTCGTCAAGGGCGAGCCGAGCCAGAAACCGCCGCGCAGCGACGGGCTGTTCCTGAAGATCTCGTACATGAAGTCGAGCGTGCGCAGCCGCATCTGGCACTTGCTGCGGAAGTGGCGGCGCATTGCTGAGCGCGTTCCCTCTGAGAAGGTGATCTTCAAGTTCGATCCGGGTTCGACCAAGGTCTCTCCAGATGAGCCCTTTGCCCTGTTCACGGGGAACCGCACTGTTGAAGATCTGATTCGGCTGACCAAGGCGGGCCGCCAGGAGTTCTATCAATTCCTCTACCGCGGCATGGACCGCGGTCTGGTGCGTCAGCTGACCGAGCAGGAGTATGGGGCGTTCATCGATGCGGCGGTCGCCGACGGCAGACACGCCGACGCGCACAACGCCTGTCTGGGGGCCCTGGCGAGCGGCCGGAATACGACCTACTTCCAGCAGCGTATCACGCAGCTGCGCGATGCCCATATGTTGGCCGAAGAGACCGAGAAAAAGTACACGCTGACGGGCAATCTGGAAGATTTCAACATCGCCGAGGTTCTACAGTCGCTCAACTCCCATAAACACTCGGGTACTTTGCGCATCAGTGACGGTGAGCGTCTGAAACATATCTACTTCTCGCAGGGCGAGGTCTTTCTGCTCAACATCGATCGTCGTGAAGAGGGCGATGCCTTTCTCGACATCATTCTCGGCAAAGAGACAGTCCAGCAGACCGAGGAGATTTTCGGCGGGGACCTCGTCGAGCGGGGTTTCATCACGGAAGGTGAGCTCTCAACGCAGTTGCTGGATCAGATCAAGGAAGAGCTGTACGAAACTTTCCTCTGGGGGTCTGCCAAGTTCCAATTTACGCGCGACAAGTTGCCTCCGGAGTTCTTCAGCAACTCTAAAGAAGTCACGCGTCTGGCTTTGAATACCGATGCATTCTTGCTTGAGGCGGTGCGTCGTATCAACGAGTGGGACGAGCTCAAGACCCTGTTCCCGAACCAGGACGTGATCTATGTCTTCCGGGACTTCGAAGCCAAGATGGAAGGCGTCAAGCACTGGGGAAATCCCGAAGTGCTCTACCTGATCGATGGCAAGCACAGCCTGGGCGAGATCCAGCGTATTTCGGGACGCAGCAAGCTCGAGATCTATGGCCTGTTCAGAGATCTCGCGAGCGACGGACTGGTGCGGTTGATGTCTCTGAACGAGGTGCTGGAGTCGGCCAAAGAAGCAGAGGGGCGTGGCGACTCGAAGGTCGCCAGCAAGTGCTACAAGTTCGCCCTGACCCTTGGGGCCGACAAAGAGGAATTCGAGCAGCGTCTGGATGTCGCCGAGACCCAGATCGCAGAAGACGAGAGCCGCGCGGCCGCGGAGGAGACATCCAGCGACGAGAGCTGGTTGCTCTAGCCCGGAGTTTGGCGCTTTCGCTGGCCGCGCTCCGTAAGGCAGTCCCGTTGGAGGGGGGGGACCGCTGCGGACGCGGCTTGCAGCCGCTGTAGCGTCGGTCTATGACCGACGGGAACACCGACCCGCATAGAGTCACCCCAGATCTTCGGCGTAGCCCCTGCGCACGCGGCTTCCGGCGCTCACAGAGCGCCGCTACAGCGGCGTCTCCGGGGCGCGTCGGGACAACCCCTGTAGCGTCGGTCTATGGGCAAGGCCCTGGCAGAGGCCTCTCAGGGAAACTCGGTTCATCCGCGGAGTTCCGTCTCGCCGGCGGTGTCGAGTAGGCCGGGACGTTCCCGGATGACCGGGTCTCGCTACTTCACCGCAGCCCTTGCCGAGAGGCATTCCTCAAAAGTATTGGGCGTCGAGCTCGCACACCGGTTGTTGCCCGCCGGATAGCCTGGCGAAGCGATTTTTGACGCAGACTGCTAAGAGGCGCCTTGAGGCCGACCGCTCGTTCCGCGCCGGCCTCGAGGGCACTCTGGCAGACGGCTCAGAGACGCCGCAGATAGCCGTTGGGGTTGAAGGTCACGTTGGGGCCGAAGAAATCACACAGGCTGCGATCGATCTCGTAGCGTCCCGGCCGCTCCCCGAGGAAATCAGCGATCGCTCGCGTCGGACCATTCTTGTAGCGACGGTAGAAGGCCTCGGGCAGAAACGCCACCACTCCATCCTCCACCACCAGGTAGTCTCCAGAACGCAGGTGGGGGTCGAGAGTGTCCAGCACTGCGCGACACACCTCGTAGGAATGGGCTGAGTCCTCGACCACCAGAAGAGGACGGGGAAGCGCGTCGAGACGCTCCGCCGCGAGAACATCGCAGAGCGCCAACGCGTCGCCGCGGATGACCTCGATGCGCGCATCGTCGAGGGGGGGGACCGGCGCGATGTCGACCGCGATGACCCGGCCATCGATGCCCAGATTCGACAGGGTATCCGCAAACCAGAGCGCGGAGCCCCCCTCCTTGGCACCGATCTCCAGCACGGTCCTGGGCTGCAGACGTTGCAGCAGCTGCAGATAGATCACCAGATCGAAGGGATTCTTGAGCAGGGCACGCCCCCGGTAGCGGGTCGACAGCACTCCGCGCTGGATGCTCGACAGGGCGAGTCCCGAAAGAGCACACAGCTCCTGCGGGCCCGTGCGTGTCGGAGGCCGGTCAGGGGACACCGACTCGCGCCACTTCCCTGCCTTCTCGGCACGGACGGCCCGTTCGATGCTGGGCAGGACCTGGGGCCGGACTCTGCCGAAGAAGACGGGCTCGATCCTGGGTTGGCGAAACAGCTCCCCGCGGATGCTGACGTATTCGCTGTGAAACGCCCCCCACGGGTGCTCTTTGGCGCTCGCCGCGACACCGCCGTGGATCTGGTGGAAGGTCCCCTCACCGAGCAGAACGACCAGCTGCATATCGGGAAGCTCGCAGGCCCGGCGGTAGGTGTCCAGGTTTACGAGTCCGCCTCCTGGGGATTTGAAGCGCGCATCGTAACCACCCAGCTCAGCCCATAAACTCTTGTCCATGAAGAGCGCATTCGACTCGGCGATGGGCGAAAACCAGCCATCCGCCGAAGAATTCGCCGGGACGGAGATATCGAAGAGGTGGTAGCCATCCTCCTGCCAGGGGACCGATGCCAGCAGAGCGTCTTCCGCAGCCTGGTCGTAGCCTTGAGCGACCGAGACCATCTGCACCTCCGGCCCGAGGTGAAAACCCAGGGACGCGATGACAGCCCGCGGATGCACACGCTGGGCGGCCAACGCCCCGGCGAGCAGACCCGGCGACGCCATGCGCGCGCCGTCGATCATCACGCCGACCAGCGGATGGGAGGCCAGGGAGAGGCCCAGATGGACCGCGGCAACGGGTGAGGGCGTCGGATTGTCCACGTGCAACCAACGGACCCGTACCCCGTCGATCGGGCAGTCGGCCTCGGTCAGGGGTTGGTCGGAGCCGTTGTCCACGACCAGGATTTCGATCTGGCGAGGCGCGACGCCCTGCTGCATGGCGGGTGACAGCGTGCGAAGGGTGCGTGGCAGCTCGCGGCCCATGTTGAAGGCCACAACGACGATCGATATGCCCACTTCGCATGCCATGTGATCTACCTCGTCCCCTTTCGCCAGGTCCCGAGGCACTCACGGACCCGGTCTTGAGCCCCTTTGTCAGCTCGAAGTCCCGACAGCTCCCGAAGCAGCCCCTCCAGCGCAGAATCCAGACCGGGCCTGGCGCCATCGCGGTCGAGAATCTCGACCGGCGGCACGCTGTCGAGCGCCAGGATCTCTCGCACGATGGGGTTGTAGCGCTCACACAGGACACGATGGCCGCGCTTGCAGCCGAGAACCAGCAACATCCCCGTGGGGGCCGTGTCGATGGGCACGAGCAGCAGATCGGGCCTGTGTCTCTTCAGGCAAGGGATGATCTTCCAGACGTCGCCCGTCCAGACTTGGGTGTGCCGCTCACGATGCGCCTGTGCCGCGTGATTGGGGAAGACATCGTCGATGACTACCAGCGTCGCCGGATGGCTGTAGCGCTCGACGTTCATGAAGTCCCGCAGCACGTTTTCGAAGCGGTGTGCGCCGTCGATGAAGGCCAGGTCCACCGGCCCGGCGAGGGCTTCTTTGGCGTGCAGCTCGAAGAACCAGTCACTGGTCTCGGCGAAGAGTGAAACCTCGGGACCCGCGGGCGCCTCGAGCTCGGGCCACGGATCGACAGCCACGGAGGGGCAGCCCGCCAAGCTGAGGCTGCGACCATGCCGCACTCCAATCTCCAGATAGCCGCGAGGCCGCAGCGCTGCGTGCACTTGCCCCAGGAATGTCAGGCACGGGGTCGCGCCGCGCACGCGCTCCTCTTCGGGACGCGCCGAGGGGGTCTGCATCCGCAGCGACCTGGGAGGATGCTTCAGCGGCGGAGCTGTCTGCACCCGGGAGATGGCTTTGCGCGCGAAGACCCCCACCAGATCTCGCCACGGTCCGCGCTCGTCACGCCACCACTCGATCAGATGACAGCCTGTGTATCGGGCCAGTGCCGTGAGGGCATCGGGGTAGAAGCGGTAGCAATCCACTGGGTAGCGGTGGATCGGGCCCTCAGACGGGACGACGAGGAAGATGAGCCCATCGGGTTTGGCCACGCGGACCATTTCAGAAAACGTCAGCCAGAAGAACTCGCTGTGCTCCAGGGCCTGCCCCGAGAGGACGATGTCGGCCGACTGGTCTGCGAGCGGAAGCTTGGAGGTGTCCTCCGCGACGAGATCGACGCCAGGTCCGGGTTCCAGGTCGACACCGATGTAGACGACGGGCATGTCGGCGAAGAGGACCCGATAGGAACCGTTGACATCAGCGGCGCCGATGTCGACGACCGTGGCGGGCTGATCCGCTCCAAAGCCGGTCGGCATGTATTTGTCGAGACACTTATGCATGTTCTCGAGCGACGAGGCGTGCATCGGAGGGGCCTGTGTGGACGGCTTGTGACGTGTCGATCATAACCGCTCTGGGAGTTGGATCTTCGTCAAGTGCCTGGAAGCGTCAAGCTGATTCTCGCCAGACCACCCATGGACCACAGGAAGCTGGCAGGATCCGCCGCGAGCACCCGGCTCTCTGAATCTGTCTCATGGAACGTGATCCCGGCAATGAACTGCTTTGGCTTGTCACGTAGGGGAGGGGTTTACCACCTCGCAGACTCGGACGCTTCGCTCTCCCGAGGGCGGGCGTAAACCCCTCCCCTACGAGAAGAAAGGTCGGATTCTCCGCCCATTTCCGGTTTCCTCACGTTGACGATGGCGAGCAATCCAAGGAGCTCTTAAGGTTCCGTGAGACAGTCTCTCTCAGCCCGCCGCAAGCGCTGGCTGGCGCGCATGTCACGCGACGGGTAGAGCGGGCAACTGCAGGAGACGGCGATACAGAGCCATAGCTTCTTCAGTTTCGGCCGCGCCATGCGAGTCCCGGTGCCTTCTGAGATGCTCTTCGAAGAAAGCGACCCCCGCGTCGACGCGGTCTCCCAACCCCAGGCGGACAAGCAGCGACGCGCAGGATCGTCGTAGAGTCTCCGCCGCAGCGTCGAAACAGACGACGGGGAATGGCCGTCTTTGGTAGAGGTCGATGAGGCGCTGATTGTAGCTGGACCAGAGGGCCAGCGCCTGGTGCTGCGGGAGAGCCTCGCGAGCGAAGAGTGACTTCGCGACGCGGACCGGGTGCCTGAAGATGGCAACGACCCGATAGGAGCTCAGGCCGGCAGTCCAGAAATCCAGCGTGAAGAGCAGCCGGGGATCTTTGATGCCCCAGATGCTGTGCCGCCCCAATCCACTCAGGATCCGATCCCTCTCGTGCTCGTGTTCGAGTCTCCAGCGCAGAGACCGCCGAGGCTCCTTCCAGGACCCGCCACTCTCTGCGAGGATGGCATCATTGAGGCGCCAGACAGCGGGCAGCTCGCGATTGCCCTTCGGATTGTGTGTGGAGCTCCGCCGCACCTCCCCCAACTCGACCCCGGCGGCCTGCATGATCCCAGCCAGGCAGCTGGTCCCGCTGCGATGCATACCGAGGATGAAGATGCACTGGTGCCCCTGTGTCTCCATCTTCATTCAGCTCGCTGTGCCCGCAATGCGTCTGACGAATGGTGGAGCCAACGACGGGCCTCGGGGGGCAGCTGTCCGAGGAGGTTGACGGGTTTGGACGGTCGGCCTGGCGGGTGACCTGTCAACTTCTGGTACTGTGCGCTCCAACGTCTCAACTTTTCGGCTGCCTCCGCTTGGTTTGCGCCGGTCATGGCCCCAGCGTGAAGTTGGTGGAAGGAGCCTTCGCCAAGCAGCATCACGAGCTCCGTGCCTGGTGCCTCGTTGATTCGATGGTAGAAGTCGTGACATACCAGCCCGCCGCCCGGCTCATCGAAGCGCTCGTCGTAGCCCCCGAGCGCCTCGAAGAGGGTCTTGCGTGCGAACAAGGTCGAGCTCTCCGGTTTGGGCAGGAACCAACCCGCGGCGCTGGATCCCCCGAGTGCCGAGATCTCGAAGAGCCGATAGCCGTTGTCCGGCCACCCGATCCGCTCGAGCAGGCGATCCTCCTCTTCCCGGCTGTACCCTTGAAGGACCGCACGCCTCTGTATATCGGGTCCGAGGTGCCATGCCAGGGCCGTGACGACAGGATTCTCAAAGGCTCGAAAGGCCTTGAGAGCAAAAGCGAGGAGCCCAGGTGTCACCAGCCGAGCGCCGTCCGTGATCACCCCGACATGGCGCCCCCTGGCCATGCGAATCCCCAAATTGACCGCAGCGGCAGGTGACGGGCTCGCGTTTTCCCGCCGGATACAGGTGAAGCGGCCTTCGAGGGATTCGATCCACTCCGAGGGCAGGGGCTTGTCCGAGCCGTTGTCGATGACGAGGACTTCGTAGTCCTCCACTTCGATGCAGCGCTGGTAGGCGGCGCTCAAGGAATAGAGCGTCTTCCGGATCTGGTCTTCGAGGTTGAAGAAGACAACGATGATTGTGAGCTCTGGCGGTTTCCGAGCCATCGTGATCAGGGCTCCATGGCTCCGAGATCCTCTCAATGCGGCGGCGTTCGGAGCTCGAGATACACTTCAAACAAGCGCTGAGCGAACTTCTGATGAGATCGGGGTCCAGGATGGACGCCCTCAGCCGAGGCATCGAGATAGAAATCCGGATCCGTCAGCGAGAAGTTGCACAGCCGCCGAAAGTCGATCAGCTTGATCAGGGGAGCAAAGAAGGGATTCTGTCGCACGGATGGATCCTCAAGTGAGCGCCACTCAGCCCAGCTGATCGTGTACTCGATCTCTCGGGAGGCGCAGAAACTCTGCAGCAGCAGGATGTTCTTGATCGTCTGTAGCATGCCCAGTGCATCGTTGTAGAGCGCGTAGAAATGCGTGGCCGCAGCGAGGTTCTCCTCCATCCTGGAGCGCTCAGCGTCCGTGGCGGGCTGGAAGCGAGGGGGAAGCCGCTCGATCGGCTTGATCGGCATCCATGGCATGATGGCCTGGACGAAGAACTTCCGACGACCTTCGCGACCCTCCTCCTCGTAGATCCTCTCCGAACGCCCTTGATTCGTCAGGAGGATGAGCATGACATCCGGCGTGGCGCCCGCGCATTGGCTGAGAAGGGTACGGGCGATGTAGTCGTTGGAGGCGCCACCCTGTGAAAAGTTCAGTAGATTGACCCTCGTCGACGGAATTCCGAGCGCCTCCGCGTACTGCTCCTTGAAGAGATGGCCCCACGTTTCTTCCTGATTCAGGCCCGTACCGAAGGTCCTGCTGCAGCCGCAGACGAAGAGCAGCTTTTCGGCGCGGGGGTCGTAATCCTCGCCCCGAAATCCCAGGGAATTGAAGTGGTAGCGCTTGCTCCCGGTGGTGTCGGCTCCGTAACAACGCAACGTGTGCGGTGGTCCGTGCGCACCGAGATGCTCGCGATTTCGATTCCCGTCGTAGCTCGTCAGCATGGCGCGCCTTCAAAAGAGCGGATAGATGTTCGGGTCGGTTTCCATGAGCTTTTCGAGCTTCTCTCTGAGCCTTTCAGAGAGCGGGGGCTTTCCAGGTCTGCTCTTCTCGGCGTCCTCGTACAATGAGCTCGCGTCGTCGGGTGTGTCCTCGGGCTCGCCCATAGCTGAATCCTGCCTCGCTTCTTCTTGCTGTCCGTACTCTGACTCAGCTCGTCCTGAATCCCAGGCTGGCGACATAGGCGACATCCTGCGCGTCAAAGGCCTCAAGACCCCTGTCTCGAAAGCGTCCCATCGTGAGCGGTGTGCGGACGTTTCGAGCCAGCTCTGCCAGCAGCGCAGGGCTGCCTTCCCGGCCCAGAAAGCGGCACAGCTTCTGGATGCTCGCAACGGGATCCTCGCACAGCGCGTCGAAGCTCAGTAGATGGAAGCGTTCACCCATACGCGCGCCCGTCTCGAGCACGCGCCGGTGCGTCTGACACCAGAATTTGAGCGATTGCCGGAGACCGTCCGTACCCTGGCCGGCGCTCTCGAGCAGAGGGCCCCAGAAGCGCTGCTGGCGCTGGTTTCGGCTGCAGGCAATATCCAGCCCATTCCGCACGACGTGGATGTATCTCAGGCCCGGCAAAAGTACGCTCAATGGCTCCAGGAGGAGGTGGGTGTTGGGCTCCTTCCAGCCCCAGCCGTCCGGGTGCGTCACCGGCCAAGCGGACGTCGCCTTGATCAAGAGCTTGGCACGTTGCTGCAACCACCAGCGCTTCAGCCACGCAGGCCGTGGGGCGTCGAGCAGAGCCTGGATCAGACTGCATTCCGACGGGGAGATCCCTCGTCGATCGACCATCGCGTTGGCGAAGATCTCCAGGTAGCGCCTCAGCTCCTCGAGCGACGACGTCAGCACATCCGCTCGGTTGAAGAGCAGGGTGTACCAGACATTATCAAATGCCGGGTTCAGATCGCTGCCCATGAAGATCCCGAGTCGGATCAGGATGTCTGCGACGACTCGGGTCCCACTCCCCCCGATGCCACCGATGGCGACCGGGGAATGGTCTTCGAGCCTGATCGACCGTCGCTCTCGTCGGGATCGGATCGGCGATCTCGCCTCCGCTATGTCTTGCGCCGAGCCACGAGGCGCTCCCGCCGACGTGGTTCGCAGCGGGACCGCGTCGGCGCCGTGCTTCAGCGAGTACATGAATGGGGCAGCGAGGTCGAAGGCGGCGCGGATCCGGTCGAGCTGGATCCGTGCTTCTCTGGAGCTCGTGTCACGGCAGAGTTCGACCAGGGCACCCCAAGCGGTGGCGACCCAGCCTTGCAATACCGGATCCGATGCGACCTCAGCTGCCGTGCGGGGTTGATGCGGCTGCTCTGTGTCGAGGTAGGCATCGAAGGAGGCACCCGCGTCCTCCACAGCCACAGGCCAGACCAGCTGCAAGGCATCTGTCAGACGCATGACGCTGCGCCGCCAATCCGCCAACAAGTCGGAGTGAAGGATCATGGCGCGGCGTGCGTCCCGGGTCGCGGACTCGGCGTCGAGATTGTAACGCAACCACAGCATGGCCGCGTCGGCGCGAGCCATGCCGCTGGACAGCTCCAGCGACTCGCAGACTTCCAAAGGGTTGCGTAACGGCATGAGCACCGAAACCTCGACCCCCAGTGTCTGGAGAGCCGTCGCGAAGGAGGGAAAGAAGCGGCAGACCAAGGAGCTCTTGACCCCGAAGAACGGCGCGTCTCCGTACTCGCTCGCCAGGATAGCGCAGGTCTGGCGCAGGACCATTTCCTGGCAGCCGGGGGGCCGGGAGCTCAGGCCACAAGGGCGCCAATCATGCCACGCGCTATCCAGCTTGCGGAGCATGGCCTGATGAAACTCCGACAACCGCAGGGAATCCCAATACCCCTTTTCGTTGACGAAGTTGGGCCTTCTCAAGGTCGCTGGAAGGGCTGCGCCGAGGAAACTGACAAGGCGCGAAAGCAATGAAGCTCCAGACACGTGCATCCCGAGAATCAGCATGCAGTGGCGTGCAGAGCCGGTCATCAGGCTGGTTTCCGCACTTGAAGACATGGAATCGTGAGGCTTCCCCTTCACCTTGTGTGTCGCTTCGCTAAGGGGTACCAAGCAGCGTCTGACAAGTCCGAACCCCCAAGTGTCGGGCGAACAAAGAGGGGCCAGGGACGGCCAGCTATTGTAGATAGCCGACTTCGGAAGCGGATTCAACGACACGAGCTGGTCTCCCCGGCGCCGTCCCCCAGGAGCACGTTGTCAGGGATGACCACGGCGGCCCGGCCGCGGATCTTCACGAGCGACTTGACGTGCTGCGCGAAGTTGAGCTGCTCTTTCGAGGTCGTGGTCTAGAAGTCCGGGCGGTTGTAGGTCAGGGTCTGCTTGTCGGTCTTCCAGGCCTCGTTGACCACGGTGTGCGGGTCTACCGTCTTGCCTGCTTATGCCCCAATGTATATTTTTCTCGCATGTGGGCTGTCTTTATGAGTCCTCTGTATTCGAAGATCTGGGACTCGAGCACGCCTGAAAAACGAAGACGAAGACCAAAACGCTAGAAGTACCGCCCATTTCTTACTCCAGAATTGCGAGGCTGAACGGACCGACCCACTCGATCTGCTCATCGCTATTCAGAGACTTCAACTGTGTATCCCTCTGAACAACCATCGGTCGCGTCGATTGCCTGGTCGGGTTTGGTGCTCGAGCGGCTCTCGCAGATCGCCGCCGAACACCCCGACAAGGCGGCGGTGCGCTTCGGCGAGGTCTCTATCAGCTACGCGGAGTTGGTGGCGCGCAGCGACGCACTGGCGGCGCATCTCGCTGGGATCGGTGTCGGTGTCGGAGACATGGTGGGGATCGGCATGGATCGCTCCCTGGATATGATCATCACCCTCTTTGGCGTCTGGAAGGCTGGTGCTGCCTTCGTTCCACTGGACCCGGACTATCCTGAGTTGCGGCTGGCACAGGTGCTTGAGGATGCTGCACCGTGTGTGCTCATGACCGATCGTCGTAACCAGGAACGGATGCGCTGCCACGGTGTCGAAAGCCTTGTTTTCGACAACGCCTTGATCCGCGACGCCGCTCCCCATGCCATCGCACCCATCGCGGCTGGCGCCCTCGCCTACGTCACTTTTACCTCCGGTTCTACCGGCCGGCCCAAGGGAGTTCAGGTTTCCCATGGTGCGCTTGCCAATTTTTTGGCGGGCATCCAGCAATCGCTGCAGATGCAGCCCTCGGACACACTGGCGGCCATAACCACACTGTCCTTCGACATTTCCCTTCTTGAGATCATTCTGCCGCTGATGCAAGGCGCTACCGTCGTAGTGGTGGACCGGCACGTCAGCAGCGACGGCAAACAACTAGCCGCGGTGTTAAAGGCACACGAGTGCACCTTTCTACAGGCAACCCCTATCACTTGGCGCTTGCTGCTGGACGCCGGCTGGGGGGGCAAGGACGACCTCACCGTTATCTGCGGCGGCGAGAGCTTCCCTCGCCCCCTTGCGGAGGCACTGCTGCAGCACAGTAGCCGGGTCTTTAATGCCTACGGCCCCACGGAAGCCACGATCTGGGCGACCATCGAGTTGGTCCAATCGGGCGAGGGTCCTGTGCCCATCGGTCGGCCGCTGCCTAATTACCAGACGCACCTTCTCGACGACGGTCTCAACCCGGTGTTGGCCGGTGACATTGGCCAACTCTACCTCGGGGGCGCAAGCCTGGCCACGGGCTACCTGAACCGGCCCGAGGAGACGACGCAGCGCTTCATCACCCATCCCGACGCCGGCCGGCTCTACGCTACCGGCGACCTGGTGCGAGAGACACCTGGCGGCACCCTGGTATTCCTGGGTCGTGCTGACGATCAGGTGAAGGTTCGTGGCTTTCGTGTCGAGCTCGGCGATATCGAGAAACAGCTACTCGAGCTGCCTGGCGTCAAAGAAGCGTTGGTCGTGCTCCGGGAAGACACACCCGGCGTGAAGAAGCTTGTGGCCTATCTCATCCCCGATGGGACGGTCGATCTGGTCGCCCGGCAACAGCGGAACGCGCTCAAGGCGCGGCTCCCGAACTACATGATCCCTCATCACTACGTACAGCTCCCTGAATTCCCGAAGACCCCCAACAACAAGGTGGATCGCAAGCAACTCCCCGCCCCGGAGATTCTCTCCGGGTTGAGGGCGGCGTCTAGCAACGACCCCCTCGAGGCCTTTCTGCAATCGGTCTGGGCGGAGGTGCTTGGCGTCGCTAGCATCGGGGCCTCTGCCGACTTCTTCGAACTCGGCGGCGACTCGATCCAGGCCGCGCGTATCACCAACCGCATCGAGGAATGGCTCGACGAGCTGTTGTGGCCCGTGATCCTCTTCGACGCTCCGACGATCGCCGAGCTCGCCGACTACCTGCGCAGGAGCTATCCTCGCGCTGTTGCCGCCAAGACGTCCATCACCAGGCAGCTGCCTGCCGGAGCGGTTGACCGGGTGATCGACGGCACGCTGGTCGCCACGTTCAAGGCGCTCATCCAGCCCGTGGCTCCCTTCTCTGCGCCAGCCAGCAAGAATCCACCAGCGGTCTTCTTGCTCAGCCCGCCGCGCTCAGGCTCTACGCTGCTGCGGGTGATGTTGGCGGGACACCCACGCCTGTTCGCACCGCCGGAGATTGAGCTGCTGACCTTCAATACCATGCGTGAACGCGCCGACGTGTTCAGCGGCCGCGAGAGCTACCGGCTCGAGGGCACCACCCGCGCGGTCATGGAAATCAAGCACTGCGACGTCGACGAGGCCCGGGCCATCCTGGCTGGTTACGAGCAAAGCCAGACGACGATTTCCGAGTTCTATGGGATTATGCAGGCGTGGCTCCACGGCCGCCTGCTGGTGGACAAGACTCCGGCCAACACGCTCGACCTCCAAGCGCTGCGCCGCATCGAAGACTATTTCGAGGAGCCCAAGTATATTCACCTTACGCGGCACCCGCTGGGCATGATCCGCTCCTTCGTAAACGCGCGACTCTCTGAGGTCTTCTTCAGGCGGGTGTCCCACAGATTTTCGCCTCACGAGTTGGCGGAGCTGCTCTGGCTCACCTGTCATCGCAACACGCTCACGGCCTTGGCGGCGGTGCCCGCCGAGCGGCAGGTCACCATCGCCTTCGAAACCCTCACGCGTGAGCCCAAGGCGACCATGCAAAGACTCTGCGACTTTCTCAAGCTCGAATTTCACACTGAGATGCTGGAGCCGTGGAAGAACAAAGAGAAGAAGATGACTGATGGTCTGCACCCGGAATCCAAAATGATGGGGGATCCGAAATTTCATCAGTACAACCGCATCGACCCTACCGTCGCTGACCGCTGGCTGGATGAGATGAGGGGCGTGACATTGGGTGCCCCCACCAAGGCCTTGGCTCGCGAATTCCGCTACGCCGATCTCGACGCTGACAGAACCGTCGAGGAGCGAGAGGAGTTCATCCTATGAGTGCCGCACAGGAACTCATGGCCCGGCTCGCCCGCCTCGACGTGGAGCTCCAGGCAGACGGCGACCAACTCCGGCTCAACGCACCGAAGGGTGTGCTGACCCCGGAGTTGAAACAGGAACTGGTCGTCCGCAAACCCGAACTGCTGGCCCTGCTCAATACGGCGACCGGCGGCATCGAGCCGGCACCAGCAGGTGTTGTCATTCCTCTGACCAGCGGCCAGCAGCGGCTATGGGCACTGATGAGGGTGCAGCAGGCCAGCGGCCTCTACAACGTCCCCATGGTCTATCGGCTCCACGGTGGCCTTGACGTCGACGCCCTGGAGCAGAGCCTCGCCGAGATCCAGAGGCGCCACGCGATACTCCGCACCGCCTTCCGGACCGTGGAGGGCAAACCCCGACAGCACGTCGCTGACACTACCACCTTCGCCCTGAAAATCACCGATCTCACCTCCCTCGCAGATACCGAGCAAGCGGCAGCGGTCGACAAAGAGCTGGACGCCAGCATCCAGTACCCCTTTGATCTCAAGAACGCCCCCTTATGGCGCTGTACACTGTTGCGGCTCGCCCCCGCCGAATACGTCCTCGCCTTCACGATGCATCACATCATCTTCGACCGGTTCTCGAAGACCGTCTTCTTGCGAGAGCTCGAGGCCTTGTACGCCGGGGGAAAACTGCCGCAGCTAGCTATTGAGTATCGCGACTTCGCGTACTGGCAGCAGAGCGAGGCCCAGCAGTCCCTGGCGGACAGACAGATGGACTACTGGAAGGCGAAGTTCGTCGGTGCCGCCTCCGAGTTGTTGCTACCTACGGATCACCCGCGCCCCACGTCGATCATGGTCGAAGGGCGGAGCCAGACCTTCGTCGTGTCCGCAGCCGTGACGGAGAAGCTCCGTACTTTGAGCCGCACCGGCAGAGCCAGCATGTACATGACGCTGCTCGCCGCCTTTCACGCGCTCCTGCACCGGTATACCGGGCAGACGGACCAGATCATCTGCTCCCCCGTTGCCTGCCGCAACAGCACCAGCGTCGAAGCACTTATTGGCTACTTCAACAATATCGTGCCCATGCACGCAGACCTTTCGGGGGATCCCGTTTTTCGAGACCTGCTCGGCCGCGTTCGCCAGGTCACCATGGACGCCATCAAACACCAGGACGCCCCCTTCCAGCAGATCGTGAAGCTACCGAATCTGGCGAGCACACCGCTGACCCGTGGAATGTTCAGTTTTCGCAGTGCGGACAGCAGCGTGCTGCATCTGCAGGGGTTGGCAGCGACGCCGGTGGAGAATCGTCGGCGGCAGGCTGACTTCGACCTGGCCCTGTACATGGGCATGGAGAAGGGCACCCTCTGCGGCGTGCTCGATTACAACGCCGAGATCTTCGAGGAAGAGACGATCCGCTCGCTGCTGAGCAACTTTCAGGCGCTGCTCGAAGCGGTTGCGGCGGATCCGGATCGGCCTCTGAGCGCGCTGCCGTCACTACGGCCCCGGTTCCCGGAGATCGAAAATGCGCTAGTGAAGCATGCGAAGGTCGACGAGGCTGTAGTGGTTGTACGTAGCGATGCCGGTGGAACCAGCAATCGGGTGGCATACCTGGTGCTCAATGAAGACGACATCCCCAGCCGGGAGGAACTGCGCTCTGTCCTTGCCGCCCTCTTGCCGGCGGATCAGCAGCAGCTTGTCTTTGTCCCGTTGGACCAGATGCCGACGCTTGCCGACGGGGCTGTCGACCTGGCAGGGCTACCCGCACCGACTCTGTCTCGGCAGGGGAACGCGTATCTGGCGCCGCGCACGGCACTCGAGAGCGCGTTGGCGGAGATCTGGCAGCGCGTACTGTGGCGCGACGAGAAGATCGGCATCCACGATAATTTCTTCGATCTCGGCGGTCACTCTCTGTTGTCGCTGCAGTTGCTCGCGGAGACGGAGAAGCACCTTCAGCGGTCTCTGCCCTTGGCGACGCTGGGCCAGTTGAGCACTATCGCCGAGTTCGTCACCTACCTCGAACGCCCCAGCGAAGCGGCGGCGGTCACACGCTCCTCTGCGCTGGACGCCGATATCCGTGATCGCCTGAGGCGATACACCGCGGCCTGGCATGGCAAGCGCACGAGCACCGACTCCTTGGTGGTCGGGCTGAACACCGAGGGCAGCAAGCAGCCCGTCTTCTGGTGCGTGCAGCGGTACATAAATCTGACGGAGTTTGCAAAACACCTCGGGGCGGATCAACCCATCTACGGCATGCGTTCGGCTCATAACGTGATCGAACGCACCCCCGAGAACATCCGCGCGATGGCCCATCACTACGTGGACGAGATTCTCCAGATCCAGAGCAGGGGCCCCTTCATCATTGGTGGCATCTGTCAGGCTGCGGTAGTCGCCTTCCAGATGGCATTGCGACTCAGAGATCTGGGGCATGAGCTAAACCTGCTTGGCTTGCAGGAACGCTTCATTCCCCAAGACTACCCTGGTCGCGTCGCGTTCTTCTTTGGCGATATCAGCACCCGGAGTCCCTACTACCAATACGTCTGGCCGGAGTTGGGCTGGCGCAAGTACTACACCGGCGGGTTCGAAGCGCACATCATTCGGGGTGAGCACGGTACGTACTTCCGAGAAGAAAATATTCAGTACCTAACCAGAGAGATGCAGATAGCGTTCGAGCGCGCCCAGGCTCCGGCCCGGGTGTCAGCCGATGGTCAGGCGGCAATGCAGCGCCTGAACAAGTCGGCATACCAGGCGCAGTGCTCTGTCGTGAAGCCGGTTGCCGCCACTCGCGGCGAGATCCGGCTTGTGGTCAAGGTAAAGAATGCCAGTCCCTGTACCTGGCTGGCCAGCGAACGCAGTGGTGTCTTCCTCGGAGCGCGCTGGTTGAACCCGAAGGAAGGCGGCAGCCCCTACACACACGCCACCCAGGCGCGCACGCGCTTGCCAACCGACCTGAAGCCGGGGGGGACCGTCGAGCTCGAGCTGGTCGTCGGCATCCCCGAAGACATACAGGTCAGGATCCTCGAGGTCGACATGGTCGATGAAGGCATCACTTGGTTCAGCAACAGCGGCTCCGAACGCGTGCAGGTTGAAATCCAGCGCCGCTAGGTGGCGCCAATTGCCCTGCGGAGCCCTCCGGAGTATGCTGGCGAATCACATGAAGACCGTGGAACATGAAGACTCCGGGCCGATCCTGTCGATCGTGGTCGTGATCTACGACATGGAGCGCGAAGCGCCTCGAACGCTGTTTACTCTCAAGCCCGAGTACCAGAACCTGCCCCCGTCCTTGTACGAGGTGATCGTCGTAGACAACGGCTCCCCGCGGGCTCTCGGAGAGAGGCTGGTACGGGGAATCTCCGAGCATTTCCAGTACGTCTACCTGCAGCCGGGGGACCCGTCCCCCGTGAGGGCGCTCAACTTCGGAGCCAGTCTCTCTCGAGGGCGTCTGATAGGTTTTGCCATCGACGGGGCCCGCATGCTCTCCCCCGGGATCCTTCAGTATGCGATGCGAGCTGCGAGAGCCTACGACAACCCTGTCGTGAGTACCTTGGGGTACCACCTCGGGCACGAGGCGCAGCCTATCGCGGTCTCGAAGGGATATGACCAGCTGGTGGAGGATCGACTCCTCGCCTCGGTAGATTGGACCCGGGATGGGTACAGTCTCTTTCGCATTGCAGCGCCAGCCCCGTCGTCCAAGAATGGCTGGCTCGCCCCGATCGGAGAGAGCAACTGCGTCTTTGTAACCCCGAAGACCTTTGATGACGTCGGGGGCTTTCACGTCGGCTTCGATACCCCTGGCGGTGGGTTCGCCAATCTGGACTTCTATCGGGAGATCTGTGAACACCCGGAGACTGAGTTGGTGATCCTTCTCGGTGAGGGGACTTTCCACCAGATTCACGGCGATGCGACGACGGGGAAGTCGCAGAAGGAACTCGCAGAGCTCATGTCTGGTCTGGGGGAGCAGTACTTCCAGATTCGGGGGAAACAATACGAACCTCCCGTCGTCGCTTGTGACTTCCTCGGCCATGTTCCCCCGACCCTCCACTCGGGCATGGGAGATACGCTCGACAACTATGCGAGGTTTCAATGCGAGCAACCCAAGCGCGCCGCTGCTCTCGAATCCGTTCAGCGGACACCCAATCGTATCCCAGTTGCCAGCTCTGGTAGCCGCACGGTCATCATTCTGGGGATGCATCGCAGTGGGACCAGTGCACTCGCTGGAAGCCTGCAGGAGGCCGGACTGGACCTTGGAGAGGTCGTTCGAGAAGCTCCGCACAACCAGAAGGGGAATCGGGAGAACTGGGCGATCCTGCACATGCAGGAAGATCTACTGGAGAGGAACGGAGGCTCCTGGAAGGAAGTTCCGGAGAACGTTCACTGGAGCACACTCCATCGGGCCGTGCGGGACCAGTTCGTCGCTGGTTTCCGTGGAGTCGGTCTCTGGGGATTCAAGGACCCACGGACCCTCTTCACCCTGGACGGTTGGCTGGAAGTCTTGCCGAACGCGGAGCTCGTGGGGATCTTCCGACATCCGCTGCTTGTGGCGAAGTCCCTTCTACGAAGAGACGGGATTTCCCTGGAGCTGGGACTGGAACTGTGGCGTCGATACAACGAACGGCTCCTCGAGCTGCATCGAGCGAGTCCCTTTCCTCTGGTCGAGTTCGATGATGACCCGGCCCTGGTTCGGGAGAAGTTCCAGCGGGTCAGCGAAGCGCTGGCGTTGCCGGGAAGATTTCGTGCAGCTCTTTTCTTCGAGGATCAACTCCGTCACAGACTCGGTCTCGACGACCAGATCTCCGGAGCCGTTCTCGAGATCTACCAGGAATTGCAGCAGCGAGAGGCTGCCTGGGGGCCGTCAAGGGCTGCTACAGCCGGCCCAGATGGGCCCTCTAGAGAGAAGCCAGATTCCGCTGCTATTGCGCCGAGAGCCAGGGGCGGCTCGCGGCTTGCCGTGTCTGGTGCGCAACGCAAGGATCCCTATATGCGTCAGCTGACCAAGGAGGAGATCGAGAGCGGCCGGCATCGAGGCTTCGTTGGTGGACTCTGGGAGCGGATCGGTCGCCTGCAGTTCGACTTCCTCGTAGACCGTGGGCTGCGACCCGAACACCGGCTGCTGGATGTCGGTTGCGGTCCGCTGCGGGGGGGAGTGCACTTCATCCGCTTCCTCGACGTGGGAGGCTACTATGGCATAGACAAGAATGCCTCCCTGCTGGCAGCCGGCTCCGAGCTGGAGTTGCCCCGAGCCGGCTTGCTCGGGCGCCGCCCGAACCTCTTGCTGGAGGAGAAGTTCGAGTTCTCGCGTTTCGGCGTCACGTTTCCCTATGCCATCGCCCAATCCGTGTTCACCCACCTGCCACTCGACGCCGTCGAACGCTGCCTGGTGAACATGGCAGGGGTCTTGGAGCCAGGAGGGCGCTTCTATGCCACCTTCTTCGAAGCACCCACCCCCGACCATCTCGAGGTGATGCAGCGGCCTGGTGGGATCAAGACCTTCAGCGACGCGAATCCATTTCACTACCATCCCAGTGTGTTCGACTTCCTCGTCCGCGACTTGCCGCTTACGGTCACAAACCTCGGAGGTTGGGACCACCCCAGGGAACAGAACATGCTGGAATTCGTTCGTGAAGGATAGCTTCTATGGGGCCCAGGGGCCGTCCGCGCCGCCGCTCCTCGCCTGAAGCGCAACACGCGGCAGTCAGTGAGACCCACAGAACGCCTCTTGGGTACGCGGTCCGACCATCTGCACCCTGCTCAGTGGCCAGCGGACGAAGCAGATTCGGGTAGAGTTAGCCCGAGTCCTGGAGCAGCGGAAGTCGATGTGCACAGCCCGGACCTGTGCCAGAAGAAAGCGCCGTTCCGCGGGGCAGGCGAGCCTGGCAGGCGTCATGCCGCGACCCGAGTAGTTCCCCCCTGGCGCTCGGCGGCCATCATTCTGGACTCCGGAATGAACATCACTCTGGGGTCCAGGATTCCGCGGTTCTTGGTCATCGATCTCGAGTCTGGATTCCGGCGGATTCTCGGGTCCGTCAACAACCGCCCGTACCCTGGCCGGCGCTCTCGAGGAGAGGGCCCCAGAAGCGCTGCTGGCGTTGGTCTCGGCTGCAGGCCATATCCAGCCCATTCCGCACGACGTGGATGTACCTCAGGCCCGGCAAGAGTTCGTTCCATGGCTCCAGGAGGAGTGGGTGTTGGACTCCCTCCAGCCCCAGCCGTCCGGGTGCGTCACCGGCCAGGCGGACATCGCCTCGATCAAGAGCTCGGCACGTTCCTGCAACTACCAGCGCTTCAGCCACTCAGGCCGTGGGGCGTCGAGCAGAGCCAGGACCAGACTGCATTCCGACGTGCAGGGGAGCGGGCGAACGCTGTGGCTGCGGCTACCAACACCCCCCTGTGAACGAAGCCGCCGGCTGCAGCTGCCTGGGGGGAGTCGCGGAGCGCTCTTTGACGCAGGCGCATCAATCGCGCTCTCTCGGTGCGTCGAGGATCTTGGTGCACTCGCTGACAGCAGCATTGTACAGGCGCTCCGCCAATTCGTATGTCTCGACCAATTCGGGGTCGTTCTTCAACGTCAGGTTCGAGTCGCCCAGGTGCATGCCGGCCTTGGCCTCCTCGATCCTGGAAATCGATCCTAGAGCGCTACACCTGACTTCGCCGGTTTCCGGCCAGAAGAGATAAGGGATCACTTGCTGGCTGGTGTGACAGCGAAGCTGGAATTCCGTGTCCCCCCTCGTGTTCGCTTGTGGCGTGAACTATACTTTGGGTACCCTGCTTCGATCGCCGCTCTCGCAGCCCATGAAAGGGCTGTGACTCCCGGAAACATTGGGACGAGACGCCCAGCCGATCGCGCGAGCATGGAATAAGACAGAAGGAGACCTCCTCATGGCCATCGCCAACGCAGATCCCGACAGCACCTACCAATACTCTGAATCCCATGCCCAGATCCGCTGGAGCGTCAATCCTCCGATGGATGGTCGCGAGTTGTTGGTCGAATCGGTCAGCGTCACGCCGCAGACGAGCTCTGGGAAGACCCAGATCCACATTAAATTCTATACCAACTCGAGCTCGACCGGCTTCGACAGCTCGACTTCCGAAGACCAATCCACCCCCAACTGGGGCATGGAGGACGCGCGCCTCGATGGCTCGCAATTCACCGTCAACCACGATACCAAGTCGGGCCCCGGAAATTTGGGGAGCTGGTACACGGCGTCGCAGTGCACGGCGCACCTGACCTTCCAGAGCGGAGGCCGCCAGGAGTGGGTGTCGGTGACCTACAAGCTGAATTCGAGCGGCACCCTGGCGAACCTGTAGCGCCCCCAGACGCAGCTCTGTTTTTGATGTGCGGGGACAGGTGTCGTTGCCCGCACGCGCGTAGCCCAGTAGACTAAGAGAACGAGATCTCTCCCTGGCCGGATCGGAAACCTGTGGTCGTTCTCCCGCGATCACCGTCGAGAGAGAAGATCTGCAGAGCCAGGTATCAAAAGGAGCCGAGACATGGCCGAACCGACAGCTGAGAAGAAGGAATACAAGGACATCGAGGTCACCCTTCCGGCGGAGATTCTCTTCTCGGAGAAGGCCAAGGCGAGCTTGAAACCTGAGCAGCTCGAGAAACTGCAGGCGCTCTTCAAGCAGGAAGGCGCGGGCAAGAAAGAGTACAAGATCAAAGTCAGTAACGAGAAGGTCAAACAGTTCTTCGAGAAGCACAAAGGCACGGCCCTGAAGATCCCCAAAGTCCGTATCGTGTTCAAGGGCGCGAAGGCCGCCGTCGAAGGGGGCGACGGCAAGGTCGCATGCCTGTCACGGGCGATCGCTGTGCGGGCGAGCAACGAGGCCTGGGATCCGAAAAACAAAGAGCTCGATTTCTATCTCGAGATCGCGGCGCCGACGCAATAGGCTCCGGGCCTGGGACCTTTCTCACATTCCCACCTCAGCGCAGCGCACCCGGACAGAGAGCACGCCTCTTCCAGGGGTTCACCGGGTCAGGCGCCGCGTCTCGACCTCGATGTCCACCAGCAGGCGCCGCACGTTCTGGAAAATCTGCAGCCGCACACTCGGCCCTGCCAGGGAGACGCAGATGTGTTTCAGCTGGTCCTCGGGGCGGTCGACATCTGCGCCGAGCAACTCGCCGACGGCCATGACCGGGTTGTGGTTCATGAAGAAGGCTAGATGCTCGCTGTAGTCGACTTCTTCTGCGGCCTCTACAGCTGCCGTGGCCGCGCGGTCGGCCAGGTCGTTGGCGGTGGTGACCAGGATCGCCGCGGTCCTGGAGAGGATGTCGAGCGGACCGATCCTGTCGCGCAGCTGCGTCTGCAGAGGTCGCAGTTGCTGGCGTCCTTCGGCAGTGTCCATAGCGGCGGCGCGGATCGCCTCTTCGGAGAGGACGTCGCATTCTGCCGACAGCTCATCCCAGTTTTCGCTCAACTGCGTCCAAACCGTCGCCCACAGGAAGGACGCCCCCGTCCCCAGGATCGCAGGCGCGATCTGGCCGCTGAGATACCCTGCGATCAGCGGATACGATTGCGACGCGGCTCTCGCCCAGAGGTAGATCCTACCCGCCCAGGTGTTGGCGACGCCGGCGGTGGCGAGGACCTCGGCAGCAGCGGCGCCCGAGGTCGAGCCCGACGCCAGCGCACTCCCGATCGCCGCTCCCTGCTCTCCAGGAACGATCAGCAGCGTGCCCGAGCCCACCGATGCTGCTTCTCCCGAAATCGCCGCAGTAAACCGGCCCCAGACCCCCATCCCGGCAGCGGTCGCGAGCAGCGTGACGCCGATCTGGGTGAGAAAGGAGGTCGCGGTGTTGGCGCGCTGAAACGCCTGCAAGCGCTCTTCCCAGGTGGCGATGTCTCGGGTGTAGCTCTCGATGTAGTTGTCGGCCATCGCCTTGCCATCACTGGTGGCGGCCATGGTCCGGTCTGTGAGCAGCCTCTCCATGAAGTCGAACTCGCGCCTGAGGCCTTCGAGCTCATCAATTCTGTTCAGTCTAGCGGCGACGTGGCCGTGAGCATTCGATCCCGAAATGGATGCGGACAACCCATCCTCTGCCACTGTTCCCCCCACAGTGCCATGATCTGTCGCGCTGCGGAAACTGAAGGTGAGCGCCCTGTCGTCGTGGAGACGTCCGCCGCTGATCTGCCCATCCTTGTGACCAAAACGTCCCGAGAAGACGCGTGTGTCCCCCTGGTGGTTGAACTTGACGAAGCTGCCCAGAGCACCTGAAGGTGCCCAATATCCGTCCAGATTCGGGTCGCCGGCTTGAAACTCGACGTTATGCCGCACTCCCGCGACCGTGATGCTGCCAGCGTCGCGGTCGCGTCGCAGGATCATCATCTCCCTCGAGGCCAACCTGCCACCCTTGGCGAGGGCCCGTTCCCACATCTCCCCCTCATCGCCCTTGGTGTCCCGACCCCCGAGGACTCGGTCCAGATGGTGCCCGGCCTCTTCGAAGAAGGCTTTGTGCAGCGCCTGTTCTTGCGGCTCGAGTTCGGTTCTCAGGAAAATGATGCCTTCGCCAGCCTGCGAGTACGCCGCATTGTTGCCCTTCAGGTCGCGACCCGGGACGAACTGGATGTCTGGCGGCAGGGGAAACTCTCCACTCCGGGCCTGGAGGGTCAAAGAGTCCAGCGAGCTCTCAACCTTCTGCGCGAAGATCTGGCGCAGAATCTGCTGCAGGCTCTCTGCAGGCAGACTCTTGACCTTCTCTCGATACGCCGTCTTGAGTCTCTCGATCCTCGGATCGGGAACCACGTCAAACTCGACGCACTCCACCACCAGGCTGGGTGCATCGGGGGGCGCGACGTCAAACTCGACGCAGTCGACGATCAGCTGGGGCGCGTCCACGGGCGTCACGTCGAATTCGACACATCCTATGTCCAGAGATGGCGCGTCGGAGGGGCTGACATCGAATTCGACGCTGTCGACCTTGAGCCTGACCTTGGTGGATGTGACACGGATCTGGTAGTTGCGCCCGGTGGAGATCTTGATGCCCATGCGCATGGTCTTCGGGCCGTGCCGTCGTTCTTCTTGCTTCTCGTCACCCATAGTCTGGTCTCTCACCTGGGGAAAGGCTGTCTTCCTGGAGGCTCTCAGGCGACCGGTCGCGCCCTTCATCAGAAATGGGGGAGGCTGGCTCCCGTCAACTGTTTTATGAATACACCTATAGTGTAGGGGCGGACGCCCTCGCAGGGCAAGCCGCTTCCCCGGGGATCGGAATTTCGGCCGCAACTCCGCGATGCGCCGCGGTTTTGACCCAGTGTGCGCCGCTCAGCTTCAGTCGTAGGCGGACCAGTACGCAGGCTACAAACCACAGGCGTGGCAGAGCAATTCGAGGCTCTGCAACTCGAACTGGGGGGCGCCGTCCCGCTCTTCCTAGAGGGAGCCGGTCTGTTTCCACGTCTCGGATGGCGAGAGCTGTGGCGCGAACAGATCCACTGGCAGGAGCAGCACGTCCAAGCCGATGGGAGCGAGACCGAGCTCGAGATGAGCCCTTTTCGTGGGACCTTGCTCTGCTAGGACCTGCGCGCGCAGAAGCCGGATGAGTGACTGTTCACCCCCCATCGCCAAAGCCGCACACCCCTGCAGGCATGCGGCTTCTCGAGATAGCGACGACTGGACTTGAACCAGTGAC
>JAJDCP010000124.1 GCA_029260765.1 Planctomycetota bacterium
GCCTGCGCCACCCTGGCGTTGCTGCTGCGGCGCAGCCTGCCGCTCGACCGTGCGCTGCAGCTGGCTGCCGCCTCGGCGGGCCAGCCGCGCTTGAGGGCCGAGCTGCAGACGGCCTCGGAGGCAGTGGCGGGGGGCGAGCCCCTGCTCGAAGCGCTGACAAACAAGCAGCTTCTGCCCCCTTCCCTGCTCTGGCTGCTCGGCGCCGCAGAGCGCTCCGGCACCCTGGAAGACGCCTTCGACGACGTGTCCCGCCTGCAACAGGCCGCCCTGCAACGCAAAGTCGAGCGGGTGCGGACGCTATTGGGGCCGGCGCTCGAGATCTGCCTGGGTCTGATGGTCGCGTTCTTCGGCCTGGCGCTGTTCGTTCCCTTGTTCCAGCTCATCGGCAAATTGGCCTGAGGAGACAGTCATGCTGGGAATCATCGCTCTGGTCGCGCTGGCTCTTTTGTGCGGCTACCTGGCGGTTCTTGCGCAAGCCGCAAAGATGCTCGAGTTCCGCGCGAGCCTGTTCTCGGTGCTTGCCTGCGCTGTCCGCCGCGAGCTCCCGCTGGGCGAAGCCCTGGCGTCGGGCATCCGCGAGAGCCGGCCCGTCTTCCAGGACTGGCAGGACAGCACGCTACGCCGCATTCTCGGCGGGCTCTCTGACGGCTTGCCCTTGTCCCGGGCGCTGTCCCGGGCAGGTCCTTCGGTAGTTCCCCGACGGATGCTGGCCGCGGTCGAGGCCACCGAGGGACGTCGCGATCTGGCGGACACGCTCGACGCTCTGGTGCTCGAGCAACGCCTGTCGATCTCTCACAAAGTCGGCCTGGTCGTGTTCTACCTGTGCGCCATGTATTTCCTGCAGAGCTTCCTGACAGTTTTCATCCTTCCCAAGTTCATCGAGATCTTCGACACGATGGCCATCAGTCTGCCGCAAAGCATGCTGGTCTTTGTGCGCTGGGGACCAGGGTTGGTCACCAGCATGATGGCGATCATCTTGCTGTTGGGTCTCTATCGTTGGTGGCTGCATCGCTGGCCGCTGTTCGCCCACCCGATCCAGGCGCTGGGCTATCGGCTCCCCGTGTTCGGCGAGCTCTTGCGTCTGCGGGCCGGCGCCCGCCTGGGCCCCTGCCTGGGCCCGTTGATCCGCGCCGAGCAGCCGCTGCATCAGGCGCTGACACGCACGGCAGCGACCCCTGGTATCGAGCCGGTCAAGAAACGCCTGCTGCTCTCTGGACAACAGCTGAAGCTGGGGGCCGCCCCCGCGGAGGTGGTGGGCGCACTGCCCCTGCCCGCGTTTTTCCGTGAGCGCATGGTCCTGGCCTTGAGCTCAGGGCGGCCCGAACACGTGGCCGAGGTCGTTGAGCTTCTCGGCCGGCGCTGTCGCGTGAGGCTGGAACAAAGGCTCCAGACACTGAGCGACGTGATGCTGCCCCTGGTGATGCTTGCGATGGGCGGATTGGTGCTGATGACCTATTCCTTTGTGTTTGTTCCGTTGGCCGACTTGACGGAGAGGTTGATCCTATGGTGATTCTTGGCTCCCGGCGCGGCATGAGCCTCATCGAGGCGGTCTGCGCCCTGCTCGTGGTCTACACGGCTGCCGCTGGTCTACTGGTGGCGAACCTGCGCCACTTCCAGACCATCGGCGACAGCTTCGACCAGCTGAGTGCGCAACGCGCGGCGGCGGCCGTGCTCGAAAGCCATATCGCGGACGAGCGGCCGTGTGAGCTGGGTAGGCGAGGTCTACCCGCGGAGGCGCTGCCTGCGCTGCCGGCTGCACAGCTCAGCGAGCTGGTGGAGCAGGTCGAGCCGGGTCTGCTGCGCGTGACCGTCACCGTCGCATGGGAATCTGCGGGCCGCCCGCGCAGCCTGCAGCTCGAGACCTTGCTCGCGCGGGAGGACAGCGAATGAGGCGGCGATACGGTTTCACCCTGATCGAGATCATGGTCACGATTGGAATCGTGCTCACGATGGTAGCGGCGACCTCGACTCTGGTGGTGGGCGGCATGCGCTCGACCCAACAGGCCACCGCCTACACGGGCGACGTGCTCGGAATGCGACGCGCCGTGCGTTTCCTCGAGCACGACTTGCGCGCGGCCACCACGGTAACTCTGCCCGGAAGCGCGGATGTGCTGCGCTTGCAGATCGCGGAGGACACGGTGGTCTACCACCTGCGCAGCGATCGAAAGCTGCTGCGCATCGAAGCTGGCCAGAGCCAGGATCTGCTGGGGAATCTGGCAGCGCTCCGGGCCCAGCGCGAAGGCAGATGCCTGGCATTGTACCTCGAGCTGAGCCCGCGTACGGCGCGTCCGACACGCCTGGCCGTTCTGGAAACGCGCGTGTTTTTGCGCAACCTGTCGGCGGAGGGACAATGATGCGCGCACCCACTGCACGCCGCGGCGGCGGCATGATTCTGGCGATGATCCTGCTGAGCCTGTTGGCTGCCGCGACGGTGGCGTTCGTCGGCATCTTCAGCCAGCTCTTCGAGAGCACCCGGCTGGAGAACGCGCGTCTGCCGACGCTTTATCTCGCCGAGGGCGGTCTGGCGAGAGCTCGCTGGGCGCTGGCCCGCGACGAGAGCTACCAGGGCGAGCAGCTCGAGCTCGGCGCAGGGCTGGCGGCCATCAGCGTCGAAACGGTCCCCGAAGACTCCCGGGCCCGCGACATCGAGGTTGTGGCCTGGGAAGGGAGCGCAAAGCGGGCCCACACCCGCCTGCACGTCCGCGTGCAGCTGAGCGAAGGTCTTCCCGGGGTACTGACCTGGCGGGAAGATTGAGGCAGCCGAGGGCGCTTGACAGACTCCCAGGCATAGCCCACCATCGGGGCGCACATCGTTCGGGAGAGCTCCCATGCGCATGCCCCGGTGTTTCCGCCTTCCCGCGGCCTTGAGCTGCCTGTTCCTGCTCGTCTGGGCCGGACAGCTGTGGGCCGACGAGATCCCCGAGGACGACTGGGGAAGCTTCGTGATGCCCTTCGACCCCTGGGCGGACGCCGCCACCGGTGAGTGGTGCCGCTACCACTACCGGGTCAACGGCGGCCGCCTGGTGGTGCTCAGTAGCGAGGTCGTCAGCCGCGAGGCCGATACCCTGACCGTCGAAGAGCGCCGTCGCGGCGGTCTGCCAGCCTTCTCCGAGAAGCAGGTGATTCCCCAGGTACTCAACCTGGAGGACATCTGTGCCTCGCTCCGTGCCAATGGTCTGCAAGTCCGGGTGATGGGCGCCAGCCTGACCCCTGATACGCTCGACATCGCGGGCAGGTCCATCGCCTGCACGGCGTTCTTTACCCACCTCGAGGTCGTCGATCCTGAACGCAAGCTCGAGAACGAGCTGAAGCAGACCCAGTGGCTGAGCAACGAGGTGCCGGGCTCCGGAGTCGTCAAGGTCGTCAAAGACCAGATCGGCCGGCTCGGGGCGCGCAGCATCGAGACCCGACTGGAGATGGAGTTGGTCGAGTGGGGCGTCGGCGAGCCCTGAGCCGGAGGTTCCCCGATGCCGCGCCTGCCCGCTCCCGCGTCCGCCCCCGGCGCCCCGCGACACTTCGAGCCGGCCTACCGGGCCAGCTACGCGAGCGGCCGCCTGCAGGCGGCCGTCGAAGAGGCGCTCGCGGCCCTCGAGAGCTGCCGGCTGTGCCCGCGCGACTGCGATGTCAACCGGCTTGAGGACCAGACAGGCATCTGCCACATAGGACGGCAGGCCATCATCTCCAGCGCCTTCCCGCACTTCGGCGAGGAAGACTGTTTACGGGGCCGCGGCGGCTCGGGCACCATCTTTTTCGGCCTGTGCAACCTCAAATGCGTCTTCTGCCAGAACTGGGACATCAGCCAGAAACAAGCCGGGCAGGCTCTCGAAGCCGAGGCCATCGCCGCGCTGATGCTCGACTTGCAGCGCCGAGGCTGCCACAACATCAACTTCGTCAGTCCCGAGCATGTGGTTCCCCAGATGCTCGAGGCGATCCTGCTCGCGGTGCGGCGTGGGTTGGTTTTGCCGATCGTCTACAACACCAGCGGCTACGACAGCCTGCACAGTCTGCGCCTGCTCGACGGCGTCATCGATATCTATATGCCAGACTTCAAATTCTGGCAGCGGTCGTCCGCCAAGAGGCTCGCCAAGGTAGAGGACTATCCGGAGGTCGCTCGGCGGGTGATCCGCGCGATGCATGCGCAGGTCGGAGCGCTCGAGATCGGCTCCGACGGACTCGCCCGGCGCGGTGTGTTGGTGCGGCATCTGGTGATGCCCGGACAGCTCGATGAGAGCCGGGCGATCTTTGCATTCCTGGCGCGCGAGGTCTCACCGGACACCTACGTCAACGTGATGGGGCAGTACCGGCCGGAGCACAAGACCCGCTTCTACCCGGAGATCCACCGGCGCCTGCGCGCGCATGAACTGGCCGAAGCGTTCGCGGCGGCGGCAGACGCGGGCCTTGAGCGGCTGGATGAGCGCTGGTCGGCGTGGCAGCAATGACCCCTCACTCCCCGACCGCCCCCTCCAACGCCGCCTGCACCGCCGCATGTGCGTCGAGCAACCCCCAGCCGGACTCGCCGTCCCAGCCCTCGGCGAACAGATCCCGCGCCGTCTCCGCCAGGATGGCTTGGATCTGCCAGGGCTTCAGATCCGGAGCCGCCTCGAGCATCAGCGCGGCGATCCCCACGGCATGGGGCCCGGCGAAGGAATTCCCGCGCTTGTTGGCGCGCCGATCCGGCCCGCTGGGCGTCTGGATCGGAAATCCTTCACAGAACGCGCTGAAGTCCGGCTTCTGCAGGCCCTCCGGCAGGGGATGGTCGGAGTAGCCGGGCACATCTCCCCAGCTCACCGGGCCCATCGAGCTGTAGGCCGGCCGACGCTGCTCGCGATTCACGCCCGCCACGGCCAGCACGCAGGGGACGTCTTTCGGCGTCCAGATCTGCTCGGGCAGCTCGGCTTTGCGCGCGAAATTCCCGGCGCCCCCCGCCAGCAGCACCCCCGCGCAGGACAGCTGTTCACAGACCAGGCGCCACAAGGCCCGCTGTTCCGGGTTCCTGCGCTGCATGAAGGACATGCTGACGATGTCGGCCCCATTCTCGAGCGCGTACTCGAACGCCGAGAAGAACCCGGCGCCCCCTCGGCCGAGCACCGTCAGGCTCATCAGCTGGCTCTGTGGAGCGACCCCGGTCACCAACCCGCTGCGGCCCCGGCCGGCGATGATGCCGCCGCACATCAAACCATGGCTCGCTTCGGGGGTGTGGACGACGGGGGTGTTCGCGGCGAAGTTGTAGCCGAAGAGATCGTCGCAATACCCATTCCCGTCGTCGTCGAGGCCATTGCCCGCGATCTCATCAGGATTCCGCCAGACCGCCTCGCGCAGATCGGGGTTGCTCAAACACCAGGCCTGATCCATCAAGCCAACCACGACCCCCTCTCCGGTCAGGCCCAGCTCCTTCCACACCCTGGCAGCTCCGATATCCTCGAGGTTCCAGGGAATCTCGACGGCCTCAGGGTCGAATCCTCCGCCGTCGATCGGCCCGAGGTCCGGATTCTGGCGCCCTGCCTCGGCAGGGCTCTGCTCGCCGCAGGATCGGAAGAAGCTCTGCCGGCCGGGTTTGAAACGGAACACCCGGTCCACCTCGGGGCGCGCTTCGAGGAGTGGCAGCGAAGACCTGGGGAGGTGGATGTGGACCGCGTTGATCAGGTACAGCCAGTCCTTGATCTCTGCCTCAGGCTGCGCGGCAAAGAAGCTGGCCAGCGCATCCTGGGAGGCCGCGCGGATCGCCTGTAGACGCCCCTGCACCTCGGCGCGCAACTCTGCGCGCGGCTGCGCGGCGTGTTGGCGGCAGAATTCCGGATAGGCCTCCGGCGTGCTGAGCAGCTGCTCGGCCATGATGGCGACGGCACAGGTCGTGTCCTCTTCCTGGGCCGTCACGGAGACACACAACCAGAGCAGGACGAGGCAGAGGGGACGGGAAACCGACATAAGAGGAACCTCCAGAGCTTCAGATCCTGCCTCCGAGCACATCCCGGGCCAACCGCCCAAAGCCCGAGCTGTCTTGGTCAGGTGCCAGCTGCTGCTTGACAGCCAGCGTTTCATGGTTCGCCGCTGACAGAGAGGCCCTTGACCTGGCACGAAAAAGGTGCACAACAGACGAACAGGACCAAGAGCTCTGGACCGAGTACAACGACGCAGATGCGCGGCAGGCTTTCTGCAAAAAGTCCCATCCGGATGGCAGAGTGCGGCGTCCTTTGATGCGGACGAAACTCTCTAGGAGGAAAATGATGCGTCTTACTTTGCTGCTGGGTTGTCTCGTGGTGTCAGCCGGTCTCGCGGCCGCCCAGGATGCCGAGCCCGATCCCGTCCCTGGCCTGATCGAAGAGCTCTCGGACCCTGAATTCGAGGTCCGCGAAGCCGCCACCCAGACGCTGATCGGGCTCGGCGAGCAGGCGATCGAAGCGCTCGAAGCCGCCAAGGGTTCCGATGACCCGGAAGTCAGCTGGCGGGCAGAGACAGCTCTGAGCGCCATCCGCGAAAAGCTGCAAGAGCAGCAGCGCACTCCGCAGCTCGAAGGCCTTGTCGTCCCCAGGGCGGCCGCGAAGTTCCGCGTCGAACTACGTGTGGGCGGTGTCGAGGGAATGGGCATCGAGACCATCGACGGGGAGGCGCAGATTTTCCGGCTCGAAAACGGCGCCTGGGTCGAAGAGGGGACAGTCGTGGACTCGCCCTTCCAGGCGACAGCGCCCAGCGACATGCTCCGCGCCCATCTCGGTCTGTCCGCCAACGAAGGCCTGGCTTTCGGCGCCGACAACGAGGGACTCGAGCGCTTCGGTCTGGCGCCTTTCGATGTGGTTCTCGCGCTCGACGGCGTGCCGGTTGCGACACTCGAAGACCTGGAAGCTTTGCTCTCGGCCGAAGATGGCGCGGCCTTCGAGATCGAGTTGATCCGGCGCGGTAGCCGGCTGCTGCAGAAGGTGCTGCTGCCCGCTCAGGAGCCGACGCAGACCGGCGATTGAGGCTTCAGTGCGAGCCCCGACGGTCACCAGGAAAGCGCGGCCCCCGAATCATGGTCGCCATCACCAGCTGCGCGAGCAGCAGCCCGGCGATCCCGCCGATCAGGGGGCCGGCTTCGGGTTCCACAGCGAAGCCCATACCGGCCCCCACGGCCGCGCCCAGAGCTAGAATAAAGAACCAGCGTAGACATCCCATAGCGTGATTCTATCCCGTGCGCTCAGGGCGTCCAACCCGCATTGCCTCGCGTCGACCGCTCGAAGCTCAGTCCTGCTCTTGCAGAGGCGTTCCTTGCGGCCAGCTCTGCACACGGTCGACAGCGCGATGTACCTGGCCGTCGATCAAGCCTGCCAGGGTCTTTGCGTCGCGTCCGTGCTGGCTGTTGAACAACACCGCCCAGCTGAACCCGTCGTGCCGCCGCACCAGCAAAGTGGAGGTCCCACTCAACAAGCCGGTGTGCCAGGTGTTGCGCCCGCTACGCCCGGCTCGGCGCACCGACCAGCCACACCCGTACCAGACGGGCCCTTCGCCATGACTCGCAGGCGGCGCGAACATCGTCTCGAGGCCGTCTTCGCCGAGCAGCGCAGGCACCGCATCGGCGAAGCGCACCAGATCGACAGCCGAGGCCACCCACCCGCCATGGGCATCCATCGCCTCGAGGTGCCAGGCTCCGTAGGGTCGGGGCACCTTCGCAGCCTCGGGCGCGAACACGTTCGTGCCCGTCCCGCGCTTGCTGTCGAAATAGCGCACCTCTCCGGGCAGACGGCCCTCCGGCAGGGTGGCACCGACCCGTGTCGAGCGCGCACCGCAGGGCAGCAACACGGCCTCGCGCACAGCCGTCTCATAGTCCAGGCCTGTCACCGCCTCGACGACCCTCCCGAGCAGGCAGTAGCCGAAGTTCGAGTAGGCATAGTGGGTGCCCGGATCAAAGTCGAGCGGCGTCTCAAGCATGCAGTCGATGATCTGCCAGGGGCCGGCCGGCGGAGGCACTTCCCGACGCCGAGCAAAGGGCACGGCGCGGAACATCGGATCGAACGAGACCCCTCGATCCCAACCGCCGCGGTGCTGCAGCAACTGGTGCACGGTCACTTGCCGCCAGCGCGGATCGAGCGCCGCCGCGTCGGTCTCGCGCCGCTGCAGCTCGAGCAGCTCGTAGACCTTGGCCTCGAGAGACAACCGGCCCGCTTCGACCAGCTGCATCACGGCGACCGCGGTCAACGGCTTTGAGACGCTGGCGATGCGGAACAGCGACGTCGGTTCGACCGGCTCCCCGGCTTCGGGATCGGCGTAGCCAAAGCCGCGCGCGTACAACAGCTGCCCGTTGCGGGCGACGGCCAGGGCGGCACCCGGAGCGCCGTGTTCTCGCAGGAAGCGCACCATCAGGGTGTCGAGCGGGGCCAGCTCGGGGCTGGTCGGACCGCTTGCGACGGTGTGGGAGGGCGGATGCTGAGCAGCGCAAGTCAGCGCCAGGGCGAGCAGCAGAACGATCTTCTTCATCGAAGGCTCCAGGTTCACCGACTCGCTGCCAGCGTGTGCGCCATCGCCAGGCCGCTTCGCAGAGCACCTTCGACACGCGAGCCCTGGCACCAGTCTCCACCGACAACCAGCTTCTGTCCGGGCTCGTGCAGGCAGCCGAGCTGGAGAGGATCGGGAATCGATGCATAGCCCCAGCAGTGGGCGATGCGGAAGGTGGGCGCTGGCAGCGCGCGGCCCAACGCCCGAGCGAAGTCTGCCAGCAGCAAGCGGCTGACCCGCTCGGGCGGGCTGGCACGCTCGGTACGCGAGAAGGCGGGGCCGGCGTGCAACACCCAGACATCGCCCGCGGGTCGGCCAGGTTTCGAGCTGTCGCGCGCCACCCAGCGCAACGCAGCGTTGTGCACGAAGGCTGCGTCAAAGTCACACACCACAGGCTCCGAAAAGCCCACCAGCAGCGCCCAGCAGGGGTGCATCGCGACCGCAGCGGCCGGGCTGGCCAGCGCAGAGCAGCCTTCCAGAAGTGCGGCGGCGTTGGGAGCAGGCAGGGCCAGCGCGAGGCGTGCAAAGGGTCCTTCGCGGCGGCCATCCTCGAACTGCAGAGACCAACCTGAGGCGTCTCGCCGCAAGGCCAGGACACGGCTCTCCAGCCGCACATCCAGCCCGGCTGCGAGCTGTTTGGCCAGCGCACTCATGGCCGGTGCTCCCACATAGCGCGTCGGCGCCGCTTCTTCTGCCCGCTGCTGGCCGCCGTCGAGCACCACGATCCGCGCCGGCCAGGGCGCGGCGCAGCCGGACGCGAGCCAACCTTGCAGCAGAGGCTCGAGCTCCGGGCTGCGGCAGGTGAAATACTGCGCGCCGAAGTCCACTGGACCCGCAGGAGTGCGCCGGGTGCAGCTGCGCCCGCCCGGCCCACGGCCCTTGTCGAAGACCCGTACCGGCACGCCCTGCTCTTGCAGCTGGCGGGCACAGAGCAGGCCCGCCAGGCCCGCGCCGACAACGGCGGTAGCTGGATGTTCTGTCTCGTTTGCCATGGCTGGCACCTCAAGAAAGACAGACGGCACCGCTCAGGAAGAGGCCGGCAGCGCCGCGTCTTCCGCCTCGCCGACCTTCCAGCCGCGCAGTTTCAGAATGCACTTGCCGCAGAACATCGGCATGGTACCCGCCTTGCCGCGCAGACCCCAGCCTTCGGACTCGCGTTGGTTCTTTTCGGGGTAGTACATCGCGCAGTTCTTGTCCGCCTGATCGTGATCCGGGCGGCAGGTCGCCGGCGGCGGCACATCAAAGGGGTGGGTCAGATAGAAGCAGTGCCCGATCTCGTGCAGGGTGATGAAGGCATCCGCGTACTGTTTGAAGTGCGGATGGGTGATCATCACCACGCCCCAGTCCTCGCCTTTGGAGGGTCCGCCCCCGGTCTTGAAGTTCTGGAAGTCGCTCATGGTCTGGTAGGTCGCCGCCGAGACAGGCTGCGGATCTTCAACTCCCAACGCCAACGTGCCGTCGTTGAACTTGAGCGTATCGGCAGCGTTGAGCAGATCCGGCAGCTTCAGCGGCCGCAGATGGTCGTAGCGCAGAATGGTCAGGCCCGCGGGCTCGGTCTTGTCCAGCTCTTCCTTCAGAAAGTGGGCCGGCACCCGGTACATCGCGTACCAGAAGCTGCCGCCGCCGATGAAGGTGTTGATGATGTTGTTGGCGGCGTTCTTGAATGAGAACACATGCAGAGCTTCGCCATTCTCCTGCTGGGCGTATTCCAGCGGGATGATCGCCTCTTTGGTCCAGCTGATACGCGCGCCATCCACGCCTTCGAAGATGCGGTTCTTCTGCTTGGTCGCCAGGCTCTGCATCAACTTCACGTAGTCCTGCCGCTTGCTGGCGCTGTTGGCGATGGTCTCGACGCCGACCGCCGCGCCCGGCGTTTCCAACTCGATGAACGCGCCCTTGAAGGCATTCTTGACAGTCGGCCAGGCGATCACAGGCGCTGCGGCAAAGCTCCACCAATCGACGACTTTGCGCACGCGCTGGCGCCGCCAGAGTGTCATGGTGCCCGTGCGGGCAGCCAGCGGATCACCGTCATCCGTCAACGCACCGAAGCTCTTGGCAAGGCCCGTCAGTGCCTTGTGGTCCTTCTCGAGCTGGGCCTGGTTCGGGAAGCCCGCGAAGCTCACCCGGCCTTGCACAATCCAACTATCGCCAGCGATGTAGGAGCCGCGGAAAATCGCGCCCGTGGTCCCGAGCTGTCCGGCTTGCCAGGACTTGGAGAGGTCGTCGTGGAACAGCGACAGAAACATCTTGCCGCGGATCTCATCAGCGTAGACGTCCTTCAAGCCAGCGATGTGGAAGAAGTCACGCATATCGAGGTGGTCTTTGGGGCGCGCCCCTCCCCGTGCGACGGGGCAGTTGTCCATAGCGTAGAGGTCTTTGTGCACGGCGGGCGTGAGCGTATCGCGCACCTTCTTCAGGTAGGCCGGCGCCTTGGTGGGACCTGTAACCCCCGTGGTCAAGCTGGGGTCGAGGTCGTTCTTGGTCTCAGGCGGGTCGAAGACATGCCACTCACAGCCGACGGGTCCCACGGCCAGGGGCGCGTCGATGCCTGGCGCGCTGCCCGTCTTGTCGTTCATCGAGACCAGCGTAAGCTTGGCCTGCAGCAACGCCTCGAAGCGGTCGAGCTTCTCGGCATCTTGCAGTGCGTGTCCGTCGTCGATGCCCGCCTCGCCCTGGCCGGTGTACTTCTCGTCGAGCGCGTTCTTGTTGACCACGAAGTAGTTGTGATCAAGGACCAGCTTCGACGCCGGCTCTTCACCAGTCAGCACCCTGGGCTTCTCGATCAGGTGCGCGCGCCCGTGGTCGCCACTCTTGAGCTTCGCCAGCACCCCCTGGGAGGTCTCGCTGTCCGTCTCCTGCATGCCTGGATTGGCATAGCTGTAGCGCTTGATGGCGCGGCGTAGCTGGTCGGATTTCTGGCCGTCGAGCGGGCCCGCCAGATAGCCCAGCTCGTTGAGCTTGTATTGCAGCCAGGCGGTCTTCATCTGGCCATCGCCGGAGCTGGGATAGTCCGCACTGGCCAGCCCCGTCTTGGCCTTGAACAGATCGGCCCAGCTGAAGGCCTGGAGCTTCAGCTCTCGGTACAAGACCTGCACGCTCGCGCAGCGTTTGTCGGCCTCTTGTTTCTCCTGCTCTTCGCCAGGAAAGTCGCCAAACTGGATCGGGGCGAAATACGCATCCATAGCAGTTTCCTCAGGGCAGCAGGTTCTTGAGAGTCAGGCACTGTTGCACCACGGTGGGCCCCTTGACAAGATCGTTGAGCACCCCCAGACGCGCCTCGAACGCCAGGATGTAGGTCTTGATCAAGCCGGCGGTCTCCGCGAAGCCGGGGTCCGCCAACAGGCCCGCGTTCTGCAACCAGGCGACGCCGTCTTCGAAGTTGCCCACGAACTGTTCGATCTCATCGATGGCCAGGCCCGAGGCGTCAGGCTGTTTGATGTCGTGGGCGGTCTTGGGCAGGCGGTTTCTCCAGTCGGCAAAGAAGTTGTGCTCCCAGGTCGACATGGCCAGCGTGCCGTCGTCCTGAATCCAGGCGGCCACACCCCGCACCGCCCGGTCGTTGGCGGCGTAGCTGCGGTTGAGCGAGTCGGCCACGATCAGCTCGGTGTCGTGGGCGCCGGCCTTGAACTTGTGGGCGACGACGGTGATGAAGTGCGCGCCGACGGCGCAGGTGAAGGCCCGGGTGCGTTTGCCAGCCGCCTGCATCTCGCGCAGGACCTTGATCGCTGCTCCGACTTCAGCGCCGCCCCACAACTCGAAGCCGCCGCTGGGCCCGAAGTCGAGGTTCACGCCGACGGCCGCTGCGGCACCCAGCGCCACGCCCGTCGGCAGCTTGCCCGCATTCGCGGCCAGCTTCGTCAGGATCTCCTGCTGATGCTCGGCCCCGATGCTCTGGTCCGGCCCGCCGGGCATGCCCCCTTTGTCCTGGCAGATCTTCAGCCAGCTCTGGGCCGAGGGATGGCCCACGCTGCCGCCGTTGAGGAAGACCTCCTTGAAACGATTCTCGGCGTCGGGCGTCTCCAAGATATCCTTGCCGAGCTGCGCGACCAGGGGCTGGACGGCCGCTGTCCCCAACTGCGCGCTGATCAGCTCGACGTGTTTGTGCAGGAACAGAGCGTTCTTCAACGAATGGAAGCCGCAGGTGTTGTGCCCGCCCTCGGGACCCCCCTGCGGCCAGACGTTGACCAGAGTCACCGCACAGCCGTTGACGACCCGCCGCGGCTCGCCCACCAGCCCCTCGTCATCGAGCACCAGGCCGACCGTGTGTTCCTTGAGCTCAGGCGGCTGAGGTCGGGGAGGGATCACCAACATCGGTTGGGGCGTAGTCGGCGCGTTGACAGCCCGCAGCAGGGGCTTTGCGCCGGTGTATGGGGGCCCCGCCCCGAGCTTGCCCGCGTCGCTCGTGCCGACGTCCCAGCCCCGCATCTGCAGCAGACACAGGCCACAGAATTCTGTCTCCGACGCGTCGTAGTTCATCAGGCAATTGTGGTTCTTGACGTGCGGCCAGGCGGCGCCCGTCGTCTCGGGCGGGGCGTGCTGCAGGAACAGGGTGTGCGCGAGCTCATGGGCGACGAGCGCGTCGAGCTCATACACTTCGTCGAGTGCCGTATCCTGCCTGCCCTGCTGTTCGAACAAGGCGTCGAGATAGTTGCAGACCGCCACCCGGCGGCGGTTCCCCCACTTGCTGTCCTTGTAGTACACATACACCGGCGGCAACAGCGCCGTGCCCGAGGTCAGCGCACCCGAGACGAACTTGCTCAGCTCCCCGTTCAGGCCGTTCTTGTAGAGGTTGGCGTTGCTGCTCGAGAAACGCAGGCAGGTCGCCTGGGCCTTGTTGAAGGGCCTCTCGAGCGAGACGTAGATCTCCCGCTCGGAGTGGTCGTTGGCCACCGGCCGCAGGTCAGCGTAGATGTTGATCTTGACTTTCTGGACGATGATGTTGCCCAGGCCCTCGACGTAGCGCGAGACGTTCGCGCTGCGCTGGCGCGCTCGGGTGCTCTGTCCCGAGTAGACAAACAGATTCACGATCGGTCGCGGTGTGCGCTTGTAGAGGTCGCGCACGATCCCCAGCAGCTTCTCGTAGATGCGCACCCCACCATCTTTGGCCGACAAGTCCGAGCCCTTGTTGGGGAAGCGCACGAACGCGCTCTTGGCCGCATCGAAAGTGGCGAAGCGCGAGATGTAGACGTTGCGCTCGTCGGGGATGCCGACGAGCAGCTGTGGTTGGACGAAGACCTCGCGGTATTCAGCCAGCTTGCTGGTGAACATGTCGATGGCTGCCTTGCCGCCGCCTTTGACACCGATGTGGATGTAGTCCTTCCAGAGGTCGAGGTTGCGCTCCCAAGCCAGGCTGTCGGTTTCGGACTTCTTCTTCTTGAACTCGGGGAAGAGCACCTGCTGCGCATCGGTCTGCTCGAGAACTTTGAACGCGGCGGCGTTGACCAGACACGCCATCGCCCCCTCGAAGTCGGGCCTGAGACCTGGGTCGGTAGCCAACAACGTCGAGACGAAGAGAGGAAAGTAGGCGATCTCCAGCCGGCCGGGGATGATGCTGTCCGCCCCTCCAGCGAAGTCGTCCTTCTTGTGCGCGTGGATCTCGACGCGGCTGTCGCCGGGCGGCGCGTTGAAGTAGAACATGCCCTGTTTGCCCGCATCGGCGGGCTTGCCGCCAAACAGATCGGGGAGCAGGGCGAAGGCCGACCCCTTCGAGTCGACACTGGTAGCCAGCGCGCACTGGAAATGGAACACGTGCAGCCCGCTGTGCTCGATCAGATTCCCCACCCCCTTCGCGCTGGTCAGCGCAGCCGGGTCCTGGATGTACTTGCCGATCAGGGGCCCGAGCAGGTTGTCTTTGAACCAGGTGCCCGTGATGCTGCCGTTGGTGAAGAACTTGGCGATGCCATCGAAGTTGGTGGCACAGTCGATGATCGAAGGCGTGAACATGTCTGGATGGGCCTGGCCCGGATTGCCGAAGAGATGCGTCCCCAGATGCCCGTTGAGCGTATCGAGCTCAGCATTCGTAAGAGTATCGTGCACGGCCCAGAAGCTCGTGCCCGTGGGCTTGCCGAGCAGCGTCAGCGCGCCATCAACCGCGGGCTGCAGCCAGGCCGTCCAGGTCTTGCTGGTCAGCATGTAGCCGTCCGCCGGATTCTGCGGCCGGACGCACAGGTTGACCCGCTTCTGCCCCCCAACGTCCGCGGCGAGTCCGCCCAGAATGTTGTCGAAGGCCGCTCCCCAGAGCTTGCCGACGGCGGCGCCGTCGTTGGCCGCGGGAGGATGGAGCCGCAGCCGCGCCCCCTCGAACTTGGCGTTGATCTGCTTCCAATCGATGGCCGGCAGCGCCGCATTCTTCTTGTAGTAGCGCAGGATATCCACGCGCCGCCAGACCTCGAAGCTGCCGCTGGCGGCTCGGGGAAGCCGGGCCTGCTCGGCGGCCTGCCAGATCTCGGCTCCGCTGAGCTTGGCTTCGAAAGGCTTCGGGTCACCGGTGTAGAGGTAGGCGCGCACGCGGTACGTGTCTCCGGCCATGCGCGAGGGCTGGAAGATCACCCCGGTCTTGCCGACGTAGGCTTTGTCCGCGCCGGTGTAGACCGTGCTGAGCGCAGCCCACTTGCGCCCAGGACAGGCCTCGACCTTGAAAGGAAACTCCCCCACCTTCACGACAGCGCCCCCGGTCTCGGTGGGAAAGATGGGCGCGGCAGGGTCGCCGAGCTTGCCGCCGAAGTCTTTCGGGCAGTTGGTGGAGCTGGGGGAATCGGCATCATAGCGCCGCTCTGGCGCCAAACCATGCTTGTGGTTGTAGGCCCACTTGACGAATCCCGGCGTCTCGACGCCGATCTCCTTGTCGAGCGAGGGATCTTCCCAGTCCCAGACCAGCTGCACCCCGTCGAGGGCCGTCTTGGATGCGACGCCAGCACCCGAGGCGCTGCGCAGCTTGACCTGCGCGAAGATCGGCAGCCGCGGCCCGCTTCCCCAGCACTTCTGATACTTCTTGAACTGCGTCCCGTCGTCCCACTCGGTGGTTTTCTGGTAGAACAGGTTGCTGCGCAGCTCGAGCTGCTGGTCTTGCTTCGGGTCGAGTTTCTTGACCGCGGCGGAGGTATCGTCGGAGGTGAGCTTGATCAGCGTCTCGCTGTGAGGGTCGGCGATGGCCGCAAGGCCCTTGAGCTCACGCAGCAAGAGCAGCTCTTCCTTCAAGGCCAGGTCCTTGAATGCCGGGTCGGCAGTCGGTGGCTTGGCGGCGGGCAGCAGCCGGGCTTCCCCCCAGGAGAGCTCGATCGAATCGACCAGCACATCGACGTAGGTCCAGGCCACTTCCAGTCCGGCTTCGACCTCGTCGCCTGCGAGCGTGAGCTTGAGCTTGTAGGGTGAGTCCTTCAAGGTCAGCAGCTCGTCGAAGAACACCCGGGTCGACTGCTTGTTGCCGTCCCACCCCGCGCGGTCCAGGGACAGCTTCTTCAGCGCCGCGTTGCCGAGGGCGTAGGTCCAGATCGCGGCCTTCTGCTTGGCCGAGAACAGCTCGAGCTGGCCGGTCGCGCTGCGGGCCTCATGCTCGATCTTCCAGACCAGCTTGACGCTCTTCTCTTCTCCCGACGCGAAACAGAAGCGCTTCTGCTTGTCTGCGAGGATCGGCAGGCTGCCCACTAGAGCATCCTGCAGGGTGAAGCTCTGGGAGCTGCCGCCGGCGCAGCTGACCAGCAAGGAGACCAGCTTGGGCTTGGGAGGCTCGTCCTCTTCGGACTCCGGTTTCTGGCAGGGCAAGATGTCGGTGGAGGTTGCCATGTTCTCGGGCGGTGGTTTGCTCTCTTTGCCCTTGGACAGCTCAGCCAGCGCTTTGAGCGCGTAGGGCGATCCCAACGGGTTGGCAAACGGAGTGTGGGTTGCCTTTTTGTCGTCGCTGATCGGATCGAGCTGGTTGTTCTGTCCGTCCCATTCGAAGCTGGTCGGCGGCCCGCCCGAGGCGTTCTTCGCCGCCTTTTCGGAGCCCGTCACGGCAGAGCCCGGCCAGACCTCTTTGTAGACCAGGGCTCCGTGGCAATCGGTCACCAGAAAGCTGAGCTTGTCGATCTTCATCCCTGGTGGCGCAGGCTCATTGACCTTGACCTTGACCTTCTCCTTCGACGACGCGAAGTGTGTCACTCCGCCGTCGATGGCCACCATCAACACTTTCTCACCCATGCTTGGGGCCCTCGATGACTGCGGGAAACCAGCTCACTCAGCGCCCGACAGGTAGTTGTTGTCGTAGGACTCCAGACTGTCGATGCGGGCGCCCGCGCTCTGGTCAGGCATGGCGAGCAGATCAGCTGCCCAGCTGTGCCGCGTGTCGAACTCGGGCCCATGCCGAAGCTCGAGCTCGGCGAAGCGGCACAGGTCCCATTCTGCCTGCAGACCGTGGCCACGCCCTCGTTCGAGGGCGCCCTCGACCAACGCCCGAAGGGACTCGTCGTCGAGCGCCTCGGTACGCGCTGGGTGCTCAGAGCGCAGGTAGCTTGTGATGGTATCCGCCATATTCGAGGCACGGTCGGCGATGATGGCATCGATCTGGCTCTGACGGATCGTCAGCATAGCCCGCAGCTCCCCATCTATCTGGAAGACATGCCTCTACCATAGCGGCTGTGTTCGTCTGGCCGCAGCAGAATTCACCGGGGGGGTCCAGAAGCTGTGCGACTGACCGCGTGGATCAGCGACCCCTCAGAAGCTCAGGTTCAGATCGAGGCGCACGCGCCAAGCATCATTGTCGCCGTCCATGCGGGCGTTGCCGGGAATCGGATGGTCCAAGCGGGACACCATCGCCCAAGCGTGGACGTGCATGAAGTCGAAGATCTGCAGCTTGCCCCCGAAGACGTTGGCGCGCCGGTTGGTCTGATGCAGAAAGTCATCGCCCGCGACGGGCGAAAATATCGCGTCCTGCTCGACGACCTGCCACTGGTAGTAGATCCCCCAGTCCCAGGGCTTGACGTACTTCGTCTTGCCCAGATAGGCGCCCAGCGCCCAACCCGTTTCGCGGTCCCCGTGCGCCCGAGTGTTGTAGATGAGCTCGGCCGAGACCCCAAAGGGCACCGCCAGGCCGTCGTAGCCCAGAGAGACGAAGCCGTTGAAGATGCCGAAGTCGGAGCGGAAGTCGTCGGCATCGCCGTCGTTGTCGCGGTCGACCAGCTCGTTGCCCGCATTGTCCGCCAGCACCCGTGGCGAGCCGTCAGGGACCTGGTTGGTATAGAGGTAGTAGCTGGCAGCCATCGCGAAGTTGAGGTCGGACACCGGGCTCAGCTCGACCGAGGCGTGGAACATGGTCACCCAGGCCTCGCTCGCATCGGACTGCTCGAGCACGATGTATTCCCCGACGGCCAGGTTGAAGCCTTGCAGCGCGTCTTCGGGCTTGCCCTTGTAGCCGTAGCCGATCACGAGTCCCTCTGGCTGCACGTCGCCGTCCCAGACGATGTCGCCGTAGACGGGGTTGCGCTTGATCGGGTTGCCGAACTTGCCGATGGTCGCCCACAGCCCGGAAGCCCAGTCGGGACGGTAGGTCAGGTAGAAGCGATCGAGGCTGATCTCGAAGCTGTTGAAGACCTGGCCGAGGTCCTGGTGGGGAGAGTTGGGATCGTCGGAGTTGCCGGTAATCAGCCGCGCGCCGACCTCGATCTCGTCGATCGGCTTGTATTTGAGTCCAAAACGTCCGCGGACGCGCTCCCGATGACGGTCCTTGCGGTCGTCCTGCAAGAAGTTGGACTCGTGGCGGAAGCGCAGGTCGGCGAAGAAGTCGAGGCGCTCCCAGGTCTCTTCCCAGAACGTCTGCAGACCCGACGGCACCGCAGCATCGGCAGGCGCCGGCTCGGCGGCATCCTGCTTGAGGTGCTCGAGCAGCTCACGGAAGGCCTGCTTGGTCTCGTCACTCAGGCCCTCTTCCTGGTCCAGTGCTTGCTGCAGGCGCTCAAAGGCCTGCGCATCCGTCTCCGGCTCGGTCTGGGCCCACAGAGGCACCAGGGACAGCAGGGCCACCCAGACCAAGGCTCCGCGCCACACGCGGCGTGCTGCATCCATCAGATCTCCCCCACTCCAAAAGGGTGGAGAGACTATCCGGTGTCGGGAGCACTGGCAAATGTTGGCTCGCGACCCACGCGCATCGTTGAGCGGAGCGCCGAGAGCGCGTCCTGTTCGGGGCTGGGGAGGCAGGCTTCTACAGAGCCTTCGGTTGACGGACCCAAGCGAGCTCTTTGTACGCCTTAGCCGAGGAGAATTGGATTCCTGCCGACAGGGGTGGCGCTACTCTAGCGCACGGAGTGGGCGGCTCCGTACGCTCATCACTGCCTGCGGGTACAATGGGGGGAAATCTCGTCGCTGGAGGGACCCATCCTTGGCTGCCGACCCAACTGCACTGCTAGCAGGGAATTTCCAGAAACTCGGCAGCTACAAGCCTGACATGTCCGGCTTCGTGCGACCTGAGCTGCAAGCGCTGTTGGTGCACTATTGCTCGCTGGCGGGAGTAGAGCCCGGCGCTTTGGCCGGCAGCCAGACCAGCGAGGGCACCAAAGCCGGAGTCGGCGACGCGGAACATGGCCTCAAAGCGGGCCTGCCGCATTGGTTGGCGAGATTCCAGTCGAAAGCCGAACGGTCGGCAAGTTGGGGCGAGACCGAACAGGCCTATGGGCGACTGCTCGGCGCTTTCTTCTATGCCTACTTCACCGACAAATACTACGTCCCCAACGGTATGGCCATGCCGGCCAGCGTGGAGTACTTCTTGCTGCACCTGGGCAAGAGCAATCCGGTCGGCGCCAAGTGGGCTCCCACGCCGCGGCCTGGATATGTGGGGAACGGCGCCGCAACCTTCTCGGTCATCGGCGGGGGCGGTGCGAACTACTGCGCGGCTGCCTCCTCCAAAGCCTTCCTCAACGGCGTGGCGATGTTCGGCTACAAATGTTCCGCAAGCGGCTATGCCCCAGGAGGCAAAGGTCAGGGCCACGGCTGCAAGGTCAAAGCCCAGATGGGGCGCCGGGCGGGTCCCGCGAATCGACCCCTGCCGGGTGATGTGCTCTCGATCCGGACCGCGGTCGGGCCGATGTCCGGGCACGTCATCACGGTCGCCTGGGCCGAGACCGACGGCGCGAAATCAGGCGAGATGTGGTACGTCTCTGGAAACTCGATGCACGCGTCCGTGGGCTGTGACTTCGCCCGCGTCGCCGACGCCGCCGGACGGCCTCCCAAGGGTTCCATCGCGATCATCAACCGCTGCATCAATAGCGCTCTGCAGCCGGACAAGCTCGAGAAGATGACCCCGGCCCAACTCAGCGCCGCTGGTATGACGAAGCTGGACGGCGACTTCCCCAAGGCCAACCAGCCCACCCCTACCGGCGCTGGTACACCCGGCCCGGCTGCGGCGCCCGGCGGGACGAGCCCGGCCTCCCCTCCTGCGGGTAGCGACCAGCCGCCAGCCCCCAAGGCCGAGGCGACACTGGGCTCGGGAGATGTGGCCACCGTGGCGGGCAGCGACAGCGCGCAGCCTACCGTCATCCGGGTCGGGAAACACGTGGCAGAACCGCCCACCCCTGCCAGCCCGCCTGCCGCCGGTGCAACTCCGCCTGCCGCTGGTGCAACTCCGCCTGTCGCCGGTGCAACTCCGCCCGCGGGGGCTCCCCCGGCTCCCGCTACGGCTGGAGCCGACACACCCGTAGCGGGCGCTGACGTGCAAGACGCCCGGGTGGTGCCCAACGGGAAACTTCCACACAAAGAGCTGTTCGGGAAGTTCGAGAGCTTCGTTCAGGGGCCCAACCATAATGATGCGAATGCCAAGAAAGAATGGCTGGCTTCGCGGACGCCGCTGTCGTTTTTCACCACCCCCAACAACTTCTGCAGCAGCTATCCGACCTACCGCGCATCCGGGCTCACGGCCGGCACCAGTCGCCAATTCGGCTCCTTCCGCCAGAAGCAGGGTGAGGCCAAAGGGGTGGGCACACAACACCACGGCGAGGATCTGTACCTGCCTCCGGGCACGCTGCTGCATGCACCGTTCGCCGGAGAGGTCGTGCATCCATACGGCAACAACCCCGTCTGCGCCTCCAATCGTAGCAAGGACTATGGATGGTTCATCTTTCTGCGCTCGGTCGAAGAGCCGAGCCTGACCATCGGCCTGGGGCATGTGGCAGGACGCGGCAAAGGCTGTCCGTGGTTGGGTGGGAAAGAGGAGTCGCTGCCCGCCAGCGCGCCGGTGTTGCCGAGCGCGGGCCAGAAATTCGCCGCCGGCGAGCCCATCGCGATCTCGTACAACACCAAACGCATGCCGTCGGGCTATTCCCACCTGCACCTCGAAGCCTTCTGGGCTCCGGGAAGCACCGGTAGCTGCGGCTGGTGCAGGTCGCAGAAGGAGAAGCTCTCGCCGGGCTCGAACCACAACGCCCTGGCGATGTTCAACGCGGCCAAGCTGCTCAAGCCCTGAGCGGTCTCAACGTCCGGACTGGGGCCGCCCCCGACGGTTGTGGCCCGCGCGGCGCTTGCGCGGGGAGCGCGAGTGGGCACGCGGCTTTGCCTGCGACTGCCTGTGCTGCAGAGGCGGAGGGATCGCCGCCTCGCAATGGTAGTGGTGCTTGCTGACCACGGGGATATCCATGCCGATCAGCTTCTCGATCGCCCGCAGATAACCGCCGTCCCCAGGTTCACACAGCGAGATCGCGACCCCCTGCGCACCGGCGCGACCGGTACGGCCGATGCGGTGGACGTAGTTCTCGGCAGGATGCGGCAGGTCGTAGTTGAAGACGTGGCTGATGCCTTCGACATCGATGCCCCGCGACGCGAGGTCGGTCGCGACCAGAATGCGGATCGTGCCTTGACGGAAGCCATTCAAGGCCCGCGTGCGCGCGTTCTGGGACTTGTTGCCGTGGATCGCAGCCGCCGTGATCTCTACCCGCTCGAGTTGTTTCACCAACCGATTGGCGCCGTGCTTCGTGCGCGTGAACACCAACGCCCGGTCCATGTCCAGAGCTTTGATCAGGTTGGCCAGCAGGTGCTTCTTGTTGCTCTTCTCGGTAAACATCACGCGCTGTGCGATCGCCTCGACGGTGCTCGCCTGCGGATCGACCTCAACCCGTACCGGTCGGTCGAGAAAGGCGGAGGCCAACTCGACGATGGTCTGCGGCATAGTGGCCGAGAAGAGCAGGTTCTGCCGCGTGCGCGGCAGCATCTTCAGGACCTTCCGGATGTCATGAACGAACCCCATATCGAGCATGCGGTCCGCCTCGTCGAGCACGAAGAACTCGACGGAGCCCAGGTCGATATGGCCCTGTCCCTGCAAGTCCAACATCCGTCCCGGCGTGGCGACCAGGATGTCGACACCTCGGGCCAGAGACCGTACCTGGCTGTGTTGCTTCACACCGCCAAAGACCACCAGATGCCGCAGGTGCATGTGGCGCCCATAGGCTGCAAAGCTCTCCCCAATCTGCGCCGCCAGCTCGCGGGTCGGCGAGAGCACCAGGGCACGGATCGGCCGCCGACCGCTCTTACGGGAATGTTCGGCCATCAGCTGCAAGATCGGCAGCGCGAAGGCGGCGGTTTTGCCCGTTCCCGTTTGCGCGCAGCCGAGTACATCGCGGCCATCGAGCAATTGAGGAATTGCGCGGACCTGGATCGGTGTCGGGTGTTCGTATTTTTCTTCGGAGAGCGCTTTCAGCAAAGGCTCGATCAGTTGTAGGTCGGTGAACGTCGTCAAGGGCCCCTGTCCCACGGGCAAGGCCCGTATCTTCAATAGTCGCGCATTGTAAGGGATAGTGCGGCCCAGAGTTGGGGAAATCCGATTGGGGCTCCGGACTATTCTCCGCCCGCCTGAATCCCCGGGACAGGGTCGAGAGGCACTACTGCGCTCTGTAGCTCTGCAGGCGTTGCTCGCGGAGCCGCATGCGCAGGCGCAGGTTGATCTCGTCGGCGGCATCCACAGCCTCATCCCAGGCCGTGTAGATCTGCATCTTGTGTCCGCTGACCAGGTCACCGACCACGAACAGTCCCGGAACGCTGGTCTCGTACTGGTCGCTGACCTGTGCCCGCCCCTTCGGGTCGACCGCGGCGCCGACCTGCAGCAGCAGCTGATTGTAGGGGACGATGCCGAGCGAGACGATGGTGCAGTCTGTCTCGACGCGGCTGCCATCCTCGAGCAGGTACCCCTGCAGCCCTTCTTTGCGGGCATTTCCCAGCACCTCGACCAGCGGCGCCTGATGGATCTGCATGCCATACGCAGCCGCCAGCTCGAGGGTCGAATCGGAGAAACTCGCTTCGAGACCGTTGGTCAGGATGGGCACCGCCTCGTGCCCGTAACGCTCACACAACATGGCCGCGATGTGCACCGCCGCATTGCCCGCACCGATCACCGACAGCCGCTTGCCGATAGTCTTGTGGCCATCGCAGCGGATGCAATAGAGCACGTCATAGCGGTTGGCAAACGGCAGGATCGGCTTGATCGAGCCGGCGATCTCCGGCTGCACGTCCATGATGCCGGTCGCGTTGACCACGAAAGACGCCGTCAGGCTTCCCGTCTCTTGCTTGGATGCATAGCCGAGCCGGAAACCGCCCTCGATGGCCTCGAGAGTCGTGACCGCCGCTTTCTTGTGGGAAGCGTGGGAAGCCAGCTCGGGGTGGGCCTCAAGCCATGCCAGCGTTGACTTCGTGGTCGAGGTGATCGGCCGCTTCAAGTCATGCATGCCCGGCACGTTGTCGACCTCGACCACCCACATCGCGCGGCCTTTGCGCTTGGTGGTCGCATCGCCAGAGAACAGCACGCAGCGGTCGCGGTTGAGGACGCCGCGCAGGAAGGCCATCGTTCCGGCCCCTCCGCTTCCGATCACGGCCAGGTCAAAGTGTTCGGTCATGCGCGCACTCCTTGAGAGACGATGGTTGCACTGTACCCGGCCCTACGGTGGGTTTCCCTTGGAAAACGCCGCAGCCGAGCTGCTCGTTCCAAGGGGCCCCAAAAACACCCAGCGCAACCGTCGGCGCTGGCCCGGGGCACCGCGCGCTGGGACCCTCAGGGGCGAGGCTCACTGCTCCTGCTGCGGCGTGCTCCGTTCGCGACGCGGCGTCCGATCATGTATAGCTAAGAGGAGGAGCCCACGGGGATGGCTGATGGCGAATATTGCGCTGGAGAAGCAACTCGAAGCGTTGGCGGGCTGCGGCTTCCGACTCAACCCCGAGATCGGCGTGGCAGAGCTGTTGATCTCCTACGACCGCGCCAGCTATGAAGGCAGCCCCTACCGGCTGCTGATCTTCCGCATGGGTGGGGTGGTGGAAGAAGAGCCGTTTGACCGCGTGATCTCGAACGATGTCTGGGTCTTCGACATGGAATGCATCGGTGGGCCGGGAGCCTACGTGACCATCGCCCGCCGCCTCGAGGCCCTCGCAGCCGGCCCCAGCCTCAAGAAGCTGCGCGACCACGTCGACCTGCTCGGCCGCGAAGGCTGGCTGGAATACACAGTCGCAGGCCAACCGCGTCACCACAAGTTCGAGGTCGACGACGACTGGGCCGACTTGATGGTCCTCAGTTATCTGGCCGACGATCTCGAAACCAAAGACCGCCACTTCTTCTCCTACCAGACCGGCCAACAATTGCTTTTGATGTGCAAGTCTGAGGCCGAGGTCGCGGGCCTTCGAGAGCTGACCGGCTACGAGTTGGACCGCCTGATTCCGAGCTGACCCAGCCAGGCTGCAGGGCCGGGCGCATACTGCGCGTGCTGGATCTGGAACAGGAGCCGCTGGACGAGCCGCCCGATCGGTTCGGCGACCTCACGCCGGCCTGGATTCCTCGCCTGTATCTTTCTATACTTGCTGGTTCGAATTGCGGCCTGGAGGTCTGCATGCCCGCTCCTGCGGAGCTTCCCAAACCCCTGTTGCGTGGTGTCTCACACCAGATCGCCTTCTTTGTCTCGTTGCTGGCGGGTGCTGCCCTGGTGGTTCTGGCAGCCAGCCCGCGTGCGCGCCTCGCGGCCGCGATCTACGCGCTCAGCCTGTCTGCGCTGCTCGGTACCAGCGCCCTGTACCATCGGGTAGATTGGCGCAACATCTCAGTCCGCATGTGGATGCGTCGGCTGGACCACGCGATGATCTACCTGCTGATCGCCGGAACTTTCACGCCCTTCGGCCTGTCGAAGCTCGCCAGCCCAGAGGCACAGACCATGTGCATCGCCGTCTGGTTGGCCGCTGGCCTGGGCAGCATGCTCAAACTCTTCACTGCGCGCGCCCCCAAGTGGCTGGCAGCAGGGCTCTACCTGGTGCTGGGCTGGGCAGGGGTCTGGCTCATGCCACAGCTGCTCGAGAGCATCGGCTGGCTGGGGGCAGGGCTCTGTCTGGCGGGCGGGCTGATCTACAGCCTCGGCGCAGTGGTCTACGCCTGTAAGCGGCCCGACCCCCGACCACGGATCTTCGGCTACCACGAGGTCTTCCATGCCCTGGTGCTGGTGGCGGCCGGACTGCACTTTGCTGTGATCGCCGTCTACGTTGTGCCGCACACTTACTGACCTCAGCATGAGTTCAGGACATCATCCCGTAGGGGCGGGGTTCACCCCCGCCCGCAGGAGGGGGTGAACCCCTCCCCTACTTATTCTGAGGTCAGTAAGAACCGCTGGTTCTCTGCTCAAGGCAAGCTCAGCTCACTCGCATACAAACGCGTCTCGAGCAGCTGTCCCGCCAGCCAGGGCCAATCATAGCCCTCAAGAGGGCAGGAATAATTGACAACGTAGAACTTGCCGCTCGCCAACGGCAACACCCCAGCAAAGGCCGTATCGCCACGCGAGGGCAGATCCTGAAGCGGCACCGCCGCGAGCGCCTCGAGGTCGAGCTTGTACAGACAAGTGCGCTTGCGGGTCAGCGAGTAGCGCGCCAGCGACCAGCCCCTCCGCAGGCTGTCCGGCCAGGAATCCGAGCCGCGCAGGAATGCCCCGGCCACGTTGCGCCTGCCGAGCAGATAGAATTCTCCCGCATGGAGAAACATCGCGGCCGAATCGATCTTGTACGGGCTGAACCGGCTCTCCCAATCAGTCAGATCCCCGGCCTCTGCGCGGCAGACAAGCGTTCCCGCCACCTCCAGGCGGACCGTCGCGATCAAATTGCCCTCGGCATCGAAGCAGAATTCCCCTTCCTCGGCCCCGGTAGCGGAGATCTGGGGGGCTTCGGAGATCGGTTCCCAGCTCCAACCATCGGTCGAACGCAGCAGCCGCACATCGCCCGGCCGGTCTTCCACGGTGTACAGTCCCGCGCCGTTGTAGACCGACATATAGGCAGTATCCGCGCGGCTGCGCACCCTCCAGACCACGTAGCCCGGCTGATAGACATCCTGTGGTGCACTGAAGCTGCCTTCGTCCTGGAGCACGCAGGCCTGGATAGACTGGGGCTCGAACGCCCAGGCCGAGGTTCCCGCACGGAAGAAATAGAAGAACAGACGCCCAGCGATCACCGCGAAGCGGGGCTCTCTCACGTCGCATCCGAGCGCGATCTGATGCTCGAGTCGCCAGCTCTGGCGGTCTTCTGAGCTGACGATCAGCAGGCGCGCGTCTGTCGAGGCGAAGTGGATCGCGGCGCTGCGGAAGGCCAGCCAGGTCCGGCCCTGCCAGGCGATCACATCGCAGTTGTTGTTGGACGCCCCCAAGCCCAGGCTATCTGGCAGGCCCGCTCCCGGCGCCAACTGCTGCCAGGGCGTCCAGGAGATGCCGGACGCCGCCTGGGTGTCGAAACGCGGCTCCTCATAGGCAGCCGCCAACCACAGCAACAGGGCCGCGAGCAACACACCCGGCACGAGCACCCAGCGCAACCTCTTACGCCAGCGTTGCCACCGGCTCGATGGGGGAGGCGGAGCAGACACGGTTGGCATCTCCATGGAATCACAGTCAAGTGTAGCAGACCGCGGGCACGGAACGATCGTGTCACGCCGAACAAGCGTTGAGAAGCCCGCCCGCTCATGGCAGAATCGCTCGCCTGGAGGGATGCAATGACCGTCGTCGTGACCGGAGCCAGTGGCCATGTGGGCGTCAACCTGGTGTCCAGCCTGCTCGCCGCAGGTCGCAAGGTGCGCGTGCTGGTGCACCAACAGAACGGATTTGATGGCGAGGTCGAGAAGATCCGTGGCGACATCACCGTGGCGGACAGCCTCGAAGAAGCCTTCGCCGGCGCCGAGACGGTCTTCCACCTGGCTGCACGCATCTCGATCAGCGGCGACCAGGGTGGACTGGTCACCCGTACCAACGTCGAAGGCGTCCGCAACGTCGCGCGTGCTGCCTTGCGCGCTGGAGCGCGCCGGATGGTGCACGTCAGCTCGATCCACGCCTTCGAGCAGGAGCCGCTGGATCAACCTCTGGACGAAACGCGCGCCCGCTGCAGCGGGCCCCGCCACTTCGCCTACGACCGCTCCAAGGCCCTCGGCGAGGCCGCCCTGCGCGAGGTGATGGCCGAGGGACTCGACGCCGTCATCGTCCACCCGACCGCGATCGTTGGTCCCGCGGACCGCGCACCATCCCGTATGGGCCGGGTCTGTCTTGATCTGTACCACCGTCGCCTGCCTGCTCTGGTGCGCGGGGGCTTCGATTGGGTCGATGTGCGTGACGTCGTCGAGGGGATCCTGGCCGCCGAGACGCGCGGTCGACCCGGCGAGAACTACCTGCTGTCGGGCAACTGGCATGCGGTCTCGGAGCTGGCTGCGCTGGTGGGCGAGATCACCGGAGTGCAGCCCCCGAAAATGGTCGTGCCGATGTGGCTGGCACGCCTGAGCGCTCCTCTGGTGGCGCTGGCCACGTTCTGGAGCAAGGAGGAGCCCCGCTTCTCCTCTGAGGCCCTGGCCGCTCTGCGCGCCAACCGCCGCGTGCTCCATAGCAAAGCCGGCCGGGAGCTCGGCTACCAGCCGCGTCCATTGCGCCAGACCCTGCAGGATCTCTTCAGCTGGTTCGAGAGTCAAGGTCAACTGCAGTCTGCCCGAGGATCTTGATATGAGGCCCTACACGCTCAGCGAGTTGCAAGAGCTGGAAGCAGAGAGCATCCACATCATGCGCGAGGTCGCGGCGGAATTCGAACGGCCTGTGCTGCTCTATTCGGTCGGGAAAGACAGCTCCTGTCTCGTGCGTCTGGCGCAGAAGGCCTTCCATCCCGGACCGATTCCGTTTCCCCTGCTGCATGTCGACACCGGCTACAAATTCTCCGCGATGGTCAGCTTCCGTGACACCTTCGTCGCTTCGATAGGCGCGCAGCTCAAGGTCCACTACAGCCGCGGAACCGGACCGGATCCAGCCAACCCCTTCGACCTGGGCACGCAACGCTGTTGCGGTCTGCTCAAGACCGAAGGACTGTTGCGCGCCCTGCGTGAGGGCCGCTTCGACGCAGCTATCGGCGGAGCGCGCAGGGATGAGGAGAAGTCGCGCGCCAAAGAACGGGTCTATTCCTTCCGCGACCGCCACGGCCAATGGGACCCCAAGCGCCAGCGGCCTGAGCTGTGGAATCTCTACAACGGGCTGCATCGCTCCGATGAGCACATCCGCGTGTTCCCGCTTTCCAATTGGACCGAGCTCGACGTGTGGCGCTACATAGCCCAGGAAGAGATCCCTGTGGTTCCCCTGTATTTTGCCCAGAAACGATCGATGATCGAGATCGACGGGCAGCTGTTCATGCCCGGCAGCGGCCACCCCGGAGCAGTGCAGGAGGTGATGTGCCGCTTCCGCAGCCTCGGCTGCGCCCCGTGCACCGGTGCCGTCCGCTCCACGGCCCTCAGCGTGGTCGAGATCATCGCCGAGCTCGAGGCCGTGCGTGATTCGGAGCGTGCCCAACGTGTGATCGACCACGACAGCGATGGCTCGATGGAGACCAAGAAACGAGAGGGGTATTTCTAAATGCCGCACTCGCCGACGATCATGCCGAGTAGCCTGCTGCGCTTCGCGACCGCAGGCAGCGTTGATGATGGCAAGTCCACGTTGATCGGCCGCTTGCTGGTCGACGCCCGCGGCGTGTACCAGGATCAGATCGATGCGCTGCGCAGCGCCTCTCCGGAGGGCAAGCTCGACCTGGCGTTGGTCACCGATGGCCTGAAGGCCGAGCGCGAGCAGGGCATCACCATCGATGTGGCGTACCGCTATTTCAACACGGCACGCCGCAAGTTCATCATCGCCGACACGCCAGGTCACGAGCAGTACACGCGCAACATGGCCACGGGCGCGTCCACGGCACAACTGGTCTTGTTGCTGATCGACGCGCGCAAAGGTGTGATCACGCAGACACGGCGGCACGCCTTCATCGCGTCGCTGCTCGGCATCCAACGCTTCGTGATCGCGGTCAACAAGATCGACCTGGTCGACTTCAGCCAGGCGGTCTTCGAGAAGATCCGCGCCGACTTCGAGAGCTTCGCCGTGCGGTTGAGCATCCCCAGCCTCGACTTCATCCCCGTCAGCGCGCTGTACGGCGACAACGTCATCAGCCGGAGCCCCCGCACACCCTGGTACCACGGCCCCAGCCTGCTCGATCAACTCGAGACGAGCTATGTCGACGGCGACCGCAATCTGATCGACTTCCGCTTCCCGGTGCAGTGGGTCATCCGCGCACAACGGCGCGCCTACGCCGGCCAGCTGCACTCTGGAGTCGTGCGCCCCGGCGACGCAGTGGTCGTGCTTCCTTCGATGCGCCGCAGCGTTGTGCGTCGCATCGTCACCTGGGAAGGCAATCTCAGCGAGGCCTTCGCGCCGATGTCGGTGGCCCTTGAGCTCGAAGACGAGCTGGACGTCGGCCGTGGGGATCTGATCGTGCGTACCGACAACATCCCCACCCTCACCAACCACCTCGAGGCGATGGCCGTCTGGATGGGGGACGATCCGCTCGACACGGACCGGACCTACTTGTTGAAGCACACGACCCGCCTGGTCAAAGCCCGCGTCGACACCCTGCGTTACGCGACCGACGTCAACACACTGCGCCGCACACAGCCCGAGACGCTGTCGCTCAATGGGATCGGCCGGTTGGCCATCAGCACCCACCAACCACTCTTCGTCGATCACTACAATCAAAACCGCCACCAGGGCTGCTTCATCCTGATCGACCCGGACACGCACCACACAGTCGCTGCGGGCATGATCCTCGACCGCCAATCCAGCGAGCCCAGCAGCCAGCACAGCGACTCGGACTTCTCCGGGGCGCCGGGGTTCCCCAGCCCGCCCGCAGCCCCCCAACTGCTGACACCGGTCGGCAGCAGGGTCGGCCCGGGCGAACGCGCGCAACTGCTGGGACATCGCCCCCTGACCGTATGGCTGACCGGCTTGTCCGGTGCCGGTAAGTCGACCATCGCTCGAGAGCTCGAGGCGCGCCTGTTCGGAGAGCAGGTTCAGGTCTCACGCCTCGACGGCGACAACCTGCGCGGCGGGCTCAACCGTGACCTCGGATTCAGCGCGGCGGACCGCAGCGAGAATATCCGGCGCGCCGCTGAGGTCGCCCGGCTCTTCAACGACGCGGGCGCGGTAGTGCTGGTCGCCTGCATCGCCCCCTATGCCGCCGACCGCCAGCGGGCCCGCGCGACGATCGGTGCCCGCCGTTTCATGGAGGTGCATATCCACGCGCCGCTGGAAGTCTGCGAGCGACGCGATCCCAAGGGCCTGTACCGCCGGGCGCGCCAGGGCTTGCTCCAGGATTTCACCGGCGTCGACGCGCCGTACGAAGAGCCACGCAATCCCGACCTTCGGCTCGACACCTCCGAGCGGGACCTGCAGAGTTGTCTGGATCGGCTGATCCGCGCCGTGTTGGAGCGGATCCGACCCGTGGGAGATTGAGCCCTCGAAGCGTCTGCCGCGCTTGCGGTTGGAGCGCTGGTCACTGAGGTGCAACGGACTACGAATTCATCTATACTCACGCCGGGGTGGAGACAGGGGGCCAGCCATTCCATTTCTTCAGGTGATCAGTGGGAAGCACAAAGGCTTGCGCGTCCCTCTGCAGGAGAGCCTGTCCGTGGGCAAGAACCCCGATGCGGGGCTCTCGCTGCAAGATGCCGGCATCTCTGCAGAGCATGCACGCATCGAAGCCGAGGGCGAGGCTCTCTTCATCAGCGACCTCGAAAGCGAATTCGGTACCTACCTCAACGGCCGCCGCCTGACGACCCGCGAGCGCCTCAATCCAGGCGACCACCTGCGTTTCCACACGGTGCTGGTCGATGTCAGCGCCGAGCCTGCCGCCGCACGTCAGAACTCGCCCGCTGCCCGGCCCCCGAAAGCTGATGCTCCGCCAGCGGGGCGACCGCGATCTCTGCCCAAGCTGGCTACCCCGACGAAACCGCGCACGCTTCGTTCGGCGCGGCCGAATACCGCCCAGTTGCCTGTCTCCAAGCCGCCTGTCCCCAGCCGTGGGCCGATGACGCTGCGAGCCCCCAAGTCACAAGGCCCCGCAACCAAAGGCCGGAGGCCACGCAGAGCGATGGAGGGCGAGCAGCTGAAGCCTGTGCGGCCCCGGTCGATGACGATCCGTAGCACCCCCACAGGACGACCTCCCCAGGCGCTCTCGGGGCGCCGAGCTCCCCGCCCTCCCGAGGTCGGGGGCCCGCCCTCTGATTTTGGTCCGCGCAGCCCGACCCAGCGAATACTCCCTGCCTTGTCGCGACCGAACGCTGACGGTGTGCGGCGCGCCGTCCCCGCCCTGCCTCGTCCCAGGCCCGAAAAACCACCTGCGCCAGCATATCCCGATCGTCCGGCTCCGTTGGAGAAACTGGCCCAACGAGAGATGGAGCCCCCCGCGAGCGACTTCAACCAGCCGCAGGAGCCTCTAGCGCCGCCGTATCGGCCCGGAAAGAAGACACGGCGCCTGGTCGAGTACAGCAGCCAGATCCTCGGCGCCGTCTTGCGTGACCTCGAGGGGGCGGCAGCCTGCGCAGCCATCGACCTGCGCAGTGGCATGTGCCTCAACGTGCAGCACATCTTTCCCAACCTGCCCCGGGAGACAGAACATTTCATCGCCCAGGCAGCGCTCGACACCTTCTCAGGAAGCAGCCTGCAGCGGCTGGAGAAATACTGGGGTGCGGGGGAATGGAAGACCCCCGAAGAGCTCTTCCTCAAGTCAGCCAACGTGCTCTACTTCATGAAAGCCGTGCCCGCCAAGTCGCTCCTGCTTGTGGTCATCACAGCCAAGACCGCAAACCTCGCCCTGGGATGGCTGAAGTTGCGCGACGCCGCCCAACAGATCGGACGCCACTCAGGCAGCATGGACAAAGGGCCGAGACCCAAGCTGGTCGAGAACGGACGGATGTTGGCGCTGCTGGAGCATGAGAACGAGAAGACCCACAACGAGACCTCCGCCGCGCCTTCGCGGCGCAGTGACGACTCCGACGGATTCTTCGCGGTCCAGACGGCACTGCGGAGCGAGTTCAACGACAGCCAGGCCAAATCGTTCTCGGGAGACCTGGGGAACTTCGGTCTGACCAGCGTGCTGCAGTTGATTTCGCGCGAGTGCAAGACCGGCCTCTTCCAGGTCGAAGCCGCCAACCGCAACCTGTCGATCGTGTTCGAGAAAGGACGCATCGCAACCGGCTGGTGGGGTGAAGAGTCCCCCAACCACGGCCTGCTCGATCTGCTCGGCCGACGCGGCTTCGCCCCCAAGGCAACGCTCACCAAGGTGGGCCGCCGCAGCAGCTTCCGCAATATCCCCCTGATCGATGCGCTGCTCGAGTCGGGCTGCGTCTCGCCGGACGAGTTGGCCGACTGCACGGGGCAGCTCCTCACCGATCGTATTCTCGAGACGATGCTCTGGAAAGATGGCAAGTACACCTTCCACCCCGGACGGCATCCCCACAACAGCTATGGCGAACCGATCGACGTCGAACGCCTGCTCTTCAGGGGGGCCTTGATCGCCGACGAGCTCCCACGCATCCGCCGCGTGCTGCCCCACAACCAGGTGGAGATCTCACCGTTGGCTGGGCCGGTAGAGAGCCTGCCTGACGATCTGCAGGCGTTCTATCAGAGGCTGCCGTCACGAGCCATGCCCGTCAGCGCCATCCAATCCCGTGTTCCCGAGGGCTGGTTCGATTGCTTGAAGAAACTGTACGACCTGCAGAAGCATGGCTGCCTCCGCGTGTATACAGCTGATTCCGACACCTATGACGACATCGTGCAGGCCGTCGAACAAGAACCCGATCTGGCACTGCCTCCGGTGCGCAGCACGGTCGTAGAGCTGACAGGGCAGGCGCGGCTCCGGATGCTGCGCAAGGCTGCCGGACTGGGCATCCGCGACGCAGCACGCCGGGTGGGCGTGCAGCCCGAGGAGTGGAAACGTTGGGAGAGAAACCTGCGGCCGATACCGATTCCGTACCGGAGCCGTATTCTGGCGTTCCTCCCGGATGCCTCCGAGATCTTCGAGTAATGGCGGCCTGCCACCCCAGGAAGGCGTTGGGCTCTTGAACTACGCATTTGCCGAGCTGCAAGCCATTCGTGAGCGCGGGCCGCAGGCTGGCGAAGTCTGCTTCTCGAGTCACTGCCGGCCTCAGGAGGAGGCGAGCTCTGTCTGCACGGATCTGCTCGAGTGCGGCCGCGATGCGCTGGTCTTCGGCCAGGGAATGCCCGAGCGCATCTTGATTCCTGTCGATGACCTGCATCCGCACCTCGATGACATGCTCGCCGTAAGCATGCTGCGCAGCAAACTCAAGCAGCGTCGCCTGCCCCCCGGCATGCGCGCGTTTGCAGCCTATGCAAGCGAAGCCGACGCATGCCAGCCGACCGGTGAGCTGCCCTTGGAACGCAGCCTCCTGGGGATCTTCCTGGCCACCCGCCAGCGCGAGCCCTGGGGCACGGACAACTTCTCGCGGTCCGGGCTGGCCGAGAGTTTCCTGCGCGCCTGGCTGCGACTCGAAGCCCGCATCTTCGAGTGCGCACGGACCAAGGCAGAGCCCACCCGGGACCTGCTGTTCGACAGCGCCGAAGCCTATCCAGAGCGGGCCTGGTTGCTCGCTGACCGGGACCGCTTCCAGCGCGACCTGGTGGCGGCCCGCCGCTGGCGCTGCGATGCGTTGGGCGGCGCGCCGCTCGTGTATCTGCCGCAAGCGCGCAGCCGCTTGGCGGCGCACTGGGCGCGCGAATTGCGCCCGGAGGTCCGTGGCCTGATCGCTGTGCAACGGGACCTCGGCGGCTGGGAGCTCTATGGGGCCCACGAACACAGCGAGAACATTGATGCCGTCTGCGCGGCGCTGCAAGAAGCCGAGACGGCCGCCGGTGGGCAAGGCAACTCCTGGCAGCGCCCCCTCGGACAGCGGCCGGCGGTGCGATGCCGGAGCACAGTGCTGGCTGAACCCATCGTGCTCGGTGTGCTCGAGCATACCCTGGCTGCGCGCTCTGAGGCGGCTGGGACGCCGCCGGACGTGCAGCAGCTGCTCGAAGACTGGCCGCAGATCTTCCCTCACAGCAAGGAAGTCCGGCTGATCCCGGGCCGACGCCCGCGCTTCCGCACGCGCGATTCGCAAGGGCGCTTGAGTGAGATCATTCCCCACGGTCTGCGCTCAGGCCCGCCGGTCCCCGAAGACGCGCTGGAATCAGGCACGCTGACGAATGTGCTCGAGACCTTCCGCGGCTCGGACGACTTGCGCCGCCACCGGCTGGTGCTGCCCCAGAAAGTGCTTCGGTTCGAGTGGCGGGATCAGCTGCTGACCCTCGAGGTACGCCAGGCATTCAGCCTCGGCACGCTGGCCCAGTGGCGCGAAAACCAGCCGACCATTGCCGCCGAAGACGTGCTGACTCTGATCACCGACGTCGCGGACGCGCTGGACCTGTTGCACAAATGGGGATTCAGCCATGGAAATGTGCGGCCTGACACGATCCTGCTCGACCGTGACCTCGGCGGCTTGTTCCGCGCGCGGCTCGCCGATCCGGGTTGGGCAGTGCCTGCGAGCCTGAAGCCCGACAGCGCCCAGCTGCCCTTCTCAGCGGCAAACCTGAGCGAGAAGGAAGCAGCAGGCGACGTGTTGTCCCTGGCCTTGACGACCGCGTTCCTGGTCAGAGGTGACCGGGAGGCACCCTTCCGCGACTCTCTCGGCCAACTGGACGCCGAAGCCCTGTCGGCAGCCCAGGAAGCAAACCTGGTCTCAGGCGTGGGGAGTGTCTGGTATGAGGGATTGACGCGGCTGCTGCTCGAAGCGACCGATCCCGATCCTGCTCGGCGTCCCACGATGGAGACCTTCATCCGCGGCCTCGTCAAGGCGGGTTCGGCACTGGCGCCCCGCTGCATCTCCGACCCGGGTGCCAGCTCGGGATCGGCGACAGATCTTGGGGAAGGTGCCTATGACAGCGCACCGATCTCGAAGCTGGAACGCCGCGATGGGGCGTATCAGCTCGGTGCGCTGCAGCTCAAGCGCAAGCTGGGCGGAGGCGGCTTTGGCGAGGTGTTCCTGGGTTGGGACACCCGCAATGAGCGCCAGGTCGCGGTCAAGATCCTCGGCGAGCAGTCGATGGCTGATAAGGACTTTGTCGAGCGCTTCCAGATTGAAGCCCAATTGTGCCTCGAGCTCGACAGCCCTTATCTGGTCAAGGTCTTCGAGATCGACGTGTTCCGCGGCCTGCGCTACATGGTGATGGAGTTCGTCGACGGCTGGACCAGCGCCGATCTGCTTGGCCGTGTGCAACGGCAGGGCTACACCGGTTTCAGCGAACTGCTGGCGCTGCAGGTGGTCGAGGCGGCCACGCGCGGTCTGCTCGAGCTGCACGCAGTCCATATCGTGCACCGCGACATCAAACCCTCGAACATCATGGTCCCGCGGGACGAGGCGGGAGAGCTTCCCCTGTTCCCCGCGGCGAAGCTGATCGACCTCGGCATCGCGAAAGCCCCGAAAGTCGGGCTGACGGTTACCGGCTCGACTTTCGGCTCGTTGGGGTATATGCCACCCGAACAGATCGACAGTGCCAAGCATGTGGGGCCGGAGGCCGATGTGTTCGGCATGGGAGCGACGCTCTACTGCCTGCTCGCCGGTGAGCCGCCTTTTGGTGGCCGTGTGGCAGAGATTGTGTCGAATACGATGGCTGGGCACTATCCGTCGTTGCAGACCTGCCGTCGCGATACTTCGCGAGACGTCGGCAAGTTGATTGCGCGATGCCTGGCGGTCGTTCCCAGCGACCGTTTTGCCGACGCTTCGGCGTTGCTCACGGGGCTAGAAAAGCTGCGCAGCAAGCTTGTGGCCGGTACCGGTTGACCACCGCCCTTCGGCGCACTTGGGCCGGGATCGCACGAGTGCTTCCGTGCACAAGTAACGGTCCATCCGGACGATGTGTGCACCGTGGAAGGCAAATTCTTGTAGGGGCGAGGTTTATCACCTCACCGACTCGGACCCTTCGCTCTCCCGCGGCCTCGGGAGGGGATAAACCCCTCCCCTACAGAAGAATACAGCGACGTAAACAGCCTCTTGCTTGTGCCGCGAACGTCTGAGAAAACCCACTAGGTGCCCCCCCCGCGATTGGGCCTCGAGATCGCGACAGCTAGCCAGGTGTGCCACTCGGAGTCCTGATGGAATTGCCCACCACGCTGCCCAGCTTCCTGCTGGCACTGACCATCGTGGCGGCGGCTGCGGGGCTCCAGGCCACGGTCGGCTTCGGCTTCGCCCTGGTGTCGGTGCCCCTGTTGATGCTGATCGATCCAGTACTCGCCCCCGTGCCGCTGCTGGTGACCGCCCTGCCGTTGGGCGTGGCCATCTTCTGGCGCGAGCGCCAGCATGCAGACCTACGGGGGGTGCGCTGGTTGCTGCTCGGCAGGATCCCCGGAGCCGCTCTGGGCATGGCGCTGCTGGCCATCGCCCCCAACGACACGCTGGACCTCCTGCTCGGCGGCTTCATCTTGAGCTCGGTGCTGCTGATCGCCAGCGGCTGGAAAGTACCACGCAACCCCTGGACCAAGCTCGTGGCTGGCACCGCCTCGGGCACATTCAGCCTGGTGTCCGCCATAGGTGGACCGCCCCTGGCCCTGCTCTATCGCGAAGAGAAAGGCCCGACTCTCCGCTCAAGCCTGGCGGCGGTCTTCGCTGTCGGGCTTTTGCTCAACCTTGTGGTACGGGGCGTCGGCGGAGAATTGACGATCGCACAGGTCCACTGCGGCCTGTTGCTCGCCCCTGGCTTGCTGGTGGGATTGCTGATCGGTCGCCGGCTCTCAGGCAGCGTGGAGGGCCGACCGCTCAAGATCCTGGTCCTGGCCATCTCTGGCCTGGCCAGCGTCGGAATTCTGCTGCGAGCGTTGCTGGCCTGAGGAGCGCGCCTTCACAACTCAGGGCCCACGCGCCTTCATTGTCAGTCCACGCAATCCCATCCCCCCCGTGGCGCTCTCTGCCGACAACTCCAGGCGCACCACCGGCTCAGGGATCGGCTGCTCCAGGCGCCGAGAGGCGACCTCCAAGAGCACCCGATGTCCGTCGCTGGCCAACAAGAACGGCATACCCTCGGCCGGGAAATCGAGGGAGACACGCTCCTGTTCTCGGGGCTGGGGAAGCTCTCCCGGACCGACTTCAAAACCGGTGAGCATCAGCAGCCAGCTGTCGGCGTAGCGCACAAGTTTGAGCCCGAAAGCCGGCGTCCCACGGATCGAGGCGAACACTCCGATCTCTCCGCCCCCCTCCTCGATCAGCCAGCCTTCGATCTTGAAGCCCTGCGCAGGCAGGTCCGCACTGAGCACACCCTTGCCCGTAGCCGTCAGCTGCCCATCTTCAAGCCGCCAGACCGAGCCGGGACTGCCCGCGAGCTCGACATCCGCCGGGAACAGGCTCTGGGAGTTTTTCCAACTGAAGCTGTCGAGGTCCATCCCCAAAGCGCGGGTCCGCCAGGGGGCCCACCAAACCAGCAGCACCAACCCCACCAGCAAGATCATGCCGGCCAACCACAGGCCCTGTGGCGCGCCACTTCGTGGATGGCCACGCGCCCCCTTGAGCTTCAAGAGCTTTCCGCGTGGGCGCTGCTGGCTCTGGGCTTCAGTGAAGCTGATGGGATCGACGATCGGCCCTTCAGGCCGCTCGTCGAGCCGTCCGCGCTTCTCGAGTTGGGCTTCGAGCTTGTCGAGCGCCCGGATCAGGTCGACAGGGCTCTGGAAACGGCCCTCCGGACGCTTGGCCATCAAACTGACGAGGATGGCCTCAAACCCTTTGGGAACGTTGCTGCGGACAGCGCAGATGCTCCGGGGCTCGCTGAAGGAATGCAGAAAGATCAGTCCCGAAGGACTGCCTGCCGAGAAGGGAAGCCCACCGGCGAGCATCTCATACAGGGCGATCCCCAGAGAGTAGAGGTCGGAGCGGCTGTCGAGCCCTCCCCCTTCTGCCTGCTCGGGCGGCAGATAGTAGGGAGTACCCACGATCGCGCCCGAAGAAGTCAATTTCGGATCGAGGGCGTAGCATTTCGCCAGGCCGAAGTCGAGAACTTTGACCTCATTGCGGGCGCTGACCATGATGTTGCCCGGCTTGATATCCCGGTGGACCACATTGGCATGGTGCGACTTTTCGAGTGCGCGGGCCACCGAGCGGGTGATGTGTATGATCTCGCAAAACGTGGGCGGCCCGGCGAGCAGCTTCTCATTCAAGCCCTGGCCTTCGACATACTCCATCGCGAAAAACGGCCGCCTGGTCTTGGGGTCCATACCCACGCTGAAGATCTGCACGACATTGGGATGCACCAACGCGGCCGCCGCCCGCGCCTCGGCCAGGAAGCGGGCGTTCAGTCCCTCATCATCTCCGAGCCGGTTGAGAAATTTCAGCGCCACCGGCCGGTTGAGGGAGATCTGGGTCGCCAGAAAGACCTCGCCCATCCCCCCTTTGCCGAGACTTCGCTCGATCTTGAAGTCTTCGAGCACCTGGGCGCTGGGCCCATGCGAGAAGGCCTGATGCTGATCAGCACTGTCGAGGGGCTGGGCGTTGAACTGCTCAAGGCAGCGCGCTACTTTTTGCAACAGGCGTTCGCGGCTGTAGGGCTTCTTCAAGTAGCCCACGGCACCGAGTTTGACGCCTTTGAGCGCCACTTGCTGCAGCTCGCCGGGCGCGGTCAACAGGATCGGGGCGCGCACCCCCTTCTCCTGGGCGTAGGAAACGAAGCCGGTACCCCCGAGGTCAGGGATGCCGACGTCGCATATGATCAGGTCGTACCCTGGTCTCTTGCCGTAGGCGACGACCCCTTCGACTCCGTCCTGCGCCGCTGCCACCAGGTAGCCTTCACTGCGGAGGCAGGAAGATGCGAAGAAGATGTCAGCGGGTTGGGTTTCGACCAACAGGATGCGGCCGCGCGGTTCTTTGCCCAGGTACGCTCCCTGAGGACCGCTCTCGGCGTTGAAATCAGGAGCCGGGTACGCCCCCGTGCGGCTGCGCGACTCTTCCCCCACCGCCTTGGCCACGTCCTCTTCGGCGGGATCGGGCGGATGCACGCGGGCCTTCACGGTCCCGAAGCTCAGCTTGGCGCCGATCGGTAGCTGCGTCCAGCGTCTGCCGAGCTTGTCGCCATTGAGGAACGTGCCCGCGTCGCTGTTGAGATCGACGACCCAGAGCTTGCCGTTCTTGAAAGCCAACCGCGCGTGGCTAGAAGAAATGCCCGCATCCTCGAGCTGCACGTCGGCATCGGGCCTCTTGCCGATGACCAACTCAGATTCCAGGGTGACGCGGCGTCCTTTGGACTGACCGTTGAGGATCTCGAGCGTGGCTCGTCGCATTCCTGGTCGGCTCCCTCCGAACAATCAGCATAGCCGAAAACGCAAGGAGCTGCCCGAGCGGACTTTTCAATGGGCCGTCAACATCCAGATTAGACCGCCGGCCAACGCAGCAACTGCGGCAGCCAGCACCCACCAGAACCGGCGTGAAGTCGCGCCCGCGGGACCCGCAGCCGTGCGGGGTTGCAACAACTCGAGAGGATTGCGTCCAACATCACTCTCCTGCGCCTCTTTCAGGCTCAAAGGAGGTAGAGGCGGACCGTCCGGCCGCTGCTCCAGGCGCCGATCGCGCATCAGCAGGCTGCGGCAGATGCGCAGGTCGTCGAGCAACTCGGCCGGCTCCGCGTAGCGGTGCTCGCGGTTCTTGGCCAGTAAGCGTTCAAGGATGTGCTCAAACTTCTCGGGGATGTTGGGGCGCACCTCGCGCAGTCCGCGGGCCGGTGCAAAGGCGTGCAGCCAGATCAGATCGGTGGGCTCCGAAGCCCCAAAGGGCGGATTGCCTGCCAGCAACTCGTAGAGGATCACTCCCAGAGCATACAGGTCGCTGCGCGTGTCGAGCTCTTTGCTCAGCGACTGTTCCGGAGACGTGTAGGCACTCGAGGCGGCCGCCACGACACGGCCGGTGTCGGGCCCTGGACTGCTCAACACATGGCGGGCCATGCCGAAGTCGAGCACTTTGATCTCCCAGTTCTCTGCCACGACGACATTGCTCGGACAGATGCCCCGGTGCACGATACCCTTCTCGCACGCCCGCTCGAGAGCGCTGCCCACCGAGTCGGCGACATGCAGGATCTTGCCGAAGCTGAGCGGCCGACCCCGCGCGATGATCTCGGCCAGGTTGCGCCCCTTCACGTACTCCATCGCGATGAAAGGCTGCGCTGTCGGCTGGTGCAATCCGACCGTGTACACCTGGACGACATTGGGGTGCACCAACCGGGCCGCCGCCTGCGCCTCTCTGAGCAGTCGGGCCCCGTGATTCTGGTTGGAAAAGCGCGAGGGATCGAAGACCTTGAGGGCGACCTTGCGGTCGAGTGAGGTCTGATGCGCCAGGTAGACGCGACCGAGCTTGCCGTGGCCGATGCAGCGCTCGACCTGAAAGTCGCCGACCTGTTCGCCCGGCATCAGCTCCATGACCGCGCGCATCTCCGCGCTCCGGGTAGGCTTGCCCGTGTACTCGGTCAGCACGTCCCGCACGCAGTTCAGCAGGTCGTTCTGGCTGACGGGCTTGCGCAGGAACGCGACCCCCCCATGGCGCAGCGCCTCCTCTTCGTGTTTCTTGGCCGACGTGAAAATGACCGGCGCGGCCAGCTTCTTCTCGCGCGAGATGCGCAGGAACTCCATACCATCGAGGTGCGGCATGCAGACATCGCAGAGAATCACGCTGAAATGGCGCTTGGAGAGCTCGACCAGGCCTTCAACGCCGTCCTTTGCGGTGACGGCTTCGTAGCCCTCCAGGTTCAGCACCGTCGACGCCCAGGTGCAGAAGAAGGCGTCGTCGTCGATGATCAGGACCGAGCCGACCTTGTCCTCGGTGTCCCCGGCACGTTCAGCCCTCAGCTGCTCGGAGATCTTGTCCACATCGATCTCATCGAAGCTGTCTTCGAAGACACCGGCCGGTGGGGCGTACTTGCCCGTGTCGTGCCCGCGGGCTTCCGGAGGCGCCTGATGGGGTAGGGCCTGGGCCTGCAGCGCTGCGTGCCTGCTCGAGCCCTTCTGTGTCTGGCTCTTCTGTTTCTTTTTCGGTCTCCGCAGGTTGACCGGTTGCGGAGTCAGGATGTCCGACCCGGGCTCGATCACGAGCTGATCGAGCAGGCGGAAGAAAGGCACCGTGCCGTGCGTGCCGTGATCTTCGAGCTTCAATGGCTCCGGCGGCTTGACCGGAGCGTTCTTGTGGCCGGGATCCGGAGACATCTGCGCCGGCAAAACACGGCTGCGGATCTTGCCGAATACGATCTCCGACCCGATCTTCAAGCGTTTCCAGGCCGTGCTCAGGCGTTCACCGTCGAGGTAGGTGCCGTTGGTGCTCGAAAGGTCAGCGATCCATAAGCCCCGGCGACGATGCATGATGCGCGCATGGTTCCAGGACACCCCTGCATCGTTGAGCACGAGGTCGGAGTCCGGGTTCTTGCCGATGTTGAGCGTGCCCACCAGCGGGACGCGCTGCTGCTTCGACGCACCATCCAGGATTTCCAGAGTCTCCTCGACCATGCCCGATCCTGTGTGAATCCTCCCTACAAGTTTGCAAACCCGGTGCCGACTGTCCAGTGGCGGATCTGCGCGCCTTGCGCCGGGCGCGTCCCAGACTGAGACACGCGGAAGTTACCTGTCCGTGCATCGGCGTCCCACCCGCGCGTTGCTGAGCAGAACTTCCCAACCCGCCCCTGAGCACGGCCAGCCCGCTGCTCAGACAGGCTCGTCGCTAGGCGGCAGCTCGTGGACGAAGCCGTTGGCGCGGAATGCCAGCAGGCTGGAAGCAGAGCTGATCTCGAGCGCCTCTTCGAAGGCGGCACGCACGTCGGCCATACGGTCCTGACGTGCCTCGAAATACATCATCATAGCGCGCTCGCTGCCCTCCTCTTCCCACACCGCCCGCCAGGGATACAGGCGCGTAGGCTGAAGGCCAGCGACATCGAAGGGGCCAGCTGCAGGCTCAGGCAAGGCGATCGGGGCTCCCAGACAAGCATCGGGGATGTCCCAGGCGTCGACCAGCTGCACGGCCTGCGCGCGCACCTCAGTGCACAACTTGTTGACTTGCTTACGCAGCGCCCGCGCCTTACCCGGCGCGAGCATCTCATGTTCGAGGTACCAGCCCGCGTGTGCCTCGATGCATGCCAACGCGTTGAGACTGCACAAGCGCTCGAGAGCCTCGCGCACCGGGCCCGGCTCGAGGGCCGCACAGGCCGCCTGGAAACTGACCAGCAGGCGGGTTTCGACGTGCGCTTCGGCCACGGAGAGGAGATGGTTCTGGCAGGCGATGAACGCAGCGAACGAGTCTTCGCCACGCTCGATGCGAGCCTTCAGACGACGGGCCACAGAGGTCAGCAGCGAGCTCTCGCGCGCCTCGAAGAGGCTGCGCTGGAAGCCCGCGTCGCGCAGGTGCGCCTCGCTGCTCAGACGGATGCTGACGGGGTTGAAGTCGGCCAGATTCGAGGCCGCCTGGCTCGCCAGGTAGCGCAACAGGCCGAAGAACTTCAGCTCACCGAAGTGCTGTTTCAGCTCGCTCAGCAGACCCTTGGCGACCAACTGCATCAGCACCGTGTTGTCGCCCTCGAAGGTCGAAAAAACGTCGGTGTCCGCCTTCAGAGCGGCAAAACGGTTGACCGCCAGATAACCCTGCCCACCGCAGCACTCGCGGCAGATCTGCAGCGTGCGCGTGGTGTGCCAGGTGCTGCAGGCCTTGAGTCCCGCCGCCATCACCTCAAGCTCGCGGCGGCGCTCGGGATCTGCTTCGGCGAAGTGCTGCACCAATTCTTGCAAGGCAAAGTGCAACGCATAGCTCTTCGCCAATAACGGCATCAGCCTGCGCTGATGGCTATGGTAGTCGAGCAGCCGCAACTCGGGCGCCCCCTCGGGACCGAACTGCCGGCGTCGCTGGCCATAACGGATCGCGATGCACAAGCCGACGCGGGCCGCGCTCGCCGCAGCACAGGCGACGCCCACCCTGCCGCCCACCAATGTCTCGAGCATCGAGAAGAAACGTCGCGACGGGCTGGGAATCGAGCTGCTGTAGGTTCCCTCGGGGCTGACAGCACCGAAGCGATCGAGCAGGCTCTCGCGGGGAATAGAAACGCGCTTGAAATGGAGCCGGCCGTTGTCGACTCCATTGAGTCCCAACTTGAGACCACAATCCTCAATAGAGACGCCGACAGCGGGCTGCCCGTCTTCGTTGCGGATCGGAACCAGAAAAGCGTGCACACCGTGCTGCTGAGCGTCGATCTGCAACTGTGCAAAGACCACCGCCAGGCGTCCGTGCGCGGCTGCATTGCCGATGTAGTCTTTGCGGGCCGCGTTGTTTGGAGTCGAGAGCTCGAAGGTCTGGCTGGCCGCATCGTAGCGAGCCACGGTCTCGACCGAGCGCACATTGGAGCCGTGGCCGGTCTCGCTCATCGCGAAGCAGCCAGGTAGCTCGAGGCTGGCGACCCGGGGAAGCAAGTCTCGCTGCTGGCGGGCGTTGCCCAGCTGCAAGATGCTGTTCCCGAACAGACCGAACTGGACGCCGAACTTGACCACGAGGCTGAGATCGTGCAGCGCCAGGGTCTCGAATACGGCGACGAACCCCTCGGGATCGTTGCGGCCGCCACAGCTCTCGGGGTACAGCAGGCCACCATAGCCACGGCGCGCGAGCTCGCGGCACCAAAGCAGCACCCGCTCTCGGTAGCTGGCGCTGTCGAGGTCGTAGCGGTGGGCGAAGACAGGGTCGCGCAGCAAGGTCTTGATCTGCTTCCGCAGCGGGGCCCGGGACCCCTCAAGCAGGCGCGTCAAGGCGCCCAGGTCCAAGGCAGGGGCCGGCTCCAGCGTGGGACTGGGAGCTTGCTCAGCCAGCAGGGCACGGCAGGCTTCGACACCGACCAGGCCCAGTGCCGCCTCGACCTCGTGTAGAGCCCGCTGGGCCTTCGGAGAGAGCCCTCCCTCGGTCGCACCGCTGATGCGCGCCATGCCCATGCCCAGACCTGCCAACGACTTCCGCTCGGAGGCGCCGGTCTGCGCCGCCAACTTGCGGATATGCTCGAGCCAGGCCTGCAGCTCCTGAGGCGCGGGCGGCTGGCCCGGATCGAGCAGACGGGGCAGCGCGCGCGCCGCCGCTGGCCCAAGGCCCGCGGTCTGTTCCAGGCTCTGGCGGGCGGTGATGATCTCGCTGGGGGTCAACACGCCGTCTGCCCAGGCAACGTAGGCCAGGGGCAGCAGAGCGCTGACCTCGGGATCGTCCAGCTCGTGTTCTTGCAGGGGGGCTTCCAAGGTTCTCGCTCCTGGCAGCGGGCGGCCGTATCACTCGTGGGCGACACCCTCGCTGAGATTTGTTCTCCATCTTGTACAATAAAACAGGGCCTTGCCACGTCTCACTCATGGACGGCTGTCAGGAGGAAACGATGCGAACCCTTGCGATCCTGCTATTGAGCGCAGCGGTGGTGGCCTGCAGCGGCTGCCTGCACCTGCGTCGCGGCAGCAGCTACTCGGTCAGCTACGCACGCCATCACTCCTATGACTGCGCCTGCAGCAGCTGTGCCCCTGCCCCGCGTGTCCAGGTGTACCGGAGCCACTCCTACGGCTGCGGCTGCAGCTCGTGTGCGCCCCGCGTCCGGGTCTACGCTGCCCATCCCTATGGCTGCGGCTGCAGCTCGTGTGCGCCCCGCGTCCAGATCTACCGGTCTCACGCCTGGGGTTGTGGCTGCAACACCTGCCGCCCGGCCCATGTGCACCTCCACGGACGGCGCGGAGGTCTGCGGGTCAACATCCACAGATAGGTGCGTGGCGCCAACAAAACGCGGCGCATTCGCTCCAAGAGTGATAGACTCGGCGCCAAGCCTGGCTTGCCGAGAGAGCGATGGAACCACGCCTGACTCCCCCCACTCCGCGTGGGCAGACTTCCGTTACCCGTCCCACCCGTCATTGGTATCTGCTCGGACGAGCGCGCTGGTTGCGCCGTAAGCCGCAAGCACGCAGCCTGCTGGGCATCCCGCTGGTGTTGTTCCGTGATGCCGGGGGCCGGGCCCACGCCCTGCTTGATCGCTGCGCGCATCGGAATGTCCCCCTGGTCCAGGGGCGCGTCACGGCCGACGGTTGCCTCGAATGCCCCTACCACGGCTGGCGCTTTGACGGCGCCGGCAGCTGCCGCAAGGTACCGGGCCTGTGCGGGGACAACAGCGCGACGGGGCGCAGCGTGCCGAGCTTTCCCATCCGCGAGCAGCAGGGCTATCTGTGGGTGTATCCAGAGGCCGGCGCGACGCCCTCGCACGAGCCGTTCGAGTTTCCTCTGCGCGGCGAGCAGGGCTACAGCGTGGTGCGGCGGGAGCTCGAGGTCGAAGCCAGCTTGCATGCCTTTGCCGAGAATGCTCTCGACGTGCCGCATACGGCATTCCTGCACAAAGGGCTGTTCCGCGGCAGCGCCGAGCCCAACCTGATCGAGGTGGCCGTCACCCGGGCGGCCGACCGCGTAGAGGCTGAGTACATCGGCGAGCCGCGGCCGGAGGGCCTGGCGGGGCGTATGTTGTCGCCCTCGGGCGGAATGGTGACGCACTTCGACCGCTTCATCCTGCCCGGGATCATTCAGGTGGAATACCGCATCGGCAGCGAGAACCACATCCTGGTCACGGCTTTCTGCACGGCGGAAGAAGACTTCCGCACCCGCATCCACGCGGAGGTCTCCTTCCGGCTGCGGCTGCCGCACTGGTTGCTCAAGCCGTTCATCCTGCCCGTCGCGCTGCGCATCTTCAAGCAGGATGCGGTCATCCTCAAACAGCAGAGCGCCAACATCCGGCGTTTCGGGGGCGAGGCCTATACCTCGACCGAGCTCGACGTGCTCGGACCGCACATCCTGCGCCTGCTGCGCGCCGCCGAGCGCGACCGACCGGTAGACGGCGACCGCGAGCCCTGGCAGAAGCGCTTGAAGATGCTGGTGTAGCTGGGGCACGCGCGGCGCCAGCTACGGCTCCACCACGACCTGTGTGGCCGTGTCGGCTTTGATGCGGAACTTGCGCTTGAAGACCTCGCTGCCGTGGAAGGCATGCAGCTCGTAGATCCCGGGCTGCAGCTCGAGGCTCTCACCCAACCAACCTTCGGCGACCTGGTTTTGCTGCTCGTCGAAGACCACGAAGCGGACCTTCGGCTTGATCTGCAGCTGCCCGGGTTTCTCGATCAGACCCGGGGTCGCCCGTGTGAGGAACAGCAGGGCAAAGCTGGTCGCCACACGTGGATCTCGCTCGTGAATGTCACCGCTCCAGCTGCCATCCGGTCTCTGCAAGCCCAGCAGTGCCCCCACGCCCTCGGGATACCATTCGTGCTCACCGATGAACTCTGTGCCCAGGAGCTGGCCCACGCGCTCGATGGAGTAGAGATAGTAATAACGGTTGTGGTAGCTGACGCCCGGGTTCTCTTCGACGGTGAAGTTCTCGGCCAGCCAAGCCATGCCCTGCCGGATCGACGGATCATCCGCGAAATCTTCGAGCCCCAGCGCCCAGCGCGAGATCAACATGGCGCTCAAGCCGGCGCACGTCATACTCCCGTACGTTTTTCCTTTGCTATAGTAACCCCAGCCCCCATCGTCGGCCTGGCGGCTGCGGAAGCTGGCCTCGGCTTTCTCCCAGATGCGGGATTCGACCAGCATGCCCCGGCGATGCGCTGAGCGCAGCGCCAACATCGCGAACTGGCTGGTCGAGTTGTCTCCTCCGGTGTGCTTCCAGGGGCGCTCGCGCGGAGGAAGATTACCCAGCTCCTCGACGCCGGGGCCGTCTCCGTAGGGCGCCTCCCGCTTCAGCGGTTTCATCTCCACACCGTAGCCCCAGCTGCCATCGGAGCGTTGAGACTCTTGCATGCAGATGGCCGCGTTGCGCAGCAGCTCATAGAAACCCGGCTGCTCATACGCGTCCAGGGACATCGTGAACAGCGAGACATCATAGGTCTGGTTGCGCGGTTGCGCTTTGCGCAGATAGGCGTCGAGGGTGGCGGCAAAGTCTTCATAGACATGCTGCGCTCCGGCATGAAGCAGAGCGAGCGCCGCCAGGTGGTGCGGGCGTGCCGTTCCAAAGGGGAACCCCTCGGTGATGTCGTTGTCGCGGATCGACTCCCACAGGAACTTGCGGCCCTTGACGATCGCTTCGTTGACGGCGGCCGGGTCGATGCCGTACCCCTCCAACCCCAGAGGCTCGCGCCCGACCTGCATGAACTCGTTGACGTAGCTGCTCGGATCGACCAGGGTCGGCGCCTCGAACACGGCGTCTCCGCCCTCCGAGACCGCTGGACCCGGGTCGGGATCGACCGCCGGGTCTGGATCGAGAGCGGGCACCGGCTCGAAGGACGAGAGCAGGGCCTGTTCCAAACCACCACGAGCATGGGCAGTCTGCGCTTGTTCGAAGGCTGCCTGGGGCTCGCTCCTGGCAGGTAGAGCGCGCAGGCTGGTCTGCGCTCCGTCGCAGACCAACAGCTGTTGGCCTCCTGGCGGCGCCCAGCCCAGCTTCTCCGTCGGCTCCAGCGATCCGCCCCCGCGCCCGCTCAGGATGAACAGATCGACGCTGGGGAAACGCTCCGGCCAGGACGCTGCTTGGGAACGGGGCACGTCCGCCAGGACCACGATGCGCTGCGCCTGCCCTTGCAGAGCAGCCAGGCAGCGCTGCAGAGCCAGCTCGGGATCTTCGACCTGCAGGCCTGTGACCCCACCGCGGCCCGGCAGCTCCATCGCGCGGGAGCGCGCGGCCACGCCGATACAGGCCACGCCTCCTGCGAGCAGCAGATAGTCGCTCCAGGGTGCCTCGACGCCCGTCAGGCGCAGGTTGGCCGCCACAAACGGCAGGCCCGACTGTTTGAGTGCCGCGGCCAGCTCCGACGCATCACCGCGCAGGTCCCGGTGCGCCAGGTTGATCGCATCCACCCCGGCCGCCGCGAGCAGGCTCAGGGCCCACTCCCGTCCACCGTCGTCGCTGGGTCCGCCGGCCGCCAGGCCTCCACCGCTGAGCAGCAGCAAGGGGGCTTCGGAAAGCTCAAGGGCTTCGGCCAGGCTCAGCTTGCCATGGCGGGCGATCTGCCAGTCGTAGGGATCGCACAGCCCCACCAGCGGGCTCTGCTGCGCGGACGCCTGCGGAAGCAGACAGCTCAACAGCAGCCAACCGACAAGGGTCGCTGTTTTGTTCCCCATCACTCGAACTCCTGATACTGTTGAGCCACGCCGATCAGGCTCCAGACGATACTGAACATGCCGGCCCAACGTCCGGCGGCCTGGCCCCCATCGAGGTTGGCGTAGGTGCTGGTGGGTGTGGTTGCGCTGAAACCGAGCGTACACAGGATCCAGTCCTGCACCGGATCACTTCCCTCACTCACCGTCCCGGGAGCCAGGTTGGCCATCACGAAGCCCTTGAAGCAGGTGATGGTCTGCAGCTGCCACTGGTGGATATCGATGTACTCCGTCATGCTCTGGCCCTCGCCACCCGAGCCGCGGCCGATGGTCGACCCAGTACGCAGATCGACGCTCCACCAATCGCCTGCGCCTTCGGCCTGGGGAAAGACCTGCGCGCGGCCCGTCTCATTGCGCGCGATGCCCCAGGCGCTCAAGGCTGGCAGCCCGGCGAGGCCTTCGGGGGCTGCCAGCGTGGCGCTATGTCCGGCCGCCCGGGCGGCCTCGAAGCGTGCGTGGGCGCCACGCACTGTCCCCATCCAGGGTGCGGTGTCGCGCACCAGCAGCGACTCGAGCACCGTCGAGCCGATTCCCAAGAACAGGTTGGCCCGGAAAGCGGCCTCTGTCGCCTCGGCAGTGCGTGGGTAGCAGAGCGTGCCATCGTAGACCACGTCGAGCACATCACGGCGGCCGATGGTGCGTTCTTCGGCATGAGGCACCGCCCACTTGCACTTCTGCAGAATCAGCGGCCCGCTCAGCAAGCCCAACTCGGGCTGCCCCGAGAGATAGTCGGCCAACAGGCCTCGGCGTAGACGTTGCCAGTCGTGCAGAAGCTCCGGCATCATCTTGACCACGGCTGCATTGTTGACGTAACGCATCGGGTCTTTGTGGGCGTTGGCCAGGCGGTCGTAGAGTCCGGCGATGCCCTCGACGGCCTCGAGCTTGAGCCAGGCGGCCACCTCTTCCCTGATCGGGCCGGGCGCGACCAGGATGTCCGTGACGAAGACCGGCGAGACATCCTGACGCAAGCGGCCATAGATCAGCCGTTCTCTGCGTACCAGCTCCTGGCCAGGCAGTTTCCACTCCAGTTCGAGCGTCAAAGCCTCGAGCTGGATGTCTTGTGGAGTCGCTCCCTGCTCATCGCCGGTCAACGCCCCGCCCAGATTCATGCCTCCCAGGCCGCCCCCCAGTTGAGCCGCGGCCGGGCCACTCTTGAACACGAAGCTGCGGCCGGCCTTATCGAACTCGAGGCGCGACTTGTACTGGCGGTTGCCGTGGCGCAGCACGACGCGGAAGGTCTCAAAGCCGGCGATGGTGTGATAGAACTCGTCCGGCGACCATTCTTGCGGCGCGCCGGTGACCCTGCCGCGCGTCGGGACCACCTCGAGACGCAAGGGATCGCTGATCAGCTCTTCAGGCTTGAAACTGCGCTCGAGCAACACCGTCGGCTGCTCAGGGGCATCCGCACCGGTGGCCGTCAGCACAACCCGTATGCGCAGCTCGGAGCGCTGGCCTGGAGGGGGGTACAGCACCGCCTTGGTCGCGGCCAGCCGTTCCGCGTCGGGGAGAGCCTCGTCAGGGCCCAGAGCGAGCGGGGCCTCGGGTGCGGCCTCGAGGCGCACGAGCACGCGGGTACCCAGGGCCGCGCGCAGGTGCTGCTGCCAGGCCTCGAAGTCATGCCGGGGCTCGGTGCTCGCCTGCAGCGCAGCCTCGAGAGCCGGCAGCTCAAGCGCGGCCGCATCGAAGGCCTCGTCGAGCACGCGCTGGCGGTTGGCGCGGGCGGCCAGCAGCTCAGCACGTTGGCTGGCGGCGTCGACCCCGAAGCGCGCCAGGACCTCGTCGACCTCGAAGGGCGTCTCGTCCGGGGTGTGCAGCTCTTCGGGCACTGTCCCCAAGGCTGCCATGATGGCGTCGATCTCCGCCTCGCTGCGCTCGACCGGCAGGTAGCGGAAGCGCTGGCCTGCCGCCCCGCACAAAGTCCCGAGCAGCAGCGCGCGGTCCCAGTCGTTGCCGGCACCTGCGGCCAGCGTGCCTTCGACGCCCCGTACCGCTCCCAGATAGGGCTCAAAGGCGATGTTCTGCTCCACCCAGGCGCGCAACAGCTCGGGATCTTTGCCGACCTCAGCCACCAGTCCATGAGGGCTCAAGGGGCTGCTCGTGCGGTTGAGCACTTCCTGGCGCAAGTAGCTGCGCACATCGCGCAGCCGCCGCTGCACGTCGCGCAGATCGATCGCGGGTTCTTCCTGGGCGACGCTGTACAAACTGCACAGGCCAAGACCGAGCAACACCATCAGCAAAGAGATCGGGTTTCGGGCCATGATTCGCTCCTTGGAGGCCGGCACGCCTGGGACGTGCGGAACGCTTGTTATTCGGGCGCACACAGCTCGACGAGATCGCGTCCCAGCTTGCCGAGAGAGAGCCCCTCGGTGTTGCTCATGATCGCGATCACCGTGCCGCTCTTGGGGTCGATGGTCAGGTAGGTCGAGGTCTTCTGCTGCGCGCCCGAGTGACCGACCAGCAAGCGGGGCCGCTTCGAGATGCTGAAGCCCAGGCCATAGCCGGTGCGCGTGCCATCGGCGGTGGCCTGGCGGGTCCACACCAGGTCGCGCGTCTCGCGCGCAAGCAGCGCACCAGACAGCATGCCCAGCCCGAAGCGGGCCAGGTCTTCGACGTTCGAGAGGAAGCCGCCCCCGGGGAGCTTCCAGCTGACATCATTGTCCCCCGAACGGATCCGGCGGCGCGCCAGATTGTAGCGGTAGCCCACGGCGCGTTCAGGCAGCTCGAGCCACTGGTAGTCGGGCTCCAGGCTGTCCATCCCCAGCACATCGGCGATACGCTCTTGAACCTGGCTGGCGTAGGGCTGCTCGCCCGCGCGTTGCACGACCGCGCCGAGCAGGATGTAGCCATGGGTCGTGTAGCTGTAGGCCGTGCCGGGTTCGTGGACCAACGGCGATTCCTTGAAAGTGTCGAGGGCGACGACCATGTCTTCGAAGGGATGCGCGCTCTCGTACTCGACCTCGCTACGGATCACCGGCCCATTGCTGTAATGGACGATGCCGCCCTGGTGGCACAAGAGCTGCCGGGCCGAGATCGGGAACGGCTTGGCGGGGAACTCTGGCAGGTAGCTACAGACGTCGGCGTCGAGGTCGAGCAGCTCCGCTTCCCAGAGCTGCAGCGCCACGACCGCCGTCAGGGGCTTGGAGATCGACGCCCAACGAAAACGCGTGGCTGGCGTGACGGGCAGCTCGTTCTCGCGGTCCGCCCAGCCGTAGCAGCCGGTGTAGGCCAACGCGCCGTTTTGCGCCACGCACACGGCCATACCGACGATCTCCTGCTCCTCGATAGCTCGCGCGACCCGCGCGTCAACTGCGGCCTGCAGCTCGGCGGCGAGCTCCTGCCCCAGGGCGGTGGTCACGAGCAGCGTGCACAGGGCGAGACAAGGGATGCGCATAGCGAGACGACCTCCAGAGTCCTGGCATGCTGTCAGTGTAACGACCTGCGCCATCTGTTGAAAGAGCGCCACAACCGGCCGGGCTCGCGACCCTATTGCTTGCAAGCTCTCCGGGCAACGTGTACCTTTGCGCCAAGGGAGAGTTGATGGACAGCGAGCGGCGCAAACGCATCTTCAAGATGGTGAGGGATGCCCGAGTCCTCAGCGATGCCACGCTCGAAAGCCTGCGCGGTGAAATCAAAACACGAGACGCCGCGGGCGAGGAATTCAGGGTCGAAGAGCTGATGGTCGAGCTGGGCATGCTCTCGAAGTACCAGGTGCAGGCCTTCATGGCGAATGAGACCTACTACCAGGTACGGGCCGAGGACAAATACTACGGGCGGATCGCGGTCAAGAACAGGATGGTCGACGCAGGTGACCTCGAACGGTACCGCAAGCAGCAGAAACGCGTGTTCCTCAAGGAGGACCGGGTCGTGCGTCTCAGCCACATGTTTTTGCAAAACGGCCTATTGACGCCGGCTGAGAATGCGGCGATCTTGAAGGCGATCTACAAACTGAAGCCCCAGTTCAGCCTCGTGCGTTCGTTTGTTGAAGAGGCCGCGCGGCTCGCCGGCTCGTCGCTGCCAAAGCACCGAAAGAGCCCTCCCTGCGAGGACCTTCCGGTCTCCAAATGAGAGGTAGACTCCAGTGGAGTGGGATTACGAGACCTTTGTGGGAAACTTCAGCTTTGAAGGCGGCCAGTTCTATATCTGGGCGAGCAACCAGTGGTTCCCCCTCAAAGACATGCTGATCCACTACGGCAAGCAGGGTTATGAGCTGATCAGCACCGACTACGATCACGCTGAGAGCCGGCTTGTCTACATCTTCAAGCGCCACGTGGGAGGCGCACCTTCCGTCGGGGGGCTGCCCGCGTCCGCCGCGGCGGCTCCACCGGCGGGAGCGCCGCCAGAGGCCGACGATGGCAGCAGCGGCCGCAGACGGCGCTCACCGCGTGACCTCGAGAAGTTGTTGCGCGAGATGAAGTAGCCGGGCTCGACGTGCTGCCGCTCCGAACGCGCCGCACTGCGGCGCGTTCTGCATGCCGGGACACGCGGAGAGCGGAGAGGATCGTTGGCCATGGACCCAGCCCAGAACGAGGCGAAGCAAGAGGACAGTGACAGCGCCTCCCAGCGCCCTGCCACGGACCCTTCCAGCGGCCACAGCAGCAGCTTCTACGAAGGCGACACGCTGCCCGCCGAAGCGGCTCCCGGCGTCCCCACCCCGCTACCCGGCCGCGCAATTCCACCCCGAATCGGCCCCTATCTAGTCGAGGGTGAGCTGGGCTCTGGGGGCATGGGCACGGTCTACCGCGCCCGCAAGCCCGGCGAGCAGGCCGTGGCGGTCAAGCTGATCCGCAGCGGTCTCCACCAGCCAGGCAGCCTGCGGGCACGTTTCGAACGCGAGGCCCGTACCCTGGCGCGGCTCGAGCATGCGGGCATCGTGCCGGTGCTCGACGTCGGCACGCATGAGGGCCGTCCCTATCTGGTGATGCCGCTGATCGAAGGGCGCAGCCTGCGGGTCGCGCTGCGGGAAGACGGTCCGAGGCCCCCACGCGAGGCCGCGCAGCTCTTGCGCAAACTGGTCGCCGCGCTCGAGCATGCCCACGACCTGGGCGTGATCCACCGCGACATCAAGCCGGACAACATCCTGCTGCAGCGCGCCGACGCCCAACCGCTATTGCTCGATTTCGGGCTGGCCAAGGACGCGACGGATACGACCCTGACGCGCAGTGGTGCCGTGCTGGGGACACCATCCTACATGGCCCCCGAGCAGGTGCGCGGCGACTCCCACGGAGTCGACGAGCGCACCGACGTCTACAGCCTGGGGGTGGTCCTCTACGAATTGCTGACGGGCGCCCGTCCCTTCCAGGGCTCGAGCCGCAACGAGGTCTACGAGCGCATCCTGGCAGGTTCGTTTCCCGAGCCTCGTGCCCTCAATCCGGAGATCGACGCCAACCTCGCGGCCATCTGCCGGCGGGCGATGGCCGCCGAGCCTGCGGACCGCTATGTCGACATGCGCGCGCTGCGGGCCGACCTCGACCACTACCTGATGGGCGGCGCGGTGGCCGTCCGGCAGGCGTGGAGTCCTCGCCGTTGGAGCCGTAGCCGGCGGCTGATGCTCGGCTTGCTGCTGCTGGCCAGTGTGCTGGTGTTGCTGCTCACCTGGCGCGAGTCACGGCTGCGCGCCCTGCAGACCCAGGCGGCCCGGCTCGATTCCGGCTGGGCGGCCTTGAGCGCCGGCAGGCAGGACGCGGCTGCGGCGACGCTGCTTCTGCTGCGAGAGCTGGGACATCGTCCCGCCCAGGAAGCGCTGGCAGGCCAACTCGAGCTCGAGAGGGCGTGGAGGGCGCTGCAGCGCCAGGACAGCGTCGCCGTGCGTAGCCAGGCGGCCCGGTTGCAAGGGGCGCATCCCGCCAAAGAGGTGTTGACCGCCTGGCTGGAGGCCCAGCAAAGGGGAGTCGACCGCGCGCTGTTGCAGGCCGCCAGCGAGCAGGCCGAATCGCTGCTGGTCGTTTTGCCCGCCCAGCTGGAGCAGGCCGCGGAATGGCATTGGTCGGCCCGCAACACCACAGACAAGGAGCGCGCCGAAATCTGGCGGCAGGCGCAGCAGGAGGCCTGGGCGCCCGCCGTCGAGGCGGCCCTGGGCGCGAGCGAGCGTCTCCGCCTGCTGGCAGCGCTGGAGCCGGACAAGAGCCCCCGACGTGGCCGAGCGGACAGCCTGGCGCTGGGTCTGGACCATCTGCTCTGGCTGCACGCGAACCGGCTCGACCTGCCCGAGCAGCACGCCTGGCGGCGACGTCTTGAGGCGCGGACTCCCCACGGCTGGCAGGCGCCGGGATGGGGGCGCGCAGCGGTGAGGATCGAGGCCGATCCTGGCGTGGAGAGCTATCTCTTCCGCTACCGCTTTATGGCGGGAATCGGTCCAGTGGCTTTTCCCTGCGACGCCGATGGGCAGTGGATCTACGCGCCGGAGAGCACGTTGCACGTGCCCAAAGTCGCACCCGAACGCCTGCGCCAACAGCAACGGCAGCGCATCGAGGCTGCGGAACAAGCGGTGGCTCGGCAAGAGCTCGAGGATGCCCGCGAGATCTTGCGGAGAACCTGTGAGAATGCGCGCGGCTACGACGATCCGTTCAGCCAGACCACCCTGCATCGAGCACTCCTGCGGCTGCTTGAGCTTGAAGAGTGCCCGAGCCGCGAGGTTCCAGAGTTCCAGAGCTACTGGGGGATTGTGGTCACAGTCACGCGGGATGAGCCCGGTAGCCGAGAGCCGCTCGGCATCTTGACCCGCATCGACGGTGAACCCTTTCTCGGCGGAGCCGAAGCGATCAACGCCACTCCGCTGCTCGAGGGCCAGCTGCTCGGCGTGCGGCTCTGGAATGGCGGCGTCGCGGACGTCCCGATAGGCGCGGGAATCAACCTGTCCGAGCAGTACGCACCCGGCTACCAGGAGCGCCGCAGCCCCTTCCTGGACCCCAGCCTGTTACCCGAGTGCAGGGTGCTCGCGCCGGATCTGAGCCTCGTTCCGGGCTACTATTTGCTGCTGACAACGTTGGCTGGTTTCGACCACCAATCGATCTCGTTCATCGCAACGGCAGAGGACACCCTGCGGCTTCGTTTGCTGGAGACGCAGTTCACCGCCTTGCCTCGCGGCTTTACCTGGATTCCCCCGACGCGCAGACTGCCGACAGACGTCGTGCCAGAGACCGCGGTGCCCGCCATCTGGCCGGCGGCCAGTCCCACGCAGCCAGGCTTTGCCATCGCGCGCTCCCCGCTCGACAGCCATCAGTACCGCGACTTTCTGGCCTTCAGCGGCCTCGAAGATGATTCCCTCAAAGTCTACGGCTGCAATCACGACGGCGAGGAGCACTATCCCATCAGCGCGGAACACGAGTCCTGGTTCCGGGTCTGCTTCATCGGCGAGAAGGCCGTGCGGAGCTACTGCGCCTGGCTGGATCAGCGTTTCGTTGGCTTCCACTTTCGCCAGGCGACTGCGGACGAGGTGCGGTTGGCTATCTACGGCCCCGCGGGTTGCCGCAATGCCCTGCACAAGACCCCGTTCGGGCTCGACCTGCATCCTGGCACGACCAAACTGGCCGGCATCGACCATGGCGGCTACCTCGAGCGCAACGAGCTCTCTCTCGGCTACGTCTGGCTGGTGGCCGAGCCCCGGGAATGAGGCGCGGGAGGCGGCATCGGGAAGAGGCCGTGCACAGATGCGATTTTTCTGGTTGACTTGGACGACAGGTCGGCTACGATTCTGTCGTGCCAGAAACGGCCAACACGGTGGGTATAGCTCAGCTGGTTAGAGCGCCAGTTTGTGGCACTGGAGGCCGAGGGTTCGATTCCCTCTATCCACCCTTTGTTTTTGACCGGTCCGTCATCCGCTTCGCAGGTCCTGCGCCTGTAGCTCAATTGGATAGAGCATCAGACTTCGGATCTGAGGGTTGGGGGTTCGAGCCCCTCCAGGCGTGTAGGTTTCTCGGGAAATGGCAGCTGCAGGGGTAGCCAAAAGGGCATCCAACTGGATGCGTTTAGGCTACCCCGGCATCATCCTGGGCTTCAGCTTCGGCCAGGTCCTGTTCGGCGCGATCCAGCACCGCCCGAACGGCAATTGCGGTCGCTCGCGGATCGAAGGCATCCATGTCGGTGTAGTGGCGAGCACCCGTTCCCCTGATGGACCGGATGATGCTCAGGGTCTCGGCGTCTCCGGACGCATGCCCGAGCTGGACGTCGATCGCTTCGCTGGCAACGTCGCGCGCCCTGGCCCACGTTCGGTGGGTCCGCTTGAAGCAATGCACGTCGATGCCGAGCATGCGGCGGCTCCAATCCTCCCCGAAGTCTTCGACGATCTCCAAGGCCAGGCTGTCCTTTGGGAGCGGCGGGGGTCTGTTGCGCCCATGATGGATCGGCGCAATCAGCCTGCGGAACGCAGCGTAGAGGGTGGCAAGCTCGGTGCCGGGAACGAGCTCGGCCAGCACGCCCATGCCGAAAGCACCGCGCCAGTCGTCGAGCACCCGGTCAGGGCTCAACCGCTTGCCTGTTACGGTCAGCAGCAGCGGCTCGTTGCGGCCGCGGCCTTCGATGCTCTCCTCGATCTCGCTGGCAGTCGTGTCGTCGAGCGCGCCAGCACCGCGCCGCTTGTTCTTCGGGCCCTTGCCGAAGTCGATCCGCCGTTGCCTGGGCCGGTAGTGGCGCACGTCGCGCTCGCATAGCGATAGGATGCGAGGGCCCGTTACGAGCAGCACCCGCCAGAGCAGCGACAAGTCGCGCGGGCGATCTCTCAGCTGTGCCAGGGCGCGTTCACCCCACAAGGCCATGGCCACTTCGTCCGGGCGGAACGCGCGCCGGGGCACGCGCACCCGCTCATACTGGATCGGTCGCCAGTTGGCGAGCGGATCGTACTCGAGCAACCGGCTGTCCTCGGCTAGCCACTTCGCAAACTGCCGTAGCGGATCCTGGTACAGGCGTCGGGTGGACACATCAGACAGCTTCAGGCGTTGGATGCGCTGGTTGAGCTTCCCGATGTCCAGCAGATCCCCCGTGGTTCTCAGCTCGAGCTGCTCCAGCGCTCTGTGGATCTGGGAACGGCGTTGCTGCAGCCAGCGAGGTGATAGGCGCTGCGCGAGGACCTCGAGCCACTGTTCAGCGAGCGGCAGCAGGTCCGATTGCCAGGCGCTGTAGTCAGGGAGCCCGGCACGCTTGCGCTCTAGCTCCTCCTGCCATGCCGCGACGATGCGCCCGGCGATCGCAGGATCTTTGGTCCCCGTCGACCGGACCGGACGCTTCCCGGTCTGGGGGTCTGTGTACCGCCAGGCGATGAGCCCGTGCCGGTTCCACGTGCAGCCAGGCGGCAGGCTCTGCTTCCGCGATCTCCGCGCCATCCTTTCGCCCTCCCGGCCTTGCCACCTGCTCGAACCCAGTCTAGAAGATCGCTGCGCAGGAAGTGTAGCGTACCTGTCGGCGGGGGCACGTGCCGGGCAATCGCGGCCAGGCCGGTTTCGGGGTCTCTCAGCCAGCGTCGTATTGTGCTGGGGTCTTTCCCGAGCAGCGCTGCGGTTTCGGCTGCGGTGAGAAGCTCAGGTGTGGTGTGTTCCTGGGGGGGTGCCATGGATCTGTCTACAACACCCCCAATTCCGCATTGAAATCATTCATGGTCAACGACTTGCAGCTGTCCACAAACTGTCTACAGTGCGGCAACTATGTGTCTCCAAAACGCTCGAGCTGTCTACAAAAGGCTCCGAGCTCAGGATGCAGCCAGTAGAACGCGGGCTTGCCCCGAGACGATTTCTCGGACGCCCGAACCCAACCGTGCTCCTCGAGCTCCCGCATCAGCCTGTGCATGCCACGTGTGTGTTCTGGCACCTTGCGTTTCGCCAGCTGGCAGAGTGTCCGAACGTTGATTCGGTCCGCAGTTCGGCCGTCGTGCTCCGCGGCCAGGCGCGGCCAGTCGTCGGCAAGCCACTTGAGCAACGCGCGGGCATAGCCCTGCCGCGTGTCGTGGCCCTTCTCTTGCTGCAGCACGGCGTAGAACTCGATCGCATGTGGCCAGTAGAAGGTCTTCACCAACCGGATAGCCCGGTCCATGGCTTCGGCCTCGATGGTCAGATCTTGCGCGCAGGGCGTCAACATCACCTGCAGGATACCGGCCAGGCGGCCGATGTGGTCCGAGGCCTTTGCCGTCCAGTCCGACATGGTTTCCTGCTCGGGCCGCCGAAAGAACCAACCCTTCGCCTCTCGCCACATCGCGTCGGCCTCCGGAGACGGTCGAAGCAGGTAGGGGTTTCCGCCAAGCGATGCCGGCAGCGACACCAGGCCGCGGAGCCACACCTTGTAGGTCTCAATCACGGCCGCTGGGATATCGTCTTCTGGCTTCGGGGTCTCGCGCTTCATGGGAGGAGAGAAGCATGGAAGAAGCCGAGCGGCCAGCCCTTCGCCCTTGTAGTCGTCCCCCCGCTTCGTCGCGAGGGCTCGCAGGGTGTCGGGTTGGATCGCCTGCAGTAGCCCGAGAGACGGCCGCGGAATTACGTAATGTACGCCGTCTCCGCTCTGCTGCCCTTTGCGCGCCACCGCAACGCGGCTGCCGTCCCAGGCCTTCTTTGGCAGGTCGAAGTCTGGTTTGCCGCCATAGAAGCCGCTGATGATCTTCAGGTAGCGGGCTTCCGTGCCGATGACGTTCATGTGCCCGTGTTTCGACATGAGCTTTCCGAGGACCTCGTTTGTTGCGTCGCTCAGGTAGCGATTCGGAAGCGGCTGCTCCCCGAGCGTCGCTTTCCGAATCCGTGCGGCCTCGAGCCGCTCCTCAAGTCCGGTTTCGCTTCCGTCTTTCGGCTTGCGCAGCAGGTTCTGGACATTGCGAATCTCTGCATCGATAACATCGCGCTTGGTCTCCCAAGCCGCGATCCTTTGGATCCCTTCCTCGCTGGCGCGTATCTCGTCGTCGAGATCTTGGAGCGGATCGGTCGGGAGCTCGACCGCGGGGCTCTTTCCGACTCCGCTCTTCATACAGAGCAAGCCGAACTCGACCACCGGTCGGGCCTTGCCCTGCAAAACCACTCGGAACTTCGTCGCGATCGCCATGCCGACCGCCATGAGCACGCTATGGCCCACAGGGCAGGGCTTCATCTGCACGGCGCGGGCTGTGGCTTCGATCAGGTCGCGAGCAGCGGGAATGTCCCGGAATACATCGGTGCAGTCCATGTCCGGGAGGCTGCGGCCCTGGATGGGCACGGGATCAGACCAGGGCTCGGCCACTTCACCGGCGTCCTGTCGGGTGGCCTTCGCGGAGTGAAGGAACTCCAGGTTCTCGGGCTTCACGAGCGCCTCGTTCCCGAAGATCTGCCCAGCCTTGTCACCGGTGCCAGGTTTCTCGAAGTGCACGAGTGCGCCAGCCTTCTTCAGCGCGACGACCCAACCGCGGTTCACAGGGCGGTCCCCTCGATCGCTGCAGGCGACGACATTCCCCAGCGCGAGCTCGCGGCCGTTGCGGTCGAAGACCTTCGCCCGGGCATCGCGAGCGTAGACGGGGCGCTGCAGCTTCCCGACGGTAGTGATCGGGGGCTGCCCCGGTGGAGGCTCCCGCTGCTCTGCCCCCAGTGTGGGTCGCTTGGAGCCCCCGGTAGGGTTCTCGGCCAACGCCTTCTCTGCCGTCCGAATGGCCGCCGGCGGTTTGTCTTGAACCCAGGACCCACAAGCCGGGGCTTGGTCAAGAATCGCGAGCACCTCGGCCACGTCTCTTGCCTCGCCGCTTCGGACAGCGAGGTTGGCAATCGCCATCGCCGGTTCGGATCGGTCGCTGAAGCCTTGCCCGTGCCAGATCGCTCGCGCTCGATCGCTGTTTTCGAGGTATCGCCACCACCCGGTCGGTACAGCGGGCAAGGCCGGTAGTTCGGCGCGCTGCCGGGTCCTCTTTCGGGGCTTGCTGGCGGCCGGCTTGCTCAAGTCGACATCGAGCGCCTTCGCCAGCTCGGCAAGGTTGTAGCGACGAGTCGGCTCGAAGCTCCAGAGCTGACAGAGCAACGGGTCTTCAGGGCTCTTTCGGTTGTACGTTCCCGGGGTCCGCAAAACGCGCGCCAAGTCCCCGACCGTGTCTCCGTTGGTACGGTCGGCCAGGGCGCGGTTGACGGCCTTGGCCAGCGACAAGGTGTCTCCGACCGCAGGCGACTCGAGCAGCCAGTACCCGTGCCAACCGCGGCCGCTCTCAACGATGCAGGAGGGCGGGAAGGGCGTCCCACAGAGAGCCATGTGCGCGGCTTCAATGGCAGCGATGCGCTCCTCCTCTGAAGCCTCTTCCCAGGCCTGCTGCTTGGCGGCCTTCGTCTTTAGCTTTCGGCCTGCAGCCCGGGCGTCGGCGAGCAGCTTGGCACGACGTTCAGCCAGCGGGCTGAAGTCGGCGCCGTCGACGTCGACCCAGCAAGCGTGAACGTCGAACACCTCGGCTTCGGTCCCCCGGGCGGCCCGCCCGCGATCGGTGCTCGGCTCGCAACGCAGGTTCGCCACCATATGGTAGGTTCCCGGTACACCTTCCTTGTCCATGGCCATCGCAGTCCGTACGGCCTCGCGGGCGTCCGTGCAGATCTCTGTGCGCACGCGCGGGCTGAAGCTGGAGAGCGTGAAGATCTCGCCAGGTGGATGCAGAACGCGTAGCAGGTCGAACGCTTGCTGCTTGCGGTCTGGCGCTACGGAACGGGTCATGCTGCACCCCCGCCGAACCAGCCACCTGAAGGCATCCAGCCCATATCTGCAAAGTAGGACCAGCCGAGTCCAGCTTCAGGGATCAGGCGAGCATCTACGCCCAAGCCCTCGAGTCGTTGCAGCGCATCCTGCCACTCGAGGCCGCCCGCCTGTTCTTTGCCCTCGGGGTCGCGCAAGGTGTAGCGGTGCGAGGGGTGCTCGAAGGGCATACACCCGGTGTCCTTCAACTCGAAGCCGTCCAGATAGAGGGCGAAGCGCTCTTGGGCCGATGCGTCGATCAACCGCCAGGGGCCTTCCCGGCCTTGGAAAACCAGCACCTTGACCACGGTTCCGATCTGCAGAGCTGCTCGCCCCCTGTAGTCGACAATGACGGCATCGGCTTCGGCCTTGGTCTCTGTGTTCCAGAGCTTCATGGTGTTTCCTTTCGACCGGGTTGCCGTTCTTTGAGCCAGTCGATCAGCTCTCTCCAGCTCGGCCGGTCCAGGCGCAGCGCCAAGTGGAAGCCGAATACGGCCTGCTTGACGCTGGCGCCGTCGACCTTCCCGGCCAGCAGGCCGATGAAGATCGAAGCCATGCTCTTCGAGGGCGGGCGCTCGGCCCACAGGCGGCGTAGCAGGGCAATCTGCTTCGGCGTTGCTGGCGCCTCGGGGGCCTTCGGCTTCGGCAGCCAGCCCCTGTGTTGCTTGCAGCTCGGGCAGCGCAAGCCTTTGTGGTGCGGCCCGCAGCCTGGTAGCTCTTCGAGATCGGTGCCGCACTCGCGGCAGATGCGCGGTGTCGTAGTCATGCCGCTCCCTCGATCGCGACCTCAGCGCCCTGAGAGCCCGCCAGCATCACGAACACACCGCGGAAGGTGGTCAGGGCGTAGACGCGCGTCGCGTTCTGACCGGCCACGCGCACAACCTCGAACCGACCACCGTGCGCGGTGCCAGCGTCCGCCAAGAGAGTCGCGAATTGGGCAGCGGCCTCGCGATCGAAGCTGCCCATGGTTGGCTCGCCGTCGACGATGTTGACGGGGCCCACGAACACCGCTCCGATCCCGGGCTGCTCGAACCGCAGCAGCCGCAGATCGAATGGGCGGGATCCCGAGGCCCCGGCCAGGGCGGCCGCTACGATCCCGGGGTTGAAGGGCAGCGTGTTGGCAGGTAGACTAGCAGTGTCGTTGTCTTCGACTTTGAGCCGCTCCGCCCCGCCAGGCGAGCGGCTGGTTCGCTTGTTGATCATTCGGTGCTCGCCCCCGACTGAGTCGCTGCACCTGCAAGGCAACGCTCTATCCACTCGATCAAGTCGCGCTTGCAAAGCAGCATGCGCGACCCACAGTCGGGCGCCGGGGATAGCTCACCATCGTCAATCGCTTGGCGTAGGCGATGCTCACAGATCAGCCCCCCCAGCTCGGCCGACGCCGCTCGCGGTGTGTACAGGTCCATGGGGCATCCTTTTCCTGCGCCCTCTTCGGTGCGCGTCTCTACAAACGCGGTGATGCACCAACCATGCACCAGGTGATGCACCAGGTGGTGCATCACCTCTGAGCGCTTGCCAGGCGGCCTCAAGGCAGGTAGATTAATTTTCGTTGACCCGTTGATGGACCAGGTCTGTACGGGTGGTGCATCTAGTGGTCGTCGGCTTGGACCTGGCGCAGCGAGTCGCCACCAAGCTGGCGCCGGACCCGGTGCCTGAACAGGTCGCCGAGCTTGTGCGCTCCCAACTCGCGGCCGCGCCGATAGCTTTCGCCGAGCTTGGAGCCCTTGCGGAGACGTCGGCGATTGATGCCAATCCGTCGGGCGATGTCGGCCTTCGTAGCGGAAGGGTCGCGCTCCGTTTCGTTCGCGACGCGCTGCGCAAGGGCGGAGAGTGTCGGCTGTCGGCCGGGGGAGACTTCGGTCTCGAGCCTGCTGGCCTGGGGCTCTTCGGTCTCGGCTGTGGGTCCTCGAAGCCGGCGCACCGCTGAGCGGAGGGCTGGTGCGGGCGCCTGAACGAAACCGTCGGCGGCCTCCTCCAGGAACCCGGCAACAGGTCCGAATTCGTGCGAAGCTGAGAGCTCCAACAGGGCATCCCTGACGAAAGTCCGAAGCCGGGGGTAGGCGAGGGTGATGCCTGCGACCGCCACGGCCGAGCCCAAGCGCTGCGAAGTGGGCACGTCTACGTCTTCGGCGCGCTCGAGCATCCTCTCCATATACCACGTGGCTGCGCGCCAGAAACCGCGGCGGAACAGGTTCTTCCTGGCGATCGGCGCTTGAGTTTCCGTCAACTTCTTTTGGGCTATTTGGGCATTGAAGAGGTCGCAACCAGCTTCTTGCACCAGGAGTCGTTTGTGATTTGCCCAGCGCGCCAGCTTGAACCCTTCGACGCCGGGGGCCCCCAACCTGGCGGCGTCCAGGATTAGGTCTGTGAGCCTTGCGTCGAACTCGAATTTCTGTTTTCCGTCTGCTGTCGTCTCGATATTCATGAACCCAAGCGCAGTTTCCAGGACGGGTCCGGCATTCGCTTCGTAGGCGTGGTCGAGCGAGAGCACATCCCTCGGATCGACTGCACACGCGTCGGAATACACCCAGCGCTTTCGGGTAGACGCTTTCGGGGCCCGTCCCGTTGGCTCGGAAGTGTTGCTTCCGGAGCCCTGAGCGTTGCCACAGATGAACTGCATCAGATCCAAGAAATGCTGGGCAGCCTGTCGGCTGGTTTCGATAGCTGCCGCCCGGGTGGCCAGAAAGATGGCAATGTCCCTGGCTCGAGCGAGCCACTGGCACTGAAGCCGAAGAAAGCCGCTCTTTGCATGCTCGTGCTTCCCGTGAGCGCGAACTGCTTGAACGATCTTCACCAGATTCCGCGTGAGTGTACGCACCTGCTGATCTACGTTCATCGCCTTGTAGAACGGTGGAACAATGCCCGCATCGAAGGCGGCGGCCAAGGCGTCGACAACCACAGGGGCTGGTTTGAGTGCGAACCCAGCATCGTAGAATTCGCCCACCCGGTATGCCCACGTCGACTCCGCCTCCAGGGTGCCGAGCGGATCTGAACTGGTTGGGTCGAACCCCAGAATCCCCAGGGTGAATCCCAGAAGCGCTACTTGTTTCCTGCATTCGTCGTCCGGGTCGGGACCCAGGAACGCAGCAAGTTCTTCGTTGAGCAGCATGCGCAGCCCTCCAGCCGCTGGGCTGTTTCTGACGGGGTCGGCTGCTACAATGGGGTTGCCAGTCCAAAGTAGCGCCGTTGCGGGCCCGCCCGCGGCGGCTCTTTTCATTGGCCCACGGCTCCAGAATAGCCCAGACCTCCGTCAATTCCGGACAGGCAGCCAGCCTCACGCGCCAGCCCGCCGGGCCTCGAGCAGCAACCGCTCCAGCCCTTCGGCCAGAGGCTCGACGTCGCCTGGCCTCCAGAGTTTCCGAGAACCGATCGCGATTCCACCAGGCAGAGCAGGCTGCGAGGCGAGCAGCATGCGCAGCCCACGCTGGCCCACAGGCTGGCCGAGAGCTTCGGTCAGCTCATGAAGCAGGCGGGCAGCTGGCAGATAGGTTCCGGCAGGAAGGAACAACCTCTGTGGGCCGTCCTCGAGCTGCAGAAGGCCATCGCTGGCCGCGAATAGCAGGGGCAAGGAAGTGCTCAGTTGCATGGCGATTCCCCCTCCAGCAGCTTCGCGGCTTCGGCCAGCTCTCGAATGTCCGTGGCGAGTTCCCCCAGCAGCTCGACCGCCTCCCCGAGTTCGTCGATCAGCTCGCCAGCGACGGCGGGCTCAATCTTGCCCATGGCATCGCCTGCTACTCGGGCGGCCTTGGCGGCCAGGGCCAGCAGGTTCTCGGCCTGGCGCAGGCCTTCGACGCTGTTCAACATGGCGCGCCCTCCTGCTCGACAAGCTGCCGCACGGTTGTTGCTAGGCGGTCCCGGTCGAACGCGGCGGGCTCCGCCTTCCCGATCAGCCCACGCATCAGGCGGGTTGCCATTCGCTCTGCCAGCTCTTCGAACCATCGAGCGATGCGCAACGCGTCGGCCATGGTGGCATCGAGCCTCTTCCGACACTTCCCAGCTCGATCGGTTCCCCAGTCCTCGAGCACTCGGCCGACAAATGCCTGGCGGGCATGGACGTCGGCCTGGAAGACGGGCAGGTCGGTGTCGTCGAGCAGCAACGGCTCGAAGGCCAGGAAGCGCACGGCCTGTAGGTTCGGGTCCCAAACAGCGGCCGGGGTGTCTCCCTCGAGCGAGACAGTTTCCAGCTCGGGCAGACTATCGGCCACGACCTCGAGGTCGGCAGCCTGTGGGCCTTCTTCGGGCACGCGCTCAGGTTCTTGCTCGACGTTCCAGAGCTGGCCGGAGGGGCCACGCACGCTGCAGCCCGACTCAATGACGGTGAAACCCAGGGCTGTCAGCATGCTGTCAAGCGCGGTGCAGGCCGTTGCCCAGGTCGTAGCCGGGGCTTCGGCTTGGGACAGGGCCCGGCGGGCTGCGAGTAGGATCTGCTCTTCGGTGATGTTCAACATGGCTGCCCCTCCGGCAGACATGGCCTGCAGCCGTTGCTGGGCTTGCGCATGCCTTCGAGCGCTTCCGCCTCGAGCTGTGCCCGCTGCTGCTCGGCACGCGCCTCGCGCCCGGCCAGGGCCTTGCTGATGCAGCCCTCGAACCAGGCAATCAGATGCCTGGCTTCCCGTTCGTCAAACATGAAGTACTCGACAGCCTGCGGCCAGACGGCCTTCAGCTCAGCCAGGCGGGCTTCGAGCTCGGCGAGCGTGCACGGCAGGTCCAGCCCGTAGAGCTCGAGCGACAGGAAGCACGGATCTCGCCGGCCGGGCGGGTCGTATACGGCCGCCGTTTCTCGGGTGTCCGAGCAGACTGGACAGTGGGGGTCACTGGTCGAATGCGCCGGGGTGTGGCGATCTCCGCCTGTTGTGGGCGTGGGCTTGGTCGGAACGGTAGGCATAGCGGGCCCTCCCCGCCCTGCTAGCCGTTCGGCCCGCGATGTGCTACCATCGTGGCGACCGCCGCGCTTTTCGGTCTCCGAACGGTGCAGGTCGGTTGTCTCGGGTCTTGGGTGTATGCCGGCAAGCTGATCCCAGGACCCGGTCTTTTTGTTGCGCGGTCAACAGGGAGGCTACTGCTATGCTGCCATGGCAGCAAGTCGTTTTTCGGAGAGTGAGCAGATTCTGTCGGTCGTCTCGTGTAGAATGGCGGCACGAACTCTGGGGGCGCAATGGCAAACGTTGACCGGGTCTCTGTCCGGATCGACCCGCGGGAAAACGCGTTGATCGACCTGGCAATCACCCACCTGAAACTTCAGACCGGGCGCTCGATCTCGAAGAACGATGTGTTCCTGTCCCTGGTCCGTGGCCTGCTCGGTGGCACAATAACTTTGCCAGAATTCGACGGCCTCGATGTCGCCGCCATCGTTCGCGACGCAGATGGTGCCTAGAACCCCACCACACACACTCCGACACGAGTTACACCCATGGCTCGCACACACCCTCCGCCGCAGGCCTAACCGGCCAGAGTGTTGGACGTTGTGCGCTGGCATACTAGGGCGGGCTAAGCCTGGAGACACAGGGGACACCTACAGTGCCGAACAAACCCACGGCGGGGTTTCGGTTTCAGCAGACTGAAGAGGATGCCGTTGGCGAGACGTGCAACACGCAAGAGGCCTTCGAGCTGACTGGCAAGAGCGTTCGGGTCATCCAGAAGTGGTGTCGCGAAGGCCGCATCAGGTACGCGAAAAAGGTCGGCGGGAGGTGGCACATCCCTCGATCTGAGATTGTCACAGATGGCCTTTTCAAGCCGTACACTTCGGGTTTTCTGCAGCTGATACTCTCGAAGAACCAACTGTTTCAGATTCCGGAATTCCTCGCAGACCTGAGACTGAAACCAAACCGGACCATCAGACTGCATGAGTTTGCTGAAGATGCCACCGCAAAGAACATCCTGGACTGGTGGTTCTCTCTCCGCAGAGAGTTGCTCGAGATTCGTTTGGAGGCAGCTCAGTCTGCCGCCTACCTTGATCTGTGCGAGATGTGGCTACCGCAAGATGAGCCTCTGGCGCTTGGATATAAGTATCTTGCAGGTTGTCGCTATCTAGGTCGATGGATGGTCGACGTTTGTTCATTCTCTGAGCACATCATCTACTTTCTCAACGAAAAGACCAGGCACTTCTTTGATTGGGGTCCAGCTCGCAAGAGCGTTGTCAAGGATCTCGGTGAGTTCGCAGATAGCGAGGCAACCAATGCCATGTTCTTCAACGAACATGAGAAGGCCAAACTGCGAGATCTGTTGCGATTGATCGCCGAGTACGAAGACGGGATCGCCTTGGCCAGAAAGTACCGCGATACGCGCGCTCATCGATATTTCCCGCCGATTGGCAACGAGCTCTTCTCCGTGCGAGCGACAATAGGTCGAGGGGCCGGAAAGGTCGGCTATCTTTGGGACGGCGGAAGACGGATGCCCATCGATCAGATCGTGGAGCTGCTGGTTCCGGTCTGGGAGAAGGCGATTGCTCTGGTCACTGCGCTCAATAAGCTAGATCGGCTTGGCTCGCAACCAGAGTTTCCGGGGCAAGCAGACCTAAGCTTGGTTGAGATAATGCGACAGACGATAGAAGACGACCGGGCAATGAGGCAGGCGATAGAAGGCGAGGCAGGCTCAGAGGGCTGATCCCAAGGTCCGCCGCACTTCGCTTCGCGCACAGGTCCGGGCGGTTTTTCCTGACGGGATCTACTCAACACGACGCTGGAGGGCGCACCAGCAGAACCCCGCCCCGCATCGCGCCCACCGCAGCCCGTTCCTGGGCATCCCAGACCCGCCAGCACTTGTCCCACAGCAAGGCCCGTATCGGCCGCCTATCGCAGCGAGAGCATCGGTTGGCTGGGAAGCCGCGTGCTGCCGTCGGGGTCGATCGCAAACCTACTCGTCAAAGCCGGCCATCTCCGTCGCACACGGTGCAGGGTATGGCGCCGCTGCGACAGAAGGTGCAGGCGTGCGTTCCGCGACCGCCGCAATGCTCACAACGCCGTCCCCGAATCTTGCCATCGACACACATCACGCAGTCGGACACGCCGGCCACGCAAACCACGCAGTCGATGACGCCGCGGCCGGAGCAGAACACGCATGTCGACGGCCCTGAGCGGTAACGGCCAAGGCCGTAGAGCAGCCCACAAAGAAGGATCGAGGCTGCGACGACACCGAAGACCAACCCAACGCCCTGGCCGAACCCCTGGCCGAAGCTGCTGCCCTGGCGTTGGGGGACGTAGCGCACGCCCGAGCCTGACCCCGATCCTCTCCGCGGTGTGGGTGCCCGGGCCAACAGCTCTTTCCGTCGGGCGCGCGCCCGGTCGACGCGCTCCTCGCGCCTGCGGCGGGCCAGATCGAGGCGTGCTCTGCGCTTCTTCTTCGCGGACGCCGCCTTCTCTGCTTTCGCCCGTTTCATGGCGGCCAGGCAAAATACCTTGCGGCAGCGGTGACACTCTACGTTCGCCTCAATGTCGGACCGCCGGACCACCAGGTGCTCGCGGCAGAAAGGGCAGAGGATCTCGATGTCCGGATCGCCCTCCGCCGGGACAGGGACCATGGGATGCTCCCGGCCGCTTGCGCCGGATGCGGCCGCATCGGCGTCGGCAGCGAAGCGCAGCAGCTCTTCGTCTCCTTCGTCGTCGTAGAGCTCCGGGTCATCAAGGTCTGGCATGAGGTCCCTCGACCTCAGCCTACAACTCTGTGTCCAGGCGTGCAATCCCGGCCACTACACAACGTCAGGGGCCGGGTCTCGATCAGCGCAGCGTGCCGCAGCTCGAGTGGCTTCGCCGGCTGGTGTGCAGGTGCCAAGCCATGGGGAATCGCGTCGTGGCACCGGTGATGGCCGTTGAATCGTGGCAGAGTCGCCCGCTTCCGGGCCGGCCCACAGGCCTGCCTCCGCCCAGTTTGGGTGCCGATTCTCACCCGCTTCCGGTTTCGGGTTTCTTGCTGTCACACGGGATGGCAGGCTCGCCCCTGTTCGGGCAGGTCCGCGATGTTCCTGCGCTGCCCCCTCCAGAACGGCCCTTCGGTCCAGGCGCCAAGAGGCTTGGCGGCGAAACGCTTTCGGCCGAGGCCTGCGCACTCTCTGCAGAAAGTCGTTCCTGGCAGACCGCAAGAGGCTTCGCGGCGGAAACGCACTCTTTTGAGAAGCATGCAGAGCGCTCTCTGCAGAAAGATGGTCCCCTGCTCTCGAGAAGGGCGGAAGGGGCAGCACCTCAGACCGCTGGCAGGCCAGTGCGGTGCCTCTCGGGGTGGAATTCGGTGCGTGGCGTCTGCTGTTCTATGCGGGCTCGGAGGTCAGACAAACAACGACAAGCGGTGTCGCGGCAGGGCCGTTGTGCCGTTCCCTGCCCACCCGCGCCACAGAGTCCCGCCTGAGCGGCAGCTTCGGTTCACGCTCGCCAGCATCCACGTCATGCAGTGCGTGACCCCGGCGGGCAGCTTCACGAAGACCACGAAACCCTCCTCGGCGGCGCGGGAGCGCCTGGCGAGCCTTGGTGTGCAGCCGCCACGGAAACTTCTCACCGTGGCGACGGCATCAAAGGCATAGGCCAAGATCTACATACACGCGCATACAAGGTGTGCTCCCCGTGAGCGCCTAAAATCCACGGGTTGGGACCATTCGTGTGTGTCTGCCGTTTCCAAACCCGGGTCCTGCCTCGCGCAGCTGGACTGAGGATTCGCCCGTCGCCCACATTTCAGGCGCCTACGACAATCTTCAGCGGCCAGCGATTCCCTCCAGCTGGTCGTGACTTGTGATGCCCAGCTTGCACCCACCACCAAAGGTCGAGATGCTATGACCCAGCTTGCCGAATGCGAACACTATGCGCCCTCTGTATAGAACAACAGCAGACATAGGCCAAAGCACAGTCCTGAAAGCAACTGGAGACATGAAAAAGCCAATATCAGCCAGTTTTTATGCCTTAGAGCGCGGGCGCCGAGAAACAAACAGACAGCTGACGATACAGGCGACAGGCGACCGCAGAAGAGAACGATATCGTAGGATCGACTACGATCTAGTAGGAGAATGGTGGCGGCCACCAAATGAACAGCCATCTGAATATTCAGAGCATAGTGGGACTTGTCCTCAGAAGAATTGGTTGATATCTGAGGGGTCAGAGGCATGTCAGATGATTCGTTCAGCGCTGGATTCCTCGAGTTGATTTTTGTCAGGCAAACACCAAGCGCACAGAGGCATCCGAGGAGATTCAAGTGAATGATAGCAAGCGCCAGAAATTCGTAGCTGTCGATGAGGCCGAAGACTATTGCCACATTCATATTCACACCTGAGCCTTGATTAGCCTGTCGGTGAATCGTATGCTGACGTCTCGCAATCGCCACGCATTTAGAGATTCCCGCCTGAAACAGATACGCTTACAGCAGCATGTTCACCTTATCCTCACTCGCTCGCTGACGATAACATGGCAATGGGCGCACCGGAAGAAGCCCTTTGGACTCGCGACGTGTCGGCAAAGGCGCATTCCGTCGTTGACCAACCTCGCTCCGGGACTTGCATGAAGGGCCGCTGTCCCGCATCCTGCCGTCACCGGTTACTCACAGATCACAGCTGAGGTCTTCTTCCGGTGTGCCCCATGGCAATATGCGGTGCGCTGCTTTCGTGACCGTGACATGGCATTTCGGTACGCCTCGACAATTCTCCGCAGGCCCCAGCGGCCATCAAGGTTTTCTGTGTGCTGTGCGCGGGGGCGGCGTGTAGCTTGGCATGAAGCCTCGCAATCCAGGGTATGGATCAGCATCCTCGCCTTGGTACGGTTGATCCACGGTAACGTGCAGCTTGGGGCATGGATTTCCGGCGGGATCGCTCCCCTGGTTCGGTGGCCAGATTTGGTTGTACAATTCCCAGCCCAGTTCTTTCCACGGCTCCACGTCGTATTGCGAGTGCAGGCGGACCATTCGCCAGAAATTTGCGCTGAAAATGTTCGTCGCGCCAGGGCCGAACAAGTCTGGCGACCCAGCCCCCTTTCCAGATGTGATGAGCATACCATTGCAGCCGGAATCAACGCTACCGAGAGGGTTTGTGCGGGCAGCTTCAGCCGCCTTCAGATCCAAGTGAGGAACGCCAAGGCAGCCGGCCAATGCAATCTGCAGCTGTTCAACATTGAAAGGCCAGCCCGGCACGTCATCTGTTAAGGCGTGCGCTTCAGGCCAATCGGGTGCGTCAGGTGCCGACCTTGACGTACACACCCGAAGGTAGCAACACTGTTGGCCTGGGACGAAGCGGCCAACAGGCACGTTGGTTGCGGTTCGATAGCATCTGCTGGCTCCGGTATGGAAATCGCTTATGAGTGCGCTGCTCTCCACAAATCGGGGATCGTTCATTGTGGTGCTCTCGCAACACGGGCAGTCGGGTAGGGCAGCTGCTGCAAAAGCCCGCGCATTGCGGGCGGACTTGAGTCCGCTTGAGCCCGATAAGTCGGCAAATCCAAACGGGCTGATGCCGGCAAATGAGTATTGGCCTTCAGCGATGAAGCTGAATGAGAGTGGATCCCTAGACAAGAACAACCCCAGCCCCGGATGGTAAGACCTCATCCTGAACTGATACAGCTCCGTCAGCGAATCCCACTCGCGCCCCTGGAACAGATAGCTCCAGCTGTACAGCGAGCTCGCCCGCGGACCAAACGTCCCGGTCAGCACCGTCGGCGACCCGTACGGGTCGTACACGTACCGCTCGAGCATGACTCCCTCGGTGCTCCTGACCAGGCTCGAGATGCTCCACATGCGGTCCTTCAGCGCGTAAATGACCGCATCCTCGCCGGCTCCCTTCTCTCGACGCACCAGGTCATCGATGTACCGAATGCCCCACACATACTGGGCGTCGGCCGTCGTCAAGGCGTTCAGCCGCTCTTCGACCACCTGCCAGCCTAGCGAATAGTAGAAGTGCCGAACGTCAGTCTGATCGTCCGACGTCTGCCTGCGCATTAGCCCGTCGTAGGCGAACTCGGCGATCGTCGTCGTTCCCGCGACCACCTTGACCAGCCGGTTCCAGCCGTCCCACGTCAGCGCGTAGCCTTCTGTCAGGTCTGCGGGCTGAGGAACGGTGGTCATGTTCCCGGCCAGGTCGTACTCGGGCACAACCCAGTTCGTCAGGTCGACGATTTCGTTGACCTCGTTGAACTCGCGCCGCTGCTTCCAGGTCGTCTGCCCGTCTTGGACGAAGTAGCCGTTCCAGTTGCCGGTGGCGTCGAGGGCGTAGACCTCGCGATGGTCGGGGTCGGCCACTACGCCGGTGCCCGTGTTGATGGTGCCGCGTTTGGCATCGGTCAGCCGATTGAGCGCATCGTAGCTGTACTGGTTGCCGAAGTCCGTGTCAACGTTATTGTATGCGTACACAGGACTTGAGTTTCGATCGTATCCATACTTGAAACGGTCGAGGTCTGACTCGTCGTGATAGGTCCAGAGCATGTCGATGATCCGGTTGAATCGGTCGAAGCCTGCGTACGCATGGGCCGTTCCATGGTCAATCTTCATGACTACGGCTGCTTCCTCGTAGCCAACGTGCACGAAAGTCGACATGCCCAGATACCGGTATAGGGCGAATATGTTCGTCCCATCACTTAGGTCGTCTACGCGCGACATCTTGTCGGCTGCACTGGCAGCTGCGCCGTAGTTCACGTAGAGACGGGTGCCGTCCGGAGGGTCGCGACGCGTGGGCCGAGAGTCCTTTGCGTACTCGCCGGACGAGGGCGTTGCGTCGTAGTGGTTCCAGATGTACGGCGTCGACCCGTCCTTCGCCCCGCTGTGCTCCTGGTACTGTTTTGTGACCTGGCCCAAATTGTTGTATTCGTTCACGACCTCATTCTTCACAACGCTCGCCCCATCATAGGACGTGATGTTCTCGACCAGCCCGCGCACTTCGTAGCTCAGGCCGATTTTCATGATGGCCGTGTCGATGTTCAGGCCCACAGCCAGCAGCTCGTCGGCCGTCGTGCGTCCCAGCTTGTCGAATGTATAGGCGTGCACGGTGCCGTTCTGGTCGGTCCATTCCTTGACCTGCCCGAGCCGGTTGTAGGCCTGGCTGGTCACGTCCAGCTTTCCGCCGGGGAAGCGCATCTCACGCAACAGGCTGTTCGAGGCCAAATCCGACTTCGGGTCGCTCACCCCCCACACGTACGATGTCACTTGGTCGCCCGTGTCGGCATTCTTTGCGGTGACGCTTGCGAGGCGGCCGGAGGAATCATAGGCCTGCTCGACCGTGATGTTGGCGTCGCTGGCTGTCGAGCCCACCAGGTAGTTCTGGATGGTCGCCACCGGCCTGCCGGCGTCATCGAAATCTCTGTGGGTCACGCGCGCCATGGGATCTACGCTCTCGAACGCTTCGCCACGGTCATTGTAGCTGGTCTCGCTGACCAGCACATCGTCGCTGCGTGCAGGCACCGAGGCCGGCCTGACGAGGGCCACTCCGCCGTTCGTGCCGTACACAGCGGTGGCCACGGGCCGGCCCGTACCATCGAAGTAGCTGGCAGTGTACTGCGGCCGGGCGTCCGTCCCCGCTTCCAAGGGCCCGGTTGTCGTCGTGTCGTCGTGGTAGCGCTGCAGCAGGGTGCGCTGGATGGCTTGGCTCGCCTCATTGTAGACCGTGTCCACCTGATCGAAGAAGTAGTCGTTCCCACCACTCTCATAGCCCACAGTCGAGCGTGTCACCCGGCCAACGCCGTCAAATGTGCTTTTCCGCACCGGAGCCGCGTTGCCCGAGGTGGTTTCGATGACCTGGCCCTTCCCATCGCGGAAGGTGTTCTCGAGCACCAGGCTATCGCCGGTCGACCCGTCCGAGGGATCGACCGCGACCTGCACTCGCTTGTAGACCCGTCCCAGATCGTCGAATGAGGTCTGGCTGCGCGCCACCAGGTTGCCGCCCGAAGTCGTGTCCTTGCGGTCGACCTGCGTCACCTGGTTCAGGTTGTCGTAGGTGTTGATCTGATAGAAGTCGACCTCGCCATCGATCGCCGTCTGGCGGCTTCGGAAGTCATAGATGAAGCTGGTGACCCGGTTGTTCGCAGCATCGTCGTCCACAAACTGAGTCTGCTGCGTCAGGTTTCCATCGCCGGCGTCGCTGCCCCCGTCATAGACGTTCGCGGTGACCTGCACCATGTTGTTGCCGGTGGCCCCACCACCGCCGGGATCTGCATCCGTGGCGCCGGTGTCGTCCGTCCCGGTCCAGGCCTCCGTGGGCTTGCTGCGCACATCGAAGACGGTGCGACTGATGTCCCCAGCCGGGCTCTTCGTCATGTTGCGCCGATCCATCGAATCGTAGCCAAAACTGGTCTCGAGGTAACTGGTCCCGGCGCTTCCCTCCCCCGAGCTCGGGATGGATGTGTACTGGCGCTGCGAGGTCATGTCCCCGTCGTTCGCATACTGCGTGGTCGACCACCTGCACCAGGTCGACTGCGGGAACTCGTCGGTCGGGCTCAAACGGCCGTCCGTCGATTCCCTGACGGCCTGGATCGAGTCCGTCGTGCGGCCGTTGTGATCCATCTTCTGGATCGAGACTGGATTGACCAGGGTCTCCCGGTAGCCCTTCCCGGAAGCCGTCACCACGAAGCCTCGACTACTCCAGGCCTGATGCTCTGCATCCTTGAAGACGGACCAGCTGGCTGTGCGGACGGACTGGCCCTCGGCGTCGTGCACGGGCCCCAGGCCCTGCGTCCTGCGGCCGAACACATCCACCTCAAAGTCGCTGACGAGAGTGAGCCCGCCACCAGCCGGTGTGGTCCAGGCCGGCTGCTCGGGCAGGCCGGACACTTCGTTCATGTCGACGTCCCGAATCTCCTGAACCACAGACGCCACAACGCCGCCAGAGTTCGGGCCACCCCCCAGCCGGACACGATGGACGCCAGCGCCGCGGTAGGTAATGAAGCCGAGCTCGTCCTGGGCCCACAGGGGCACGCCCAGCACGTCGAAGATCTGCTTGCGGGTGTACGTCACTCCGTCGCCGTTCTGGCTCACGGGAATGACAGGCGGCGTGGTGGTCTTCTCCTTGGGCTGGACGGTGCCCGTGTGCCAGGTGAAAGCAAAGGCCGTGTCGATGTTCTGTGTGCCTGCCGTGTCGCGATAGACCTTGACCAGCGACGGGAACCAGATTGTGACCGAGCCGGCGGTCCTCGAGGTCCAGGTCGTGTTCTTCTGCAGGATCGGCGTGCCTGTGTCCCCCTCTTTCAGATGGACATTCTCAAGGTAGCCTATCGCCCCTGTCGTGTAATAGCTGCGCGTTTCGATCTTCCCCGAGCTGGGGTTGAGCGTAACGTCGAGGTCCGCAATGGCGTCGTCGTAACTGGCCACCGCTGACGGCTCAGCGATCAGTGTGGGGAGGAAGTAGCTGGTGGAGTACTCGCGATTGTGCATCCATTCGTCTGATCCATCGGCGAGGATGCGAAGCAGGGCCTGTTGGTAGGCGTTCGCGTATAGGGTAGCCGTGCTGCTGTCGGGGTTGGTCTTGACGATCTTCTGAGCCCAGTTGTTGGCAGCAGCCGCGTGCGCGCTGTCCGTGTAGGCGAACGTCGTTTCGTACGAGCCAGCCTTGGCGACCGACTTCGTGACCTTCTTGCTGGTCGCGTCATACAAGAAAGCAAAGTCCGCATAGGCTTCAAGGCCGCCCTGGCCGGCCAGATAGCGGCGGTAAGACTCCGGGCTGAGGAACTCGTTCAGCAGGCTGTCGCTGTGATAGGTCATCAGGTAGGTGCCGACTTCAGCGAACTCCATCCCCTCGGCAACTTCCTGTGTGACGGACTTCAGATCGCCGATGCTGCCCTGTTTCTCGCTCGCCGTGTAATAGGCGAGCGTCGAGCGGGATATCAACGTAAACGCAAGTTCATTCAGTTTCCGTCGAAGCGTCACCGTCGCCACCTGGAGCGCCTCGCCGACACCTGTGGCTGCGTACGTGAAGACCACAGACTCCGTCACGGTATCCGTGGTGTATTCGCCAGGGACATCGAAGGACATCGAGAGCTCTGTGAGGTCGCCGGCGGTGCTGTAGCTTGCGTCCATAGTCTTGCCGCCAGGCGTGGTCATCGACTTGAGCTTGCCCCTCATCTGCGCGGGTGTTACGGTGTAATCGTGGAAGGTCCACTGGTGCCCGGACTTGGAGATGCAGACGAACTCGTCGCTTCCTCCGTCGTGCGTAAGTGTCGCCTTCGCGCCAAGTTGTGGCGGGTATGACGAGGCGCTGGCGCCGAACAGGAGCTCGTCCTTGGCGCCAAATATGACGGCCGCCGAGCCATCCCCGGAGTACTCCACGATCCACGGCAGGTTGGGGACCACGTTGTTTCCAAATCCAAGCCCTGCAGTCACTTGAGAGCAGTCCTGCTGGATCTGGGCTGAGGTCTCGAGCTTGACCCACCGGTTGAGTCGAATGGTCATTGCGGCCCGACCATCGGACATACTGACGCCGGTCTTGGCATCAGACGAAGAGCACTCGTCACAGCAGGATTCACATCCCTCGGGGGCAACAAGAAGAATCTGTGGTAGCGCGCCGGAAACAAGTGTTCCGCAAGTCAGGCAATCAGGCATGGTTCACTCCAAATCTTGACAGGGGTCATCGCTCAAACACCGGAGACCACAATTCTGCAGGAAGCGGTAGAATCATCAATTAGACGATTTCGGTCGTATTGGCCCAAGTCAAAGGGATTGCTCGAGTAGACCACAAGTATCAATTTTTGGTTTCTTGGATCAAGCCACGAGGCGTCCGGTAAGGGCAATGCCACTGGCTAGTCATGCGCTCGAGAGGGGTGCGCCGCCCCGTGATCGGCGGCCTCGGTGGCTTCGAGTCGGCTAGCTGCGAACCACCTGTTCCCAGCCACTAAATGAGCCAGAAGTCGCCTGGGCTGAAGCGGTTGCAGGGGCGGGGACGCCAGGGCTAGCGGACCTGCTTGCAGGCCCCGCGAAACTCACAGCCACACGCTCTGCAGGCGATGGCCGCAGCCTTGAACGTGCGCGGACTCATCCGCATCTTCCGGGGTGGTTGGCAAGCGCACACATACAAGGGCCGTCTCGGCTTCGCATGGGCTGTGCGAGCCGCTGGCGCACGCCGATAGCCGGTCGCGATACTGCGGAGCGCTTCGATCTCTTGGGCATACTTTTTGCGAACGAAGTCGCTCAAGCGGGTGTGATTGAAGCCCCAGGGCTTGCGCTTCGCGACTTCGAGGTCGAGCTCGAGGGCCAGGTGGAGGAACCTGGCGTTGTGGTAGCGCCCATCCTTCCCAGTGTCCTTCACCCCTCGGGCAAAGGCCAGGCCGTGCGAGGCTTCGTGAAGCAGAACTGCCAGCAGACGCTCGCCCGGGTCTCTCTCGTAGACCACGCCCGAGCAATCCGGCGCCAGCAGTCCGCTGCCGATGGTGACCTCTGAGGTGCCATCGGCTGCCCAGCTCGACGTTGCCCAGTGCCCGAGTTTCAGTGGCCGGCCCCCTTGGACGTGCCCTGCCAGGACCATCGCCGCTACCGGAACCTGCCTGTGCCGGTGGCGAATCGCCAGCCAGGTGCGATCGAGCGCAAGAACCAGCCTTCCCGCCTGCAGGTTCATGACTCCCTCGGGCAGGCGGTTCCCAGCTTCTGGCCCACAGGGCGGCACGTCGGGCGGTCAGGCAATGGCATGGCCCGTGCTTCGATCTGCGCCCACCTGGCGGCCTGAGTGTTCACCAACTCGAGCGGCTGTGCGAGCTCGGGCACCAGCTGCAGGTCGCCGCAGGCATGTTCGCGGGCCAATGCCAACAGGTCGACCTCGAGCAGGGCCAGGGCTGCCTGCTGCGTTAGGCCGCTGCGCTGAAGGTCAAGGGCTTCGAGCTCGGCGATCCAGTTCGAGCCTACGCGCAACACCCGCACGGTGAAGCGGCCATCAGAGTCTGGCTCGATTTCCTGCTCGGGCATCACCACTGCGAAGCCCGCTCGGTCCGACGCTGCCCACAGCAGGGACTTGGCGTGCCGCAGCATCTCGGCGATGACCGTCGCCGGCGTCGGGCCGTGCCGGACGATGCCCATGCCGAGCAGTCCGCCGACGTAGCCGCCAAGCGGGTCCGCAATCATCGTGATGTGGAGGGGCTGTTTCAAGGCGACTCCTCAAGACCCAGGCTCTGGCGGCAGGTCACCGGACAGTTCAGCCAGCTCCGCCTCGATCGCAGCCAGACCCTTCGAGACTGCCAGCCGAAGGACAGAGCTGCGCGACCAGGAGCCCCAGGCATATTCCCTGGAGGCCTGCAGCTGCGGCACCAACGCATCGGCCGCGTCCCGCAACACAGCCGGCAGGCGCAGGCTGACTACGATCTCTTCGGCCATGACTGCCTCCCTTCCCTGTCGGGGCTGCCTTCCTGGTGAGTACTCGAATGCTCGACCGATGCGCGGTCGCCCAGGTTGGCTGACTCACCCCGAGGCGATCCCTACGATTGTATGACAGATGGCCAAATGATTCAACTACGCACGTAGTTTCTGTGCCCTTACAATTGTCGACGTGTACATGTCGAAAGCGAGTCGTGGTCAGTGGCCAAGTGTCGTCCCGGTGTCGCTCCTGACCTTGCCGAACGTGGCCGCCCGGGGCACGGATCTAAGCCGCCAGCCCGGGCCGTGTGCGGCCTGACCAGGGCCACAGCCGTGCACCGCCACCAGAATGTTGTCATTCAGAACCAGGCGTGTTGGGTCCCGTTCTGGGATGGGGGGGATTCCCCCGGTCAGTCAGTCAGCATTTAAAGCTCGCCTGACCTGCCTGTCATTGCTGGGGGCCATGAGCGATTCGGAAAACCCCACCCGGGTGATTTCATACGCCAACTCTGCGGGCAGGACCAGTGACATGGCGAGCTCGGGCGTTCCGGATTCGCACCAGGGGTGCATATGACAGCCGCGGGACTGAAGGGTTTCTCGCGACCGGCCGGCCGCATCCGCAGCGGGGACACGACTCGAGAGCTGTGAGCGGGCTTTCTCAGAGCGGGCGGACAGTTCGCTCATCCATGCACGCTTCCCCACAACGGGGCTCTGCGCCGTCGCTGGCTTGGCCGACAGCGCCCGGCATCGACGGCCGCAACACCCTTACGTGCGCGTGCGCCAGCCGACCCCAGATCTGCGTCGCGCATGACGGCCAGGATCGGCCGGGCGCGCGGCCTTGGACACTGCCGCAAGCATGTGCGGTAGCGCATGCCCGGCCACCTGGCCCACAGGGCACTGAGGGCGGCCGGCCACCATCATTGCGCCATTCGTGCGCTGCTCACCCTGGTGCATTTCGTGCGGCCGGCCACTTCGACTGCGCCAGGTTGGCCCTGTCGCTCCCCGCCACATTTCGACCGGCCGGCCGGCCGAGAGGAAAGGAAACCTTGTGGGTTTGTCATTGTCTGCCCGTCCGTCGACTCCTGAAAATCCGAAACCTGTCGCTACTGACACCACAGCCGTCCCTGGTCCTGCCCGCGCCCATAGTGGTCCCGGACTGCATCGCCAGCAGGTTTTCCGGGTGCCCGCAAGCGCGGTCCGCCAAGCTTGGCCGCGGCCACCACCGCGTCGAGGGCTGCAGGGCCCACCATGGGCAGGCGCCCTGTCATGTTGGCCCCGGTGCGGGGAGTGCACTCGGCTTCGACTGCCTGACGCACAGTCGGCCGGGCGATCTGTCTACAGTAGACGCTCTGTAGACAGGTTGTAGACACCTTTGTAGACAAAGACATGTTCTTCTTCTCCCCCTCCCCAGGCCGATCGGCAGGCCTGTGGGTCAGTTTGTAGACAGATTCGCCCATTGGGGCGGGGGTGCTGAACCAGCATACTTGACATCTCATCAGGGGTAGCCAAAAGGGCATCCAACTGGATGCCTTTCAGTGCCTCTGGATACCTCTCTGTGCCCGTCGACGATTCCCCGAGACCCCGCCAAATGCGGGTCTATGCGGCTGGATACCGTTGGATACCCGCGGCGAGGATTCAGACTTCGGATCTGAGGGTTGGGGGTTCGAGCCCCTCCAGGCGTGTAGAACTCCAACGCAGAAACCCGGCCAGCTGGCCGGGTTTTCTGTTTGTTGGATGCCTGCATCCCGGTTCCAGCGCGCAACCCGACCGTCATTCCGGCGCAACAAGACGCAGCTCGATCACCAGGGTCGCCTTGTCCATGCCACCCGTTCGGTCATGGGGTGCCAGCGCCATCAGGTAGCTTCGGCCCATATCAAAGGCCGTGTCATCGCTTGAGCCCGGAGTCTGCGGGCGCGCTCCAAAGTCCACCAGCCGTCCTGCCAGCTGCCTACAGCCCACACATCCGTCTGGCTCCCGGTAGGCGTGCCGGGAAGATACGGGCGCACACTCTTTCCTCCGAAGCTCTCCGGCGCCGGCTGCTTCCTCTCGACCGACTCCCCCGCGTCTTCGGGCCGAGCGAGCCAGATGGGCACTCCGCTGCGAGCCCTGCCCGACGGCTGATCGAGGCTGAAGTGGTGGCTACGATCCAGCGCAGAACCCTGAGGATGGGTGCGGGTCGCCTTCCACTGCCACAAGTCCCAGACCGCGACGTCTCCCGAGAGCATGCCGGAGTCGAACCCGCCCGCGTGCTCGAAAGCGAGGCTGAACATGTCCTCACGAGCCGCGCCGACCTCGTAGGCCTCGCTCTCGGCATTCCAGACCCAGGGCTTGTGGGCGCGGTCATTCCACGACTCAGCCAGATTCCGATCGAGATTCCACCTGGAAGAGCAGGCCTCGAAGCCAAGCGCAGGCGCCGCGCCTTCTGGCCCACGGGACGGCCAAGAGCCTGGCTCAGTTCATGACGGAGCCTGGACACTGGCAGATAGGTCCCTGCAGGAAGGAACAGCCGTGAAGGGCCGTCCTCGAGCTGCCTGCCCGTCTCCACCAGCCTGCGGCTGGCGGGCCTGCGCAGGCGTGTCCGCCCCTCGGAACGTCAAGTCGATGCGGGCGGACATCAAGGATTGCATACTGCTGACAGGCCCACATCGCCCTCGCGCTCGAACAGCTCCAAGACTGCCCGGCCCTCCATCCCCTCGACGAGAGGTTCCAGGCTGGGAAAAGATCCCAGATTGAGAATCCCTACAAACGAGCCATCACCCCCACATGGGAATGGAGAACACCAATCTCGGGCATGGTTTTTGAAGTAGTTTGAAGAGCGGAGACTTTCATGAATCACTCGCGAACAATTTTCAAGAGACCTTGCCTGGGGTGGATTGTCCTCGCGTTGCTCGGCTTCAATTCGCTCACATTCTCACAGCAGCCATCACCTGACGAGGCTCCCAAGGGCGCCTCTGAATTCGCGCGGCTGCTAGCGGAGGGGAGTGAGGATCCGCGCTTGCTGGCGCTGGCCGAGGAGCTGTTCGAAGACGCGCCGGGTCGGGCGGAGAGCGATCTCCGCAACGTCTTTGCTGATCTTTCCCCGGGCCAGCAGCGCTTGATCGCCCATGTGCTGGGCCAACTCGGACAGCAGGTGTCGACATTCATTGTGCTGACGGGGGTCGCCACCACAGGCGATGCGACCATCCGGCATTGGTTGGTCACTGCGGCGCAGAGCATGAGCCAGCGCTTCTGCGATGATTCGAGCTGGAGCCTTGTCGTTGGGAACGAGGTGATGCTCTGCCCTGAGGAGGCATGCCTGCTTGGTGTCCGACTGATCGCGAGCGCGGGGGGCAAAGCGGGGCAACGGTTGCTCAACGACCTGTTGACGAGCACAGACCGGAAACTGCTGTCTGTAGCCCTGCAGCTGCTACCACCTTCCGTGATCAGCGATCAACAGATCTCCCACCTGGCCGCCCTGATCAAAGACAATGGGGAATCTACCGAGCTGCGCAATCTCGCGATCAAAGTCCTGTCTAGTTGTGGAGTGCGAGCGCGCACCGACCTCAAAGCCATGGCCCAGGCCTCCACGGGTTCGCCTTCTTCTCGTCCGTTCCCGGCTCCGGTTCAAGCCCATCTGCGCCGCAGCGTGCAGCAGTTCAACACACCTCGAGGCGCGCGGCCTCCGGTCAACGCCACTCCGGCGGACAGAGAAGTTCGTGTAGAAGAACCAGCCGCCGCTTCAAGCTTCCAAAACGGAATCCTGGTCTGCTTGTTCCTGGCACTCTTCGCCACGGCGGCTGGCGTCTCCGCCAATCTGAAAGCGATTTCGATTCTCTATCCTCCTGCGTTCATCCTCTTCGTGATCGCCTTGCTGGTCAGTCTGGGGTCCGGCCGGGCCGCGGGGGAATCCTGGCTGCTGCTGGGAGTGACCGGCGGAGTGCTCTGCTCCGACGTGTTGCTGCTGTTGAGGATCCACCCCAAATGGAAAAAGGCGCCTTCCCCATCGGGCAGGCGGAAGAGTGCCCATTCTTCTGCCGAAGCGACCCGGCGAGTGGATCGCGCCAAGCTCGAAGGAACCATTTGCCATGTCGCCCATATCTTGGAATCAAACTGTCTCAAGGCTGATGGCGGCGTTTCTACTCTCGTTACCCCCGAGCGCGGATTCGAAGAATTCGACCGCGTGATCCGTGCCCGACGGATGGAGTGGCCCAACCGGCGAGTTTCAGGCACGCCGAACATGTCACAGTCTATTCCGGATGCCGAGGCTCGCGTTCCCGACCAAACTGGTTCGGCGGAAAGCAAGCCGGGACCCATGGATCGCGGCCGCTGGTCGCCCATCTTTCATGAGGTCGACAAGGACAGTAGTGAGCTGCACGACCTCTACCCGCACGAGCTTGAACCGGCTTGGCAGAGTGGCGCCCATCGCCGACCGCCCGCGCAGGCCACGCGGAAGCTGGTGCGCTTCCGGCCTGGGAATCAGGGCAGTGAGAGCGGCGCCCACCAGCGACCGCCCGCGCAGGCCACGCGGAAGCTGGTGCGCTTCCTGTCTGGGGAGAGCGGCGCCCACCAGCGACCGCCGGCGCATGCCACGCAGAAGCTGGCGCGCTCCCTACTTGGGGGAAGCGGCGCCCACCAGCGACCGCCGGGCCATGCCACGCAGAAGCTGGCGCGCTTCCTGCCGGGGGATCAGGGCACGGCGAGTGGCACCCCCCAGCGACCGCCGACGGAAGCCACGCGGGTGACGAAACTCGTCGATCCGGAGCCGAAGGAACGCCGCTCGGATCCACGAGGAGCTGACCGCAGGAAGGTCTGGTACAAGGTGCTCAGCTCCCCACGAATGGAGCTGAGAGGGATCTGCGGTCAGGCCGAGCTGATTGACATTTCGAAGAGTGGCTTCTCGTTTTCAGATCCGATCGACATCGGGGTCAGCTCCGTACTCGCTATCGTGTTGGAGGAGTTCGACGGCTGTATTTTCAGAGCACAGGTCAAGGTGTGTTCGAGCACGGTCATACAGGAAGGCGCATTCAAGATTGGTGTCAGGCTGGTCACGCCCGACCTGACCCCCGACCCAAAACAACTCTACGCACAGATCAAAAAGGTCCAGTCAGCTTTGATCGACAAGAATCTCAAGCTGTCAAAACAGACTCTCTGAGGGAGAACAGCAGCAGTCTTGTGGGTGGTTTGACTTACCTGCCAGATCTGCCATTCTTTCAAGAATCATCCGGTCTCTGTGGTCACATATGTGTCCACTCAGTTCCAAAAATGGGAACCCTGATTGAAGCATTTCTCACAGCAAGTAGACAACAACCTCGTTGGAGACACAGCCAAGAACGCTCCTGGGAGCCCCCGAGGAAGCCATGACGTTTGCGTGCGTGCCCAGCAACCTCCTCGTCGAGGCCAACGACATCGTCCGATGCTACAAACACGGGAAAAGCTGTCTCATGCCTTGGATCTCGCAACTCTCTGGGCTACCAGCTCCGCGAAGGGACGCGGGCGCCGTTCGGGACTGACCCTGGTCGAGGTCATGATCTCCGTTGGCATCATGGGCATCCTCGCCCTGGCCATGCTCTCGACCATGACGGCGAGCATCCGTCTGGGACGCCTCAACAATGAGCTCGAGACGGCGAGGACAGCGGTGCGCGACAAACTAGAGCACATGCGAGCCACCCCCTTCGACACTGTCTTTGTCAGCTTCGACGCTGAGGTCAGCTCGGTCGACCTGCAAAGCGGCACGCTTCAGGTCGAGTTCATCAGCGAGTCGATGGCCTCTACGATTCTAGGCGAGAGCCTGGACCTCGACCGCGATGGCAGCTTTGACGAAGTGGAGAACGCCCATGCCGGGATGGAGGTCCTCGTGACTCGCATCTCGGTGAGCTGGACCTCGGTGGTCGGCGGCACGCGCAGCCTGAGCGAGGCGACCATGCTCTTTGAAACTCCCGGCAACCGGAGCCCGTGAGATGCGCATGCGGCAAGGATTGACTTTGGTCGAGCTGGCGGTGTCGCTGGCGGTCGCCGCCATTGTCATGGCCACCGTCTATTCCTTCATGGCGACGGCGCCCACCCAGATGCGGTACTTCTCCATCAAGGCCGACGTGCAGGCTCGGGGCTACCGCACCATGTACACTGTCACGAGGTTGCTGAGTTACGCCGAAGGCGACTCCGTCGTCGTCAGCACCTCCGGGAGTCTGGTGACCCTCGACTTCAAGAAGCAGCTGGTCAATCCCGGCTCCCACACCTCCGGAACGAGCGGCTGGCGGACCCTGGGTGTGGCCTATGCGGCCGACGATCCAGACAACGACCAGGACGACAACGGCAATGGCTTGATCGATGAGTGCTTTCTGTACTACCTCGACGACCAGGCGACCGAACACATCCTGACGGGAAACGTGCTGGAGGGTTCTTTCCAGGCCGATCTCGACGCCGCTGGAGACTATGTCGATCTGCGCTTCCAGCTGGCGGTGCGCTATGAATTCTCAGCATCCAGATTCACGCAGACTGCTGACACGACGGGGTTCTATCCCTCCCAAGATGGATACGTGATCGAGGGTCACGCCCAGCGCATCGCGTTCCTCAATTGACAGCGAGAGCTCCCATGGCAAAGTCAACAATGTACAGTCACTCCTCGCGGCGGGGCAGCGGTTCGATGCTGATCATCGTGACGCTTCTCGCCATCGTGATGTCTTCCCTCGCTGCCTCGCTCCTGCTGGCTGTCCAGGCCGAGAAAACCTCCAATGATGTCTTCAGCGGCATGGAGTTGAGTAAAGAGGCGTCCTTGAGCGGCCTGGGACTGAGGCTGCTGCAGTACAACGACGGCGACGCCACTTCAGACAGCCTGGTCTACACATTCCAGGACGGCAGCCAAGCTACGGTGTTGATGAGCGCCACGGGCGACGACATCATCCTGGAGAGTCGGGGTCTGGCACAGGGCATCGAGCACACAGTCTGGGCGCTTCTGGGACCTGGAGCTGAAGAGAGCGGTGGAGGCCACCTGGGTTTCTCTGCCAACAACTTCTTGGAGCTCAGGAACTACGCCGTCGTCCACGACTCCTTCGATAGCGACACACAGCTCCCCTCCGAAACCACGAGCGATCCGTCCAACGTACGCTCCAACGGAACTGTCGATATCAGGATGGGCAGCAATCTCTCCGGCGATGTCGTTTCCGTTGGCAACGTCACGATCGCAGATGGAGTGACGGTCACCGGCACCATCACATCCCCCAGCCTGATCAACAACGGCGGAAGCTATGGCGCTTACGTCCAGGACAATCCCGCCGCCGTGAGCTACGACTCCAACAACTCCCTGATCGACACGACCTATGACTATGCCTTGAGCCATGTGACCATCGACCACGGCAGCGTGACGGTCGGAGGGACCCTCATCCTTGCCTCCGGCTCCATCCACAAATTCGACGACCTGACTATCGAGAGTTTCGCCACTCTGGCGGTGCAGACTCCCGCCACCATCCTGATCACCAATACCCTGAATCTGTATAACGACGGGATCCTATCGGTCCTGAACGCCGATCACCTCGACCTGATCATCAATGCGGGACTCGAACTGTCCAACGACAGCATGTTCAGCTTCGAAGATGCTGACAGCGACAGCTATGGGGATGCCAGCGTCACCATCTACTCCAAGGGCCTCGTCTCTTTCCAGAATGGCGGCCACCAAGGACCCAATCCGCCCCGACCTCCCACTTTCGTGATCTATATGAAGGACGGCCAGCTGCTCGAATTCAGAAATGACGCCTCCTTCTACGGAGTCATCTCGAATCCCTTCGGCGAAGTGGCGTTCCGCAATTCGACAGCCTTCTATGGCTCGGGGGTGGGCTGGGACGTAACCACCGGCAACTACGTCAGCTTCAAATACGACCAGGCGACTGCGGGCATCGCGGGCATCGGTGCCGGCCCGGGGAGCGCTGGCTTTGAAATCGCAGCCATCTCTGATGAGACACCTTGAGGTGGGTTCTGCGGCTGCCAGGTACCCGCTGCTGCAATGGGTCCTGCTCGTCGTCTGCGGCGCTTCTCTGGCCCAGGAGACGCCGCTCCTCCCCACCTCCCCCACCTGGCTCGACTCCGCCGATGTCCCCAGCTTGCAGCGCGCCTTCCAGCAAGCCCTGGAGCAGGAGGCCGGGGATCCTCCAGACTTCAGGGGCCTGGCCGAAGCGCTTCTTGAGCGGGCAAACGTCGACGGAGCCGAGCGGGATCCGGAAGCGGAGGAGTTCCTGAGCGCCACTCTGAGTCAGCTCCCCAGGGAGGCCTTGATTCCCGTCGCTGAGACGCTGGGAAGTCAGGGACACAACTGGAGTAGCTTCACGCGCCTCGTCTCCCTGATCCAGCTCGAAGCTTCGAGAGACGGCCCGAGCCGTCCTCTGCTGTTCATCGCGCTGCAGTTGACCAGCCGGATGCGCAACGACCCGCGTTGGCGGCAGCGGATCATCGTGGACTGGCCCTTCCTGGGCAAGGGGGGGCAGAAGACCGCCACCGACCTGCTCCTGTCCGCGCAGGGGAGTGTCACCTTTGGCCTGCTCGAGTTTCTGATCGAGAGCCGAGCCAGCGGAGCGCTTCGCGTGCTGCAAGGCCTCGAGGAGACATCCCTGGCCGCGGAAGAGAACCTGAGCTATCTCGGCACGGTGATCGGCGATCCCGGACAGGATTCAGACATCCGCAGCGCAGCTGTCAAGGCCCTGACGCTGACCGGTACTCGTTGCCTCTCGACGCTCTTGGATGCCTATACCCTGGTCGCCGCCCAGGCCGAAGAGAACAGCGCTGTCGAGCCGCTCAGATTGTTGACCTACCGCGAGCTCGTCCGCGTTTCGGGTGAGGATCATGGCCCGTCCCCGGAAGCTTGGAAGATGCTGCGCGGCAGGACCGTTGCGCGGCCCAGGGTCACGGACCCGGCGCGAGCAGAGGCACCTCTGCAGCAGGCCTTCGTCCTCCTCGTTCCCGCTGGCCTCGGGCTCATCTGTGCCTTCGTGGCTCTCTGGACCCTCTGGAGGAAACAGACGCTCCTCTGGTGGCTCGTGCTGTTCCCGTTGGCAGCCTTGCTGACCATCAGCAGCCTGATGCAGGCCATCGATCTCCCTTCCGTCGGGTCTGGCGTGTCTCCGACATGGGTCATGGCTACCGTGATCGGCAACCTGATCGCGATACCCCTGCTGAGCTTCTCGGTCTTCCTGGTCGCCAGGCACAAGCCGTGGCAGAGACGTGCCGAAGAGGCCGCCGCTTTGAGAAACAGGAGGCACAGCCAGGCAGAGACCAAGAAACTGATCAAGAGGCTGACCTACATGAAAGTACTGGTGACTCGCTCGGGCAGGGTTCAGAGAGTCGAGCTCGCTGAGAAAGGCGTCAGAAGTGTCGATGTCCAGGCCGACAAGGGCTTCCAGAACGTCTATGCCCTGAGCAATCTCAGCTGTCGCCTACCCACCACCCGCACTGACAGTATGCGCCGAACCCAGCGCATTCAGATGATGAAGCGGGTCTGGCTCATGGTGGAGAAGTCCCAAACGCATCCACGGGAGACGATGGGCAGCGGGACGGCGTCCAATGTCTCCAAGAATGGCATCTGCATTGAAACCAGCCTGAAGCTCGAGCCGAAAGACCGACTCCGAATTGTCATCGAGGAGTTGAAAGGGGTCGTGTTCAAGGCCCATGTCGAGGTCGTCTGGACACGGAAACACCCTCAGAAGGACAAGGACACCTGGTTCGTTGGGACCAAGATCGTCGACATCGACGAGACATCACCGCCGGGCGAGCACGCCGCGCCGTCCGGGAACGGCGAGCCCGGCAAAGAGGCAGCCGGCGGTGGAGGCTCTGTTTTGGAGCAGGCCGAGGACCGCGAGCTCGAGCGCGAAAACGGTTGAAGTCCATCAACCTGTCGATGTTCGCGGTTCGCTGGCTGTCCGCGTCAACAACCACCAAGAGGTCGCCGTTCAGGTCGAACACGAACATTCCTCCGCCGGGCCCTCCGAAGGCTCCTCTTACGAATCCGGCCTTCTTCCAGCGACAGGATGCGGCTGTTCGCGATCGCAGACAGTGACATCTTCTTCTCATTCCCCTCCCCAGGCTGCTCTCCTTTGTTGGCTGCCTGCATCGCGGTTCCAGCGCGCAACCTGACCGTCATTCCGATGCGACAAAACGCAGCTCGATCGCCAGGGTCGCCTTGTCCATGCCACCCGTTCGGTCATGGGGTGCCAGCGCCATCAGGTAGCTTCGGCCCGGGTCGAAAGACGTGTCATCGCTGTAGCCCGTATCGAGTCTGCGGGCGAGCTCCAAAGTCCACCAGCCGTCCTGCCAGCTGCCCGCAGCGCGCACATCCGCCTGGCTCCCGGTAGGCGTGCCGGGAAGATACTGGCGCACACTCTCCCCTGCGAAGCTCTCCGGCGCCGGCTGCTTCCTCTCGACCGGCTCGCCCGCGTCTTCGGGCCGGGCGATCCAGATGGTCACTCCGCTGCGAGCCGTGAAGGAGCGCGCCTTGCCCGACGGCTGATCGAGGCTGTGGTGGTGGCTACGATCCATCGCATAACCCTGAGGGTTGGTGCGGGTCGCCTTCCACTGCCACAAGTCCCAGACCGCGACGTTTCCCGAGAGCATGTCGGGGTCGAACACGCCCGTGTGCTCGAAAGCGAGGCTGAACATGTCCTCACGCGCCGCGCCGACCTCGTAGGCCTCGCTCTCGGCGTTCCAGACCCAGGGCTTGTGGGCGCGGTCATCCCGGCTCGCATCTTCCCAACGAAGCAAGAAGTAGATGTGCGTCGCGCTGTGCACCGAGCGGATGAAGACGGTCGTCCCCCGCGCCTCGGGCTCGGGCCAGACTTTGAGCGCAGTGAGCTCGAGCTCACGCGCTTGGGTCCAGAGAGCATCGTCGGCCTTGCCGTCGATGGTCGCGGCTTCCAGCACAGCGACCGACTCGAGCTGGACAGGCGGTCCGGCCAGGGTCGCCCCCTGCTGGGGCTCCTGCGCCGTCGCGCAGGAGGCCGCGAGCCAGGCGACCAGCAACAGGCCAGGTCGTGAGCTTTTCATGATCTCCTCCATTCCTCAGGTTTGTACTGTGGACTTCTGGCTGGCCGGCGGCAGGCAGATACGGAAGCAGCAGCCGCCGGCGTCTCGGTTCTCGACTTCGATCCTGCCACCATGCGCCTCGACGGCCCAGCGCGCGATCGCCAGGCCAAGCCCGGCGCCGCCGGTGTTTCGGGCGCGCGCCTTGTCGACGCGGTAGAAGCGCTCAAAGATGCGCTCCTGGTGCTCGACAGGCACGCCGGGGCCCTGGTCGAACACCTCGACCACGGCCTCGGCCTGGCGGCTGGAGACAACGACCCGGATGTGGCTGGCGGCCGGACTGTGCTTGATGGCATTGTCGAGGATGTTGATCAGCGCCTGGCGCAGGATCTGGGGCTCCGCCCAGGCTTCCAGCGCCGATCCCTCCACCGTAACCGACTGCCCCTTTTCCTCGGCGAGGACTCCGAGCAGAGCCACGATCTGTTGGCACAGGCCGGCCAGCTCGACAGGTTTCGGTTCAAGTTTGGCCTTGCGGGCCTCTCCGCGCGTGAGCATCAGCAGCGTGTCGGTCAAGCGGGCGAGCCGGTCGGCTTCCTCCAACATGCTGCCGATCACCTCGCGGCAGGCCGACTCGTCCGTGGCGTCCCGCAAGCCCAGCTCGCCGACGGCCTTCAACGCCGTGAGAGGCGTGCGCAGCTCGTGTGCCGCATCGGCGGTGAAGCGGCGCAAGGCCTCGAAAGATCTCTCCAGGCGGGCCAGGGTCTGGTTGAACACGCTGCCGAGTTGACCCAGCTCGTCGCCCGGGTTCTCGATGGGGAGCCGCTCGCCGAGCCGCTCGGCGCTGATCGTCCTTGCGCGCGCCGCCATCTGCCCCACCGGCGCCAGGGCCCTGCCCGCGAGGAGATAGCCGCCCAGGCACGCCAGGGCGACAGCCAGCGGCAGGCCCAGGGCGATCCCCACGAGCAGCTGGTCGAGTTGATGGCGTAGCCGCGCTTCGGAACGCCCAACCCGGATCAAGGCAGGCAGCTGAGCGATCGGGTAGGCCGCGCTGCGGACCCGCCAGTATGCCCCCGAGGCCTCGCGGACAGTGCGCGCGACAACCCCTCCTTTGGCACCGAGGACCGGTCGCCCGAGCTCGGCCGTGCCTTCGCGGTACAGGGCGTGCCCCTGCAGGCTCCACACTTCCAGCACGCGCGCGTCCCGCTCGTGCCGGGCATGGCCGCGGCTTTGCACTTGCCCCTGCGGACCGCGCTCCAGGATCTCCTCGGCAGCCTCGAAGTCGTCGTGCAGCTGACGGTCCAGCTCGCTGTAGAGGTTCTGACGAAGAAACAGATACAGGCCCGTCGCAAACAGCAGCAGGATGGCGGCCAGCACGCCGGCATACCAAAGCGTCAAGCGCAGCCGGACGCTGCTGGCGCGCCACCAGCGGCTCAACGCTCCTCCTCCCGGAGTACAAAGCCGACGCCGCGCACGGTCTGGATCAGCTTCTGCGGACGGCCCTGGTCGAGCTTCTTGCGCAACCGGGCCACGTGGACATCGATCACATTGTCGAGCGGTGTGGCGCGCACCGGCTCCTTCCACACCTCGCGCGCGAGCATCTCCCGGGAGACCACTTGCTGATCGTGGCGCATCAGGTACTCGAGGAGCTCGAACTCGCGCGGCGTCAGCTCGAGCGGCTGGTCCGCGCGGGTCACCGTGTGCGTCACCAGGTCCATCTCCAGGTCCGCCGCCTTGAGCCGCAGGACCTGATCGCTCCGACCCCGCCGCAGCAGAGCGCGGATGCGGGCGAGCAGCTCAGCAAAGGCAAAGGGCTTCACCAGGTAGTCGTCAGCGCCGGCATCGAGGCCCGCGACACGGTCTTCGACGGCATCCCTGGCCGTCAAGACCAGCACCGGGATCTGCAGACCCCGCCGACGCACGGTGCGAAGGATCTCCAGGCCATCACGACCTGGGAGCATCAGGTCGAGGACCAGGAAGTCGAAGGTTTCAGCGCTGAGGCGGAAGAAGCCCTCCTCGCCGGTGGTCGCGAGCACGACCTGATAGTGCTCGCCTTCGAGACCTTGCTTCAAGGCTCGGGCCACCTTCGGCTCGTCTTCGATCACCAGAACACGCACGTTGCTTTTCCTCCCTGATCATCTTGTACGGGTCCTGGCCGCCGGCCCGTACTGAATGTTCCCTGAATTTGTCGTCAGAACTTGCGTGCGGTTGAGCCCGCGCCGTGAGGAGTGTGGCGGATCGCCGGCCCACAAGGGGAGAGCTGCCTGGGAATCGCAACAGGTGTCGCCAGACTGCCTGGCACAACGCGGCAGCAAGCACTAGGGTAGCGGTGTGGCCGAGTTCGTGGAGGAAGCGTGCAGGAGCCCCCCCGACAGAGACCAACCGCGCCGCGCCCCCCTGATAGGGACGCCCTTGCGCGGGAGCTCTTGGGCACAGAGGAAACGGAGCCGGCAGTCACCGCGCCCGTCGAAGCGGAGCTGCAGCACTCGCTGTTCACCACCCAGGAGCATGGCGGCGGGACAACGCCCGCAGAAAGCCTCGCGCCAAGATTCGAGCTCGAGCACGAGCTGGGCCAGGGCGGCATGGGCACGGTCTACGCCGCCTTCGACACGATGCGCGCGCGCCGCGTGGCCCTCAAACGGGTCCCCGGCGGAGACCCCGAGTTGGAGCGGCGCCTGCTCGAGGAGGCACGCACCCTCGGCAGCCTGCAGCACGAGCACATCGTCGCCTGCCACGACGTCGGCCACGACCGGGACGGACTCTTTTTGAGCATGGAGCTGCTCGAAGGCGGCAGCCTCGACGAGCGGCTCGCCCGGGGACCGTTGGCGGAAGACGAAGTACTCGAGCTCGGCGCACGCTTGCTTTCGGCATTGGCTGTGGCGCACGCCGCGGGGGTGATCCACCGGGACGTCAAGCCCGGCAATATCCTGTTCGACGCCGCGGGCCAGCCGAAGCTCGGGGACTTCGGCCTGGCACGCCGCGAAGAACGTCTGCGGCTGACGTTGACCGGGGCCGCCATCGGCACGCTCGCGTACATGGCACCCGAGCAGGCCACAGGTGCTGTCGATGCACGCGCCGATCTCTACAGCCTGGCTGCGACGCTCTACCACTGCCTCAGCGGTGAGTCCCCGCGGGTGGTGCGCGAAGCACGCATCCCTGAGCGCTTCCGCCAGGTTCTACTGCGCGCGCTTGAAGAGGATCCGTCCCGGCGCTACGCCGACGCTTTCAGCTTCCACCAGGCCCTGCTGGCGCTGAGAGAGACCCCGGAAGCGGCCGCGCAGGCCGCGGCGCCCGAGGCGCCGAAAGCTCCCCCGGCCTCGGCCAGGGCCGCGCCTGCCCAGGCGAGCGTGCAGCTTCCCGCGCCCGTCCGGCGGGAGTTGGACGGCCTGGATCAGCCCGGACACGAGGCGCAGCTGCTGTGGACGGCCATCGTCTACGGCCACGCGCAGCCGGCCTGGAAGCCCCTGCTCGAGAGCTATCTCGAGCGTGCCCGCGCCCGCCCCCGCGAGGCGGAGGTGCCCTGCGAGCAATGCGGTACACCCGAAGCAGCGAATCTGCTGGCCCGGCTAGACGGCGTGCAGCAGTGCACCGCGTGCATGCACGTTCGGGCTGCCCGGGTCAAGGCGGCCTACCGCCACGATGTGTCCGCAACTGCAACACGAGGGGGGCTGCCTGTCGTTACCAGAGCTTTGCTCTTGATGGCCGCCGTGCCCTTGTATTTCATCAACGCCCGCGCCGGCGTGCTCGGCACGCTGCTCGCCATGGCGCTGATCTTCGTCTTCGGCCGCCGCAAGGATTGAGCTGCCTCAATCGGCGCACAGCGAGAGCTGCTGGCGCAGTTGCGAGCCTCGGACCGGGTCAACCATCGACACATACGCGATCATGCCCTGCAGCCAGGAGCGGAAGTAGGGGTGGTCGTCGCGATTCTGGGCCTCAATGCCGGTGCGGCGGGCCTGGTGCAGGATGGCGCGCAGACGTTTGCGCAACTTGCGCGGCACCGCCACGCGCTCGTTGACGACGATGCCGGTGACGGCCTGGCGGGCATTCTGCCGCAGGACGCGGGTCTTCTTCTGGTTGATCTCGAAGCCCTCGTCCTCGACGATATGCCGTACGCGAGCCATCAGGTAGGCGAGCCGTTCATTGGCTGGCGCATCAGCAGAGAAACTCAGATCGTCCGCGTAGCGCGTGTAGCTCCAGTCCAGCCTGCGTGCCAGGCCGGCAAGCCGCGCATCGAGCCGCCGTGCGATCAGATTGCTCAGCGCGGGGCTGGTGCATGCGCCCTGTGGCAGCGCACGCGGGCCGCTAGCCACGAAGTAGGCCTGGCCTTTGAAGAGCACCCGCTGCCGCGGACACTCGCTACACAAGAGCGCGAGTAGCGTCGCGACCGCCGGAGAGTATCCGAGCGCCTTGAAAAAACCCCGTATGCGCGGAAACGTGATGGTTGGGAAGAATTCGCAAAGGTCCTGGTTGAGCAGCACGGCTCGTTGTACATGGACGCGGGCGTTGCTGACCGTGCTCTTGCCGGTCACGAAGCCATGCGCCTGCGGGTGGGTCGGCAGCCGACGCAGGATCTGCTCGAAGATCCAGCGCTGGCAGGATGCCAGCCTGGGAAGCGGGCTGGCCAGCCGCCGCTCGCCGCCGCTCTTCTTGGGGACGCTGAACTGCGCGTAGTGGCTGACCATCGCCGTCTCGGCATGGAACGCCAGCCAGCGCAACCTCGGGATGTCGACGCCCAACGCCGTGGCCAGCTCGGCAGGCGTGGCCAGCTCTGGCAGGCCCGCCTCGCGTAAGCGGGGAAGCTCGGCCCGGCGGTCCGCCAGTGATGACGAGACACCGCGGCCGATGAACACGATGTCCTCTGCCCTGCGGCGGGCGATCTGTTCTGCGCGCTGCTGCTTGCGTTCCGCCGCCTCAGCCTTCTTCAGCCGTTTGCGCTCCCGGCGCGCCTCACGCGACAGCTCGACGGCCTGCTGCGCCTTGTGGGCGGCGGTCAGCGCGTCTGGCCGCAGCGCGTCCATCTCCTGGCCGACGGCGTGCAGCTCGGCGAGCTCTTCGCTGCTGACCAGGCCCCGCCCCACCATCGCCCGGTCGATCAGCTGGGTGCGCCTGTCGTCGGCCGGCGGGATGCGGTCGCGGCGGCCGAACCACACTCCAGCGCGCAATCCCGAGGCTTGCTCGGCCAGCTCTTCGCTGCTGATCGGGGCTAGAGCACCGATCTCCAAGCCCAGGCTACGGTCTTTGGGGCCGACCTGCTTGCCGGGCTCTGCACGGCCCTTGGCGGGTACCATCGGCAGGGGGCGGCGGCGGGGAGCGGAGCCTCCCGTGAAGAGCCGCTGCAACCAGTCGAAAAAGCCCATCGCGACTCCACAGCACGCCCGCGGGGTGCCGGTTGCAAAGAAAAAAGGAAGGGAGGAGCAGGGTCCCGACTTCAGGCCGGGGACCAGGGTCGTTCACCAAGGCCGGCAGACGCTACTATGCGCTGGAAAGCCTCGGCTTGCGTTCGGCCGGTCGCATAGTAGCGTCTGCCGGCATACGAACAACGGCGCTGGGGAAGTATGGGAAGCTGATCTCACCCGCGGCGGAACACCGCAGAAAAGTCTCGTGACCCACGCATCCCCCCTTCCACCGAATCCATTGCAGCGCCCAGCTTGCCAGACAGCACCCGACCACTGCAAGCAGCATCTGCATCAACCCATCAGCTTGGCCAACCAGCCTTCAAGTCCCTCACTTCGGGCAGGAACGCCGCCCATCAACCGCTGCCGCAAGGCGAGCAGATGCCTGCAGGGCCCCTTGCGGATGCCAAACCGGAAGTGGTGTGAGCACACGCAGCTGCCCCGCTTGATACGCCCGTCCCCGTCGAGCAAGAGCTCTACGGGCTTGCCCGCGACCTTCGCGGTCGCGCTGCGGCCAGCAGCCTCGACCTGCTCGTCGCTCTCGAGTGCCACTTCGCCGCTCAAACCTCGCGAGGCGGCCAACTCGGGACTCTCCTCCCCCCACTGCGACGCGTCCAGCTCGCCGGCCATCACCTGGCGCCAGCGGTAGACAGCCTCGGCGAGGTCGAAGATCACCTGCCCGCGCCGCGCCAGCTGATGCAAGGCCGCCAGCACCTCTGGCTGCGCACCATCTGTAGCATCGCAGAGCTCGCTGAGGCTCGCCCTCCCCCACTCCCGCATGTGGCTGGCAACGCGCAGCGCCAGGCTCGCCGAAGGCGCCGCCGGCGGTGCCAGCAGATCGAGGCCGGAGCCGCGCGTCCAGTCGTTGCTCGTCCAACCGGACAGCCCCAGGGTGAAGCTCATGTCTCCCATGACCGCCACCCAGAAGCTCGGCAGGCCCGTCCCGAGCAAGTAGACATCGAAGCGCTCGGCGAGCGGCAGCACCCGCGCCAGGGCGCACAGCCGACGACGGCCCCACACGCGGACAGGCGCCCGACCAGGCCCGTCGTAGCGCGTCGCCTCAGAGACGATCGGCTGCTCCCAGGGCTCGAGCACAACCGTGGGCGCACGACCAGGCAAGAGCTCAAAGCGCAGGGCACGCGGGCTCTTCTTGGCACGGTGGCGCTTGAGCCATGCCAGGATGTTGTAGACCGCCGCGCAGCTCAGCGAGACCCGCCGCAGCGGGAGTGCGGCCGCCGCCTGCATCTGCATGAAACCCCGCAGCCAGCCGTCGGGCAGGTCGATCTTCTGCTCACGCAGTCCTCCCGCCTCGGAGGTCTCGACTCCAAAGCCCTCCGGATCGACCGCAAACCGGGTCTGCCGGTAGCTGCGCAGGCTCTGGAAGGCTTCGTAGAGTGCGTTGGAATAGTCGACGTTGGTCGTGCCCGTCTGCACCCCACTCGAGCCGCCGAAGAAGTCCTCACGCCGCACATTCAGGCAGCCGTAGCTCGACTCGTCCTTCGAGAATGCCTCGAAGAACACGACATCCTCGGCGACCGTGATGATGGGGTCGCAGGGCATCAGCTGCCGCCAGAGCGCCGGGTCTTCCTTCCAGAGCAAGCCCTCGTAGCGCCGCCGCAGCTTCCAATAGCGCTTCAAGGAGCGCTTGTAGCTCTGGCTGAGCAGCTGGGGAATGTGCTGGCCGCGCGCCCGTTCGACTTCCTCGAGAGCCACCTGCTGGGCGTGGTTGCGGAGCTGCCGCTCGCGTTGCTTTTGCTCGACCAGCCATTGCTTGTAGGCTGTCTTGTCGCGCGCCTGGAAGCGCAGGTCGCTGACGACCACCTCGTGCAGCGCCGAGATGGCCTCGCGGAAGCGCAGCGGACGCAGCAGGGCCGCCTCAAACGCGACCGGCGCACGCGCCAGGTTGGCAGCGAGGCCCAGCACTCCGTCGCGCAGGCCGCTTCTGCCGTGGTAGGACAGCTCCAGCTCCACCTCAACCTCCCAGCTCGAGCTCGGGCAGCTGCTGAGCCACCTGAGCCGCCAGCTCGGGCCGCGCGGCCAGCGCCGCGACCACAGCCGCGATGCCGGAGCGCGCCTCCGGCAGGCGCACCGAGCGCACAGCCAGGGCCAGCACGGGCAGCAGCGTAGCCGCGCGCTCCGGAGACGCCCGCAGGGCGGCGCTGATCTGGCGCAGCGCTTTGAGCTTCCTGCGTCCTCCCCTGTGCACACCGAGCAGCACCGACCGCCACAGCCGGGTCCACGCCGAGGCCTCG
>JAJDCP010000125.1 GCA_029260765.1 Planctomycetota bacterium
CGGGCCCGCGCGGGCGAGCGGGAGGCACGGCTGTGTTGTGCCGAGGCGGCGCTGCAACGTGGGGATCTGGGGGTGGCCGAGACGCAGCTGGCTGCGCTCGAGGATCGCCCACCAGACGCGCGCGTCCAGGCGGCGCGGCAGACGCTAGCAGGGCGGCTCAAGGCGCGGACTCGTGAGCGGCGCGCGCGGCTCGGTCTGCAGCTGGGACTGGTCGGCTTGCTGGTACTCCTTGCGCTCGGTGCCGTCGCCTTTGTGTACGCCGAACAGGCGGGCTTCGAGCGGCTGGTGCAGGGACGCAGGCAGGAGATCGCCCAACGCCTGCGCCAACTGCCTCCCGCGCGCACCGTTCCGATCGTCGCAGAGGCCCGGGCCCTGTGCGCAACAGACTGGCCAGCGGAGCGTCGGTTCGAGACCTCGACGCGAGAGCGCGAGCGGCTGCAGGCCTCGCTCGACGCTCTGCTGGTGCTGATCTCCGAGCACCAAAGCGTCCGCAGACTGTATCTGCTTCCCATTGCGGGACGTGGCTCGGACCTCGCCCGTGAGCCCGAGCACGCCTCGCTGGAAGCTGCGCTTCAGGAGCTACGCAGGCTGGCGGTGGGGGTCGCGCTGCGGAGTGCATCTTTCGAGCTCGCGCGCGCCCTGGTGCGCGAGATCGAGGACCCGACGCTGCGCGAGGAGCAGCTCGGCGTCGTGCGAGAGGCCAGCCAGGCCCGGCTGCGCTGGCAGCTGGCGGTGACGCGCGCGGCGCTGGACGATCTGGGCCAGGGCCGGGAACGCGAGGGCAGACCCAGCTGGGAGGCCACGCCAGAAGAGCTCGCGGCGCGCCTGCGTGCCTTCCAGCACCCCGACATCGCCGGCCTGTTGCGGGATGCGTTGCAGCCGCACATCGCCCACGCAGCGCAGGCCCGCCGCAATGCGCCCGGTCTTTGGAGCGAAGCACAACGGGAGCAGGTCGGCGTGATCCTGTCTGTGCTCGGGAATCTCGAAATCCCCCGGCTCTGCGTACCGGCGCTGATCGCCTTCGCCGCGGTCGTGTGGGACCGTCCGCTGGCGATTGAAGCCGGGCTCGCCCTGTGCTCGACAGAATCGCCGCAGGCCCTGGACTTCCTGGTCCACGAGCTTCGCCCGCGTTTCGGACCGGAGGGCCAGGTCTGGGCACAGGTGCGGCGGAGGTTGGGCCGCCTCCCGGCACCCGAACCGGACTTCGCGCAGGCGGACGCGCAGAGTCTCGTGCGCCAGGCCGTGACCTTGATCGAACTGGGTTCGGACAGCACGGCACTGGTGGTCCTGGCGCGCGCGCTGCAGAAGCAGCCCAATGATTTCGAAACCCTGCTCCTGCGCGCGAGGTTGGCTCTGAACCGAGAAGACCTGTCGCTGGCCACGACGGACGTCGCGCGCCTGCTCGAGCTCGACCCGAAGTCCCCGGACGGCTGGCTGCTGCGCGCCCTGATCAATGCTCAACGGGCGGACCTGCACGCCGCGCTTGCCGACCTGGACCAGGCCATCGCCCAGGACAGCCTGCATTTCCTGGCCCTCAGAAGCCGTGGATTGGTGTGGCACAAGCTCGGCCACGAGGCCGAAGCTGCCGCCGACTTCACGCGTGCGATCCACGTGCAGCCCGACAATCCCGGCGTATTCAGCGACCGCGCGGTCGCGCTGCAGGCCCTGGGCGACGATGACGGTGCACTGCGCGACTTCGATCACGCCGCTACGCTCGATCCCACCGCGGCGGGCTACGTGTTCAACCGGGCTTTGCTGCGCAGGAGTCTCGGGGACTACCCGCGTGCCCTGGATGACTTGACGCGTGCGATGCGTTTGCGCCCGGGCCACGCGGCAAGTTTTCGGGAACGTGGCCGCCTGCACCACTTTCTAGGGAACCGGGAAGCGGCCTTGAGCGACTTCGAACGCGCGCTCGCCATCGAGCCGGGGAATCCCGAGATCGAGGTCTTGCGCCTCGAGCTGTTGCTGACCCTGCGTCCGGAGGCCGTCGAAGCCGAGATCGAGGCGGGCCTGGCGCGGACGCAGCACAAGGCGCCCTACTTCCGCCTGCTCGGACGCCTCTACTCTGCAAGAGGGGATCCAGATGCGGCGCTGCAGGCCTACGATCAGGCAGTGGCGCACGACCCTGGCCAGGCGGAGGCCTACATCTTCCGCGCCGCGCTGCACTTCACGATGCGTCGCTTCGAAGCCGCCCTGGCCGACTACAGCGAAGCGATCCACTTGCTTCCGCTCAGCGCGCCGCTCTTGGCCAGTCGTGGCCAGGTGCTCGGAGACCTGGGTCGTGACGACGAAGCGCTGACGGCCTTTGATGCCGCCCTGGAGATCGATCCGTCCTCTGCGCGCGCCCGGCTGCAACGGGCCATTCTACTGATCAGACGCGGGGAGCTGGAGCAGGCTTGGGAAGACCTGCAACGCGGCGCCGAGCTGGAACCAGACGCGCCGCACACGTGGACGGCCTTCGCGCACTACCATGCCGCGCGCGGGGACGCGGAGCAGGCCCTCAAGCTCGTGACCCGCGCGCTGGACCTCGACGCGCAGTACCTGGCCGCGCGCAGCGTGCGGGCGAGCGTGCTGGTGTCGCTCTCCCGGCCCGAGGAGGCTCTCGCTGACTTCGACTACTTGGTGCAGCGCCAGCCCTGGGACGGCGAGACCCACCAGGCCCGGGGCCTGGTGCTGTGGCAATTGGAGCGGCCTGAAGAGGCCCTGGCGAGCTGGACCGCTTCCATAGAGCTCCAGCCCGAAGTACTCAAGACCTACTACCAGCGCGGCACCGCGCTGCTCAATCTCACCCGCTACGAAGCGGCCATCGAGGACTTGAGCAGGGTCATCGAGCTCGACCCGGACTTCTCGGGCGGCTACTACCTGCGGGCGCTGTGCCACTACCAGAGAGGCGACTACCCTGCCTGTCTCGAGGACCTGCCGCGTGCCGTGGCACGTGAACCCGGCAATCTCGAGCTTTTGGTTTCGGGGCTGGCCCTGTGCCAGGCCATGGGCGACGTCTACGCTGCGCGCGACGGCACGGAGGCAGCCGCCCGGGCAAGCCTCTGTACCGATCGAGCGTTCGAGCTGCTCGCGTCGGCGGTGGCCTCAGGGTTGGACCTGCGCACGCTGGAGGTCCCCTACCCGCGCATCACCGGGGATCCACGTTGGCAGACGCTGCTGGAGGGTGCGACCGGCGACCCTTGAGCCGACTTCCGGAGCCTTCGGTCAGGTTTGGTCGATGCCATCGAACTGCTGAGAAGCGCCTGTAGCGTCGGTCTATGACCGACGAGATGATCGATCAGATTGGTGAACCCAGAGCCTCTGGATACAAGCTCTGCCCGAGCTGCTTCCGGCGCTCACAGAGCGCCGCTACAGAAGACGGCTTGGACGCGTGCGTGCTTTAGAATGCTGGAGAAGGTCGCAACGGATAGTGGCCGCCAGTACCCAGCCAGGCCGGTTGTCTGGGGCCCATGTCAGGAGCTCCGCGCTCGGAGTCCCCCTGGCTCTACTCCAGAACGATCTCCGCCGGCAAGTCGAAGAACTCGCCCGCTTCGACCACGATCTCCACAGGCTCCATCTCCAGAGGCTCAGAGAACACGTAGCCGGTGACCTTGCCGTCGGAGCTCTCGAGCGTGTCCACGATCTCCCAGCCTTCGTGCCAGACCACCAGCTCATACACGCCGTCAGGAACTCCGCTCAGGGAGAAGTTGCCATCCGCATCGGTCGTGGTGTAGTACGGATGCTCGATGACCCAGACCCAGGCTGTCATCCAGGTGTGGCCCGCGTCGCAACGCAGCTCGATCCTGCCAGGCTTCTTGAGCTTCTGCTTGCTCGCGGCTGGCAGCGGCATGGCCAGATTGAAGGCCGTGTCGTTGCCCAGGTAGCCGTGCACGTTGTGGAGGATGTCGTCGCTGTTGCGGATGACCAGCTTCTTGCCGACCTGCACGAACGTTACGTGTGGGTCATAAGCACAGCCCAGCTGGTTGATCTCCGCGCCCTTCTCGAAGGCCTTGCCCGGGGTGTCCAGCGCATAGCGCGCCAGGTAGACCACGCAGTTCTTCACCCCGTTGTTCTCGGGGTTGACGGTCAGCCTGCCGGAGTCTTTGTCGCAGGCGGTCTCGCCTTCTCCGCAACAGACGTCGGTGTTCTTGCTCGCCCCGAGCAGCAGTGGATCGGGAGCATCACCGGGCCACACGACACGGCCTGTGACCGTGGTTCCTTCGAAGTCTTCGCTGCCTTCATATTTCTGGCCCAGGCACACGCTCGCGCAGCCGATCATGCAGGCCAATACCAGAATCAAGGTCTTCATCAAGCTCTCCGTTTTGGTTAAGCACTTTGTACTGACGGGCTTCCCCGATTCGCTATTCGAGCTCAAGCTCAAGCCACTGAGAAACGCACTTCTGCCCGTTCCTGTCTCCAGCCGCGCCATCCCAGACGGCGACTGCCACAGGCAGGGAAACACCCTTGCGCAGCCGCAGGGTCTCTGGGCTGGCTGGAGCCTGCACGACCACAGTCCAGTACCCGTCCGCCCAGGCTCCCTGACCGCGGATGGTCTGGCTCTCGGCGGGCAGGCTGGTCAGGGTGCCGAAGCCTTCGGCGATCAAGGCTTCTACCGAGCTGCTACGGGGGCGTTGGGACATAGGATTGCCTGCTTCGGCCCCGGCGCGGTAGAGCTTGTCCGTGCCGCTCTGGTCGCGGATGCTCTGGTCGTAGCCGAGCGCGTGCTCGCGCTGCGAATCCAGGTAGAAGCCGCCGTCCAGGTCGGCCTGCCAGTCCGCCTTCCAGTGCCAGATGCTGACGGTCTCCTGCTTGTCCCCCATCCCGATAAAGGGCAGGCCCACATAGTCTTCAGGCGTTCCTGTAGAGACGAATTGCAGGGCCACGGCATCCCGGAAGTCCTCAGGGCGCACGACCGTTTCATCGACGGCTTCATCGGCCCAGCGGAAGCGGAAGCTGGTCGTCTTCGGGCCGGCCACGACCTGCACCTCAGCGGAGAGGACCCAGACATCCCGTGCCCAGAGCGGACGCAATGGGACGACGACCGAGGGCGCGGTCTGCCAGACCGGGTCGTCGACTGCCAGTGCGGGGTCACTGGCGGACGCGACTGCCCGCAACCGGGGTGTCCCCTCGAAGACCGGCACGCCATCGGCGCTGGAAAGAGACTGGATGTAGTGCACCAGCCCCCAGCCGGCGTCCTCCATATCCAACAGCAGGGCATAGGACGGCATCGGCGTGCCGTCGAGCCCGGTAACCATGGTGCGGAAGATGGCGCTTGCGGAGGCGCCGCCCTTCATCAACCCCGGCCCTCGCGTGAAGTCGTAGGCGCGGATGGGCCGGCCACTGTCGTCGGTCAGGGTCCCCGAGGAGGGGCCGTCCCCTTTGCCGCTCGGCCCATGGCACTCATAGCACTGCATCCGGGTGAAGAGTTTCTGGCCGGCCAGGATGCTCTCGTCGGTCGCGGGTGGTGGCGTCCCGATTTCGTACGGCGGCTCGAGATCTTCCTCTTCGAACACGTCGGAGAACTGCTTGATGTAGGCGACGAGCGCCGTCAGATCGGCATCGGGCAGGCGGTCCCAGGCGGGCATCGAGGTTCCGCCCACACCCCGCTTGAGAGTCAGGAGCAGGTCGGCATCGGTGGGAGGCTCACCGGTCGGGGTGCTACGAAACTTGTAGACTCCCGTGGTGAAGTCCCTGGGCTTGGGAAACAGGTAGGCCGCCGCCAGGCCCGCTCCATCGCCGAGATCCCCATGACAGGAGGCACAGTGCCGCCGGAAGAGCAGCTCGCCGCGGTCTCCTTCCGCCAATACGGGCTCGGTCCGCAACAGCGGCAGCAACAGCAACAGACTCGCGGCCACGAGTGGGGCCCACAGATAGCGCTTGTTCATTTTCCCTCTCCCGCTGCCATGACTTCGGGGGCGGTACGCATTCCCTTCATCGGGCAGCCTTCACAGTCTGCGGCGGACAGGTCTTGCTCAGGTTGCGGGGCGGGCATTTCCATGGCCGGATCGATGCCGAACACCGTCCGCTCCGAGGGAATGAAAGCCGCCAGCAGCGAGCCGATAGCGCCCTGATAGCTCTTCGGAGCCGTGCGCAGCTCGCTCTCATCTTCGAGTCCATCGGCCTTCCGGCGCAATTGCAACGCAAAAGCCGCGATCCACCACGCCAGATGGTCCGCGAAGAACCGGGCCTGCGCTTCTTCGCACTGGCGCCGATGTTCCTCATCCCCGTTCAAGGCCGCGTAGATGCCCTTGGCGATCAACCAGGCCATGAACTCGAGCTCAAGCACCAGATGGTCGTGGCGCTCCGGCCTGTCCCGCGAGGGTGCCAGCCCGAAAGCCTTGTAGAAGCCAGCGATGTCCGCCAGGTGCTGAGAGCGCGAGACCGAGAAGCTCAGCGAGCAGTACTCTGTCTCGTAGGGAGGACATTCCTTGGACATCACCAGACCGAAGGTCAGGTCGTACTCACTGCGCATGGCCACGCGGCCGGCCTGCGCGAATCGGAGCAGAGGCTCGGCGACCAGCCATGTCTCCGGAGGGAGCTCGCCTCGAGAAAGGGCCGCCGGTCGGGCCTCGGGGTCGGTCCTGATCAGCTCCATCGCTGCCTTCACCAGCAGCTGGAAATCGGCTTCCAGCAACCGGGACCAGCGCTCGGTACCGGGATCGGCGGCGGCGATGGCCAGAAATTGGTAGACCAACAGGCGGGCATGGTCGAGGGCCAGCCCAGGATCAGAGGCCTTGGGCGATTCCATCACCAACGTTTCCAGTTCGGACATGGGCGGGGCTCCTTGCAGCCTTGGCTAGATGGAATTGACGTGCTTGCCGGGGCGCTCAAAGGTCGGTTCTTCGATGGTCACCCGCACGACCTCATGGCCGAATTTGTTGAAGCCCAGGACCGTGTCATTGAAGAGCTCCTGGGTCTTCTTCTCGCCCGAAGGCAGCGTGGCCTCGACTTCACCGATCTTGGGACCCTTGAGGATCTTGTAGGTAAAGAGGATCTCTTGTGAGGCGCGGAACAACTGCAGCACCGCCAGCAGCTCCCGATCGGGACAGCAATACTGCTCGAGGGCCTTCTCGACACCGGGGCCGAACATCTGGTGGAGGTAGCTGCGCGGAGCCCAACGGGGCGGAATGTAATAGCCGTTGGGCTCGGTGCCGAACTGCGGATACAGCGGCAGCGCGATCTCGCGTTCGCGGATCAAGAAGTAGAGGGGACTGTCCGAAGCCTTCGTCCAGGTACCATCCTCTTCCTTCTCGACCAGGCCCTGGAGGCGGATCTTGCCCACGCAGGCGGACATGCAGCGCGTCTCCAGAGGTTCCCCATTGGGGCTGAGGGCGCTGTCTTTGCCTTCGACCCGCGGATAGCAGCCGATGCACTTCTCCGATGCCCGGGTGGCCGAGTTGTACATCGGCTTCTTGTATGGGCAGGCCTCGACGCACTTGCGGTAGCCGCGGCAACGCTCCTGGTCGATGAGCACGATCCCGTCCTCGGGTCGCTTGTAGATGGCGTTGCGCGGGCAGGCCGCCAAGCAGGCCGGATAGGTGCAGTGGTTGCAGATGCGCTGCAGGTAGAAGAACCAGACGCGGTGCTCGGGCAGCTGCACCGAGTCCTTCCAATTCTGGCGCTGCCTGATCTTGCCTGAGGCGGTCTCTTCGTGGATGTTGGGGGCCGTCCACTCCTGCTCCGAAGGGATATACCCCACGGCCCGTTGCGACCCCTCGGGGGCGAGGTGCGTGTCGGCGGCCTCGAAGATGGTCTTGCCCTTGAACTCGCCGTAAGGTTTCTCCGGCCCCTTTTGGCCGGTCTTCCAGACCTGGCCCCCGGAGTTGCGCTTCTCGAGCATGCCGAGCAGCTTGGAGTCCCAGTTGTGGGGATAGCCCCCGTAGGGTTTGGTCTCGACATTGTTCCACCACATCGTCTCTTGGCCCCTGGAGAAGGTCCAGGTGGACTTGCAAGCCATGGTGCAGGTCTGGCAGGCGATGCAGCGGTTGATGTTGAAGACGAAGGCGAATTGCCAGCGTGGGTGGGCCTCCTCGTGGGGATACGCCATCTTTCTGCCCAGCTGCCAGTTGTAGACCTCAGACATCGTGGTGACTCCTGTGTGGACCTGGGGCAAGCTTGGAACAGGGCGGGATCTGTGGTGCCGCGGCCTGCATCGTGAACCGCAGGACCCCGCACTTCTGCAGCACGGTCTCAATGCGCTGGCTGACCACCTCTTCGCCGAAACGTTGCGTCAGGCTGTAGGTCGCCAGGAAGCCGGCGTTTTTGAACAGCCCGCGGATCTTGGCGGCGCTGAACCCCATGCGGGCGTACTCTTCGATCAATGAGTCGAGCATCAAGAAGGGGTCGCCCGAGATCCAGGTGGCGTGGAGCACCATGGGATCGTCGGCTTCGGCGGTCTTCTTGAGGGCCTCGCTCGGCTGCCCGCCGGGGTTGTGTTCTGGCTCGGGATGAGGATGCATGCCTTAGTCCACCTCTACGTAAGTGCCCGCGATGTACTTGAGCATCGCCTCCGATTCCTTCCCCGGAGACGTTCCCGTGGTCGCGGGGGTCCAGACGCCGTCGCCGTCGAGGCCGCCATCTTCGGCCTTGCTGATCCGAACCAGCGTCTCCTTGGGGACCGTGTTGACCCCGTGGTTGTCGACTGCGAAGCCGAACACGAACTTCATGCCGCCGGTGTCCTTGTGGAACAGGCTGTCGGTCTGGTGCATCGGCATCATCCAGCTGCGGGTGATGCTCTGGTGCGATCCGTATCGGTAGCTGGACTGGTAGCCTGTGTCTGATGACAGGGCGAGGCCGTCAGCGCGCTCTTCGTGGGCACGGACCGTGCGCTCAGTGGCGATCCAGCCCGTGTGCTTCATGATCGTCATGCCGTAGGGTAGCGAGGGGTTGAACTTCACCCGCACACGGCAGCGGAAGGCCTTCGCCCGAGTATAGTCCTGCTCCCAGCCGACGAAGGGGCGGTCGAGGGGATTGGCGTCGACGTGTACGTAGTCTCCTTCGTGGAAGCCCAGGTCCTTGCCGGCCTGGGGGTTCATCTGGATCTGTCGGTCGCTGACGCCGGGCGAGCGCTTGTCGCGTCGGCGCACGTCGCTGAAGCTGGTGCTCCAGACCCAGTTCCAGTCGGTGACCGACCACGAGGAGTGGACACTGTGGCGGCTCTTCGGGGTCGAGCAGAAGAAGCGGAAGCCTTGTGCCCAGAGTGGGTTCGAGGTCTTCTTGACCTCATCCCAGGGCAGCTTGAGGTTGCGTATCGTGCGCAGGTCAGGATCCATCGCGGTGGCCGGGATCCCGAAGTCGTCAGGGCGGACGTAGATGCTGCTGGAGACGATCACATTCGGCAGGTAGGGCGTCGCCTCCGGGCCTTCCCGGTGGACCATCAGGTTTTCACCGTAGGAGATGACCTCGGGCAGGTCGCAATAGGCCGACAGACGCCCGTGGTCGGTGTAGAAGGGGATGCTGTCCTCAATCTGCTCAAAGAACGGCACGCGCGGATACGTGCGGAACAGCATCAGCGCCGACCCCGGCTGGCCGCCGTAGTCACCGGCCAGCAGCTTGTCGACCAGGTAGGGGCCGTCGTCACCTCGGGTCGTCGTGCAATTGTCGAGCACGCGTTGGATGTAGACTTTGGAGTTCTTCTCGGTGACGAACTTCCAGTAGTCGGCGAAGCGCTGGTCGTCCGTGAGCTTGGTCAGCGCCCGGCCGACACCCGCGAAGATCTCCGCGTCATCCCGTGAGTCGTGCACCGGCTTGATGCCCGTGCCACCCCACATCTGCAGGAATGGATTGGAGCAGGAACCACCGATCTCGAGGTCCTCGAACTCCACCCAGGAGTTGGCGGGCAGCACGACGTCCGCATACTCTGCCGAGCCCGTCCATTCCACCTGCTGATCGACGATCATGTCGATCTTGGGGAAGATATTGACGATCAGGTTGTAGATCCACTTGGACTGGTTGATCAGGTTGGCATTGTTGTACCACATCATCTTTGTAGGCGTGGGCATGTGGGACTTGCCGGTGAAGCACTTGCGGCCCTTGGGGGTGTCGACGACCAGGGGCTTGTCTCCGTTGCCCCAGAAAGCGACATCTTCGCCGTAGGTAAAGTTGTGCAGGTGCTCATGGGTCATGCGGATGTCTGGGTCCAGAATCGGGGCGAAGGGATCCTCGTGGGTGTAACTCCCAACACCGGGGCCCGTCCAAGGCGAGGCCTGGAACAGGGCGCCCTTGTAATTCCCCGCCCAGGTAAAGACACCCGCGCCGTGCTTGCCGAAGTTGCCCGTGAGCATCAGGGGCAAATGACAGGCGCGGTTGTGCAGGGTGGCGTGGAAGTAGTGGTTGGTCCCCTCGCCGTGGTGGAGGGCGACCGGGTGGCCGGCCTTTGTGGTCTCCCAGATGTCCCGGGCCAGGCGCGCGACCAGCTCCGGCTCGGCGCCGCTGATTTCCTGGACCACGGGCAGGGTGTAGTCGGCGAGGTGGCGCGTGTACATCTCGTAGGCCGGCATCACCTCGATCTCCTGGCCGTCGAGCAGCGTGACCGTGTAGGCTCCGGTCAGGGCGGCGTTCAGGTTGGCGTGCACGCCGACGTTCTCGCGGCTGACGGCAACGACCTTGCCCGCCTCGGCATCCCAGATGGTGAAGTCGCCGATACGCTCGCGCTGCTCGGCAGTCAAGCCCTGGATCTTGACAGACGGCCCGTCGCGGAGGTCGGCGTTCTTGTAGCCGGCGATCACCTCTTCGGGGCGCAGCCGCCGCAGAGTGTCGGTGCGGACCAGCAGCGGGAGGTCGGTGAAGCTCTTGACAAAGGTCTCGTCGATCCAATGGTTGTCCATCAGAATCTTGGAGACGCCGAGCAGGATGGAGGTGTCCGAGAGGCCGGGCCGGCACGCGATCCAGTAGTCGGATTTGGCGGCGGGGGCGCTGTAGTCTGGAGCGATGACGACGATCTTGCCGCCGCGCTCCATGATCTCGGTGAGCCAGTGCGACTCGGGCATCTTGTTTTCGATCAGGTTCTTGCCGATCTGGATGGACAGCTTGGTGAAGCGGTGGTCGGCCATGTCGATGTCCGACGTCTGCAGGCCGTGCACGAAGGGCTGGCCGGGAGCCTGGTCGCCGCGCCAGGTGTACTCGGTCCACTCACGGGCGCCCTGGGCTTCATCGTGCGAAGCACCGCGGGCATGATGGTCGATCAACCCTGTCATGTTCGCGAAGCGGAACAGGCCGAACTTGCCGACGAGTCCGTGGATGGGAAGCGACGAGCCGATCTTCATCGTGCGTGTGCCGGCTCCGTGCCAATGTTCGAACATCAGCGGGTCGTAGCCATCGGCGAGCAGCCGGCGTTTGCCCTCGTCGTCGCTGTAGGTGCGGGCGACGGCCAGCAGTCCGCGCGCGGCGTAGTCCCAGGCCTCATCCCAGGTGACCCGCACGAAGGTGTCGTTGCCGCGGTTGTCGAACTTGTAACGGCTACGCAGCGCCGGCGTGTCCGAGAGTGACGGAAAGCCCGCGTCCGCCCAGGCCTTCCAGCCCGCCCGCACCACCGGTCCACGCAGGCGGTAGGGTCCGTAGACGCGGCGTTGGAAGGTGAAGCCCTTCAGGCAACCGCGGGGGTTCCACGTCTGAGTCGCCCGGTTGCCGTACATGTCGCCGATACGGGCATGGTCGTAGTTCTGTTCGCTGCGGATCATGACGCCGTTGCGTTCGAACGCCCGCATGCGGCACATGTGGGTGTCGTTGGGCGCGCAGATCCAGGTGAAGGTCCGGTCGAACTTGTACTGGTCGCGGTAGACCTTCTCCCAGTCTCTTGCTGGGTAGTGCTTCAGGGGGTTGTCGATGCCGGGAATGATGCCCTGGGCGTACAGCAGCTTGCTCGGATCGAGCGCTGCCGCCAGGGTTCCCGCCGTGAACAACTTGAGGAAATTGCGCCTCGAGAAGCTCCCGCGCTGCGGGCCTGAGACTTCCCCTTGACCGTCCGAACGTCTGCCTTCTGCCATGGCGGTGCGACCTCTCTGGTTGCTGGAATCGCATCAGTCCTCCTGGGCCAGCTGCCGGGCAAACAAGTTGTCCGCTCGCCAGCAAGATCGTCCAAGAGTTCGATGTCTGAAGAGACCACAGCACACTTACAGGCGACTTACACGCCGCCTGGCAAGGGTCTGCTGAGTGGGGGGTTGGAAACAGGGAGTGGCGGCAGCTACCGCATTGGGCTGGGCATTGCAGGTAGGGCGTGGGGACCTAAGTTTTTCTCCAGAATCTGCAGGAAGAAACCCCATTGCTCTTCGGCCTCTCCACAGCGGCCCAGGGCGCGGAGAGTCGTGACCAGCCGCCGGTTGAGGTCTTCCCTTTGCGGGTCCAGCTGCAAGGCGCGCTGCAGAGTACGCACGGCCAGCTCCAGCTCACCGCGACCGCAACGCAAATCGGCGAGGTCTTTCAACGCGGTCAGGCAAGAGCGGTGGAGCTCGCGCCGTTCGAGCAGGCACCAGTCGGCGTAGGGGTCGTCGGCGAACAGCTCGCCACGGTAGAGGTCGACCGCCTGCTCGAGTGCGACGATCCGCTGCGCAGCGGGCAACGCCGTGTCGTGGGCGGTGCGCAAAAACCCTCGGAAGTCGTACAGATCGACCCGATGCGGGGTCTGTGTGTTGAAGGAGTAGAGGCTGCCCTGGTTGCAGATGTGGCGCCAGCGGCCCTTGCCCATTTCGGGCTCGATCACGCTTCGCAAGGCGTGGACTACTCCATACAGCCGGTTCCTGCCAGCGCTCGGCTTCACACCCGGCCAGAGGAACTCGATCAGGACATCCCGATCGAGAGCGGAGCCGGAGTGCAGCACCAACAACTTCAGCAGAGGCAGCGCCTGGCGTCGCGGAAACGCAGACGCAGGAAGGCGACGACCAGCGAAGCTGATCTCGAAGTCTCCGAAACAGCGGAGCTGCAGCGCGGGCGCGGACTCTAGCAGCGCGGGGCCGCGGGAGTTGGGGGGCGCGGGCACGCGATGATCCTGCAACACCGCGGCCAGCTCGTCGGCCATCATCCGCAGAGGGATGAGTTTGCGTGTCATCGGTCGGGGCACGTTCTCGGGATAATCGAGCAGGAGGGCTCCCAGCAACTCGCCACCCGCCATCAGCGGCAGGCAAGAGCTGCCCGCCGCCAGCCGTGGCGGACGCGTGCAGCTCTCCGGCCAGTTTTCCTGGCTGCGGTCCAACAGAGCGGTGCGTCCCTGCTTCAGCCAGGTGCAGGTGAGCACGCATTCACAGGTCGGGGCTCCGCGTCGGCGAAAGACTGTATCCTGTTTGCTGGAGAGCTCGAAGATGCCCGAATTGTCGGGGCTTTTGAGTGCCAGTGTGCTCAGCGAGGTGCCGGCGACCCGTTGGATCTGTTGCAACGTGCGCCGCAGGCGGTGATCCAACCGACCATCGCCCGTGATCGAGTGGCAGACGGCCTCGCGCAGAGATCCAAACTGTGCAGCCAGCGTTGTGCTGATCGAGCCGGTCACGAGCTGGAGCAAGCGCATGGCTCTCAGCAGCGGCGCATGGGAGTCGTGCCAGGTCAGGTGCAGAGAGCCCAGGATTCTCCCTTGGCTGATCAGGGGAGCGCAGGCATAGGCTTGCACGCCACAGTCCTTGACCGCCTGCCGCACGTACCGGGTGTCCCCCTGCAGCTGGCAGGTCGTGAGTCCCTTCCGATCTCGTGTCACAATCCCGGGAAAGCCGACTCCGGGCGCGAAACGCAGCGTCGAGAGCAGCTGGGGACGGTCGCGCCCCTGGCAGTCCCACAGCAGCAAGTCTCCGCTGCTGGGCTCCACCAGGAAGATCTCCCAGGCATCGGCTCGCAGCGCCTGCACGAGGCAGTCCAGTGCGCGGACGAGCCCCTCCTCGGGTCGCCCTGAGGCGAGCGCCCAGGCGATGGAGCCGAGCAGCGGCAGATCTTCGGCTGCCGGTTCGACACTTGGTTGGTCCAGGGCATCTGGCATGATGTTCCGATGCGAGTACGGGGCTGCCAACCTCCAAGGCTTCAGTGTTTAAGGTATCACAACCGTCGTGGACCGGAAACTGGAGTCTGCTGGATTGCGGCCAGGGAGGGCCAAGAATGCGGGGACAGGGCCGTTGACCCAAGCCTTCATGCTTGGGCGCTACGTACACGCTTGTTCGGGGAGCCGCGTCGCCGCGCTCCTGCTCCATGCTCACGGTCTGCCCGGCCGGCAGCAGCGATGCCACGGGCAGCGACGATTGTCGCGCCCGGGCGCTCAGCCGTAGTGTTTCTTGTAGTTCTCGAAGGTGGAGGCTCGTTGAGCGATCGCACGGAACAACCTCGTCACCTTCCCCGCCGCTCCCCCACGCCAGAGCTTGTGCTTGATCTTGTCCCCGACATTGCTGAGGAAAGGACCGACGTTCTTGGCGATCACTTGTCGCAGCTTGTTTGACTTCACAAGCGCCAGTTGCCTGCGGAAGGCCGCCGTGTCCCTCTTGAAGGCCTGCTTTCGGGTAGCGATCTCACCCTGCTTGTCAGCCGAGAAGGAAGCTTCAGGGTTCAAGCGGCCTGCTTTGCCGGTCAGTTGCTTCAATCTGCGGTAGTGATCAGCCAGACCTTTGGCATAGAACTCAAGGATCTTCAGCGCGAGCTGGTCGGCTTTCCAAGCCGGAAGCAGGCGTTGGTCCTGGGCATTCTTGGTATCTGTCATCGTCGCCTCGGCGCACGTGGATTCTGTGATGATAGCGGGCGGAGGTCCACTAGATGACTCTCGACAGATTTCGGCTGCCGTTTGACGCGAGAAGGGCACGAACCTTGCTTGCGGCGTCGCAGCTCCCCCGGTTGCGGGCTATGCGTCATTCCAGGCCGGTGTAGCTGATCGTCCGGCCATCGACCTGCAGGCTGCCGTCGTGGGCGTTGCTGAACGTGAAGCTCTGGGTCGTCGCGCTGCCCCCTGTGATCGACAGGGAATCCCCATCGGGGCTCGTCGTCTGATCCCCACCGTCGAACACGACGTCGTGGCTGAATGCCGTCGTGAATTCCAGGGGCAGGCTGTCGTCCCCGGCTTGGCCAGCGACCATGATCTGTGGCCCGGTGACGGCGCTCAGAGGGATGCCCACGGTGCTGGTGCCGTCGCCTGTCGCGCCAGCGATGCTGGTCGTGAGGATGTTGCCGTTGTCGTCGCTGATCAGGACTTGACCGGCGGCGACGGCGATCGTCCAGCTGTCGTCGGTGTCCGCGCCGTCGAGGACGAGGTTGCCACTGCCGTCGAGGCTTACCTCCGAGCTGGGGGGTCACGGGCACTGTCAATGTGACGTCGTTGCCATCCCCCCCCTGGTAGCTGACAACAGCACTGAAGTTGTTGACGCTGACCGCGGCCCCTTCTGCCAGGCCGCTGAAGGTACCCGCGACAGCCTCCGTGCCATCGTTGGCGATGATGGTCAGGACCTCTCCGCCGCTGGGTGCGACCGCTCCCCCGTCGAGGACGAGGTTGCCGCCCAGGGTGACAGTGCCGGTCACGTTGAGCTGGTCGTAGTCGGTGCCTGCGATCAGGTAGGGGCTGTTGAGCTCGATGTTCAGGGTCGAGCCCGCCAACAGACTCACGTCGCCCGTGTTCAGAATGCCGGGACTGAGCCCGGGTGCCAGGCCCGTGCCGCTGTTGAGGGTCAAGCTGCCGTCGACCACCCCGATTCCCTTCGCGGTGGCTCCCGACGCTGCTGCGAGCACGAAATTGCCCGTGAAGACGTCGCTTGCCGAGTCTCCAAAGACGACATCGGCAGTGAGCACGACGGCGCCTGATTGGCCAGCCACGAAGTCGAGGTCCTGATCTCCCCGGCCCACGGTAGGCGCCGTTGGGGCGTCGAGAAGCCACTGTGGCAGGTTCAGGCGCAGATCGTGACCCACAATATCCGCGCACGCCATGTGCAGGCACAATGAGGCAAGAACAACCGCTTGTAGAGCTTTCCAGGGCATGACGGGTCCTCTCCGGGTCAGTACAAGACAGGCAGGCTGCCGAGGATACCGGATCGTGCCTGCAGATCAACACGCAGCAGATCCTCTCGCTGATGGGACGTGTTGGAGAACTGGCACGCCTGCCGCGGCCCCAACATCTCGAGAGCGCGACGGGGGGGGGACCTGTGCTTCCTGCAAGCAGATGAAGCTGCGCGGCCATCCTTCCGCGCTGGAAGGTGCAGGATCGCATCGGTTTCAACCGCGACCCGTTTCAAGCCCGGCCAGGGCCTGCAATTCGATGTCGACAACGGGCACGACGAGCTGCCAAGCGCGCGCTTCTTGTTCGGCTCCTTGCAGACCTCTGAGGTGACCCCCAGCAAAGGGCTGAGCCGCAAGCTCAAGGGCCATCCCCGCGCCCTGAGCCTCTTGCAATAGCCTGGCGGCGTCCTAGCGCGCCAGAATCGAAGCCCGGCCACTCTCGAGTGCGCGTAACTACCCCTTGGAACACCAAACCGTCCAAGTCTCGGCTCCGCCGTGACCCGGTAGAGGTCTCCCGGCGACGGCGAGCAGCTGCGATCAAAAAAAAGATGCACGAATCCCTGGTTGTGCCGGCTATTTACTTTGTAAACACAATTCAGGATACTGCTATGACGCGCCGATTTGCTGGCTTCCTGGTGCTTCTCGCCTTGGCTTCGCTGGGCCTGCTGTTCAGTAGCGACCCGTTGACTGCCGGTCCCCCCCGGGCAGCTTCTCCGTCCAGAGATCTCCAGCACGAGGCCAGTCCCTCGCTGGACCTGGAATGTCCGCTCGCCTCGAACCCCACGGCGCCCACCGGCCCGCGGCACACAGCCAGGCCTCCGTCTGGTCTCGTCGAGACTGTCGCACAAGCGACGGGCTCCGGTCCACAACACATCACGGCCGAAGAGGGCGCATCGCGGCTGGCCGATATTCTGGCCGCGGCGGACCGCAGCGCGGACGTGCTCGCACTGGGCCGCGCCGTGGCCCAGGACGAGACCATGCTTGAGCTGTTGGTGGTGCAAGCCCGACGCATGCTTGCCGCAGGCGAAGGGCTGGTACGGACGCGTGGCGTGTTGATCCTCGCTGCCCTCGGGCAGATCGATAGCCAGGACTGGTACCGTCACATTCTGGCGGAACCCGACGCCGAGGCGCGCGCACGGCTGGTCGCCTCACCGCCGTTCATCGCTGCCGACCCGGTGGCGACGCGCGGGAGCCTGCTCGAGCTGGCGCTCCACGATCCGGCTGCGGCGGTCCGCGAGGCGGCTGTTGTCAGCCTTCCGGCGGGCCTGACAGCGACGGAAACCGACGTGCTGCTCGGGATACTGCGGAGCGATCGCGAGCCCATGGTCCGCCTGCGCGCGTTGGCCTACTTTCGCGGCGCCAGCGACAACGAAGCCGAGGCGTTGACGATCCTGCTCGAGACGACCCGCAACGCCGAACAGCCCGATGAGGTTCGCCGTGCCGCCGCCTACCACCTGCTCGAGCTCGAAGATGGGCTGGCAGCTGCCGGGGCGAGCAGTGAAGAGCTACATGCCCTGCTTTTGGCCTTCGACACAGAATAGTCACACCATGGGAGGAAAACCGATGTCACTACGCGCTCGAACCCCTGTCGGCTCGATGCTGATCTTCGTCAGTGTCTGCCTGAGCCTCAGCTCCTGCGCCAGCCAGATCCAAGGGATGGTGCAGGCAGAGTTGAACAAATACTGGTCTCAACCCGCCAAGAAGGCTGCCTTTCAGTCCCAGGCCAAAACCCAGCTCCACGCAGCTCTCAAAGGCTATCTGGTTGGCCAGGAGTTCGACATCAAGGGCCCAAATCCCTACGTAAAGCGAATCAAGCAGACGGTCGTCAACGTCGGCACGGTCGCACCGGACTTCGAGGTGCTCGGCAACGTCCAGCTCACCCAGACGGGCAACTTCCACTACGGTCTGTTCGACTGGCAGGCCCACTGGGAGCCGGGCAACGGGGCGCGTCTGGTCATCAAGCTCGAGCTCAAGAGCCACGCCTGGTATCTGTTCAAGGAGTACCCCGATCACAAGGTCACGGTCAAGAACATCGACGCCGTGCTTACGGGCTCTGCGGTCGTCATGGTTCCAGCCAGCTTGGACCACGCAGATGTCACCGTCACCGTCGACAGCGCGGCCATTGACCTCAGGGCGGAAGCCAAAGGCTGGTTCTGGACGATCAACATCAGCAACCAGATCAAGAGCAAGGTGCGCGACCTGGTACTACGGGAGGTGATTGGCAAGGCCATCGAGCGTGGCTTTGACGCCGCTTTGCCCTGAGCGCGCCTGAGGTGCAGGGATGGCCGACTCCCCGGGGTGATGGGAGCCGTCTACGAAGCGCGGCAAGCGAGTTTCGAGCGGCGGATCGAGGTCAAGCTTCTGCACCCTGCGCAGGCAAAGCAGCGCGCAGTTCCTGACCGAAGCGGTCTGCCCAAGCAGGCGCGAACACCCGAACATCGTCTCGGTCCACGGCCTGGGTCAGACTGAAGCCGGTGACGCCTCGATGCCGTCCATGGTCTACTACCAGCTATGGATGGGCCTATCTGCGCCCTAACAGACCTGCACCCGGGCAACGGCGGACCCCTGGACCGCTTTGGCCATGACGGGGCCCTGTTCCTGCGCCTGCTGGATGACCTCGAAGCGAGGTACAGCCCAATTCTGGTGTTCGGAGACGTCTTCGAGACCCATCACGGCACCCGCTTCCGCGACTTTTCTGCCGAGCTTGCGCGTTGCCGCGCGGCCCATCCTCGCATCGCCCCGCGTCTCGCCGGCCTCGCCTACATCCATTTGTATGGCAACCATGACGAAGTCCGCGCCCACAACGCTGGTGTGCCTGCCAGACTGCGGCTGGATTGTGGTGCAACACGTTGGCTCTGTATCCACGGTCACCAAGTCGACGGGCCGGTCTGGAACCTGCCGCGTTTGGCACAATTCAGCTCATGGGTCGCAGCGGCGCTGGAGCGGCGAGGCGTACCCGGTGTGCTCAGATGCCTCGACCAGATCGACGACCTGTTCTCGGGTCTCGACAGCGCCCCACTGCGATGCCGCTACTCAGGAGCAGGCCTTCCGCTACCTGCAGCGTGCGGGGGCGGACGTGCTGGACCTGCTGCACCTCGATCACTCTTGAGGCCCCCGTGAGCGCGCTGGGCCAGACTTGCTGCCGGAATCCTCGCGACAGCTCCTGCAACGCCGCTGTCCTCCATCCTCGAGCCCCGCGGCTCAGCGCAGTCGAGGACGCTGGGAGGGCGGACGCTGCCTGGTGCGGGGCTGCGCGGCCCCGTGTCGGGTGCGCAGGTCGGGCCCCGTGATCACTGTCCCACGCCGCAACCCCAGGGATTTCAGACTCACCCGGTGGCGCGGCGGGCGGCTCGAGCGGAAGAGGATCTCGTCGCAGCGGCGGACCATGCCCGGGCTCAAGAGCATCGGTGCGGTGTCGGGACGGTAGCCCCCTTTGCTGAAGCGGAGCGTGTAGTGGCTCCCGCGAGGCTGGTCGATCGCCAGGAAGTAGACGCCGAAGCGGTCCGTAGAGACAGCCCGCGATGTCGGGGAGGATGTGATGCGCACGCCGCAAAGGGGCACCCCATCCGGCCCCACAACGAGCCCTGAGAAGCCCGCGCTGCCGGGTTGTCCGTGGGTGCCTCCCGCTCGCTCAGAGCCGCTGCCCTGGGGCGGAGCCGTCGTCCCGTAGAGCACGAGATCGCAGCTGCGTCGTTGGCCCTGGCCGCGCACCACCACGTCTGCCGTGCTGGGCCGGAACCCGGGTTTGTGGGTAAAGACCTCGTAGTGGTTCCCGGCGGGAACGCGCAGAGAGTACGCTCCGCTGGCGCTCGTCCGAACCCGGTAGCTGGCTGGCACCGTATAGAGCAGCACTCCCGGGATGGGCCGATCATCGAGCGCGGAATAGACCTTTCCTTCGATGAACCCGTACGCGCCACCTGGCATGCTTGCTTCCTTTCGCTGCTGTGTTCCAATATCGCGAGGTCCGACCGAACTCGACCCTCGAGAGGTGTGTGCCGGAGCGAAGGCCTGGGAGGCGGAATTCTCTGAAAATTCTCTCACTGGTCCCTGGCTTCCGTCGATCGCCAGGCTCAGAAGAAACGCAGCGCTGAGCGTGTTGCGACGATCGGGGTGGCGACAGGGGAGATCTCAGGGACCTTCCCTTGCGCGGCGAAGTATGCAGACGTTTGGTAGCAGGTGTTACGGTCCAGCAGACAGCCTGGCAGGGGGACCCCAGGAGTTCTCAAGCCAGGTCGAACAGCATCACTTCCGCCGGGCTCTCGGCCTCGATGCGCGCGCTCTGCTCGTCGCTCAGGGCCGCGCCGTCGCTCGTCTGCAGCGGTGTCCCGTTGACGCGCAGAGTGCCGCGCAGAACCTGCAGCCAAGCGTGGCGGCCGGGGGCGAGAGCGTGGTCGAGCGTCGCGCCACGGTCGAGCCGCGACAGGTAGATGCGGGCATCCTGGTGGATACGCAGCGACCCATCCGCGGCGTCTGGCGAGGCCACCAGCCGCAGGCGACCTGAGGTCTCATCCGTGAAGCTCTTCTGCTCGTAGCTCGGCGTGATGCCCCGCTCCCGAGGCAGCAGCCAGATCTGGTACAGGTGCAGAAGCTCACTGGAGGAGTGGTTGAATTCGCTGTGGACGATGCCCGTTCCGGCGGACATGCGTTGGAGTTCGCCGGCGCGGAGCACCTCGCCGTTGCCCATCGAGTCCTTGTGCTCGAGGGCGCCCGAGAGGATGTAGGTGACGATCTCCATGTCGCGGTGGGGGTGCATTCCGAAGCCCCTGCCGGGCTGGATGCGGTCCTCGTTCATGACCCGTAGAGCGCGGAAGCCCATCTGCTCGGGCTCGTAGTACTCGGCAAACGAGAAGGTGTGGCGGGCGTCCAACCAGCCGTGGTCGGCCTGGCCGCGTTCGTTGGCTATGCGTCGCTGCAGCATGTCGGGTCCTCCTCTGGCATGCGATTTCATACTCAGGGAGTGTAGATGAGGCCGATTATGGCGATAATAGGTCTTTGTTGGGATTTATTGTGCCGTTCTTGGGATAATCGCTCAGCTTGGGGGGCATTTGCGCTTGAGCCCTGGGTTGGCGCTCGATGACGAAAGATCACCGGGACGAGCCTGCTACTCACCGAACCCGAAGTCGGTCGTCTGGGTGCGCAGCTCGAAACCTTCGGTGACCAGTCGGGTTTCCAGCACGAGTCCACCTGGCCGCAGCTCCGGAGCCAGGATCAGCAGATACGCCCAGCGCGCGCTGCCCAAACCGGAGTTCCAGTCGACGACCAGCTCGCACTCCTTGACGGGCACCGTCTGGCCGGCGAACTCCCGCTCGGAGTCGCGCTCCTCGTAGCCAACCGCGGTGACGCCGCCGTAGACAGACAGCTCGCTGAGCATCTGCTCGCCCTGCGTGCGGCGCAGGAAGCCTCCCCAGTCTTCGACGCGGGTCGCTTCGCCGCCGCGCAACACCGTCACCGAACAGAGTTGTTCGCCGTCCACAGCGGTCGTCCAAGAGAGCCCGTCCTGCTGCGCGCTCAGCTCGCCGCCCAGCCAGGTCGTCATCACAAACCGGTGCCAGCTCTCCGCCTGGTCCGCGTGGGCGGGCTGTAGAGCCTGCGCACCCTCAAGTCTGGGCCGCTCGGCAGGGGCGGCGATCTGCTGCTCGAGCTCGAGGCTGCCCAGGTCGGGCAACGGCTGGGGCGCGCCGTCCGCACCCGCGGGAGCGACGTACTGCCTGGCCTCGATCGTGGCGAGATGGACGCGGTCGCGCTCGGCGGCAGCGAGCCGGGAGCGCTGGACCTCCTGCAGCTTGAGCCCCGGATCGCGCGGCGTTCCCATGTTCTCGATGATCTCCATGTTGACCAGATGCGAGACGCGGGCCTGATCGGACTGCATCACCACGTTGGCCTGCCAGCGCTGCAGGTAGATCAAGGTCAGACGGTAGCCGGCGACAGTGGGGCTGGAGGTCGGACGGTTGGGCACGTCGACATGCGCCAGCTGGGTGGTTCCATCGTCCTTGCGCCCGATGTTGTGGGTGGTCATCATGGTGGCGTCGTGCTGCACGGCGGAGAGCTCCGCGCGCAGCCAGAGCAGCTCGTGCAGGTCGTGCGGGCTGAGCTGCATCGAGCCGTAGACCGCGGCGACCCGCGGATCTTGCCAGAGCTCGCGCGGGATGACCTCGTGGAAGCTGAACGGGTCGGCGTAGCCAGCCGCTGCGGCAGCCTCCAGCCGGGCCATGCCGAGGTCGGTTTCGCCGAGGCACAGCAGGGCCGCCGCCTCACCGAACAGAGCCTCACAGCGGGCCCAGGCTGGATAGCCGTGGACCCGTGCACGCAGGTCCAGGGCACGGAACCAGCCCCGCGCCTCTTCGAAGTAGCCGGGGCCCATCATGCATTCCCACACCTTGACGACGCGCTCGATGAATTCGATCTGGCGCTCGAAGGCGTCGCAGTCGCCCGGGACCTTCGGGTCGAGCCAGACTGCGGGGGTGAACGGGGCTTCGGGGGCGGCAGGCGTTTCGGCGTCCTGTCCCAGGCAGAACGCCTGCAGCAGACAGACGCTGAGCAGAATCCAGTGATGTGTGCGGGTCATGGCCTCTCCTCGCAGTACGGGGCTTGGTGGACGGTGTCTCGATCAGGCGTCTCTACTGCCAGTGTAGCCTGTGACCGGCGCTGTGGGGAACCGAAACCCTGCAGACCGGTTTCGCAGCGAGGCTGAAGTCCTGGCCCGCTTGCCTTCGATGGCTGCGCGGACCTTGCCCGCGGTGGGATCGTGGTTCTCGATGGCGTCTCTGTGGCTTCCTTCCTGCTCCCACAGCATGCTGCGGGCCCCAAGGCCGTAACAGCTGCGGCTGAGCGCCTGAGCCCCATTGGCCGCGCACCGCCCAGGGCCGGCAGCGCGCGCCCAGTGCGCCTCTGGGATCGACGTCGACAGCACAGCGCAGGCAAGCAATACTGGCGACGACGCCCTCTTGGAGGTGATGCGATGGACAATTGCCGAGTCCCTGGCCGCACGCTGCAGCTCCGGCTGCTTTGCCTGTGCGCCGTCACGCTATGTCTTCCGGCCTGCGCCGACGACTGGAGCCAGTTCCTCGGCCAGGCCCGCGACGGCCGTTCAGACGAGTCGGGACTGGCCCGGCAGTGGCCTGACGGGGGGCCGCGCGAACTGTGGAACGTCGGGGTGGGGCCTGGCTTCGGCGGCGCGAGCATCCGCGACGGCGAGGTCTTTCTGCTCGACCGGGCCGACGATGCCCAGGATGTGCTGCGCTGTTTCGATCTGGCCAGTGGCGCAGAGCTCTGGCGCTTCGAGAACGACGTGCCGGGCCGCCTGGACTACAACGGCTCCCGCTCGACGCCAACGGTGACCAAGCGCCACGTGTTCGCTCTCGGCCCGCTGGGCCATCTGTATTGCGTCGATCGGCGCAGCCACGAGCTGGTGTGGATGGTTGATCTGATGGCGACCTTCGGCAGCTCGCCGCCCCGCTGGGGTTTCGCGGCCTCCCCGTTGCTCTACGATGAGACGGTGATCGTCCCCTCCCTGGCGGACGAGGTCGGCCTGGTAGCCTTCGATGTGGACGATGGGCGGCCGCTCTGGCAGAGCGGCAATGTCGGGGGCGAGAGCTACTGCTCACCGGCGATCCACCGCATCGGCAAGCGCGACGTCGCGATGTACCTGAGTCCCCAGGGTCTGTACGCCATCGACGCGCGCAATGGCAAGCAGCTGCTGCACTACGCGGGCTACCAGTGCTCGATCCCGATCACCGCTCCGACGGCGCTCGGCAAGGGCGCGTTCTTCCTGACCGGAGGCTACGAGACCGGCTCGGTGTTGATCCAGCTCAAGGCCAAAGGGCGCGGCCTGGCGATCACCGAGATTTTCCGGCTCGACCGCGACGGCGCGCAGATCCATCAGCCCATCCTGTTCGACGGCCACCTGTATGCCAACTTCAACGAAGGCGGACAGGGACGGGGGCCGGTGCCCGGCTTGACCTGCCTCAGCCTGGACGGGCGCGCCCGTTGGGCTGCCGAAGACAGCCCTTCGGTCGACCGCGGCAGCCTGATCCTGGTCGATGGCCTGCTGCTCAGCCTCTCCGGCCAGGATGGGGTGCTGCGCCTGCTCGAGGCAGATCCTGACGGCTACTCGGAGCTCGCCAGCGCCCGAGTCTTCGAGAACGGCGAGAACGCCTGGGCGCCGATGGCGTTTGCCGACGGAAAGCTGCTGCTGCGCAGCCAGAGCGCCCTGAAGTGCCTGGACCTGATCGAGCCCTGAGCCGGATCTGCCAGGCCTGCCCCTCGGCGAGTTGTAGCGCGTCTCCCAAAAGCTCGTACTCGTCGGCGTGGAGCGTTGCTTTCATGCGGTCCGACGGCCGAGCCTACCGACCACGCCCAGCGAAAAAAAAGAAAAAGCGAGCCACTCTCTCTTCCCGGCACAGGGGAATTGACCCGCTTCTGCAACTCCTCCATTGAAAGGTCGGCCATGCACAACATCTTGCCGGAGCTCGTTCTGGCAGCCAATACCCGAGACAACATCCTGGTCGTATTGCTGCTGATCGGCGGTGTCGCCGCCATCTTCGGGGTCTATGCCTTTCAGGGGGCCTACTTCAAAAAGGCCGGAAGGGGTTGGGCGATGATGGCCAGCCGCCTCGGTCTCCGCTACCGAAACGACAGCGAGACAGGCACGGTCTTTGGCAAACTGCAGGGCTTCAAGGTCCAGGTCGAGCTGGAAGTGCACGGCTCCGGCCGGCATCGGAGCTATTTCACCCACGTCAGCCTGAGGCTTCCTCGCAGCCTGGGCCTCGAGCTGCACGTGCAACCACGCAACATCCTCGGGCGGCTTGGCAACCTCTTCGGCAAAGAGATCGCATTCAAGGACACGGAGTTCACGAAACATTACATCGTCGGCGCCCGCGAGCGGAAGGCGGCCAGGCAGCTGCTCGACGACGGCCTTCGCAAACTGCTCAGGGACTACGCACGCAGTTTCAAGGGCCTGGTCATCCAGGACCGTGAGCTCAGCTGGAAGACCCAGACCACCGTCACGGACACCAAGAAGCTCAGCTTGATCCTCAAGGCCCAGGTGCGCATCGCAGGCCACCTCTTCCCCGAGAGCGTGGAAGCTGACGAGCAGCCGTCCTCCGCCTCCCGAGGCCGTTCCGCCAAGCGCCGGCGCCCCATAGGCAAGCGTGCTCTCCGCACGAGAGCACTATGACAGATGACGGGGACATGCAACCGTTCGGACTGTCTCAGCAGGACCCCGCCCATCGCGCCCTGTCCCCCTCAATGCGCAACGGAGGATCCAGCTATGCTCACTGAAGAAGAACGCAAGATCGTGACCTGCGACTGCGGCAAACGGCTGCGCTACCCGGCCAGGCTCGAGGGCAAGCGCAGGCGCTGCAAGGCTTGTGGTGACTGGCTCGTACTCAGCACGCAGGAGGCCGACGAGGCGCAGCCGCCGCGTCGAACCGCTCGGCGGATCCGGCGGCGGCGTGCGCTTCCCCAACGCGGCGGGTTCCTGGCGGGTCTGGGGCGCGCGTTTGTGCAGAGGCTGGTCGTAACCGGAGCGATCCTGGCCGTCGTCACGGTGGTGGTCGGGCTCCAACACCTGGCCAGCCCGGAGCCGAAGACACCGCCGCCAGGGACCTGGCGTATGCCAGCCTATGGCCTGTCTCTAGAGCATCCTGCCGGCTGGGTGGAAGAGATCGAAGAGGGCCAGCACTTCCTGTTGCACAAACCCAGTGACAACGAGGCCCAGCTGGCCATCTTCGACGAATTCCTGCCCGACCTGGTGCTGCAGGATTTGCTGATCGATGCCTGGCAGCCGCTGCACAAAGCGGGCTTCTACCTCGAATCCAGCTGCGTCGACCAGATCGATGGCGTCGAGGTTCTGCACTTCGAGTACCGGGGCAAGGGGCACATCACATCCAACTTCGCCAACGTCGAGTACCGCTACCACGAGCTCGTGTACCTCCGTGGTGATCGGCTCGTCACGCTCAACGCCAGCGCGCCGAAGGCGAAGTGGGCCCAGTGGAAGCCGAAGATCGACAAGATCCTGCGCAGCGTGCGCCTGCGGTAGGGAATCCTCAGCAAACACCTGCCGGTAGAGCCCGGACCATGGTCGGGCGCCAGCTCCAACTCCGGCGCGGAGCGTTGCACAGCAGCAGCCACCACAACAGAAAGGCAGAGCTGGCAAAGCGCAGGAGCCTGGGCAGGAGACCGCTGCGGTCGAGCAGCACGCCGTCACCGGGGAAGCCGCTCCAGCCGAACAGGGCGGGCCGGCGCTGCAGCGGGGCTCACGGTAAGGAGGCTGGGCTGGAGGTCTTCGCTGGGCGCGACCTGGCCGGCGGTTTCCAGTCCGACGGCTCGGCGCGGAACGCCGAACACGCGTCCCGTTCAGAAGCTCTCGCAATGCGGGCGCAGGTCCAGCTCGAGAGTCCAGCAGTCGCGGGGCTGGCGCGCCAGCTGCCAATACTGGCCGGCGATCGCATCGGGCTGCAGCAGAGTCGTCGCGTCGCGCTGGGGCTGGCTGAGGCGCAGGCGCGGCGTGTCGATCTGGCCGTCGATGACCACGTGAGCGACGTGGATGCCCGCCGGCCCCAACTCACGCGCCAACGACTGCGCCATACCGCGTACTGCGAACTTGGCAGCGCTGAAGTCGACAGCGCCGCCACGGCCGCGCACCGCCGACGTAGCCCCCGTGAACAGCAGCGTGCCACGCCCCGCGCGCAGCATGTCCGGCACCGCCTGCTGCGCGCACAGAAAACTGCCGAGCGCGCAGACCCGCCAGGCGCGCTCAAAGTCCGCCGCACTCAGGTCGAGCAGTCCCTGCCAGCGTGCCGCGCTGGCGTGGTTGATCAGAATCCCGACCGGCCCGAAGAGCTCGCGCAGCGAGGCGAAGGCTGCCACTACCTGGTCGGGCTCAGCGATGTCGGTCGCGATGCCCCGAGCCTGGTGCCCGGCCGCGCAGAGCTCCCCTTCGAGGCGGGCCAGGCGCTCACCTGAACGGGCCAGCAACCCCACGCTGCAGCCCTCCGCGGCGAAACGTCGCGCCAGCGCTGCCCCCAGACCCGGTCCTACCCCCGTGATGACCGCGAGCGTCCTGTCCATCATGATCCTCCTGCTCTGCCAAGCCGGACTCTCCAGCGTTGCCCACGGGAACCGGCCGCCCAGGGTGAGCACACCAACGCACCCGGCAGAGGACTGTCACGCCGCCCGGCAGGCTACTTCTGGAGATACAGCCACACCTGGCCGGTCGATGTCCCGTCGATCGTCACCGTATCTCCGACCAGCACATCGAGCTTGCCGTCGCCGTTGACATCCTCGACGTGGATGCGTGTGGAGCCCGCCGGACCCGCCGCGGGCGTCGGCGCGATGAGTGTCTGGAACGCGGCGAGCTGCGCGGGGATCGCTTTGCCCAGGTCCGCGTCATCCGCACCGTCCAGGGCCTGGTTCTCGGCCCATTGGATCTCGCCCGTGTGGCTGGTAGCGAGCAGATCGAGGTCGCCGTCGCCGTCCCAGTCGACCACGAAGGGGTCGCTGTGCGCGCCCGCGGTCCGCATCACCGCGCCGTCCGCGCTGGTCAGCGCGGTGGGCCGGGGCAGGAAGCTGCCGGCCCCCTCTCCACTGAAAACGAAGAACGTGCCTTTGAAGTTGCCGACGACCAGGTCGAGGTCGGCGTCCCCATCCCAGTCTACGGCGAAGGGGCGGGTGCAGATGTTCTCGGTCAGTTGCTGGGCGCGGTCGGTGAGCTCGTGGTGCACCATCAACAGCTCGCCGTCGGTCCCCGTCAGAGCCTCTGCTGCAGCGAAGCTGCCGTCTTCTTGTCCACGCAGGACATGGAACAGCCCGACCATGACCTCATGGCCAGAGACCGAGTAGCAGCCGGAGAGAATGTCGGGGCGGCCGTCAGCGTCTACGTCCACAAACTGTGGCGTGGAGCTGGTGCATCACCAGACACCCGGGACGCTGGCGGGCTCGCCGCCTGCCTCCAGCCAGCGCTGGGCTTCGAAGTCGAAGCCGCCGTCGGATTTTCCCCGGTACAAGCTGATCTTGCCGTCCCGGAACTGTCCGACCAGCAGGTCTTTCACGCCGTCGCCATCGATGTCCGCAAGGCATGGGGCGGCGTATCCCGGGCTCTCCACCCGGATCGGCTGCCCTTCGGCAGTGACGAGCACCGGGTCCTCGAAACCGTCGCCGAAACAGGGGCCGAGCATGCCGAGAAACAGACCGGTCATGAGCAGTCGTCGCACAGGTGGCCTCCAGGTAAGGTGTTCTGTGCATCGTAGCAGCTCGCTGCCACAGAGGCCAGCTCGCTGCGGCGCTCGGGCGGCACAGCCTCCGGCCGGCCCGTGCTTCTCAATACACGACAGGAAGCAGGATCAGTTTGTCCGAAGGCGCGCAACGCCCACACAACCGCCGATCCAGCCCCCCAACCATCAGGGGTTGGCGGAGATGGTCGCGGTCAACGTCGTCGTGAAGGTTCCCGCAGGCAGCGGCGGCACGGGGATGAACCGGAGCTCGATGGTGAAATCCGCGTCGCCGGGTCCCGCGGAGGACGCGCTCACCACGGCATCGCCGCCCGGCGTGCTGGTCGCGGAGGCCGCGTCCAGATTCCAGGCGGTGCCCTGCTCGAGCAGCAGGGTGAGTCCGATCGCCGGCCGAGTGCCAGCGATGGTCTCGTGCTCGAAGGCGGGCGCCGAGAAGACGATATGGGCCCCGGCCGGCTCATCGCAGCGGACCTGCCACAGCTCGGTCCGGCCGACTGCGGGTTGGTCGGGGTCGGCGCTCAGCACGACGTCGGCAGGCGGGGCGACGCTGACGGCCGCCCATAGGGCGAGGGGCGTGGCGAGCAGGCCTATCATGAAGACGGCGCGGGCGCTTCGAAAATCGGGATGCACAGGACACCTCCTCGCTGCTAGGGCTGCCACGTCTGCAGGAGCGCCGCACATCGCGAGCGCACCTCCTGCGTTGCCGCCGCATCCGAGGCTCCGAGCTCGGCGACGGCGTACGCCATCTCTGGATCATCGTGGGCCCGGTAGGCCAGGGCCAGGATGTCGTAGCAGCCGGCACCCCGCGCATTGGCCTGCTCGGCAAAATACAGAGCATCGGCCGGCCGGTAGAGCTCGGCCGGCCCCTCGGTCCGCAGATAGAGCGCTGCCAACTCGCGCATCGCCAGCTGCGGCTCGCCCGGCCCGCCCACCAGAGCCCGGAGGAGGGCCTCGGCCCGCCCGGACTGGTCGGTTCCCAGCAGAGCGCGGGCCAGAAACAGGCCGCTCTCGAGGTCAGGACGCTCTTCGAAGGTCCGCTCGAGCAGGGGCAGGCCGCGCGCATGCTGGCCCGACTGAACACAAGCAATGCCGAGGTAGCGCTCCGTCTGAGCGTCCCGCTCGACAAGGCTGGTCAGAAGCTCACAGGCGCGGGCCGGCTGCCCGCTCTCCAACAGCGTCAGACCTAGCAACTTGCGGGCAGCCTGGTGTTCCGGATGCCGCACGAGGATGGCCTCGAATGCGCTGATCGCCGCGCTGTGCTGGTCGGCCAGGAACAAGGCCTTTCCGAACTCGTAGCGCAGGCGCTCGTCTCCCGGCCAGGCCTCGAGCAGCTGCGCGTAGACCGCAGGCAGCTCGCTGAGCCGCTGCATCTGCTGGTAGCCGAGCTGCAGAGCCTTATGCGCGGCTGGCTCCTCGGGGTGCCGCTGCAGATACACGCGGGCCGCTTCGGCCGAAGCCCACGGGTCGTCGCGGGGAACGAAGGCCGAGTCCGCGGCCCGGGCTGTGCCGGGAGCCGCAGGCGGCGGTTCTCGCAGCATCTGCCCCAGCAGCAGCCCGAGTAGACCGGCTACAGCCAGGACCCACAGGAATCGTCTACGAGCCCTCATCGGACTGCCTCCCTGCCCGACTCAATGCGTGAACGTTACCGTCACCGTGGCCCCCCAGGAGCCGGCCGGAGCGTGACCGAAGGCATTGACCTCACCTGTGACCAACACGGTCCACAAGCTCTCGCCGTAGCCGAGGCAACCGAAGGTCACCGCTTCGGGCATGCCATTGACCGCGACGACTTCGTCGGGTGCGGTGACGTAGTTGCCGATCGGGCCGTTGCCACCATTCGGATTGATGCGCATCCTCCAGTCGAGCTCGGGTCCGTCGGGATCGATCTCGGCGACGGCGCTCCAGGGGATGTTGGCCACGACCGCGATGGGCAGGAGCTCCGTGGTGTTGAGCGTTGTGGCTAAGTCCCCATCAGGGCAGATGTCGACGACGAAGCTGGGATCGACCTCGACGTCGATCCGGACGGTGCAGACATCGTCCGCGAGGGCGGCCGTCGCAGCCAGGCATGAGAGGATGATCAATAAGACGTTGCGAGACATGCTGTGAGCTCCTTTGCTCAAGGGAACCGACGCCCGGGCTATCATTCCCCGTGGCGCCAGCTGCGCGTGATGCGCAGAGGTTCTAGGCCCGCCCGCTCGACATTGAGCGTCAGGCTATAATCGCCGTTCTGCAGCGGCCGCGCGAGCGGAAAACTGAGCTCGGCCTGTTCTCCGGGCAGGAGCCACACCCCTGATCCCCGGACGACTTCTTCGAGCACCCTGCCGAAGGGATCGGCGATGCTCAGGGAAACGCGGAGGGGCACGTGAACCTTACCGGGGTTCGCCAGCCCGCAGATGAACGTGAGCTCCGACTCGCCTGTCGAGCGCAGCGACTCGAGGCTGATCTGGGGCTCGGGTCGCTCGCTGCCGAGCAGGGCGACCGGAATCCGTACACTCCCTCCCAGCGAGCCGTCGTCGGGCGTCACGACAAGCTCGAGCCAGGCGTAGAGGGGTTCGCCGTTGCTGGTCCGCCCACGGACGCTGGCCGCGATGCGGCGGTCCCTGTGGCCGGACAGCCAGACCGACTCGGGACGCACCACCAGCCAGTCGGGAGCCGGCTGCCCAGCAAGCCCGACGATGCTGACGCGCAGGCCCGCCGCCACCTCGGCCGTGTTCTCGAGCAGGATCGGCAGCATGCGGCTACTGCCCGCCCCGGTGGAGAGCTCGAGCGCTTGCGGAGAGACCTGTAGCGAGGCGACGACGCGCGGCAGCAAGCCCGCCTGGGTCGGAAATTCGGCCGCCTCGACTTCCAGCTCGAAAGACTGCTTGCGGCGGTCCTTGCCGGCGCGGACCTCCACATCCAGGCGGTAGGGGCCGCTGGCCAGAGGCTCGGGCAGCTTCTCTTCAACCCGGATGCGGGCCCCGGGCAGGATGAGGATCTTCAGCCGGTTTGCTTGCAGCCGCTGCGAACGGGACGGCATGATCAGAGGAAAGCCCGGCCCGACCTGTTTCCCGGAAGGCAACCGGACCAGCGCTGCGTCGAGCTCGACCTCGTGCGGTTGAGCGCTCGGGTTTGTGAGCCAGACGCGGGCGACCGCCAGACCATCCCGTTCGACCAGGCCGCCCTCTTCGATCAAGAGCTGGCTCAGCGCCGGCTGCATGCCTCTGGCAACCTGGACTTCAAGCCGGATCAGATAACGGAAGCGGACGCGCACGTTGACCTCCCGGTCTTCGCTGGCGGCCGGGCCGTCGCTGGCGGACAGCTGGGAGATCAGCAGGCCGTACTGCAGCAGCGCCGGGCAGTCAGCGGGCAGGAAGATCTCCCCCCGGACCTGGCTCGTCGAACCCGCTGTCAGGCTCAGGCGTTCGTCGCTGAGGCTGAGATCTCCGGTCGGGCCGTCCAGGAGCGGGGTCAGCGTTCCGGTCTCGGTCTGGCCCAGGGCGACCGGGACGACCGAGACTTCGAGGGGCTCTGGACCACACAGGACGTCGACCTCAAAGGGGATACTGTCGCGCGGGTTGCCCTCGAGCTTCAGGATCAGAGGCGTAACCCGAAAGAGCGCGCCGGCCGCAGGTTGTGGCTCGTTGTCTGGCGTCTGGCCGTCGGCGGCCGCGAGCAGCAGCAACAGCAGGCCGAGCCGCGTCAGGATCTCCTGGCAGCCGCTCATGGGGCGTCCTCCCGAATGATCCGTGGTGAGATGAAGATCGCGATCTCGACGTCCTCTTCCAGCGTGTCGATCCTCGAAAACAGCCAGCCCAGGCCCGGAATGTCGCCCAGGAACGGGACCTTGACGATGCGCTCGACCTCGCGGCGCTGGACCAGCCCCCCGATGACGATGGTCTGGCCGTCGGCCACCTGGACCGTAGTCGACACGTTGCGGGTGTTCAGGGTCGGCAGGCGGCTGTCCTGGTCGCGGGCGACGACATCGCTCGGCCGCACTTCGTCGCTGACCTCGGCCCGGCGGATGTCGACCAGGACCTGCGAGCCGCGGATGCGAGGCAGGATGTCGAGGACGATGCCCGACCGGACCGACTCCGCCTCACGGACGAAGCGCGTCGGGTCACCGACCGTGAAGTAGGTCTCTTTGCCGATGTGGATGCGCGCTGGCATGCCGTTTCTGGCCATGACCCGCGGCGAGGCCCGCACCGAGAGGTAGCCCTCGGACTCCAGGGCACGCACGAACGCCGAGGTGAACTTGAAGGAGCGGAGCCCTTCGAGCTCCTCCGGCCCGAAGGCAGAGGAAGCCGTCAGCTGCTGCAGCCCCAGGTTGCCGAACAGGTCGCTCGAGGCGCGGAAGCCCTGCACGCCGTCGGCCGCGAACTCGAAACGGGAGTCCGGGGCGTAGGCGCAGATGATCGCCTCAAACATGACCTGCGGGATCGGCTGATCGAGGCGCTCAAGCTCCCCCATGATACTCTGGGCGAGCCTGGCCGGAGCGCGCACGACGATGATGTTGCCCGGCTCGCTGACCCTGATGTTCGCACGGGCGTACAAGGGCAGCAGCTCGACCAGCTGCGCGATCTCGAGGTGGGCCGGCCGGAACTCGTATGTCTCGGCGATCAGCGAGAACAGGGCCGAGCCCGGATCGGACACCCCGACCAGGTAGGTCTCGCGCGACTTCCGGCTGTGATAGCCCAGCGGCAGCAGGATACTCTGGAGGGCGATGTCGAAGGCGACCTGCTCGAACTGCGCGTTCGTCCGGCCCCTGACCTGATCGTCCAGAACCAGATTGACACCCGCTTGGGACGCCAGTGAGCGGAGCGCATCGCGCACATCGGTGTCGACGAAGAAGTCGCTGACCAGAGGGCCCGCGCTTGCACTGCCGGCGTCCACAACAGCAAACGCTTCACTGGGCGGCCGCGGCTGCTGCCGGGTCGCGACGGGCAGAGTCGGCTCCCAGTCGCGCCGTGAGACTTCCAGGGCCTGGGCAAAGAGCTCTTCGATCGAGCGCGCCCGAGGTTTGGTGGACGTGCAGGCGGGGATCATGTGGAGCGCGACGAGCAGGAGTGCTCCTGGCCAGCTTCTCTTGATCTCTCGGTGGTTCAGCACGGCGCTCTCCTGGCTTGTTCTCCAGACACAAGCATCGTGGAGCAAGGGCCATGCCAACCTCTCGGAGCCCGCAGCCCAGCGCCCGCCGAGCAGGGTACGTGCGGATTCCGGACACCTGCCCGCGCTGCGACCAAGGATTGTGAGGAAAACTCAAGACACGGGTGGCTCGGATCGCGAGGCTGCCAGCCGCTGCGGGAAGTTTCCAGAGGTGTTGGAAAGGTCGCTTGTTGGGATTTGTCCAGTTTTCCGACAGTTCAGCTGCCGGCTTTTTCGACGGCCAGAACAGTCCTGGCGGAGCTGGGTTCAAGCACGCGGTATGCTCAGCGGGTAGCGCTACCCAAGCTCAAGCCATGCGGAAAATGGGCCTCTATGACGGAAAGACCCACGGCCCCCCAGGCACCTGGCCCAAACGGAGCTGCTGTCCCAGCGATCGTCACCGTATCGACGACCAGCGCATCGAGCTCGCCGTCGCCGTTGCCATCCTCGACGCCGATCGAGGATCTGGCGCAGCGCTGCGATCGTGGAGTCTCCAGACTGACCTCAGCATAAGTAGGGGAGGGGTTCACCCCCTCCCGCAAGCGAACCGTTCGAGTCGGCGAGGAGGGGTAAACCCCGCCCCTACGGGATGATGTCCTGAACTTATGCTGAGGTCAGTACGCTCAGCAGGCGAAGCGGCGGAAATCTGATTGCAAGAGGGCCTCAAATGACCGATCTTCGTCTAACCGCTGCGGGGACCCTGGCGCGTGGATTCAGGTCGGGAGTATACGGAGCGGACAAACCTGCGCGCCCTGCGTGAGAAGGCGGAGGTCATTCTCAGCAGCGGGAGCGGACCTTTATTGGCGCCGCCTGACGGCGACCTGCGCGAGCTTGTACACGAGCTGCAGACGTACCACATCGAGCTCCAACTACAAAACGACGAGTTGCAGCGCGCACAGCTCGAGCTCCGCGCGGCCCTGAGCCGGTCAACAACGCTCTATGACTACGCCCCCGTAGGATATATGACACTGGACCAGAATTGGATGGTCCGCGATGCCAACCTCCGGATGGCCGAGATGCTCGGGGTCGAGAGGAACCGCGTGAGGGGACGGCGCGTCAGTGACTTCGTGGCCTTCTCAGACCAGGACGCTCTGTACCTCACGTTGCGTGGGCTCTCGCGCGACAGGCAACGCCGGGAGCTCGACCTCAGGCTGAAAACGGCCAACGACGGCTCCTTCTGGGCCTCGAGCGAGTGGCTGGCGTTCGAACACACGGGCGCGCGCGCCGAAGTGCGCGTCACCTTTAGCGACATCTCCGCGCGCAAACGCATGGAGGAGGAGTTGCGGCAGGCCAAACAGGCCGCTGAAGCTGCCAACCTGACCAAGAGCCGCTTTTTGGCCAACATGAGCCATGAGATTCGCACGCCGATGAACGGAGTGATCGGTATGGCGAGTCTCCTGGCTGAGACCAATCTCGACGCGGACCAGAAAGATTTTGTGGCTACGCTCACGTCCTCGGCCGAGGACCTGTTGACGCTCATTGATGGGATCCTGGACCTCTCGAAGATCGAAGCGGGCGGGATCGAGCTGGAGGCCATCGACTTCGACCTTCCTTTGGTCACAAAGAACGTTATGGCCCTGTTCTCGCAGGAAGCCAAGGACCGGCAGATTGGCCTGTCGTTCGTGTGCGACCCGAGGGTTCCCCCGTCCGTCGTGGGCGATCCGGTTCGGCTTCGCCAGGTCTTGAGCAACCTTGTCAGCAACGCGCTGAAGTTCACCAAGGAAGGGACGGTCGACGTGCGTGTGGGACTCCCCGACGCCGGGGCCGAGGCAGACCTCGTGCGCTTCGAGGTGAGAGACACGGGAATCGGTCTGAGTCCAGCGGCCCAGGAGAAGATCTTCAGGCCCTTTGTCCAAGCCGATCCATCGACGACCCGCAGGTATGGGGGAACGGGTCTTGGCCTGGCGATCTCCCAGCGTCTCGTGGGGTTGATGGCGGGTGAGCTGGGCGTCGAGAGCCGGCTCGGCGGCGGCTCGCTGTTCTGGTTCACGGCAAGGCTGAGTCCCACGCGCGTGCCGTCCCCTGGCGACGAGCACGTGTCGAGCGGGTCCGTGACTCTCGAGGCCCCGAGGAACGGCGGCAGAGTGAACCACGGACTTCGGGTCCTGGTTGCCGAAGACATGCTGGTCAACAGGCTCGTGGTCGTCAGTATGTTGGAGAAGCTCGGCTGCCGTGTGGACACGGTCGAGAATGGCAAGCAGGCCATCCAGGCTGTCTGCACGAGCAGCTATGATCTCGTGCTGATGGATTGCCACATGCCCCTGCTAGACGGATATAGCGCAACCGCGCGGATCCGTGCCAGCGAAGACGGCGCCACGCGCATCCCGATCATCGCGATGACAGCATCGGCTATGTCCGGCAGCCGAGAGCGTTGCATGGAGGCGGGTATGGATGGCTTTGCCAGCAAACCCCTCACGTTGGAGAAACTGGACCTGCTCATCACGAAGTGGCGCAATCCTCAGGATCCGGTCTGAGGCCGCGGCGCTCCGTCGCATTGCCTCGCGCATCTTTACGTTCGAGGCCGCTTGGGCACCGAGCACGCACCGGTCGTCGGCTCGTCTCCGGTTCAAAGATCTCAAGCGGGCCTTCAGCCCGTGCCATCCCCCATGCTGTCGTTGCGCGCACAGAGGGGGAAGAGCGATCATCAGGCCGTGTGCCAGGGTCTGTTCTTGAGGGGATCAAACAGACCCCGTACAGGCGCATCATGGGGCGGAATCGGTGACGTCCTCGATGGCGAGCAGGATCAAACCCGACCCCGCACTTGCATGGGCGAGGCGGCGTGCGTTGAGCCGCATCCTGCGCAGCCCGAGCTCCTCAAATTCGTGCGACATCTCGAAGTCCTCAAAGCTGACGTTCCTTGGCAGGATCTCCTCGAGCAGCTCACGCAATCTGGGGATGTCCCATTGCTTGTTGCCCAGCTCGTAGAGCGAGTTCCCAATGGTCTGGTCAGGGATGGTACCGAAGGTCTTGTAGAAAGACGCGTTGACCGAGATGACACGCAATTGCTCGTCGAGCACAATCAAGGGTTCGCGGACAGTGGCCACAATGCTCCTGGCCACGCTTTCCTGCGCAGACTGCAGTGACGCCGCCGCTCGTTTGCGTTCGGTGATATCGATAAAGGTGATCACGGTTCCCTCGATGACGTTCTCCAGGGTACGGTAGGGCCTGATGCGCATCAGGAACCACAAACCCTCGTGGGACTCGACCTCGGCTTCCACGCTGTTCAAGGTGTCGAGTACGCTCTGTATGTCGTCCACCAGGCAGTCGTAGTTCTTCAGCTTGGCTGCGATATGACCTACCGGCCGGCCGAGGTCCGACGGGATGAGGTTGATCACCCTGGTGGTGTCCGGAGTGAAGCGGGTGATGCACAGCTGCTGGTCCACGAATAATGTGCCCACTCCCGTCCCCGCCAGCAGGTTGTTCATGTCATTGTTGGCGCGCGACAGGTCCGTCAGCTTGGTCTGCAGCTCGATGTTGACCGTGGCCAGCTCCTCGTTGACCGATTGCAGCTCCTCCTTTGAGGTCTCCAACTCTTCATTGGTGGATTGCAGCTCCTCGTTGACCGACTGGGCTTCCTCGTTTGCGGACTTGAGCGACTCGTTGGAGGTCTCCATCTCCTCCAGAGCCGTCTGAAGGTACTCTTCTTTGGCCCGAAGCTCCTGTTTCAGCGAGCTGATCTGCATTTTCAGCTCGTCGGCTCGCCGTCCCTCCGGAATCGCGGACATGTCCTTTGTCGGGCCCTGCTCCGTTGCGGGGGTCTGCTCTTCCAGCACGACAAGGAAGAGGTCTCGTTTGCCTCCATCGCCGCTTCGGAGCACCGGTGTGACGATCAGGCGGGCTGTGATGGCATCGCCGTTGGTCTTGATCTGCAGCCCGGGACAGTCCACGGCCACCTGTGTGGTGCTGACGCGGTGCAGCGCAGTGGTGAGCTCTCTTCTCAGCCCTTCCCTGGCCATGGGCAGGATGAACATGCTGGCGTTGCCAGGGGCTGGTTCCAGATACTTGCCGGTGCGGCCATAGATATGAAGGATCTCGCCACGTCTGGTGACCAGGATGCCGGCCTGGACGTAGTGCTGAAGCAGGGCGTGTTCAATAAGCTCACGCAGGTTGTCTTTCCCGTCTGCTGGGCCCTGTCCACGCGACGTGATCGGCAGCCCGGGAAGGGCTCGCCGCCACGACGGCATCAGATTCCCCAAAGCAGGACGCCGGACTCCCGGCACCCTTTCCTGGCGCAGATACAGCTTCTCCTTGCGATCCAGCGTTTTGAAGAGCGTCTCGACGCCTCCGACCGTCTCCGACGTCCCCAGGAAGAGCACTCCCTCGGTGAGCAGAGCGTAGTGGAACAGGGCCATGAGTTTCTTCTGCAGATCCCCATTCAGGTAGATCAGCAGGTTGCGACAGCTGATCATGTCCAGCTTGGAAAAAGGCGGGTCTTTGATCACATCCTGTTGAGAGAAGATCATCTGATCGCGGATGACCTTGTGGATGCGATAGACGCCAGCCTCCGGGTCATGAACAAAGTAACGAGCCAGCCGTTCAGGGGTGACGTCCAGGGCGATGCTGACGGGAAAGACACCACCGCGGGCCCGCTCGATGGACCGCTTGTCTATGTCGGTGGCGAACACCTGCACTTTGAGCGTCAGCCCCAGAGTTTCCATATGTTCCTGGATCAGGATGGCGATGGAATAGGCCTCCTCACCGGTCGAACACCCGCACACCCAGACCCTGACGCTGTCATTCCCGGCCTTGTTGGCCAGAATGCGCGGGATGCCTTTGGTTTGGAGGGCTGCAAAGGCGTCCGCGTCGCGAAAGAAACAGGTGACGCCGATCAGCAGCTCGTGGAACAAGGCCTCGATTTCCGCTGGAGACGTTTGCAGAAAGTGGATGTAGTCGTAGGCTTCGTCGATCTGGTGCAGAGCCATGCGCCGCTGCACGCGGCGCACCAGAGTGTTCGTCTTGTAGTCGGAAAAATCGTGTCCGGTCTGGGACCGCAACACGCTGCAGATCTTGTTGAGCATGTTGACGAAGCTGGCAGACACGGGAGCGCCGTGCGTGGGGGGGCGCCTGCTGTAGGCGTGGCTCACGTAGGCGATCAGTTGGGCAGGCATCTCTTCTGGTCGCAGCACGTAGTCGACCATACCGGTGGCAATAGCGCTCCGCGGCATGCCGTCGAACTCGGTCGAGTCGGGTGCCTGCGCCATAACCATGCCGCTCTCTCCCTTCACGGCACGCACGCCAAGTGTGCCGTCACTGCCGGTTCCCGCGAGCACGATACAGATGGCGCGGTCCTGTTGGTCTTGGGCCAAGGAGCGAAAGAAGAAGTCTATGGGCAACCGCATTCCGCGCGGCGCGGTCGGCTTGAAGAGCTGCAGCGAGCCATGGAGCAGGACCATGTCCCGGTTGGGGGGGATGATGTAGGTGCAGTTGGGCTGGAGTTTCATGCCATCCTGAACCTCGAAGACCTGCATCCCTGTGTAGCGCTTGACCAGCTCGCTCAGCATGCTCTTGTGGTCCGGGGCCAGATGCTGCACCAGAACGAAGGACAGACCGCTCTTGGTTTTGTCGGGCATCGCAGAGAAGAAGGCCTCGAAAGCCGCCAGGCCCCCTGCCGACGCCCCGATACCCACGATGGGGAAGACCTGCACCGGCTCGCGCAGGGGTTCTTCCTCAGGATCGGGAGCTGCTCGGAGCGCTGGGACCTCGGTTGCAGTGAGCTCTTGGGGAGGCCTGGACGGCGTGCCGCCCTCTCCTGCAACATTGCCCGGCAAGTCTGGTGCGTTATCTTCCCCGGGCTCCTCATCAATCATCCGACACTCCTGTACGAAAACCGAGTGACACCCGGGGGCGGCTGTGCACAACGAGGTTCGATCAATCTGCACGGATACGTTCTAACGGAGGGTCGTTCCCCGTCAACCATTTCGGCCGGAAGTGTCACAAGTGCGCCATTGCCCCGTCGGGGTTCCTTCGGGCACAGGATGACAGGCTTGGAGGGAGGCACATGAGCCTCTGAGGGGGTACTCTTCTTGCGCCGATGGGGGTCGTTCAGCTCTTGGGAGGGCTCTCTGTGCGGGTACCGTGCTCCCTTTCAAGGCGGGCCCACGCGCACAACCTCAGCCGCTGTTGTAGGTCAGCAGACGGCCGGAGCGCGCATCGCGCGTAAACCTGTAGAAATGCCAGTGGGTCACACAGCGGTTGAGGAACATGGCCAGACCGATCACGTTGGGCCTGTACTTCAGGTTCTTGCGAAAGAAGAAGCGCAGGTAGACCCGACCTACCGAGAACAGGGAGCCGTCCCTGAGCAAGGTCCAGAACAGGTTCCACAGCAGGATGAGGCTGTAGCCCAGGGTGGGCAGGGTGCGTCCCTCATTGGCCTTGCGGCTGATCTCGGCCCGGCGTTCGTGGTACTCGGGGAGGCGGTAGGCCATGAAGTAGCGTTCCAGGAAAGCCTCGGGCGTGTAGAGGCGGCGCACCAGCTCCCAGTAATTCTCCCGCAGCTCCTTGCGCGTCATGTTCTTGGGGTGGAAGTTGCAGTTGGGGTCGTTGCTGACCAGACGCCCCGCTTTCTCGAGGCGCTCATAGAGGGGCGTCTTGGGGATCGCAGACAGCATGCCCACCATCGCGAGCAGGACGCCATTGCTCTGGATGAAATCGTACTGGGCGTCGAAGATCTCTTTGTCGTCATTGTCGAAACCCACGATGAACCCAGCGCTGATGTCGAGGCCCGCGCGCTGGATGCGCCTCAGCTTCTCCTCCATGCTATCGCCGCGCGTGTTTTGAAACTTCTTCGTCTCCTCCAAGCTTGCCTTCTTGGGCGTCTCGATACCAATGAAGATGCTGCGAAAATTGGCCCGATACATCAGCTCCAAGAGCTCTTCATCGTCGGCGAGGTTCAAGCTGGCCTCGGTGTTCAGGCGCAGCGGATAGCCGTGCTTCTCCTGCCACTTGATGATCTCGCGCAGGAGCTCTTTGGCCTTTCTCTTGTTTCCGATGAAGTTGTCGTCTACGACCATGGCCAGGAAGAACCCGGCCTTACGCAACTCGTCGAGCTCGTTGATCACCTGCGCGGGGGTCTTGAGCCGCGGCACGCGCCCGTAGATGACGATGATGTCGCAGAACTCACACTGGAAGGGGCAGCCCCGCGAGAACTGCAGCGCTCCTGCTCCGTAGCGGCTGGCGTTGAGCAGGTCGTAACGCGGCGAAGGGAGCTGGCTCATATCGGTCTTTCGGGACTGCTCGTAGCGGGCCACGAGTGGGCGTCCGGCGGCGAAGTCGGCGAGGAACCTGGGCCAGGTCTCATCCGCCTCGCCGATGAACACCGCGTCGTAGAGACCGTCGAAGTATTCGGTCTCCACGTAGGCTAGAGGCCCGCCGACGCACACGAAGGTCTCGATGCGGCGCAGACGCTCGAGAATCTCGCGCATACGAACGCGCTGCACATTCATACCCGTGACGCCCACGATGTCATAGCTCGAGAGGGCATCCCAGTCGATGTCCTCCACGTTCTCGTCAAGGAGGCGGAAGTCATGGCTCCCGCCCAGGCCTGCCAGAGTGGGCAGAGCACCGTTGATCATGGTGCTGCGCCGGTCCCCCGGATAGAGGGGGAGCGCGAACTCGAAGCCCCAGAACGAGGGCTCGAAGCGCGGGTTGATCAGACACACCTGGAGAGTACGCGCCGGCGCCGACAGCTCCACTGCGGACGCAGACCGGACCCCAGAAGGCTGGGCTTCCGCATCGGATGGGACGAGGCTGGAGCGGGTCAGGACTGGGGACGTAGTAGTAGGAACCAAGTGCTGTCCCTCCAGGCAAGTGTCTACGACAGACCGATTGTCGCGTGGTTGCAGGTTGAAGCCATCGGAGCCCAAGCGGCTTCCTGCGGTTGCATACAGGTGCCGGAGCAATCTTCATGCCGATGGGGGGGGAGGAAGTTCGCCGGGGTGCGTTTTGGCGGCTCGCTACCGCGTGCCGTTCATGGCTTCCTGGCCGGCCTGCTCATCGGCCTCGACCGACATCGACAAGCAGGATCTCGCTGGTCGTCTGGGCTGTGAAAGAGACGCTGCGTTCCAACGTCACTCCCACCCCGTCTCCCCGGGTCAGGATCAGGTCTTGCAGCTTGACCTCGCCGTCGATGAGATGGAGCCAGGCGCTCCGTCCCGGGGCCAGCTCGTGGATGAGGTGCGTTCCCGGGTCGATGATGCTCGAGAAGATCTGGGCGTCCTGCAGGATGCGGAGCGACCCTCTACGTCCGTCAGAGGAGGCGACGGTACACAGCATGTTGCGGCGCTGCGCCGAGGTGAAGCGCCTCTGCTCCTGGGAGCACTCGAGGCCGGATTGTGCGGGACGCAGGGTTATCCTGAAGAGGTGCGCCTGCTGCGTCGGCGACGCGCTCGTCTCTCTGTGGCGGATGCCGCGGCCCGTGACCATGCGTTGGAACTCACCCGCCTGGACGACGATCGAGCTTCCGTTGGAGCTCTCCTGCGCGAGGGCCCCCCTGTGCAGGTACAGCACGATCTCGGCTTCATTGGGTACGTGCATGGCAGAGGCACTGCCCGGTTGGAGTCGAAGCTCGTCGAAGCTGGTGACAAGGCCCAACGCGTCGTGGCTGGCAGCTGGCCGCCGCTGAGGGTCGAACGTCGACCAGATGGCCAGCTCAGCTTTCTCGACATGGCGGCGCTCCGCGTTCCTGCGCAGCGTAATCATGGTTTGTCACGATTCATGGAGAAGGGCTGTGCCCGGGATCTCAACTGTCAGGGCTCGGAAGAACGGGCGACCTGACGCCCTCGGCCAGCCTGGCTGGCGCGCTCTTGCGAGACCTCTCCCATGAGTCGCGCGGCGGCTCCTGGCCGCTGCGTTGCGCTTCCGTTGCGCAGCAAATCCTATCAGTGGGCACGTCGCCCCCTTTGTTGTGCTGGCGCGCTGATTTCTAACACTGTCCGTGGCCCCCGGTGGAGGTTGCTGTAGACAGCGTGACGCATCGACCGTGCCAACACAATCAGGTAGAGGGAGTTGCGCGACAGTACTTTGTCGTGCGTCGCACATCGCATTGAAATGAAGTACCATCCATTCAAATTGATGTGGTGCTTTATGCGAGTCGAGGATCTGCATCACGACGAACTGCTGGAGTTGGACCCGGAAGGAGGCGTGATCCGTTTCGCGGGTCAACGCGCGCTCCTGCTCAACGCTGTGGCCATGGGAGTCCTGCGGCAGTATCTCGTCGACAACTTCGGCCTGACGGCTGCCCGAACGGTGCTGACCCAGTTCGGCTTCGCCCATGGCTGGCGCATGGCGGAGGCCATGCAGCGGGAATTCAAGTGGGTGGATCAGCGTGAATGGAGCCGCGCAGGCCCTCGCATCCATACTCTGGGCGGACTGTTCCGCACGCAACCGGGGCACGAGGACCCGATCAGCAAGCAGGGGGCGATGTTGCTCGCCTCCTACGAAGCGGAGCAGCATCTCCTGCACTTTGGCCGCTCCGATTCTCCTGTGTGTTGGACGATCTGCGGTCTGATGAGTGGCTACTTCAGCCACACCAGCGGCGAAGAGGTCTACGTCATCGAAGATCGCTGCCTGGGCAGAGGCGATGCGGCCTGCCATCTTCTGGGCCGCACACGCGCAGGATGGGGGAGCGAACACGCGGAGGAGCTGCTGTATTTCGACTCGGGGCGTCTGAAGGAGAGTCTCGATGTTTCCCTCAGCCGTGTGATGGCAACCTTGAAGGCCGCGGAGGAGTCTCTGCGGGCCCACCGCAAGCTGCTGGTGCCGTTCGTGCATGACGTCGAGGAGCCGCTGGGGATCGTCGCCAAGAGCGCGAAGATGCAAAAGCTGTTGCAGCAGGCGCGTCGCGTGGCAAGAGTCGAGGCCACCGTCCTCATCACCGGTGAGAGCGGGGTGGGCAAGGAACGTGTCGCGCGCCTCATCCACCAAGAGTCGAAACGTGCCGCGGGGCCCTTCATCTCCGTCAACTGTGGGGCGATCACCGAGACGCTCATCGAGAGTGAGCTGTTCGGGCACAAGCGCGGCGCGTTCACAGGCGCGAGCTCAGACCGACCCGGCTTGTTCGAAGCGGCCCAGCACGGAACGCTGCTGCTGGATGAGATCGGTGACATCTCCGCGGGCATGCAGGTCAACCTCTTGCGGGTGATTCAGGAGCGGCAGGTCAGACGGGTCGGGGAGAACACGAGCCGTCCTGTGGATGTACGGGTTTTGGCCGCCACCAACCGCGACCTGGCCCACGCGGTCGCAGATGGTGCCTTCCGCCAGGACCTCTATTTCCGGCTCAAGGTCATCGAGCTCCACGTTCCCCCCCTTCGCGACCGCCATGAAGACATCCTGCCGCTCGCCCGGTTCCTGCTCGCGGATGCTGCCTCTCGTATCGACCGCAAGATCTCGGGCCTCATGCCCCGCGCAGCCGATCAGCTGCTGCGCTACGATTGGCCTGGCAACGTGCGAGAGCTGGAGAACGCGATGGAGCGAGCTGTCGCCTTCGCGGTCGGAAGCCGCGTGGACTTCAGCGATCTACCCGAGGAGATCCGCCAGGTTTTCCCCAAACCGGTGATCAGTGAGGGAACGGTGCAACCGCTCGTGGAAATCGAGAAGGAGTACATCCTCGCGGCACTGAAACTGAACGATGGCAACCAGACCCGAACTGCAAAGCAGCTGCGCATCGCCACGGCGACCCTGTACCGCAAGCTCAAGAAGTACGGCCTCATCAAGAAGTCCAAGAAGTGACATCGGACGCCAGTTCTGCAGGCGCGAGCCGGGTAGAACGTCGTGGTCAGGGGTTCTTCAACCCAGACTGAGGACTCCTCGCAGGGGATGGCGAAACATTCTCTGGCCTCAAGCCAACGGTTTCTTGGGACCGAGCGCGCTCCGTCCGAGTGACGCTTCCCAAAGAGTCGCGCTCGCCCGGCCTGCTCCGACGTCCTCGCTCCCTGCCCCATCTCCCTGGTATCATGGGCCGTCCGATCCTGACCCCAAGGAGGCTCGCTGTGACCCTACCTGCGACTATGCGCGCGATCGTGCTTCCCCGCCATGCCGTCGACCTGTCCGAGGCCATCGCCGGCCTGCGCGTCGAGGAACGGCCGGTGCCAAGCCTGCGCAAGGGCCAGGTCTTGATCCGGATGTTGGCTGCGCCCTGCAATCCCAGTGACCTTCTGTTCCTGCAGGATCAGTACGGCGTCAAGAAGACCTTGCCGAGTGTGCCGGGTTGGGAGGGCGTCGGCGAGGTCGTGGCGTCCGGAGGCGGCTTCCTGCCCTGGTTCCTCAAGGGCAAGAAGGTCGCCTGTGCGGGCCAGGCGGACCGGGACGGAACCTGGGCCGAGTACTTCGTCACTGAGGCCGCCCAGTGCCTGCCGCTGCTCGCGGGTATGGACGCCGTCCAGGGCTCGATGCTGATCGTCAACCCCTTCACCGCCGCGGCCCTGCTGGATGAGGCCCGCAGCCTGGGCTCGAACGCGGTCGTCCATCTGGCCGCGGCGAGCCAGCTGGGGCGGATGATGCTGCCTCTGGCCAAGGACATGCGCATCCCGTTGCTCAATGTCGTCCGCCGCCCCGCCCAGGTCGAGCTCTTGCGCGGCCTGGGGGCGGAGCACGTGCTGAATTCCAGCGCGCCTGGTCATGCCGAGGAGCTGCGTGCGCTGTGCCAGCGGCTCGGCGCGACGGTCGCCTGTGATCCCGTCGCCGGGCCGCGCACGGGCCAGGTGCTCGAGGCTATGGGGCAGGGGGGCACCGTGCTGGTGTACGGTGCTCTGTCCGGCGAGGCCTGCGGCGGCATCGACCCGATCGGTCTGATCTTCAAACAGCAGCGCGTGCGCGGCTTCTGGCTCAGCGAGTGGGTCCAGTCCCGCGGTATGCTGGCGATCCTGCGCCGCGGCAACGCCCTGCAGCGCCACTTCGTGTCCGGCACCCTGCGCAGCGCCGTCCGGGCCGAGGTCGGCTTCGACGCATTCGCTGCACAGCTGCAGGCCTACGCGGACGACATGACCGGCGGCAAGGTCGTGCTGCGCCCGTGGGGGGCCGGCGCTTGAGCGCACCCCCGGGGGCCGTGCTGGTTCTGGACGACGGACAGCTCGGTGGTCGTTTTGGTGCGCGGGGGCGGCATCCCGATGGGGATCTGCTTACCGCAATCTCCGGCAGCGGTGCGCCGGCGAGCGGTGTCCCCGACAGCCAGGCCTTCCACAGCTATTGCGCGGGCGCTGTCCCGCAGCCGCAGAAGCCGCGGGCGCAGGTCCGGCCACCCGCAGCTGCGCTCCCTGGGTGCGGCCGTGGACGGTCGCGTGATCGTAGCTATCGCTCGCGTGCTGCACTTCGCCGGCCAGTGAGGCGAAAAGCGAGCGCACCCGCTCGCGCATCAGCTGCAGCGCTTCGCGTTCGGCCGCCTGCCGGCTGCTGCCCATGCCCATCACCCGGGCCTCCGACAAGGTCCGCTGGTAGCGCTGCATCACCGGGAGCGAGCAGGCCGAGTGGCCCTGCTCGTGGGCGCGCAGGCAGCGCTGGTAGCGCTCCCATTCGCGACGGGCGGTGGCGGGCACATTTGTCCAGCGCGGCAGGCGGAAGCGGAAACCGTAGCGCAGCGTCGCCGCGCTGACCTGCGCTTGGACGATCCAGCTGTCGCCGGCCTGTTGCGCAGAGCCGGGCATGATGCCGAGGCGCAGTCCCCGCATCACGTCGGCCACGGTGTCGCAGCTCGCTGCGTGGCGGCCCTGGGAGTCGCGCGGTCCGAGGCGCTCGATCTGGGCGCGGGCTTCTGCCAGGCTCGCTGCTTGGAAAGAGTAGTGGTTTCTCTCTTCGCCGAGGTTGAGAAGTGTGACAGCCATCGGGATCCTCCTGGGAGTCTGTCCTGCGCGTAACATACGCCGTGCCGGACCCGTTCGATGTCTGGAAGTCCTTTATTGGCAATGTGTTGTAGAATGACAGCGGCCGTCAGGTGGGCTGGGCACAGGCTCGAGTTCCGCGTCCGATCGCCTGGTTGTTCAGATCGAGGCCGGCAGGTGTTCACTGTGCCACACTTCCGGCCGTGCTCGAGGCTGCGGTGCGACGCGAGGTCTGACGAGGCGCGCGGCGTGTTGCCAGCACCTGCCGGTGGCGCTCAATTCGTGCAACACACCCTGCTGCTTGATCGGCACAGGGACCTATCGGGGAGATGACCACTGTATTTCTGCTCCCCAGACGGTCTCGCCAAAGCGGACTCGAGCACGTAGCTCTGCGTCGCTCTCAAGCAGGATCTTCTCGCTGTACAGCAGGGCATGCGCAGAGACCCTGCCGTCATCGCTCCGGGGGTCGCTTCCGTCGAGGCAGTAGTAGATCTCTCCGCCCTGACGGGAGCGCAGCTCAACGCACGGACCGGCGCCCTCCGTTGGTGTTCCTACAACCTCGGGAGCCGCAATCAGCTGGGAATCTACCCACGCGAGCCGCTCCGCGAGCCAGGAACGCATCGTCTCGAGCTTGCCCTTCCAGCCCTGGGGTCCGAGCTCGAGCTCGGGCCAGCGCTCGAAGTTGCGCCCGGCGGCTTCATCGATCTCGGCGGCGAGACCATCCAGCAGCTCGTTGAGCAATGGGGCGTTCAGCCTGCCCTGGCGCAATTGGAGCCAACGTCTCGCGTAGCGATCGACGAAGGCAGGATCGGAGAACAGGCGCTTCCACCAGCCGAAATCCCAGCGTCGGCTCCAGCCTACCGGAGTGATGTCGGGTGGGTCGTCCCCCAGATCGTGGTTGTCGAAGTGCATCGCGCGGTCGAAGTCCCAAGGCGGCCCGGCCCGCAGCTTCTCCCCTGGGCCCGCCAACCTGTGCATATACGTGCTGTACTCGTTTGCATCCTTGTTCTTGAGGAGCTCATTGAGGAGGTGCACGTCGATCCAAGAAGCCACGTCGAGCCAGGCTGCGTAACCGCTCTCGGGATCTTTGTAGGCATCAGAGTACAGCGCGTCATGGACGCCCTGGGTGTAGTCGAGGATCTCACGGCGACGCTGCGGGGTGAGCCGATCTTCCTGGGGGTAGCAATGGGCAAACCAGTATGCGCCCAACTCGAAACCCAGCTCGTCGGGCCCGCGAAAGTCCTGCTTGATGATCCAACCCCCGCCATCCTCCATGCCGTCGGGCCAGCCCAGATCCAGCCGCTGCGGACCGGCCTCGATCTTCTCGATCAGTACATACAAGCCCCGATAGTCCTGACGCTCGACCGGCCGGTCTTCAAAGCTCAGAAACAGCTCCAGAAAACGCGTGCGGGGCGCCCAGATCCCCAGCTCTCGGGCCAGAGCGTAGGCGAAGACGTTGTGGATCAAGGTCGTGTCGAAGTTGTAGGAGGAGTACAGGATCCAATCGGCATCGCTGCCCAGGCCCAGCAACGTGTGCGGACTGTCCTTGCCCCCGGCATCACGCAGCTCGACCGCATAGGTCTTCTTGGGCCGATGGAAGGAACTGGAGCCGCGGGTCCGCACGCCTGCCGCGCTGAAGACATCGGGTTTGCGTGCAAGCCGCGCTCGATCGTCCTCCCCCAGCTCCCAGAGCGCGAAACTGCCCTCTCCCGAATTCCAGTGAATGGGATCCTGACCGGCCACGGTGACGAGAGCGACGGGTAGATTGGAGTGGAACTCCTGTGCTGTTGAGCCCAGGACTACGTAATGTCCGTTGCTGACAGGCCCCAGGTCGCCTCGGGGCGTCTGCAAGCGGGCCCGCAGTTGGCGGTTGCCGAGCACCCGGAAAGGGCCCCTGTAGGCGGCAGATTGGGCATCAGCTTCGAGGTTGTTCAGGCTGTAGCGCACCATGCCCGGCCCGCCGGCGGACAATCTGACCTGCGGAGGCTCGTGGAAGACGCCCGGCGGCGGCTGCATCTCGACCACAGGCAGAGGACGGAGATGCCCGGAGGTGTTGGCGCGGCCCGGCGTTGGTTCGCCGAAGAAGCGATAACTGCTCGTGTCGTAGGGCTTCTCACGCACGGCCAGCAGCCTCAAGTCGAGCAGCAGATCCGGGCTCTCGTTTTCATTGAACAGCCGCAGGGCCAGCATGTTCGTGCCATCACGCAACGCAGCAATCGCGCTGGAAATGTCGACATCCTGGCTTCGCAGGGCCTCCCAGTCCCCGCGAAGCTCTTTGATCTCCGCCTGAATGTCGGAAGCGCTATCGATAGAAACGCCCCCGGCGGCGACGATCTCCCCGTTGATCCAGGCCACGACGGCGTCGTCATAGCACCAGCGCAGGATCAGCCGGTCGACCCCCTGCGGATCGACGATCTCGAAGGGAATCCGCAGCAGGATGGACGGCTGCATTTTCCACATCTTCCACATCTCTCTACGGATGTCTGTGCGGAGAGTGCGTTTGAAGAAATCTTCGAACTCGAATCCAAAAGGAAAGCTGCAAGGCTTCCATGAGCCATCGGGCTCGCCAAGCTGTTGCCATGGAGTCTCGAGCAGCTCTTCGGTCGGGAAGTGGTACAGCCCCGCGACTGGGGCGAATTCGAGGTCCTCGGATTCGGTGGCCAGCCCATAGGACTGGTTGGAGGGAGTCCGGGGGAACTTGGGCACCACCGAGGACAGAATCTCACCGTCCCGTGCCAGCAGGGCCAAGGGCTCCCCCGACGCATCGAGGCGGAAATTGGTGTGCAGCTCTGCATCGGGATCTCGACGATCCTTCGCCGAGGCAAAGACGATCAGGTACTCCCCGGCGCCGATGCGCAGGCCCGTGGGAAACTGCCAACGCTTGGGTCGGGACAGATCATCCGTCAGGGAGCAGCCTGACAAGTCATAGTCTTCGGACCCTGCGTTGTAGATCTCGATCCAATCGGGGCAGAGCCCGTCGGCATCGCGCAAGCCTCGAGCGTTCGCGGCGCAGACCTCGGTGATCAGCAATACGGGGCGGCGGCTTGTGGGAAGCGACAGCAGCCCGACCAGGCAACCCGCGAGGATGGCCCAGAGGACCAGCTTGCCCCCGACGCGTCGAAGCGGATGCAGCTCCTTCGGCTTTTCCTCCACGGTCGTGATCCTCTCCGATCAGATGAGGCCCAGGCCCCGGCAGCCTTCAACATACTTCGAGTAGCGGGTCGGACGAAGCTGGAGCGGCGCCAGCACCCTGGCGAGCTCCAAAGGGTGGCCGGCCGGAGCCTTGGCTTCGAGAACGACCATCCCAGCCATCGAGACGGGGAAACGCAGACCCGGCCGCGAGGACTTTTGTGGATACGCCTTCAAGGCCGTGTCCAAGGTCAGGCGCAGGGGGCCGTGAGGCGACGCAAAGTGCTCGCGCCGGTATTCGACAAGACAGACGGGGTCGGAGGAGACAGTGAGCCGGTGCGAGAAAGCCGGGGGTAGAACGGCAAGGAGCTGCCTGTGCAGGCACTTATAGCTCAGCTGGAAGAGCTGCGCATCGATGCGCACGCGCACTCGGCGCTTTCTGGTCAACCCTGCCACACGTTGTTTGAGCTCGGCATAGAATTCGTCGTGGGGTTGCCGGCTATCGTACCAACGAAGTCGGATCTTGAGGCGATCATCGACCGAGGCCAGGTTCTCTTTGCAAGCACTGAGGCGGGCATCGTCGAAATAGAGGCTCCGAACCAAGCTGACATCATGTTTGAAGCGCAGGCGTCGGAAGCCGCGGAGCAAGGCTCTGATCTTGGCCGGGTCGGCCCCAGGCAGGGCGAATTTCAACTCCTGCCTGTAGCCCTGGATGGGCAGCTGCTCTAGAAGCTCCATAGGCTCAAGCCAGGGTGTCGAGGTTCAAGAAGGAGATGTCACACGCAGGCAGGCGCTCCTTGAACTTGTTCATCAGCGACGCAGCGTCCTTCGGGTCGATGCGTTCGAGGTGCAGGCGGAGCGAACGGTGCTGATCGGTAATGTCATAGCGCTGGACGGTGTAGCGGTCGGCTGCGAGTTCTTCGAGGGTCTGAAAGACGCTGCCCTTTTCCTGGTCGAAGGCTTCTTGTCCCCCGCCGCTGATACTGACCACAAAGTTGTGTCGACGTCCGCCTCCGATCAGGCGTCGGCCGATGATGAAGAGGCTGGCAGCGATGACAAGGGCCAGAGTGAAGAGCAGCTGCCCCGCCCCAAGACCGAGGCCGATCGCGATGCAGAAGAACAGATAGACCAGCTCTTCGGGTTGTTTGATCGCGGCGCGGAAGCGCACGATGGAGAGGGCCCCGACGAGCCCGAGGGAGAGCGCCAGCGAGGTCTTGACGACCGCGATCACGCAAATCGTCACCAGGGTAAGAAGTGGGAACACGTTGCCGAGAGGGCTCGAAAAGGTCGCTCCGGCGCTGAATCGGTTGTAGAGAAAACGCACGTACAGCGAGAGCGCTCCTCCCACGAGCAGAGAGATTCCAAGCTGAAGCAGGTCAGCGGGGCGTTCGTTGAAGCCGTAATCGGCCAGGAGATCGATCAGTGTGTCCATCAATGGAGTCCATCCTGCGAAGAGGCCCCAGCTTGTTCAGCTCGGAACTCGGCGGCCGTCCGGGCAAACCTGGCTCACGGGCATGGGGGCGCCGACTTCTCCGTTCTGGAGGGGATCGCTGACATCGGCGGGCCGCATCATTCTCCGCCGACCACGTCGCTCCAGAATCTGGAGAACCTGCGGCCTACCCAGCGAAGGCGAATCAGACGGCAGCCCGGGCCAGGCTCGTGGGCATGTTTTGCACGATCCGCAGTGTAGGCATGCACTGCGCTGTGGGCGAGAAAAATAGAATTTGGGTCGAGGTCGGCGTCCGATCGCCTGGTTGTTCAGATCGAGGCCCGCAGGGGTTGACGCTGCCATGCTCGAGGCTGCGGTGGGACGCAGGGCCTGACCAGGCGCGCGGCGTATTGCCAGCACCACTCTGTGGAGCTTCAATGTCCAAGCAGCGTGTACCCATGACCCGAATTCTGGCTGGGGGAATCGGATGGGCCCGCAGTCCTTGGCCGTTGCAGCGTCTGAATCCGGGGGTGCCATACAGGGTGGACAGGCCGAGTCAGGATTGTCCCGTTCGAGCCGTTCAGTTCGCCTCCATGTCCTCGAAAAACGACTCCCCTCCGACCCGCATTGCATCGCCGGCTTTCCCACTGGAACGCCTCATTTGCATCACTGATCGTGTTACCCTGGACGGAGAGCAGGAGGAAAGATGGGAAGGGCCGCCTGCTGGTCGAGCAGGTCGGCTATGCGCTAGAGGACCTCGCTCGGGAGCAGGCCGCGGGCCAGGAGCGCACGGGGCTCCCCCTCGAGCTCGAGCCGATGACGCATGGCCCCTGGCCGGTGGATTTTCCGATCCCCTCATGGCCCGCGATGTTACTAATGGCGGTGGCAACGAGGCCTGCCCTTCCCGACGATGAACGGCGGAGGTAGTGTCTGCGACATGCGGCGACGAGTGTGCCCCCAACTTGCAGTCTCCTTCCTGACCGGGGCGCTCCTGCTCCTGGCGGCTGGTGCTCGGGGCCAGACCGCTGGAGAGGAGGCGCTGGTCGCCGAAGTGGTTCGCTTGGAGGCTGGCGGCGCCGAATCGGCCCTCGTTGTCTTCTTCTCCCGGTTGGATCCTGTCCAGCGGGTCGAGATTGCGCTCCGGACTGCAGACGTCAGCGACAGCCTGCTCAGCTTCGAGCGTCTGCTGACACTGGCTGTCGAGCAACCCGACCGGGCCCTGCCGGCGCGGGCACGGACGATGGCCGCAAGGCTTCACGACGATGACGGCTGGTGTGACGCGCTCCGGCGCAGGCTTCCGCAGCTAGGCGCCGCCGAGGCTCTGCTCGCCGCCCAGATTCTGGTTGATGCCGGCGGGCAGGCGGCGCGTGAGCTTCTGTCCCTGGCGCTGAGCGAGCGCAACGTCGCCTTGCTCGAGCCCTGCCTCGACCGTATGAAGGTCGAGGAGATCGCGGATTCTCAGCTGCCTCGTCTGGCGGAGCTTTGTGCGGACGAGGATCAGCCGTTGCATTCCCGCATCAAAGCTGCAAGAGCCCTGGGCCGCTGCGGACGGCGCGCCCTCGAGCCTCTGTACGCGGCGTACCGTGAGGTCTACGCGCACGCCGAGCAACGCCCGGCCTTGCGTACGCTCCGTCATGAGTTGCATCGCCAGCTTGTCGCGCTGAACGGGCAGCACGACCGCGGAACGTCCCCCGAGGCCTGGGCGCCTCGGCCTGCCCGCCCTCCCGAGACGGAACCGGACCCGGCGGCCCTGGACTGGATCGGCTGGGGAGCGCTGGCAGGGCTGTTGGCGGCGATGCTGGCATTGGCTGCCGGCCTGCGCCGCAAGCTGCTACTCTGCCTGTGCGCCTCTGCCGCGGGGGCCCTGGCTCTCGCTGTCGCTGCCGTTGAGCTGGTCTCGTCAGGTCGCTACGGCGAGCCTCTTCCGGCCGGGCTCTGGGCAGGCGGCACGCTCATCCTGCTCCTCAATGGGCGCCTGTTGAGTCGCATGCGCCCGCAACTGGGCAGACGACCGTCTTCAGCCAAACGGGCCTTGAAGCCTTCGGCGGCGCCGCGGCCGCTGAACCATGCAGTGCGCAGCCTGGGCAGCCTGTTGCGCGGGGCCGAGACCCGGCGCATGAAGCCCGTTCCAGCGGATGAGCTTCTCTCCCCTCTCGCCGAGCGACGCCAAGGGCCCCGGCTGGTTGTCAAGCGCCCGCTGTGGTACCAACCCGCCGCAGCCTCTGCAGACTCAACGGCTCCCGCCGGCGTCGCGCAGGGCGAGCTGCTCGATATCTCGCGCACAGGTCTGCGTTTCCAGGCTCCTCAGCCCGTCGAGAGAGGGGGCCTGCTCTGGATCTTTGTACATCAGGACGACGGCAGCACCTTCCGAGCCCTGACCCGGGTCGTCTGGTGCACGGGCTGGAAGAACGCAACGCATGAGATTGGCCTGGAGATCTACACTCCCCTGCAGTCTGAAGCTGGCGAGCGGTCAGAGTCCGGCCATCAATCAAGTGGGTAGCGGACCCGCAGAGCCTTGATCACGACGCAACACGAGCTGTCTGCCTCCGCTTCCAGCGCGAGTTGCGGCGCGGCCTGCAGCTCCAGCCTCTGCAGCCTGTTGTCCGCCACGGAGAGCTCGAGCACGCCGGAGGTCAGCTCGCAAGAAAACGGGACTCCTGCGGGAGGAAGGGCGACCTGCAGCTCTTCAAGGTCGTACGACCAGTCGCGGCCCGCGGCGGATCTGATCGCGACCAACGAGGCCTGTAGATGGCTGGGTGCCTGAGCCCGAAAACGCAAGGCGTAGCGTGGCTCACCAGCCTCATAGATCACCAATGCGCCCCGGGCATGGCCTTCCACATCCAGCCACCCCTCGAGCCGCCACGATTTCTCGTCCGCCCCCAGAGTCAGGGGCAGGGTTCCTCTCCCCGTGGCGCGCCAGGCGTCTGCCCCGGCATCGCGGCTCCAGGCCGCCGCAGCGCTGCCCGGTGGCTCGGGCTGCGAGACCTCGACCTGCCGCGCTTCACCCCAGCCCGAAGAGGTGTCGAGCGAGACCGCAATCAGCGTCAGGACCACGAGCACCACGCCTCCCAGCAGCACCCAGCGTCGGGAGGACGGCCGTACCTCCTGGGGTGAGGAGCCCAGGACGTCGTAGGGCACCTTGTTGGCCGCGTCCTGGAAGCTGACCGAGGCCAGTCTGGACCCATGCGGCCGCTGCTCGAGACGCTTCTGGTCGGCAAGCTGCCCGCGCAGCCCCTCGAGCTCAGCCATCAGGGCTTCCGGACTCGGCGTGCGCTGCTCGGGATCCTTCACCAGCAGCCGTGCCAGGATGGCCTCGAAACCCTCAGGGATCTGGCGCGGGCCGCGCAGACTGCGCGGTGATGCAAAGCAATGCAGAAAGATGTAGCCCGAAGCCGTGCCCGCGGAGAATGGTGGCGCACCGGCGAGCGCCTGATAGAGCGTGACGCCCAGCGAATACAGGTCGCTACGCACGTCGACAGTCGTGCCGCACGACTGCTCGGGCGAGAAATAGATCGGCGTCCCGAGGATCTGCCCGGTGCGGGTCAGGTCTTTGTCCAACCCGAAGCACTTCGCCAGGCCAAAGTCGAGCACCTTGATCTGCCCGTCAGCGGCGATCATGATGTTCGACGGTTTGAGATCGCGGTGGACCAGATCCCGCCGGGCTGCTGCCTCTAGCGTGCGCGCCACTGCCAGCCCCAGCTCGATGATCTCACCGAAGCTCAAGCTGCCCGCCTGCAGGATCGTCTGCAGGTCCCGTCCCTCGACGTGCTCCATGGTAAAGAACGGTACCTGCCCGTCCTCGGTGATCATGACCTCATAGATCTGGATCACGTGGGGATGCACCAGAGAGGCGGCGTTGCGTGCTTCGGCCAGGAACCTCTCGCGGAAATCGGGTTGCTCGGCCAACCAGGGGTGCAGAACCTTGAGCGCGACCTTGCGCCGTAGCCTCAGGTCGCGTGCCAGGAACACTGCCCCCATCCCGCCGCTGGCAAGGCAGCGCCCGATCTCAAAGCCGGGCAACTCGGGCGGCAAGAAGTCGAGCTGTCTTCCGCCCCAGTGGGACAGGGACGGCTTGCTCCCCGGCCTGATCGCGGGAGGCGCCTCCCCCAGCACTGCCAACATCGCGCGCTGCAGGGCCAGCGGATCGCTCAAGCGAGAGATCAAGCCCACGGCGCCGAATTGCAGGCTCTTGCGCTCTCTTGCCTGTGTGACATGCAACACCGTCAACAGGACGGGTGTCTCTGTGACGCCGGCCTCTCGCAAGTGGGCGATCAACTCGAACGCATCCATGCCGGGCAGCTCGAGGTCGCACACGACCAGCAGGCAGCTCCGTTTTCTCAGAAGGGCCAGCGCTTCGGTGCAGCTCGTCCGGACCAGCACCTCATACCCACGCCGGAGCAGCACGCCGCGCGCCTGCTCGACGAAGCGCTCCTCGCGCTGCACCAGCAGGACAGATTGGGGTCGGTCGCTGCCGAGGAATGTGCTCGGCGCATCTATGAATGTGCTGTCATCACTCACGTGTGAACCAGGCCTCCAACGCTTCCCGAGCCTCCATGCTGATCCTGGCATCGTCGGGGGTTGCGTACCCACTCGGGCTGCCTGGCAGTGATTCTACCATCGCGAGCCGGCGCTGGCGCGCTTGCTTGCCGCAGCCCGCTGGCGTACCTTGGGAACCGCAACGTGGTTGTTGGGATCAGCCGGGCAGCCCTGTGGAGGTCGTTGCGCCGTGCGTCAGGTTCGCAGCGCTCGCGCACGAGCCAGATGGTCAGCCAGAATCCCTGCCAGCCAGCAGGAGCCAGCGTGCCAGCCGAAGCCAGGCCCTCCCCCAGCGACTCCGAGATTCCCGGGGGTCGACCGCAGCTCGACCCCCGGCTGCTCGCCGCGAAGCGCCATATCGAGAGCCTGTTCGCGCCTCGCAAGGCGCCCCCCGACCCTGACCCCGACCCCGACCCCGAAACCGAAGCGGCGGACGAGGTCTGGAGCTGGTTCTTGCGGCCCCAAGAGGCATTGGCCGAGGCCCCCCCGTGTCTGGAGTTCCTGCAGTCGCCCCCCCGGCATCTGCAGGCCCCGGGTCACGAGGCCCCCGCAGTCGGCATTCCCAAGCTGCTGGCTTCGACAGTGGACGCTATGGTACGGGCGGTGCGGATGCAGCTAGCCAACCTCGATGTGATCACCGATCGCGCCCTGCAGATTCTGCGGAGACACGCCAGCTGTCGCCTGGAGTTGAGCTCCCAGGGAATCGCCGTGGACGGGGTCCTCGGCCTGCGGGCGCAAGCGCGCCAGACGGCCTGGTTGATCCCCGCCTGCATGGCTGGCCTGCGCAGCCTGCGAGCGCGCCCCGAGCTGAGCGCCGAGGGCCTCGCGCGGCTTGCCCGTGAGTTGGCGGCACTCGAGCCCGAAGCTGCCTCGATCGAGCGCTTCAACAGCTGGCTGTGGGCCGGTGGAGCCGAAGGTTTCGAGGTCGAGCTGCGCCAGAGCCTGATGGAGACGATCGATGTGCTGGCCTGGCTCGACAGCGGCGAGTCCCCTCTTCCCCCGCGTCTGGAAGCCTCGCTGGCCGCCTCACGACTGGCCGGCATGCGCTACCAGCTCTCCGAGCAGGGGAGCCTGACGGGCCGCCTCGCGGACCGGATTCAGGCGGGCGACTTGAACCTGAGCGACGTCCGCCAGGAAGGGCTTCGCGCCCTGGTAGACGACAGCCACTCCTGGGATCTGGCTGAGGCAGCCTGCGCGGTCGAGCTCGCCGAGCTCCGAGCCGCGGTCGATCCACGGCTTGTCGAGCTGGGATTTCTTCAGCTGACGCAGGCCGGCGTCGGTCCGGAACTGTTGCGCAACTGCCGGACGCTTCTGGCCGAGCCGCGCCTGGCCGAGACACTGGACCTCGAGGGCATCGGGCGGGCGCTCGGACGTCAGATCTCGAAGAAAGCGGCCCGTGGTCCGCAGCTGGCTGAATTGCTCGGGCAGGCCCCTCTCGTTCTGCGGCGCGCATTGTTGCTCGAGTTGCTCGAGCGCTGCGTCGACGACCAGGGACTGGTCGATGTCTGTGCCAAACTGCTGGGCCAGGTAGGATCCGATGGGATCGAGCACTTGTTCGACCTGCCGCGCCTGGCCCCGCGACCGGCCACAGGGCTGATCTACGCGCTTCTGGCGCTCGAGACCGGCCGCCGTGCGGGTGGGGGGGCGGCGGAAGCACCGGACGAGCGCAAGCCCCTCGAGCTCCGCTTCCAGGGCATCGCCGCGCGGCTGGCGGGCGTCGTCGCGGTCCTGCCCGCGGCCTCGACCCTGGCGGTGCTGCGGACTCTTCCGCCCTACGTCGGTGTGCATTTCGCTGAGATCGCACGCGGACTCCTCCTGCACGGTCCCCCAGAGCTTCGTGAGGAGTTGGTTGTCACGCTGGCAGACCCTGCTCTCAATGGCAATTCGAACTGGGCGATCTGGCTTCTCAGCGAAGGTCTCGACCAGACCCGCGGCGAAGGTTGGACGAGCCGCGCACTGTACGGTGGGTTGCAGGCCTGTCTGGATGGGGGCCTCGGCAAGAACCTGGTTGTCCTGGTCCACGAGCGCTCGATGCCCGTAGCCCTGCGGGCCGCAGCGCTGGACGTGCTGTCTGCCCGCCCTGCACTGCTGCGCCAGGCCTGCCGCCCACGAGCGTCCGATTTCCTCGAGCCCCGGGCGTTACGCGCCAGCCTGGAGGCGGCCCGCGCGCTGCTGAGGAGCCACGACGATGCTTGAGACCCAGACCCACGCGCGCCTGCTCGACGCGCTCCACAGTCTGCTGCGGGGAGTGCGCATCTTCGGGGCGGCCCATCCGCGTGCAGAGCTGGCTGCGGTTGCTTGCGCCCGAGCGTTGCAGGCGGCGGAACCCCCGTTCGCGCTGCAGATCGTCGGCCATGGCTTGTTCCGCGGATACCACCTGATCTCCCTGGCTGCCGCCCACTTCGAGCGACTGCACGTGCTCGCGGAGAGCTTCGCCCGCCATGGCTTGCACGAGTTGCGGGTGGACGCCTGCCCCGAACCCTCCACGCTGCTGGCGATGGCCGGGTTCCTGCAGAACGCTTCCGCAGGCGAGCCGATACCAGAGCTCCTGGACCTCGAGCTGCGCGGATTGCCTCTGGCTGAGGCCGAGGCCGAGGCCGGGGATCCGCCGCAAGACTCTGACCGAGAAGGGCTTGCGTTGCTCCGTCTGCACCGCGCCGCGCTGGAGGTCGAAGCGGTCTTTGCGGAGGGAGGCTGCGATGCGGGCCGCGCGCTTGCGGTGGTGCGGGGGCTCGAGCAGTCGCTGCGCAACGATCCGCGCAAGATCCTGGCGGCCCTTGAGCTCAACGCCTTTCAGTGGACTGCCGCACGGCGCGCGCTCAGTTGCGCGCTGTTGACCGTGGCGGTCCTCGGGGACCTTGGCGTACAGCATGCCAACCTGCGAGCCATCGGCCATGCCGCGCTGGCGTGTGCCTGGGCGGGCTTGCGCGAGCCGCACGGGCTCACGCTGTGCAGCGCCGCCGACGAGGCTCTGCGCCGCCTGCGGGCAGAAGCCGGCCGGGAAAATTTCGCGGCTTCCCGCCACCTTCTGAAAGTCTGCGCGCTGTTACGAGGCTTGCGCCAGGGACGTCCCGGCCTGGCGGCAACGGGGCTGCTCGAGCTCAGTTACGGACTCGAGCGGTCGCGGCCCCTGAGACCCGAAGCGGCCAGCCGCTGTGAGCTTCTGGCGCAGCTCGAGCACGAGGGCGCCATCGCGGAGGTCTGGTTGCGGGCAGCCCTGCGTACTCTCGGCGGAGTTCCCGCCGGCAGCCTGGCCGCGCACGACGGACGCGTCGGACTGGTGCTCGGCCCTGCGGCTCCGCCGCGCGCCGGAAGTGCTGCTTCGGCAAATCTGTACGATCGAGGGCGGCGAAAGTGGACGGGCCCCGCCAACTGGGAAGCGACGCGGCTGGAGCTGCTCAGCAGAGGCGAGCGGCTGCGCGCCGAGCAGGCGTTGCGCGTGCTCGCGAGCACAGAGCTGTTCTCCGATTCCCAACAATGAGCGTGTTTGCTGTATTCTACAGCCGTCTGCCTCTAGTCCTTTTCCATCGCATGCTGTGAGATCCCCATGCCCGGGCGCCACCATTCCGAAAAGAAGCCGGCGAGCTTCGAGAAATTCCGCATGGGTGACTACCTGGTGGAGCGGCTGCTCGGCAAAGGGGGCATGGGGCTCGTTTTCCTCGCCAAGGAGATCTCCCTCGACCGCTGGGTCGCGCTGAAACTCCTGGGCAGGGCCTTCCGCGCCAACAAGCAGGCGGGCGCTCGCTTTCTGACGGAAGCCCGAGCGATCGCAAGGCTCGACCACCGCAACATCGTGCGTGTCCACAACGTCGGGAAGGACCCCGAGAGCGGTCGGATCTTCATGTCGATGGAGTTCGTCAAGGGCCAGACCCTGTCGGCGCGAATGCGTCAGGACGACATGAGCTTCGGAGAGATCCTGCGTATCTGCAAGAGCGTGGCGAGCGGCCTTCAGCATGCCTGGGCAGCTCGGGTCGTCCACCGGGACATCAAACCGGGCAACATCATGTTGGCTGAAGACTCAGGCAGGGTGAAGATCCTCGACTTCGGACTCGCACGTTTCCGTGAGAAGGAAGGCCACGGCTCCAGTGGAACGGTGATGGGCACTCCCAGCTACATGTCCCCTGAACAGTCCGAAGCCGGCTCCGTCGATTGCCGCAGCGACCTCTATGCGCTCGGGGTGATCCTCTATGAAATGCTCGCCGGTTCACGGCCGTTCACCGGAGACTTCCCGGCGAGCCTGATCTACCTGCATTGCTATGCCAACCCCCGTCGGATCTCCAGCGTGCGCAAGAACGTGCCGCCGGGCTTCGAAGACATCCTCGAACGCCTGTTGGCGAAGAAGCCGGAACAACGCTACCGCGATCCGGCGGCCCTGCTGCACGCCCTGGAAGCACTGGAGCTGAAGCTCGGCCGCGCGCGCCTGCTCGACGATCTTCCCCTCGGTCCCATCGTCAAGCCGACCATGACTGTCGAGGTCGACAGCTACGACCCCAAGGAGATGCTGAACACCAAGCGCGGCGTGACCGTGCCGGGGCGCCGCTGGCCTATCCGGCTGTTGCTGGCTGCGCTGATCGGCCTGGCTGTGCTCGCGGGACTGGCCTGGACCCTCGGGTCCTGGACAGATCCCGGTAGCATCGGACCAGACACCCCCGTGCAATGGAGCCAGGCACTGCCGCCCTGGCCGAGCGGTTCCCGCCTGCAAGGCAGCGAGGGTTCTCACTGGGAGCACCCGGCGGACGCAGCGATCCCCGGCAGCTTGTGGGGACGAGGATCGGGACGCTTGGAGGTGCCACTGGACGGGCCGGCCTGGAGGCTGTCGGGGTACTTCCTCGTCGGCAGCGCGCCGCGCTTCGGGGTGTTCCTGGCGCTTGCGGGGCAGCCGCAGCTCGGGATGAGCCTGCAGCGTTACAGTCGGGACCTGGTGTTGTCGATCGAGGAAGCCATCGAGCGAGACGGGGTGGTCCGGCAGGCGCGATTCGCCTCGCAAGAGGTCGCGTTCCATGCTGAGCGGATGGCCTTCGACGTCACCCTGCTGGGCGACGAAGTGCGGTTCCGCATCGACGGACGCAGCGTCGGCACGGCGAAGCTCACGCGGACCCCGGACGCCTTCTGGTTGATGGTCGAAGGAAGCGACGAGGAGCGGGCCGGATTTCTCGAGGTGCGCTTACGGCAGGGGGTGGCGGTCGAGCCCTGAGCCGACAGGCTCCTAGCGCGGTTGGACGCTTGTGGTCTGTTCTTCGAAGTCAACACTCTGCAAGAACTCTTCCCACTCGAGCAACACTGAGTCGGTCAGCAGTGGGACCGACGCGGCGTCCTCTTCCTTGGACTCGGGCTCCGCGCTGGACTCCGGATCCGTTGTGGACTCGGGATCCGCTGGAGATTCGGGATCCGCTGCAGTCGGCTGCGCTTCGTCGGGCGCCTGCGGGACGATCGTGACCGTAACCTCTTCCGCAAAATCGGTTTGTGGCAGCAATGCCGTCCGCACATCTGCTTCGGTCCCCAGCCAGGCAACGGGGAGCACCGCGGCGCTTTCTGGCACTTCCACAGGCTCACGCTCGTGGGTCTGTTCCTGGGTCTGCTCTTGGGCCTCGAGACGCGCCTGTGAAGCCGGATCCAGCTCGAGCACCCGCGCGACAGACAGAAACATCCCGGGCTGCGTAGGACGGCAGCGTCGCACCTCGGCTTCGGCCATCAGATGCTTGCCCGGCTCAAGCTCGATCACCAATTTTAGCAGCGCCTGGTCCTCCAGTTGCAGCCGGCACAGGAAGCTGATCGCTTCGCGGCCGATCTCCTGGGCGACCCCCTCGCAGATCTCTTCGGTGGTGCTCTCCCCGTGGCCGTCGAAGGCCTGGAACCACATCCGGTAGGCGGCGGGCTCTGGCTGCGGGCGGCGCAAGCGAGCCGTCAAAGCCCGTCGCGCGGGCTCGGCCCGCATGCCGAACAAGCCACCAGGTACCGCCCGCAAACGGCGCGTCTCAGGACGCGGCGGCGGCGGCGGCTCCACCGCGACAGCCGCCGGCGCGGGGACGGAGGGCTCGTTGCTCGGTTGGATGCGCAACGCCCTGCGGCCTGCCAGCAGCCCGGTGATGAGGCCCGCCGACAGCAACATCCCGGCGGGCCAGGCCGGGAGCCCTCCGCTGATTGCGTCCGCCAGTTGGATCGAGGCCGCACACGCGAAGCCGAAGGTTCCTGCCAGACAGCCAACGCTCACCAGCAGGCGGCGCCTCGACGCCGCCCACAAGGCGGCCAGCCCGCACAGGAGACAGAGCCCCGCCTCAAACCAGGCGCCAGTCGAGGGCAGGGGCCCTACGCCAGGCGGCGGGGCCTCTGTGAGAGGCGGCGTGGCCGCGCGAGGCTCCACCCCCGCGAGCTGCGCAGACGAGGACGCGGACGCGGGCTCGGGCTCGGGCCGCAAAGCCAGAGCATCCGCGACGGGAGAGCGGGCCTCCAGCGCCGGGAGATCCACTCGGGCCAGCGCTGCGGCGGCCGCGGCCCCCCGGCGTTCAAGCGCCTGGTAGGCCGCGATGCGGCGCGCATACTCGAGCCGGGGGTTCTGGACCAGGGCCAGCAAGGCCTCCAGTTGGGACTCTCCCAGGCAGACGCCAGGAATATGGTCGATCACCGCAGCCCGCAACGGTCCCTCAGTGCCCACCAGCGCATCGAACAGCGCCGTCGCGGTGCCCCCGCCCGCGGCGGCGACCAGAGCGGCGGCCAGCTGCGCCTCGGCAGCCAGGGCAAAGGGCAAGCCTTCGACGACCTGATGGGTCCAGTCCGTGGAGTCTTTGTTCTTCCGGGCCATAAAGCGGAGCGCTGTGCTGAGCTGGAACGCGCTTTGGCCTTGCGCCTGCAGGCGTAGCTGAATCAGAACCAGGAACGTCCGGAGCTGCTGGGCTTCGCTCGCCAGGATCCGGGCGAGCTCGCTCTGGTCCGGCCCGTGCAGTAAGAACAGGCTCTGGGCCAGGGTTTTCTCGGCAGCTGCGGGGTCCTCAGCCAGCATCTGCATGGCCACGTCCCGCACAGCGATGCTGTCGGCTCTGCCGGGCAGCAGCGAGCGTTGCAGGCGCTCCTCAAGCTGGCGGAAACGCTCGTCCGCGACGAGTGGCGAAGCGAGCAGGCACACCAGGGCTGCGAGCACCCAACCGCGGGCGTGGAGGAACGGGGTAGACGAGAAGCTCACGGTGCGGTATCCGAAACAGTGCGCAGGGCGTAGATGCCCTCGTCTTCGCGCAATGCGTCGAGCAACGCGACGTCGAAGGTCAGTGACTGCCCGGCGAACAGGTCGATCTGCCCGCCGAGGACAGTGCCAAAGACATCGGCGGCCGCTTCGAAACGGATCCGCCCCTCCGGATTGAAGAAGCTGCCGAAATAGGGACCACTCCCGGTCACCCGCAGGTTCCGACCGGACTCCAAGTAGACCTGGAAATCCTGGGGGCGCGGAGGGCTCCCCAAGTAGTTGCCTGCCCCGTCGAAGCGCACATCATTGTTGGCGTAGATCTCCAGGTGCGCGTCTGCCCAACCGTCTCCACGGTCCAGAAAGGTGATCGGTTCTGACACCCGCATACCTGTGCCGAATGCCGGGATGATCAAGGTGACGTCGCCCTGGACACGAAGCGTCGCGCCCGCGGCGATCCTGAACTGGTTGGCGGCCAGCGTGATCGGTCCGATCAGCGTCAATTCTCCACCAGCTGCTACGTTCACGCTCAGCATCCGGTAGTTGCCGGGTCCAAGCACCCGCGTCCCGCCATTGCCGACCCACACAAGGCCCAGGGGCAGACCGAGGTCGAGCAGGGCGAGCAGGTTCAGGTCGATCAGGTCATCGAAGCGCGCCCAGCTGCGAGGCGCCGGAGCCGTCAAGTTGAGGAAGCCCACCTGCGACGGATCAGCGATCACAAGCGGGGCCTGCGCCGTCCCGGTGATGCCCGCTCCCGCGGCGAGCTGGATGCTCCCTTCCGACAGGGCTTCGCCGTTGCAGAGCGCGCCCGCGTCCATGGTCAAAGTGGCATCAGAGCGGATCAGGGCCGGTCCGGCCTCAGACGCCGGACCAGGCAGCCCCAGCCGGCTGTCGAAGTTCAGCTCGATCGCGACGTTCAGGCCCAGAGCCAACTGCGAGAGCGCGCAGGCCGCGCCGTCGGACAGCGGTGTCGACAGCGGCTCTGCGACCGCGTAGTAGGTCTTTTGAGCGTCGGCAAACGACCCCACCGAGACGAGCAGGATCCGCGCGGTGCTGACCTGTGTCCAGTGCACCCGGGCCTCGGAGCCGTCTGCAAACTGGTAGACGCGCTCGAGGGGAGAGTTGTCTCCATTGTTGATCTCGGTCAAGCGCAATGCCACGCCGTTGTCGGCCGCCAGGGCGCTGCGCTCGAGATCGCCCAGGATCTGGCGTCCCTGTGCCTGGTCGCCCATCGAAGCGAAGAGGCTGACGGTCACACCCATCACCAGCATGGTCAGGACAAGGGCAAGGACGAGGGAGGAGCCTCGGCGCAGAGTCTTCATGGGGGCTTCCTCAGTTTCTAAGTCTGATAGTTTCTTGGCAGAGCGTCAGGACATAGCCGGTCTGGGCCCGTGCCACACCGTCTTCGTGGGCCTGGGAAAACGCGGGAGCCTTCGGGTTGTAGCGCAGGCAGGTCTGGAAACGCACCACCAGGGTGCGTTCATCATCCCGCACGATGCGGTAGGAGGCGGGCAGCACGTTCCGAGCCAGGGGAAGCTGCTCACCACTGGGCAGCTGCAGGATCAGCAGGCCTTCATCGGCGAGACCGTTCTGGTTGTCGTCCAACCCATTGGCCGCCTCGTCCGCCAGATACGCGAAGCGCAGAGTGTAGACGCCCGAGGTGCTGACGCTGCCATCGCTGGGTTCAATCTGGGTGCGGGTGAAGCGCAGCCTGCGCTCGACTGCTTCCCCGTCGAGTTGGATACCTGCGGGCTCCGCGAAGCGCAGCTGCTCCTGCAAGCGGCGCACCGCGAGCTGGTGGTGATGGTCTGCCTCCGCCTGCCGCGCGATGTACGCGGTCTCCCGAGCCGCCGAGCCGAACAGCCCGAAGGCGATGCTGGCGACGACCGAGAAGACCGCGACAGAGATCACCAGCTCCAACAGGCTGACCCCCCTCATGGCTGGCTTCTCCGCACGAGCAGACTCTGTACCTCGGAGCGTCGTGTCCAGCCGCGATCCTGCCAACGGACGCGGATCGTGACGAACAGGCTCACCATGCCCGCGTGTGCCGCTTCCAGCTCATCGAAGACCGTGTCGTTGTCGAGATCGACCGGTCTCCCCACGAAGGCCGCTGCCTGGGACTCGCTGCCGAACTGCACTTCGAGCAGCCCGTTCGGGAGACCGCCAGGCTCGAGATCGACCGCCCGCCCTTGATACGACGGCAGCAGCTCGGCCCAGTCCGCTGCCCGCAGCTCTTCGAGCATTGTCTGCAGCTGACGCTGCGCATGTTGCGCCTGGCGGTTGCCGGCGACGTGCTGCAGACCAAGCACCATGGCCGACAACAAGCTGAGAATCCCCACGACCAGGACCGCGATCGCGGTTGTGGTCTGTATGAGACTGAAGCCGTCACGCGAGGCGCGGCGCGAGCAGAAATAAACCACGGCTGCAAGGCCTCTCCCGGAAACTCGACCAGAACACTCCGCTTTAAGTGTACCAGCGCTGCGGCGGCATGCCAGGCCACGTGCCGAGCACCGCGCGTGACATCCTGTCGACTCCGCGAGCCAAGCGGGCTTGCACGCTGGCAAAAAAATCTCAGTTCATGAAGAGATGTTCACATTGGATGCCATCTGGACCAGAAGGCACGCCTATGTCTTGCCGTGTCTTACATTTGGGTGTGCGGCGGTCTGAGAGAGGTGGATGCAGGGAAGGACGGGCTGGAAGATGGGACTGCCTTCACGCCGCAGCGCAGCTCCGTCATCACCGCGGCGATTTCCTCGCAGCATCGTTCGTAGTCCGCGGCCGCACCGATCCCCTGCGGGTCCCGTCCGGCCACGCCCCCCCCCTGAGGGGCCCGCCTGCCTCAAGAACGTTGGCCGCCGACGCTGGGCACACCAACCGTAGATGTGCGCTCGGTCGCTCAAGGTGTCTCGAGCTGGCGCCGCGCGTCTTCCACCTGCTGAAGAATCATCAGAGCGCTTGCCCGCACAGCGGGGTCGGCCCCGGGCAGGATGCGCGTGCGGATCCCGTCGCTCGTGCGCGCGATCGCGGACTCCGCGACGATGCTGCGGGCGCGGGTCACGTCGATCAACCTCTTCAGCTGTGCCGCATAGGCGCGCAGCTGCTCGCTCCCGGTCTCGATCTCTTCGGTCTGCTCGACGATCTGAGCCGTCTGCTCCGACAGCTGCGACTGGCTGGCGACGAGGTGCCGGCCCTGGCCCTCCAGCTCCGAGCGCGACGCAGCGATGGTGTGGTTCTTGACCAGCAGCAGGGACAACCACAGCAGCGCCCCGATCACAAGCAGCGCGACACTGCCGCGCAGTGCGAGACGCAAGCGTGAACGGGCCTCCTTCTCGCGGCGTCGGCGCTGGCGTGCGTTCTGCAGCCTCCTGCGTAACTCCAGGCTGCTCGCATCCAGGCGATTGAGCTGCTCGAGCTGCGCCTCGACCAACTGCAGGTCCCCGTTCTGCACGGCGACCTCCGCCAGCACGCTGCGGGCCCGCGTCTCGCCGGCAACGCTCTCCGGGTTGCCGGGCCAGAGCTGCCCAGCCTGACGGAAGCCCGCGACCGCGCGGGTCAGCTCGCGGTAGCAGGAGCGCGCCGCGACCTCCATGGAGAGCGTCGCGTCCGCCTGCCGACGCAGCGCCACTCCCCGAGCCAGGGTCTTCCTGGCGGCAGCGCACAGGGAACGGCTCTGGCGGTGGGCCAGGGCTTCGCGCAGGCGCGTCTGGAAGCGCTCGAGAGTCGGCCGCTCGGCGGGGAGCGCTGCCAGAGCGTCGCGGCACAGCTGGCGCAGTTCCTGCGGGTGTTCATCGCCCAGGACGGGGACCTCGCCCCGCACCGCTGTCAACAGGACCTGATGGAAGGTCGCGCCGGCGTGGGGCGGTCTCCCGCTCAGGATCCGGAACAGGATGCCCCCGAGCAGGTACACGTCCGTGGCTGTCCCGATCGCGCTGCTGTCCGCCAGGGCGAGCTCAGGGGCCATGTAGCAGGGCGTCCCACAGGGGTCCACGATGGTGTCGACCTGACGGATCGGCACATCGCTCGGGCCGAGCGCCGCGGCCAGACCCCAGTCGAGCAGCAGCACCTCGCCGAACATGCCGAGCAGGACATTGGCGGGCTTGAGGTCGAGGTGGACGATGCCGCGGCTGTGCGCGAAGCGGCAGGCGTTGCAGACCTCGAGCAGGATCTCGAGGTGCTCGATGCCCGCCGCGGGCTCGGCCCGCAGCCGATGCTCCCAGTCACGCCCCCGGACCAGCTTCATCGCCAGGCGGGACGCGTCGCACAGCTCGTAGACCGGCAGGATGTTGGGGTGGCTCAGGCCACCGATGGTCAGCGCCTCGGACACGAAAGCGGCGCGCGCGTTGGCGCCGTCGCCCTGCAGCACCTTCAGCGCGACGTCGCGCCCCAGGTTGCGCTGCCTGGCCCGGTAGACGACCCCCATGCCGCCGCGACCGATCTCCTCGAGCGGCTCGAAGATCGCCGCACGCGGCGAGGGCAGGATGCGCTCTGCCGGCTCACTCATCCGCGCTCTCCTCGAGCTGACGCAGTCGGTCACGCGCCCAGCACCAGGCAACGTCCCCGTCGCCTGCCTGAGTGGCCAGGGCAGCCCGGTAGTGCTCCGCTGCCGCCGGCAGATCGGCCTGCTCCTCGCAGCGCAGCCCGACCAGGCAGTGAGCCTCGCACAGCCGCGCCGCTCGCATTGCAGCGTCGCCCTCGACCGCGGCGAGCAACTCTGCTGCGCTGATCTCGCCGCGCAGAAAACGCGCCGGCCAGCCCGCCCAGGGCAGCTCGGCAGGCAGCGCCACGAGCAACTCGGGCGCACCTCCCAGCGCGACCAGCCAGATCGCCGCCATGGGGTGCGAGCTCTCCGCCCAGGCCCGATGCAGGTCTGCGAGCGCCGCCTGCCGTTGGCCGAGCAGGGCGCGACACAGGCCGCGCTGCAGCAGCAACTCTGGCTGGGGGCTCAGGATGACAGCCGCATCGAGGTCGGCGAGGGCCTCGGCCAGGGCCGCCTGCTCACGGCGCAGCAGCGCGCGCAAGTACAGCCACTGGGCCGAGTGGTCACCCGCCAGCTCGCTCGTGGGCTGGCGGCGCAGCCAAGCCTGTGTGAAACGCACCGCTCCGCTGACCAATGAGTCGAGGTCGGTCTCAGGAAGGGAGCCGGAGCGAGCCATCATGTACAGCAAGCGGGCCGCGGACTCATGTTGCGTCCCTATCCAGTCGCTGTTGGGGTTGATCTCGATCTGCGCGCCGGCGATCTGCAGGCATCCTTGCAGGCACGATTGCGCCCACTCGAGCAGCCCGAAGTTGGCGAAGACCTCGCCAACCCGCCCGAGATGCTCGAGCTTGGCCAGCTCGCTCACGCCTCGGAGCGCGCCGCCGGCATCGGTGAGTAGCGCACACAGCTCCTCGTCCAGGCCGTCCACGAACGCCGTCTCGGTACGGCTCAGCGGCTCGAGCAGACGCAGGAGCGCGAAGCACTGCTGCGCGACCTCCTGCGATCTGGCGAGCTGCCGTAGGCATGCGGCCGCTTGGCCCGCCAGCCGGCAGGCCGATTCCAGCCTGCCCGCTGCGAGCTCCAAGCGGGCCAGTACCACCTGCGCCCGGAACAGATGGGGAAGCGTATCCGAGCGGTCGGGCCGGGCCTGCAGCTCGGACTTGAGCTGCCGGAGCTCGAGCTGTAGCTGACGGGCTGCCGCGGCTGGCTGGCCGTCCTCTTCGAAGGCGATTCCCAGCCAGTAGCTCAGGTCGTGGAGCTGGCCCTGCAGCTCGACGTCGGCGAAGTCCCCTTCCTTGGCCCGTCTCAGCAGCAGGGCCTGGCCCCGCTCCAGCGCCCCGATCGCGTCTTCCGGCCGGCCCGCCAGCAACGCCAGGCGACCGGCGGAGATCAACACAGCAGCGTCCCGCGGGTAGGCCTGGCGCAGCCGTTCGAGCAGCGGGCTGACGCGCGCAAAAACCTGGGCAGGGCCGTTCTGGCCGCACGCCGCGAGCGCGCGCGACCACCGCTCCGCCAGCCAGTACACCCTGGCGGCGCGGATCCTGGAGCGCTGTTGCAGCTGCGCGAGGCCCCCGGCCTGCCAGAAACCGAGCACGTCGACCTGGCTCAGTAGCGTGAGGAAGTGCGCGCCGCTGGCCCGTTCGCTTGGGTCCGCAGGCGGCAAGCGCTCCGCCGCCTCGGCCAGTGGCGTGAGCGCCGATGCAAAGGCCTGTGCCGCCCGAGCAGGCTCGCCCTGCAGCTGGGCGAGCTGCCCCTCGAGCCCGTAGCACTCCGAGAGCGATTGCGATGCCGAGAGCGCGCCCGTGTCCAGGACGAGCTGCTCGGCCAGCAGCCTGCACTCGCGCAGCAGACCGGCCCTGATCGCCGGATCACTGCCCGTGGCGGCCTCGAGCAGGCACTGGCACAAGGCGCTGCGCGCCGCGACGTGGGTTGTATCCAGAGCCAACAGGCGTCGTGCTAGCACGAGGGCTTGCTGGCGGCACGTCGTCCAGGCGTCGGGACTGCGTGCCCCATCCCCGGCCCGGCGCACCAGCCGGAGCTGCTGCTCGAGAGCGGCGCGGGACTGCGGCTCTGCGGCGAGCATCGCGGCCGTGAGCGCCGCGAGTCGCTGCTCGCTTTGCCAGGCCGGCTCTTCGACCTGGAGCAACTCGAGCAGGCCCTCCAGGCTGCGTTCTGCCGCTGCGCCCAGAGGGTCGGCCGACGCCGCCTCCCGGTCCTGTTCCAGGGCCGCCTCCAGGACCTCATACGCCAGCGGGTCCCCCCACGAGAGTAGGGTGCTGGCCAAAGCGTACAGCGGGTAGGGATCGGCGGGAGGCTCGGCGAGCAGCCTGGCCCATGCGCTCTCGGCCGCCGTCCGGGTCTGGTCCGCGAGCTCGCTCGCGCCCGCCCCGCGGTGGAGCATCTCGAGCTGCAAGCGGCCCGCGATCGCGGCTATGCTCGCCTCGGGTTCGGAGCGCGTAGCCAGCAGCCGGTTCTGCTCTTCAAGCAGCGCCAGGCCCTCTGCACGCAGGCCCAGCTGCCAGCAGACCAGCGCCAGAGCGGCGAGGCTGGATCCGTACTCGATCACGCCTGCGACGCTCGGCGCTGGCTGCACGGCCAGCAGCTCCGCCTGCAGCTGTCCGACCTGCTGCCGGGCGGCCTCCCGATCGCCCTGTGCCAGCGACCGCAGCCCGGCCAGCGCCAGGAGCCGGGGCAGCAACGCGCGCACCTCTGCCTGCTCGTCCTCGAGGCGGAAGCCCGCCGCGAGCAAGTCGCCGCGTGCCTGTACGAAGGCCCGGTAGTCTCCGCTGCGGGACAGGATCTCGAACAGGGCCAGGTAGGCGTCGAAGATCTGGTCCTGCAAGCCAGGGCTGGGCTGAGCTTCCCACAACCCGCGCAGGCGCACGACGGCCTGGCGGCAAGACTGCTCGGCAGCCGCGTGATCTCCGTCCAGCGCGCTGCGCAGACGCGCTCCCTGGACCAGCGCGCGTGCACTGGCGCGCGTGAGGCGCGCCTCGGGCAGGGCCGCGACGTGCAGTGTTTCCCAGGCCTGCTGGGCAAAGCGCAGGATCGCGCGCGCCTCCCGGTTGGACGGGGAATCCCCCCGCCGCACCAGGTCGTTGAGAACCTGTTCGCTGAGGGTCTCCAGGCAGCCCGCGGCCAGCTCACCACGCTCCAGCGCCCGATCGGAGGCCCGCTCGACCTCAGCGGTTTGTGCACGGAGGCGGTCGGAGAGGCCGGTGATCGTGCTGAGGTGCGCGGCGATGGTCTGCTGGTGCTGCGCGATCTGTGTATTCTGCACGGTCAGGCTGTCGTTGCGTCCGCGGATGCCGCGATTGATGGCCTCGAGCTCGCCGTTCTTTGCACCGATCTGCAGCACCGCCAGCAGCAACCCGCACAGCCCGATGCTCGAGAGCGCCACCAGCCAGCGACGCCAGGTCCTGCGCTGCGAGCGACGCCGCCGGTGCTCCTCGGTGGCGGCAGCGACCTCTGCCGCGAGCGCCGCGTCCGCGGACTCTGCGGCGAGCGACTGCGCCAGACCGAGGTCTCCGCTGCGCACTGCGAGCTTGGTGTAGGCTTCCAGCGCCGATCGCTCACCGGCGATCGCGTGGGGATTGTCGGGCCACAGCTTGCGCGCCTGCTCGAAACCAGCCAGCGACTCCGCGAAGCCCTGGTACCGTCGCGCGCGCTCCAGCAGGGTGGCGGCGTTAGAGTCACGCCCAGAGAGCTCGAGCTCACGCTGCGCAGCGTCACTGATCTGTACGCTCTCCCGATGCCGCAGGTAGGCCTCAATGCGGTCGCGAAAAGCCGCGGCGCTCGAGCAGTGTGTGAAGTCTCCCGCCAGGACCTCCGCACAGAGGCTCCACAGCTCGACAGGATCGCGCTGCGCATCGATCACCAGCTCGCTTGAGCCCGCGTTCAGGATGCGGCGCAGGAGCTCGCCGAGCGCCCGCAGGTCGAGCTGGCGCGCAGCATCTGCGGAGGAACTGCTCGAAGCCGCGGGCGGTGCGCTGGGTCTGGACTCCTCGGAGCCGCACGCGTTCTCCGCTGCGCCATGCGGCTTCGGGCAGAGGGCCTGTTCCCAGCCCCCGACCAGGACCTCGCCGAAGTCTCCGATCGAGATCCTGGCTGGCTGGAGCGCGCGGTGGAAGATGCCCTGCTCGTGGGCGTAGCTCAAGCCCTGGCACACCCGCATCAGGCGTGACAGGTGTGCCAGCTGGTCGTCGGGCTGCTCGACCAGGAGCCGCTCCCAGGGCTGGGCCAGAGGCTCAGGCTGGACGAAAAACGGGGCGCCTGCCGTTGTCTCGCCGCGCACATAGAGGGGCAGAATGTTCGGGTGCTCCAGCCGGGCCAGCACCTGCTCCGCTGTGCAATGCGCCTCCGTTGCAGGCAACCTGACGCGCACCTGGCGTGCCAGGGAGCGCTGCTCGGCCCGCCACACGACCCCATCCGGGCCTCGGTGCAACGGCTCGAGCAGCGCGAAGCCGGTGCGCGCAGGTGGCCCGCACGAGGTCGTCGTCCAGGGCGGCTTGTAGGTCGTGTCGCTCGGCAGCATGGCAGGATCTGCGTGCGGCCCCAGGGTCGCGCGCCAGCGCTCGATCACCGTCGCTTCGTCGCTGGCTTCGCTATCCACCACCACCCTCCTGCGCCTCGGCGTTGTAGGATAGCAGATGCGCGCGCGCGTCTCCCCACAACGGCGCGGTGCTTCAGGTGCGCCTGCGCCGGGGCGTCCGGCAGCGCATGCCGGTCCGGCTAACGCCTCTCCCAGATCCAGGTCGCTGGCTCACTCGAGCTCCGAATAGTCGTCGATGCCGAAGCTCAGCTGATCGCCCTCCAGGAAGCTCCCGTTACGCACGAACCACAGGCCCTCGATCCAGGGCGTGCTCTCCGGAATTCCCCAGCTGGCCTGCCATGGGACGTCGCGCGCCTCGAAGGCGAACTTGTCGCCCGTCCGCATCGGTACGTCCCAGCTGATGTGTTGCTTGAGGCCCAATACCCGGGTCATCCAGGCAGGGTTGTTCGGATCAGCCTCGGCGGTGGCTTCGCCGCTGAAGAGGAAATCCTGGCTGTCGAGCTGCCCGTACCATTGCACGTGCTGGACGGCCAGGCTCCCGCCGGGGAAGGGCCGCGGCAAGTCCCCGACCTGCACGTCGTGTCCGTCGAAGGAGAGCTTGTCGACCGCCTCTGCCTGGCCGAAGGACACCTGCCAGAAGAAGCCGTCCACGGGCTGCGAACGAGGATCGAGACGGGCGACGAAGGTGACCTTGGGCTCACCGGCAATCAAAGTCAGCTCGAGATCGATCACGGCTCCATGGGGAAAGGCGAATTCGTGATTCGCCTTCAACTCCGTGGGCGTCGCCGAGATCACGGAGACGGTCGCCTGGACCCTGTTGAGCTCCGAGTTCTGCCAGCCCTGGCCGGGGACCGAGACATGGAGGTTGAGGTTGTTCTTGTTGACGTACCAGATCTTCTCTAGCGGGTGGTAGACGTCGAACCACGTGATCCCGGCAGCAGAGTTCCTGACCCGTAGCATCTCGTTGTCGCACCAGGTCGTCCCGTTGCCTTGCGTGACGCAACGGGGGCTTGCACTGGGCGTTGCTCCTCCCGGTGTCTGTGTGGCCTCTTGTGCATAGCCATCGTGGCAGCCCACGATAAGGACCGTAGCGATGACAAAGGCGTAAAATTGCTTGAACGCTCTGTTTATGTCAGGTGTCATGACTCTCCCCAGGCAGTGTGTTCAACAGGTGTCGAGCCCTTGCGCGACATGAGCCTGTACTTGGGAATACGGGCAGGAGAGTTTCAGTTTGGTAGGCCAGGCGCGCGACTCATTCTCGGCGGGCGCCGGGACCAGAGCGCGCCGCTCCAGGCGAAGCCAGCCGCGTCTTCCGGGGTGGTAGCTTTTCCAACGAGGCCGGGAGCTGCCGCGCCACCAGCGCCCCCTTTTGTCAGCGTGAGTCTGAGCTGGTATATTGTTGCAGAATCTCATCTGGAGAGAGGTCGATGACGAAGAACCCGCAGGATCCAGCAAAGCGTCCGCAGCGCAGGCGAGCACCGAAGGTCCGCAAGCGCGGCAGCGTCGCCATGAGGCATGCGGAGAGGGGCGTCAAAGGGGCGAGCGGGCCGCTCCTCCTCACGGCGATCTTGACCTCGGTGTCCGCGATCCTCGCCTGGTACCTCGTCCCGTCGAGGCGACCCTCCGGAATGTCGATCGATCTATTCCAGCTCATCGAGATCCTCGCCTGGACCGAGGCGGCTCTGGCCGCGGTGTTCTGGGCGCTCTACGCATCGGCACGCCGTTCGCCGAAGCGCGGCCACATCCCGGCGCTGGTCGGGTGCATCCTCTACTCTCTGGCCTCTCTCGCGCGCGTCGTGCTCAATCCCGTCGCCCTGCTCTCTATCGGAACGTTGCTGACCGTCGCGATCCTGCTCGCTCTGGTCAGCGCGACGCGCGCCGGATTCCGATACGAAAAGCTCCAGGCCCAGCAAAACTGACCGCCGCTTACCCTTAACCGGCAGGGCCTGCTGGGTGAGCTCGCGGTGATCCCTCGGATGCCTCTGGGAAGCGCCGCCTCCCCGAGAACGAGAAGCACCGTCGTTGCGCACGCGTTTCAGGGTCCCCAGAAGGACGGCGCTTCGGACAGGATGTCCTTGACGGTGGTCTCACGGCTCAGCTGACCCATCAACGCCCGCAAGCACAATTCACGCTCGCTACGGAAGACACTGCGCTCCAGGTATTCCCAAGCGGCCCGCTCATCGAGGTGGGCTGCCGCCGCTTTCCAGACCCGCTTGGTGAAAGGAACCCGGTCTCCGCCGGCCCAGACATCCGGTTCGTGCGCCAGCTTGGTGAATTTCTCCAGCCAGTGGCGGACGCCGGTCACGTGAAAATGGCAGAAGGCGCCCAGCCTGACCGTTTTTGGTTCCTGCAGGCGGCCGTCGCGTTCGACATGCCAGAAATGGGAGCCGCGCGCCCGCACGTCTGCGCCCACGCGCACGATGCTCTTGCCGACGTTGTTGCCCAGCCAGCGGACCGTGCGCCGCACGCTCGGGCGCATCGGATCGTAGACCCGGTGCCGCAAGGGAAAGCGTGACTGGAAGAAGGCCTGCTCCCAGAACGGTAGCGACTCGCCCAGGCGACAGGGTACCAGCTCCTTGGTGCGCAGCACGATCATGTCGACATCAGAGGCGACGCCCGCGCAGAGTTTGCGAAGATCGCCTTCCTCAGCACTGGCCCGGTGTCGGCCGGTCCCTCCGGGCCATGGCGGCAGGAATCTGCCGTAGGCAAACTCGTCCGGATCGAGCAGCATCAGCCAGTCCAGGCCTTCTTCGCGCGCCCTGTCCAGCGCGAGGGCGCTACAGAAACGGTGCAATCCGGCGACGTAGCGGAACGTCTCGTCGCAGTGCTCCTGGACAGGAATGACCCGGACCCAGGGAAAGGCTGCCGCGATCTCGGCGCTGGCGTCCGTGCAGCGATCCAGGAACACGTAGGCCCGTGAAACGCCCAGCCGACGATGGTATTCGAGGAAGGCTGCGAGAAAGCGCTCCTCGTTCTTCACACAGCTCACCAGACCCAGCGAGGGAGCGCCCGTCACCGACCTTCCTCCAGCGTCCGGATGAGGCTGCGGCAGGAGACATAGCGGATCATCTTGTCGATGAACCGATGCCGCCATTCGGCTTCGTACGGTTCCGGATTGCCGAAGCTCCGCCGGATCGCGCCGATGCGCTCGATCAGCCGGTTGCGGTGCTGCTCGATGCGCCGGATCGTCCGGGCGCGGATTTCATGGGCATCCGGCGGGTTTTCCAGCAGGTCCCTGACGAGGGCTTCGACCGAACCGGGGTCCTCCTCGGCGATGCGTGAGTTCAGTGCATCGAAAAACTCGTCGCGGCCTCCCCGGCTGGGCGTCGAGACCACGGGCAGGCCGCACAGGAGGTACTGGATGCTCGCATACATGCCGCCCTCTTCCGCGGACAGGCACAGACCCACCCGGCAACGGTTGAGTCGGTTCGCTACGGCCTTTGCAGAGAGGCGCCTGTAGAAAGGGCTGAACGGGCTGTTGAACCAGTGGGCGCGCGGCAGCACCTGGCGAACCGTTTCGAGGTAGCGGCGGTCTTCGGCCGAGAGCCCGGGTCTGTGTACGTAGCTGATCAGTGCGAGAGAGGCTAGCGTACTGGCCAGCTCATGCCGCTTGAAGGCTGAAAGGCGGGCGTCGTACACGGCTTCGAAGTCCTTGCGAACCCGGGAATCGATGGTGTAGATGCCTTCATCCACGAAGCAGTTCTGATTGCACAGCAAGGCGTCCAGCCCGCCCGCCTGGAGCATCTGCAGTTCGCGCTCGGTGGCAGCCAGGAAGACCCAGCGGTGCCGCGGGAAGGCACGCCGGTGTTCCTGTTCTCGCTGTTTGACGAGCGCAATCCGGTCCGGGTACTCCATGCACCAGCCAAAGGAGAACAGCAGCCAAGCGGGCTCGTCACGAAGGTGTTCGAGCACCGGCTTGAGTGCGCGGATCACGAGGTTGAAGTCGCGCCAGTACTTGAGATGCAGCACCGGAGGGCGCGTCGACAACACGCCGACGGAAACCCCGCTCCGCCACAGGTGCCAGTTCCTGAACTGCAGCCACCCCGGGATCATGGCGAGGGTCCTTCGCGGAGGCGCAGAAACCGTTCCCGCAAGGCCCATTCGTCGGACCCTTGCCAGGACTTCAGGCTGTGTGTCACGGCGTAGCCGGCCTCGACCAGGGCCTCCGGGCTGCCGGGTAGCCCGCGCCACTGGACGGCAAACACCTCGCCGGGCTTGTTGAAGTCCAGCAGCCGGCCGCCGCTGCCGGCAACCATCATGGCGACCATGACGTCCTCGCCCAGGGCGGTGCGGCGGTACAGACGCGGATCATCCAGCCAGCCTCGCGCGGCGATAGCTTGGACGGCCTCCGACGACAGGGCGTACCCGCCGCCCTGGCAATGATCGCCGTCGCGGTACCCCGCCGCGCGCGCGGCGCGCAGCACGGCCACGCGCTTGCGGTGGTTGCGCCCCGCGCTGAGCCACAGGCGGTCGCGCCAATCCAGCCAGGACGGCCACAGCCCGATACGCCGGCTCATGGTACGCAGAACCCCGGCGTGCCAGGCCTGGTAAGGCCGCGGGCTGCCGTCCGGCCAGCGCGAATAGCTGCCGACCATGCCGGCCTCGGGATGGTCGCTGAAAAACTGCCGCAGACGCCTGGCGAACGGCCCGATCACCAGCGAATCCGTGTCCAGTTTGAGCCAGAAAGCCTCAGTGCGATGGTTGCGGGCAATCCAGCGCAGGGCCTGCAGCACACCCGCATTGACCATCCCTGTTCCCCGCCCCGCGTTCTTGACGGGGTGGTCGATGACGTCCACGGGCGACCACTGGCCGCGACTTCGGGCCAGGTCGTGCAGGCCGGGCTGGCGGTCGGCGACCAGCAGCACCTGCCCGCGCGTCGGTTCGCAGCGGCGCAGGCTGTCCATCAGGTCCCGCACGCGGCGCAGCTCTGTTGCGCCGGGGCCTACGAGCAGGAAAGCGCCGAATTCACGCACCTTCATCCCTCACCGGCACCCGGCGCCAGCCCGCGGGCAGCAAGCTGTCCGTCAAGCCGGGACTCTCCCGGTTCCATTCGTCCGGCACCACCACCCGCGAGGCCGCGCAGCCGGACAGCCAGGCCGCCCACCAGCTGAAAGTGGACGCGGCGGTGACGAAGGCGCCCGCGCGGCGCAGAATCTCGAACTCGTCGATGTCCGACAACCCCCCGTTTTCGCTCACCACCTCGAAGTCCCGGCCGGGATCGAAATGCCCGCCAACCCAGCCTGGGTCGTCGCTGAAGACCAGCAGCGGCCAGCCGCGGACCTCGCTGGGAAGGGCCTCCAGCGCTTCGCGGTAGTATGCGTTGCCCAGCAGCGGATATCGGGCCCGGTGACGCGCTGCCAGGTAATCGCCGCGCCGGATGTGCAAGCCTATGAAAGGCGCCCCGTCGAGGCGCTCCAGCGATGCCCTGGCCCAAGCCGAAAGCGGCTTCGTCGGCCGGAGCTCGACCAGCAGTTCTGCTCGTACTTCCTGGGGCCAGCGGCAGTTCTGCCAGAAGCCGCGCAGGAACAGGTTTCCACCACCGCTGATCGTGTCGAAGTCCTCCCAGTGCGCCTCGTCTACCAACACGCCTCCGGGCAAGGGCAATGCGCAATGCTGGCGCAGCATCCAGCCGGTCCACGGTGCGAGCGGCCGGGCCCGGACGGCGTAGTCCAGCAGTCCCAAACGGCGCTTTCCCTGGGCGTACCAGGAGATATCCAGCCGTAGCTCCTGGGCCAGCCTGCCGGCCAGCCAGACCCCGAAAGCGTACTGGAAAAACTGGTTGCCCAGCCCGTGCCGCAGCTCGACGACAATCATGAAGCGCTGACCGGCAGGAGCGAGACGCCCTCGAAGCGGGCTGCGGGCGCCTTGCCCAGGATGTCCAACAGCGTGGGGGCGAGGTCGACAAGCCGGCCTTCGGCCAGCTTCGAGCCGGCCTCGATCCCGGGCATGCGCAAGCACAGAAAGCCCTGCGAACGGTGACTGCCCGTGCGCCGGAAGGGCAGCGGGCCGATCCGGCCCAGGTGGGGATGATCCCACACGTCGGTGGCCCGGTCGCACCAGCGCACGATGAGATCGGCGCTCGGCGCCTTTTCGCCGTCCCGGGCGGATCGACGGCATGGGAACACCGCTTCTACCGCTGGCAGACCGCTGCGGCCGCAGCGCAGTTCCATCATCAACGCGCTGATCTGCGCGCAGCATCGTTCGTAGTCCGCGGCTGCAACGATCCCCTGCGGGTCCCGTCCGGCTACGTTGATGCGCACCATGCCCTCCGAATAGGAAGGCAGGGCAAACGCCTTCATCTCTGGCCAGAACGGCTGGTACCAACTGCACGGTTGCCAGAAGAACGGGTCGCCCTCTGCTCGCAGCCGGTTGGGTGATGCCGGGCCGGGTGGCAGCCCGGAGCCGAACAGCCTGTCGAAGCCATCGTTCCACCGGATCGGCAGCCAGGACCTGAGCCAACCCCTCCAGCGGAGCGGATCCTGACGCATCCGCCAGATCACCTCCGTCCAGCTGCGTTGCAGGCCCCGGGTTACCGGCGGAGGCGGTTCGCCGGACACCTGCCTGTTCTGGAAAAACGACTTCCCGGGAAAGGCATGGCGGAAGAGCAACTCCGGCAGCACCGCCAGCGACGGCATGTCCGTCGAATTGGGTCCGCTGCCATGCAGGGAAAAAACGCAGACCGCCGTATCGTCCGGCAAGGAACCGGCCAGCTCGGCGACGGCCTGGTCGACGGCCTGGTAGACCTCCAGCATGGGATCCGAGGCAAAGCGCACGGGAATGTCCATCCCGGCCAGAGGATGGTCGGCCTGGCTGAGGTGCCAGAAATCGTGGCCCGCGGAGTGGGTCTCGCCGAAAGCAGTCAGCACCAGGTCCCAGGCCTCTCTGGCCAGGATATCCTCGACGACGGCCGTGCGGCGCCGGATCCCGGTCAGCAGGTTGCGATGCAGCGTGCGCATGTACCGAGCGTCCCACCATTCCCCGTCGTCCCGAAGCAAGGCGGGGTGCGTGCCATGCCGCTGTTCGAGCTCGCGCAGCAAGCCCTCGGGCCGCGACCCCTGCGCGGCCCCTGGTGAGTGCGCCCCCCAGGCGACCAGCTGAATACCGTCCACCTCGTTGACGATGCGGGTCTTTGGGACGTCCAGCACAGCGACCCGGCAACCTGGCCCCAGTGCGTAGAACGGTGGAAAATCGACGAAGTCATCGGCGCCGATCTCCTTCGGCTGGCTGCTGCCGTCGGCCATGCTGATATCGCCCCAGAATCCCGAAGTCTCCGGGCTGACCCCCGAAAGAAACTCGCTCCAAGGCGTCTCCGCGCGGTGATGCGCCGGGCCCGCGATCCGACCCCAAGCGCCTTGCTCCCTCAGGCCCGCCAGACCGGGCAACTTTCCGTCGCCCATCCAGCGCTCCAGCACCTCGGGGTCTGCGGCGTCCAGCCCGATGGCCAGCAGCCGTCGCGTGCCCGTGCTCATAGGGAGAGCCTCGCCGGCAGCGGAGTTTTTGCAAGCGGGCGCAGCAGGCTCAACGGACTGAGGGCGGCGCGCCGCCAGAACAGGCGCTCGCAGGCCCTGATAATACCGTCTCTGTGCGTTCGCACCGAGAGCAGCAAGCGGGCGCAGCGCAGCCCGCTGCCGACGACCACTTCGGCGATCAGCAGCGGCCACATCCAGCGCGGCCGACCGACCATGCGCAGCCAGCAGACCACTTGTGCGAATTCGCAGACCATCGAGCGCAGATAGTCCGCTTCCAGCCTCTTCGTAGGGATCACATGCTCCAGGCGCATGTCCGGGCAATACCAGATCTCCCGGCCGCCTGCGTGAAGGTGGCGTAGGGCTTCGTGATCATCTCCGGGACCAGTCGCGAGGCGCAACACCGGAGGCACGCAACTCAGCCAGTCGGCCTTGCTCACCAACAGCCCTGCCCCTGGCGGCAGATCCATGTGCCCCGCGTCGAAGCGACGCGGTTCGCTGCCGTGGTCGAACAGCGAGAAAAAACTGGCCAGCCGCTCGAAATCGGGCGGTGGCAGGGACTCGAAGCGCGGATGGATCCGGCCGCTTACAGCAGCGATCCCGGGTTTGCCCCGAATGAACGAAAGCGCCCGCTCGAGCCAGTCACAGGCCGGACGGGTGTCGTCGTCGAGGAAGGCTATCCAGTCGCCCTCCGCTTCGTCCACGCCCCGCTGCCGAGCGAAACCGACGCCCTGCCGTGACTCGCCGACGAGACGGATGGACACGCCGCGAAGCAGCTCGCCGTCGAACGCGCGCACGACTTCAGCCGTGCCGTCGGTCGAATTGTTGTCCACGACGAGAACTTCCCACTCTCGCCCGGGATCATTCTGCGAGGCGAGCGCATCGAGCAGCTCAGGCAGGCGCCGTGCGCCGTTGCGGGTGGGTATGACCACTGAGAGCCTGGCAATCCCTGCTTTCATCCAACCGCCTCTCGGCATCGATGCTCGTTGTCGCCGCTCGCCGGAGCCTGACCTGGCGGTCGGCGGTAGGGCCTCAAGACGGCACTCGGGGATCCTAACGACTCAGCGATCTGCCAGATCGCGAGCGAGAGGGTCGATCGGGACCGCTGGCCGTTTGCCAGGAAGCGCGGATGCTCTGCAAGCCCGCAGCAGCTCTGTCGGCAGCTCGTGTTGCCACACTCCGAACCACCACCTGAGATGGACGATCCAGGTGAAGGTACGGCACCGTCGCGCACTTGGCAATCGCCAACATAGAATCGCGTCGAGATCGTCCAGGCGCGTCCGCCGGACCTGGGAGCGGCTGGTCATGGCAAGTCTGCGATCTCGATACATGTGCGAGCCGGCCGTCGCCATCGGGCCGGATCTCTACACGCCCCGCCCGTTCCTGCGGTTGCAGCGACGAGGGGATTGGATCTTGGGCTTCGCCGGCCGCACAGGGAGCCGCTTCGACCGCTGAGCGCAGCTTTCCATTTCCCGGTGGATGCACCCGGTCCTATTCTCCGTCCGCTCAGACCGCTCCGGGGTCGGCGACACAGTGCGCTCCTGCCAGGTCGAGCTCTGGGCAGAGCCCCACGGAGCCAGAGTCGTGCCCCGATCTTCTTTCCCAAGGCACCCCCTGGCTCTCAGTCTTCGAACGTGATCTCGACCGAGCTTCTCCTGAAGTGGATGTCTAGCTTGAAGTGGCTCTTGCTGATGTCGATGGTGACAACGATCCTCCCTTCTGGAAGCGGGTTGTCATCCGTCGTGACGGTCGCGCCAAGCTCGCGGACCACCGCCCCCTTGGCGTCCAGAAGCTGTGCCAGCCAGGCCCCGCGTTGCGTCCGATGCCGTATCAGCTTGACCGTGTAGAAACCCCGCGCGAGCTCTATACCCTCGGGGGGGGAAATGAAAACGAACATCAGCTTCGCGCCACGTTCCAGCTCACCATCGGCGAGTTTGCTGACGCCGTCGATAGGGGCACTGACGACGAGCACGTCGTTCCTGGAGCCGATGACCAGATTGTCCGGTAGAATCGCAACGCCAGCGGCTCGGGACGCCTTTGCCATCGTCGCGGTCACTCTCTGGCGCAGGTTCTGGTTGGCATCAACGATCTCCTGACCTGCATCCTGGGCCACGAGTGAGCTGGCAAGGCCGAGGATGGCCAGCAGGCCCAGTGTGGTCAGCTGCGGACGAGGACGAGCTTGAGATATGGACATGGTAAGACCCCCGAAACAAAGGCTTCCAAGAGCGGACACCTTGGCAACTATAGGGACTCTAGAGGTGGCACAAGAACTCCTGAAAGCTGCTCCTGTTCCTTGATCCGACCTATGGCAAATCCAGGTCCGCGCGGAGTGACTTGTGTCGAATCCAAGCGGGAGCGTCTGCGCGTGACGTGCCGCAGGCCGTGGCGGCTGATGCGCACCAGCGTCGCGGCGCGCCGGCCCCGAGGAGACCGCATGACCATCGCGTATCCTGCCCCGAACGGGCTCAGGTCACCGCACGACGCGATGTCCATTTGTCCCATCGGCGGTCCGTTCGGACACACCCGTCGTGCCCATCGGCTTGGATCTGTGGCGTCGGAGCCGAGTCCCGGCGGGTAGGGCGAAGCGGCTGAGCCGACCCCTCATGCGCCCTTGAGGTGTCTCATCGCCGATGCAGTCCTGCGCGTTGAGCTACCCTGCTGGTGGGAAGATCCAAGAACCAGCGATCCCGTCGTGAAGACCGGCACGATGCCGAACAGGAGTCCTGTCATGTCCAAGCTGTGCACCGTGCTCGCCGTGTGTCTGTGCCCACTGGCTCTGTCGGCCCAGGAGCCGGCAGAAACCGCCCTGAAGCTCCCGTTCGTCGAGGAAATTTTCGAGCAGCTCGGCGCCAACCCCTGGTCCGATGTCGAGCTCGGTGAAGTGGCGCAATACGCGGTGCTCGACGTCGGCGATCTGTTCGGCGGCGGCATGTCGGGGAGCCTGAGCCTGAAGGTCCAGGCCTTGGAGGACACGCTGGTCACCGTACTGCTGGGGGCAGAGATTGCCGAGCAACAAAGTCGGGTTCTTGCCCCCACTCCGACCGATCGTTGGCTCCATTTCGATGCGAGCTCGATCGCAGGGATCGAGGAGCTGGGGCTGGAGATCGCGGAGGAGTACAGTGTTGGGGAGGACACGTTGCGCGTGGGGGACCGGGAGGTTCCCTGCAAAAAGCTCGAGCTGGGTGTCTTCCTCGAGTCGCTGTTCCTGCACGGAGACGCTAGCGTCTGGTTCAGCCCCGAGGTTCCCGTCTACGGCATCCTGCAGATCGAGCTGCGGTTCGCGATCGGAGACCTGAAGTCGACCATCACGGCGACGCATGTACGAGAAGAGGAAGAGGAAGAGGAAGACTAGGCGGCTCCCGACGAGACTGGCCCCGGCAACCTCGCGTTGGGTATGGCTGGAGTTGGATTCATGAAAGAAAGCGCGCACTCGAGCCAGTCGCCGGCCGGCGGGGTGTCGTCGTCGAGGAAGGCTAGCCCGTCGCCCTCCGCGTCCTCCACGCCCCGCTGCCGAGCGAAGCCAACACTCTGCCGCGACGCGCCGACGAGACGGATGGACACGCCGCGAAGCAGCTCTCCGTCGAACGCGCGCACGACTTCAGCCGTGCCGTCCGTCGAATTTTTTCCGCGACGAGACTTCCCGCTCTCGCCTGGGATCGTTGTGCGAGGCGAGCGCTTCCAATAGTTCAGGCAGACGCCGTGGGCCGTTGCGGGTGGTTACGACCACCGTGAGCCTGGCCGTCGCTGCTTCCATCCAACCGCTTCTCGGCATCGATGCTCGTTGCCGCGGCTCGCCAGACCGAGGACCGGGCGGTCATGACAAGTCTGCGACTGTCCCGCCAGCTCCAGCCACCCGCGCACGACGAACACCGCTTCGTCATGCTTGCACGACAGGGGTTCTGCCAGGCTCGCGCAACTCGGTCTCTCCTCCGGCATGCCGAGAGTCTTGCCGAGTCGCGCCCGGCCAGGGCCGATGGAAGTGGCAAGCGAACCTGGGTTGAGGGCCTGGACACATGATTGTTCTTGCCGACAATTTGGGGGACGCCCGAGCCTCTGTCATCATCATCCTTCTGTCGTAGCGTTTTCCAGTGTCTTCGCTCGTCCGGCTCCGAAACGTAGGGTTGACCCCCGAGGGTCTCTTCTCGCTGGCTCACGATTTAAGGGTACCTCAGTGACACATCGACTCAGACTCCGCCTCGCTTGTCTCCTTCTCGCGACGGCTTCGACGCTGCTTCAGGCCCAGGTGACGCTGCTGCATGAGGGCTTTGAAGGGGCCGGTGTCCCGGCCGGCTGGTCGGATGTCAGTATCAATGGGGCCTTTGAGTTCGGAACGCCGACGACCGGTCCCGCCGCCGCGCATACCGGAACCGGCGTGATGGGAGTCGGGCTGAGCGCGAATTACCTGAACAACCGGCAGCTGCGGTTGCGGACACCATCGGTCGACTTCACCGGAACGACGGACGCAAGCCTGACGTTCCAGCGCTACTTGAATATTGAAGCTGGATTCGACAGTACGGTCGTGAAAGTGAGCACGAACGGGGGAAGCAGCTTCTCCAACAGCATCGTGGTCGAGTGGGGCGATAAGGGCTCTGGATATGGGCTTCGCACGATCGATCTCGAGAGCTACCTG
>JAJDCP010000126.1 GCA_029260765.1 Planctomycetota bacterium
GATCGGAAAGCCCACGCCGTCAGTCGAGAAGATCCAGCGGTCTACGCGCGCCTGCTTGCGCAGGTTCCCGCCCGCGCCGCCCTCAGCAACATGCGGCGCGATCACGCCCTCATAGGCGCGCACCGCGGTCTGGATGGCCGGATGGTTCTCCGGTGTCTCCCAGCCCATATAGATCTGCGGGTTGCCCGGGCTATACCCGCGCCAGGTCGGCTGGGTGTACTCGGGCACGTGCACCTGCACCTGCAGGCCCGCCTCGCGCGCCCGTGCCACCGCGGGCAAGGAGGCGACGTGGTCGACCGCCGCGTCAGGCGTCTCACCCACGGTCAAGCGCCGGTCGAAGCGGAAGCTGAACTTGTCGGGCACCGCGCAGTCACTGGGCGACTCCAGCGTCGCCCACGAGGCCGTCCGCGTCCCGCCGCCCAGGAAGGCGTGCTGCGCGAAGCCGCGCCCTTCGCGGTAGGCCTCCGCGGCCTCACAGATGATGGCGGCCCCAAACTCCAGCGGATTGAGCCCCTCCCAGGGCATCGACCCGTGGCAGGAGCGGCCGGTGACCACGACCTCGATCTGCATGCGGCCGCGCTGGCCGCGGTAGATGCCCAGCGCGCCTTTCTGCGCGTCGCCGGTGCCTTCGGTCAGGATCACCACGTCGGGGATCAGCTCGGCGCTGGCTCCAGGCAGGACCTCGCGCACGACGTACATCGGCCCGCCCCCGTCGTTGTCCTCTTCGGCGGCGGTCGCGTACGAGCGGATGATCACCCCCCGCAGAGCTCCCTCGCCGGCCAGCTCACGCAGGATCTTCGAGGCGACCACCTGCGCCACCACGCCGCCGAGCTGGTCCGCCGAGCCGCGGCCGAACAGCAGGTTCTCGGCCTCTTCGGCGGGCGGCAGCCAGCCGAGCTCGCGGCGCAGGAACGCGTGGTCGACGTTGTCGGCGTCGACCAGCCCGTCGTAGGCGTCCACGCCGCCGATCTTGGCGCGCCACTGGCTGCGCAGCGCTTTGACGGTGTCGCTGTGCCCGTCCCAGTAGATCACCCGCTTGTCCTCGCGGGCGATGCCGTCGGTCTTGTCCTCGAGCGTCCAGACCAGGTTGCCGAAGGCATCGAAGCCCGCATCTCCGGGATCCTCCACCGAGCCGATCTCCACCAGCGTCCGCAGCAGGTACTCGAGGCGGGGGCCTTCATGGTTGCTGAGGCCGCAGGAGGGGTCGCCTCCCTCCTCGACGGGGCGGTCGACGTAGTCGGCGGGGATGCGGATGGCCTCGCGCAGGATGTCTGCGGCCAGGGGCCGGTACTTCGCCGCCAGCTCAGCGATCCGTGTGTTCAGCGATGGCATCAAGCGCCTCCTTCGGGGGTTCCTGCCTGCAACTCCGCCAGGCGTGCGGCCAGGTTCGGGACCTTGGCCGCCGCCAGCAGCGCCATGATGCAGTACAGCTTGTGGTTGGCCTCGCGCGCGACGTGCACGCGGTGTTGTTCCATGACTTGTGGGCTCACCTCACTGCCGATGTCGGCGGGCAGGCAGTGCATGTACAGGGCATTGCCGCCGCGCGTCAGAGACATGCGGCGGGCGTCGCAGATCCAGTCGGTGTGGCGCGCGTTTGAGGCCAGGCATTCCTGCTCGATGGCCGCCATCCGCAGCGCGTCGTGCGCGCGGTTGGCGTCGACCCTTGCCAGCATCAGCTCGTGGGGCCCCCAGCTCTTCGGATAGACGACGTCCGCGCCGGCGAAGGCCGCATCCATGCTGTCCATCAGCTCAAAGCCGCCTCCGCCGGCCACGGCGCCGTCGCGCGCCGCCTGCATGCAGGCCTCGGTCAGCCGGTAGCCGGGCGGATGCGCCAGCCGCACGCGCGCCCCCAGCCGGGGCAGCAGCATGATCAGGCCCTGCGGCACCGACAGGGGCTTGGCGTAGCTCGGCGAGTAGGCCCAGCTCACAGCGATCTGCAGGCCCGCGATGCCCCCGGGGAAGAACTTGCGCAGCCAGGCGGCATCGGCCAGCGTCTGCGTGGGGTGGTCGACATCACACTGCAGGTTGACCACCGGAACCTTGCGCGGGTTGCCGGTCGCTTCGAGATAAGAGGCGATGCCGTCCCTGATCTCGCGCATGAAGGGCTGCCCTTCACCGAGGATCAGGTCGTGGCGGATGCCCAGCGCGTGCGCATTCATGCCGAGCATGGCGCCGGTCTCGGCCGCAGTCTCTCCGTGCGCGACCTGCGTCGAGCTGCCGTCGACGATCACCGGCGTCATGCCGAGCCGCGTGGCCGCGCCCGCCCAGGCTGATTTGGTGCGGGTCGAGTTGTCGAAGAACAGCGCGTAGGCCAGCTCATGCGGCAGCAACGGGGTCTTGAGGCCGGCGCGGTCGCGGGCCTCAAAGCAGGCGGCCAGGTCGAGCAGGGCTTCGATCTCGGCGACCGAGGCATCGGTGGTCTGCAGTAGACTGCGGCCGAACAGGCCGCGTAACGTTTCGGTGTCAGGTACAGAGAGGATGGGCTGCATGAGCGGCCTCCAGCGTGCGTTCCCGCGAGGTGGGTCAAAGTCCGGTGAAGCGCTGGTAGCAAATGATATTCCAAAAGCCCGCGCGAGTGCGGCGAGCATCTCCAATGTCCGGCCCTGCATTTGCGAGCAGCCCCAGCCCAAGGCTGACCCCGGAGTCTCTATGTCGGTTCCAGAACCCAAGCTGCTGCGCAACGCGCGCCTGCTGGGCCTCGATCCTCTGGCTGTGACGCGTGCCGATGTGCGGCTGCGCGACGGGCGCATCGCCGAGGTCGGTCCAGCTCTGCGCAGCTATGACGACGAAGAGCAGGTTGAGCTGGCGGGCCGCGCGGTCCTGCCGGGCCTGGTCTGCGCCCACACCCACCTCTACTCGGCCCTGGCCCGCGGCATGCCCGGCCCGGCTGCAGCGCCCGTGGACTTCGTCGACATCCTCGAGCAGATCTGGTGGCGGCTCGACCGCGCGCTCGATCCCGAGTCGGTGCGCCTCAGCGCTCTGGTCGGGGCCGTCGATGCGCTGCGCGCCGGTACGACCACGTTGATCGATCACCACTCGTCGCCCGCATGCATCGAAGGCAGTCTGGGAATCCTCCGCCGGGCGCTCGAGCAGGTCGGCCTGCGCGCTGTGCTCTGCTATGAGGTCACCGACCGCGGCGGGCAGGCCGAGCGGGATGCGGGCCTGCAAGCCCACCGCGAGTTGTTCGCTCAGCAGGATGGGCGCTGCGCGGCCCTGGTCGGCGCGCATGCTTCGTTCACACTGGGACCGGACAGCCTGCGGGCCTGCGCGGAGTTGGCCGCCGAAGCGGGCACCGGTCTGCACATCCACGTCGCCGAGGACGCCGCCGATGGGCGCGACTGCCAGACCCGCTACGGACAGGGCCTGGTGGAACGCCTGGCGCAGGCTGGTGCCCTGGGCCCCCGGAGCGTGCTCGCCCACGCCACCCAGCTCAGCCCCGCCGAGCTCGAGCGCGTGCGGACATCGGGCAGCTGGATCGTCCACAATCCACGCAGCAACATGAACAACCAGGTCGGCTACGCGCGCGTCGACGCCTTCGGAGAGCGCACCGCCCTGGGCACGGACGGCATCGGCGCCGACATGCTCGAAGAGCTCAAGCACGCCTTCTACAAAGCGCGCGACGCGGGCGCAGGCTGGAGCGCCGAGGAGTGTGTCGCCACCCTGCGCAACGGGCATCGGCTGGCCTCGCAGCTGCTGGGCGTGCGCCTGGGGGTGTTCGAAGCGGGAGCCGAGGCGGACCTGCTGCTGCTCGACTACGATCCGCCCACGCCGCTGCATGCCGGCAACCTGGCCTGGCATCTGGTCTTCGGCATCAGCAGCCTGCACGTGCAGTCGGTGCTGGTGGGGGGAGCCTGGCGCCTGCAGAACCGCAAGCCGACCGGCATCGACCCGGCCGCACTGGCTGCCGAGGCGCGTGGGGCGGCCGCCGCGCTGTGGAAACGTATGGCGGCGTTGCCTGCCAGCCCGCAATGGCGGCCCAAGCTGTGCGCAGATGCCGACTCCCCACCGCGGCCCGAGAATCAGGAGAGTCCCCGATGAGCGAGAGCCTCCTCAGCGATCTGGTGTGTGTGGTCTGCGGCCGTGAAGTCGCCCCCGAAGGGGCATCGACCTGCCCGGACTGCGGCCTGGAGGGCATCCTCGACGCACGTTACGATCTCGGGCGCGCCGCCCGCAGCATGACCCCCGAAGCTCTGCAGCAAAGAGCGCAGGACATCTGGCGTTACAGCGAGTTGTTGCCGCTCCACCCCGACGGGCGACGGCCGCCCCAGCCGGTCGGCTGGACGCCGATCATCGACGCGCCGCGCTTGGCGGCGCGCTTGGGGATCGCCGGTCTGGCGCTCAAAGACGAGGGCCGCAACCCCACAGCCTCATTCAAGGACCGCGCATCGGCGGTGGGCGTCGCCCACGCGCTGCAGACCGGTGCCGCCACCATCGCCTGCGCCTCGACAGGCAACGCCGCCAGCTCCCTGGCCGGCATGGCTGCCGGTGTGGGTCTGCCCGCGATCATCTTCGTGCCCGCCCGCGCGCCGCTTCCCAAGATCGCCCAGCTGCGCATCTTCGGGGCCCGGGTCTTCCGCGTGGACGGGACCTACGAGCAGGCCTGGGACCTGTGTCAGGCGGCCTGCGAGCGCTACGGCTGGTACAACCGCAACTGCGCCGTCAACCCCTGGTTGGTGGAAGGAAAGAAGACCGCCGGGCTCGAGATCGCGGAGCAGCTGCGCGCGGACATACCCGACTGGGTGGTCGTCAGCGTCGGAGATGGCTGCACCATCGCCGGCGTCGCCAAGGGCCTGCAGGAGATGCACAGCCTCGGCTTCATCCCCCGCGTGCCGCGCCTGCTCGGCGTGCAGGCCGAGGGCGCCCGGCCGATCGTCGACGCCTTTGCCGCCGACCGCGCGCTGCAACCGGTCGCGGCCGAGACCTGCGCCGACAGCATCGCCGTCGGGCACCCCCGCAACTGGAGAAAGGCGGTCCAGCGCGTGCGCAGCTGTGGCGGCAGCTTCGTGGCCGTCAGCGACGCGCAGATCTACGAAGCGCTCCGCAGCTGCGCCCGGCTGGCGGGAGTCTTCGGTGAGCCCGCCGGCGTGGCGGGGATCGCCGGCCTCGCCCGGGCACGCGAGCAGGGGATCGTGGCCGCCGACGAGCGCGCGCTGGTCGTGGTGACCGGCAGCGGCCTCAAAGATGTCGACAACGCGCTGGCCGCCGCCGGCCCTCCCCAGGACATCGCGGCAGACCTGGAGGCCCTGGCGGAGGTGCTGACGGCGTCCGGCGATTGAAGCTTGATGCCGCACACTTTGGTTACCGATAGGGAGCGGGCCGTTTCTGAATCGTAGCGCCCCCCGGCGCGGTACCTGCCTTCAGCGCTGGCACCGCGCTTGCGTGGGAGATTGCAAGGGCAGCGACCGCCTTGGGAGGCATGCTATGGTTACGACCGCAACCGGCACACTCACGTTCAAGCTCAATGGCAACGAGGTGCAGGTCCCGATTGAACCGGGAGAGTCCTTGCTGCGCGTACTGCGCGACCGGCTGGGCGTGACCTCGCCCAAGGACGGCTGCGCACCCCAGGGACACTGCGGCTGCTGCACGGTCCTGATCAACGGCCTGGCCCTGATGTCGTGCCTGCAGAAGGCCGAGAAGATGGAGGGCCGCTCGGTCGTGACCATGGAGGGGCTCGACCCCGCCGAACGCGACGTGCTGGCGCGCTCCCTGGTCGAATCCGGGGGCGCGCAGTGCGGCTTCTGCATCCCGGGCATCTTGATGAAGGCGCGTGCGCTGTTCGCCAAAGACCCGGAGATGCCTCGTGAGCAGCTGGCCTCGCGGATGAACAGCCACCTCTGCCGCTGCACGGGCTACGCCAAGATCCTCGATGGCCTCGAGTTGGCCGGACGCCGTTGGCCCGAGCGCGCTTCCTTCGTTCCCAGCAGCGGCGGCGAGGACGGTGTCGGGGGGCGCTCCGCGAAGTACCAGGGCCATGAGCTGAGCGTGGGCGCCAAGGACTTCATCGACGACATGGTAGTGCCCGACATGCTGGTCGGGGTCCCCGTCTTCAGCCCCCATCCCCGAGCGCGCCTCCTCCGTCTGGGGCTCGACGCGGCGCGTGCCGTCGCGGGAGTCGAGGGCATCTTGACGGCGGCCGATGTGCCGGGGAACCGCAACGTCGGCTTGTTGGTGGCGGATTGGCCGATCTTCGTCGCCGAGGGAGAAGAAACCCGCTGTGTCGGCGACATCCTCGCGCTGGTGGTCGCCTGCGACCGCCGCACGGCCGAGGCAGCGGCGGCGCTGGTTGAGATGGATTGGGAGGTGCTGACACCGCTCACCGATTGTCACGAGGCGCTGAAGCCCGAGGCTCCGGTGTTGCACCCGCAATGGGGAGACTCCAACGGCCTCAAGCCCTCGCTGCTCAAGCGGGGAGATCTCGAGGCCGCCCGGGCCGCATCGGTGCACATCCTGCAGCAGACCTTCCACACCCAGCGCATCGAGCACGCCTTCCTCGAGCCCGAGAGTTGCCTGGCCATGCCCGAGGCCGAAGGCGTGCGCGTGTTCACCCAGGGCCAGGGCGTCCACTCCGACCGCCGTCAGATCGCCAGCGTGCTCGGCTTGCCGCTGGAGATGGTCAAGGTCCGGCTGGTTTCCAATGGCGGAGCTTTCGGCGGCAAGGAAGACCTGTCGATCCAGGCCCAGACTGCCCTGGCTGCCCACGTGTTGCAGCGGCCGGTCAAGGTCACGCTGACGCGGGATGCTTCCATCCGCCTGCATCCCAAGCGCCATCCGATCGAGATGGACTACACCGTGGGCGCCGATGCCGAGGGCCGGCTGAAGTTCGTCAAGGCACGCATGATCGGAGACACCGGGGCCTACCTGTCGGTGGGCACCAAGGTGCTCGAGCGGGCCTCGGGCCATTCCTGCGGTCCCTACAAGGTCGAGGCGGTCGATGTCGAGGCGCGCGCCGTCTACACCAACAATCCTCCCTGCGGCGCGTTCCGCGGCTTCGGCGCCAACCAAGCGGCGTTTGCCATCGAGACCATGCTCGACCTGCTGGCCGAGCGGGTCGGGATCGACGGCTATGACATCCGCGAGCGCAACATCCTCGACCCGGGCGGGGTGTTCGCGACCGGGCAGATCCTGGACGAGTCCTGTGGCATCCGCGAGACGCTCGAGTCGGTGCGTGATGACTACAAAGCGGCACGCTACGCGGGCATCGCCTGTGCGATCAAGAACACCGGCATCGGCAACGGCCGTCCCGATATCGGCCGGGTCTTGATCCGTGTGCTCGAGGGGCCCCAGGTGGTGGTCAGCAACGGCTACACCGAGATGGGCCAGGGCCTGTTCACGGTGTTGGCGCAGATCGTCCACGAAGAGACCGGCATCGCCCGCGACCTGATCGAGGTCGAGACCTGTACCGAGTTTGCGGTGGAATGCGGCATGACCACCGCCAGCCGCGCCACGGTGTTGGGGGGCATGGCGGCTCGTGAGGCGGGCAAGAAGCTGGCTATGGCCCTGATCACCAAGCCGCTGGAGGCGCTGGTGGGCTGCGAGTTCCCGGGCAGCTACATCTGTGACTTCACGACCTCGCTCGGGAAGGGAGGGGGCGGCAAGAACCCGGTCACGCACCTGACCTTTGGCTACGCCACGCAGGTGGTGCTGCTCGACGAGCAGGGGCGGCTGCAGAAGGTCATCGCCGCCCACGATGTCGGTCGGGCCATCAACCCGACCTTGTGCGAGGGGCAGATCGAGGGGGCCATCGTGCAGGGACTCGGCTACGCGTTGACCGAAGATCTCCCCTGCCCGGACGGGGTCCCGGCCTCGACCCGGCTCAATGACCTCGGTCTGCTGCGGGCCAAGCATGTCCCCGAGATCGAGGTGCGCCTGATCGAGGTTCCCGACCGTATCGGACCCTACGGCGCCAAGGGGGTGGGCGAGATCGGCCTGGTGCCGACCGCACCCGCCGTCGCCTCGGCCCTGTTCGCTTTCGACGGCGAGCGCCGTTTCCGCCTGCCGATGCGGAGCAGTCCGGCGGCCCAGGCCATCCGCCGCGACAAGAAGCGCAAGGGCGGCGCGCGGAGATCTACTGATGGCTGAGCTGCGTCCTGCGCCCTTCCCGAACCTGTTGCGGCGCATGTTCGATGAGCTCGAGACCTGCGGCAGCATCTTCGACTTGCCGCAGAAGAAGTTCTGGCGGCCCGATCCCGAGCGCGACCTGGGCGTGCTCTTCCGCGGTGCGCCTGCGGGAACTCCCGTCGGGCCGGCCGCCGGGCCGCACACCCAGCTCGCGCAGAACATCGTGCTCGCCTGGCTCGGAGGCGCGCGCATCCTCGAGCTCAAGACCGTGCAGAAGAACGACCGGCTGACCATCCCCCGGCCGTGCATCGACGCGGCGACCGTGGGCTACAACGTCGAGTGGAGCCAGGAGCTGCGGCTGCACGAGTCCCTCAGCGAGTACATCAGCGCCTGGGTGCTGATCCACCTGCTACAGGCCCGCAATGTGCTCGGTCTCACGGGCCCGCAAGCCAGCAAACAGAACGCCACGCTGTTCGATCTGTCAGTGGGTTATGACCTCGCGGGCCTGAAGAGTCCCGAGATGGTGCGCTTCATCGAGGGACTCAAGGCGGCCGGCCCGGCGATCGCTTCCCTGCGCAGCCAGATGGGCGCGGAATGCGCCGATGTTCCCATCCCCGGCACGATCTGCGACAGCGTGACCCTGTCGACGTTTCATGGCTGTCCCGCCGGCGAGATCGAGGACATCTGCCTGTTCATGCTGCAAGAGCTCGACCTGGACGTCGTGATCAAGCTGAACCCCACCCTGCTCGGCCACAAGCAGGTGGTGCAAACGCTGTCTGACGAGCTCGGCTACAGTGACATCGATGTGCCCGAGGCCGCCTTCGAGAACGACATCGACTTCGCCTCGGCAGCCCAGCTGGTCGAGCGTTTGCGCAGGGTCGCGCGGCGCTGCGGGCGCGTGCTGGGGATCAAGCTGACCAACACCCTGGTCGTGCGCAACCACAAGCGCTTCTTCCCCGAATCGGTGCAGGAGATGTACCTGAGCGGTCAGCCTCTGCACGTGCTCGCCATGCGCCTGGTGCACAAGTGGCGGCGGCACTTCGGGGCCGACCTGCCGATCAGCTTCTCGGCCGGCATCGACGCGCGCAACTTCGCCGCGGCGGTGGCCTGCGACCTGCTGCCGGTGACCAGCTGCACCGACTTGCTGCGGCCCGGGGGCTACGGGCGCCTGTCGCAGTACCTCAAGCGCCTGGAGCGGCGCATGAAGCAACTGCGCGTCGGCTGCATCGACGACTACCTGATCTGTGCCGAAGAGCATGCCTCCGAGGCCTTGCAGCGCGCGCTGGCGCACACCCTGGAAGCGCCCCAGGCCCGGGCTCTGGAGGCGCCCCTGCGGGAGGGACTGCGCACCACTCTGGCCGCCGAAGGAGCGCGCGACCTGCGCGCCTGGCTGGCGCAGGCGCTCCTCCAGCACGGCCCGGCGGGGCAGCTCGCGAGCAGCCCCGGACTCGTGCAGCAGCTGCACGCCCGCTGGGCGCGCGAGGCCGGGGTGGCCAACAGCGCGAGCATCATTGCGCGGCTGGCGGGCGATCCGCGCTATGCGGCGGCAGCCAACAGCAAGCCGCCGAAGACCACCGACGCGCAGCTCGACCTGTTCGACTGCATCAACTGCGACAAGTGCATCCCGGTCTGCCCGAACGACGCGAACTTCACTTTCTCGGTCGCTGAGGCCCCGGCCGTGTCGGGTGTGGTGGTCTGGGAAGCGCCCGGCTTCCGCCTCGCTGCGGCGGCCGGCACGGTCATCGCGAAAAGGCAGCAGATCGGGAACTTCGCCGAGTTCTGCAACGAGTGTGGCAACTGCGACGTGTTCTGCCCCGAGGTGGGCGAGCCCTACCTGCTGAAACCCCGCTTCTTTGCCAGCCAGGAGGCGCTGACAGAAGACGTGCGCGAGCAGGGCTTCCTGGTGGCGGACGGTCCTGCTGAGGCCCGCATCGAAGGGCGGCTCGACGGCCGCGCTCTCGAGCTGGTCGTCGACCGGGCGACACAGACGGCCACCTACAGCGACGCCCTGTTATCGACAACCTTGAGCTGGCCGGCGGGAGAGGTGTTGTCTGCCTCCCCGCGCGGAGACTCCGCGCCGGCGCGGGGTCACGGCCTGTCTCTCGACGGCTTTCATATCCTGCGCAGCCTGCTGCAAGGTGTGCTCACGACTCCGCGGAGCCACCATGTCCGGTTTGCCGAACCCGTGGGAGAGGATTCCACCGATGTCCCTGACTGAGCACGTTTTCGGACCGACGCTCGAGGAGCTGCGCGCTCCGAGCAGCCTGCCCGCAGCCCTGGCGCAACAGGTGCAGGCAGCTGCCGACTCCGATCCTCTGCATCCGCTGAACCTCTACCGCGTCTGTTGGCGCCAGCCCGATGGGAGCATCCCGCATGTCGTGATGCCGAGCGCCCTGACCGGCGTGGATGCGCCGATCGTGGTCTTGAGCGGACGCCGCTTTCCGACGGGCAGCCACAAGGTGGGACCGGCCTACTCGATCGTACGCGAGCACCAGCTGCGCGGTGTCTGCGAGCCGGGTGTGCATCGCCTGGTGTTTCCGTCGACCGGCAATTTCGGGATCGGTGGCGCCTGGGTGGGGCCGCGCATGAACTACGCCTCGACGGTGGTGCTGCCGGAAGAGATGAGCGCTGAGCGCTTTGAGAAGATCGAAGCCTATGGCGCGCAAGTCGTCAAGACGCCCGGTTGCGAGAGCAACGTCAAAGAGATCTACGACAAGGTCGCCGAGCTGCGCCGTCAGCCGAACAACCGCATCTTGAACCAGTTCGAGGAGTTCGGCAACTACCGTTTCCACTACCACGTGACCGGCAACAACATCCTCGAGCTGGTGTCCGAGCTCTTCGGGCCGCAGGTGCGGCCGGCAGCCTTCGTCAGCGCGATGGGCAGCGCCGGCACCATCGCGGCGGGCGACCGCTTGAAGCAGGTCCACGCCGGGACGGCGTTGGTCGGGCTCGAGCCGATCCAGTGCCCGACGCTCTACAACGTCGGCTACGGGGGCCATCGCATCGAAGGCATCGGCGACAAGCACGCCACCTGGATCCACCATGTCACGAACATGGATTACCTGATGTGCATCGATGACGAGGCGACTCTGCGCGGTACTGAGCTGTTGCAAGCGGGTGGCACATTCCTGATGGCTGAGCTGGGCCTCGACGAGGCGGCGGTCTCGAGCCTGATCGGTGTCTTCGGGCCGAGCGGCATCTGCAACGTGCTGGGCGCGATCAAGACCGCGCGTCTGCTCGGGCTGTCTGCCAGCCAGCCGGTCGTGACCATCGCCACCGACGGCTTCGACCGTTACCCTTCGGTGATCCGCAAGCTGGCCGCGCAGAGTGGGCCGCAGGATCTCGACGAGGCCCGGCGCCGCATCGAGCTGTTCCGTGGCGCCGGCGACGACTACATCCTCGAAGGCACCCCCCAGGTGCGCCGCCGCTGGCACAACCAGAAGTACTTCACCTGGGTCGAGCAGCAGGGCAAGAGCCTGGCTGAGCTCGAGCAGCTGCTGGACCCGGACTTCTGGGTCGAGCAGCAGGACCAGATCGGCCCGCTCGACGCCCGCTGGCGCGAGCTGCGCGCCGAGCATGTGGCGGTCTGACGGAATAGAGCTCGAAGCTCAGTCGCAGTTGCAGGGGTGGCGGTGGTGGCAATCGTCGTCGTCATCGAGCCCATCGAGTATCACCAACAGGCCGACCACGGTCAGCAGCAAGATGGCTCCGCCGATCACGACGAAGATGTCCTCGAGCAGGCTGCTTCCACCAGAGCCGAAGTGCTCGGGGGCGCTCGGGTCGCGCTGGGCGGCTTCGACGGCCTTGACGTCGATGCGTACGGTGACCATCTGCTGCTCGACGGCCTCGACGTCGTAGCGCAGCTGCACCTGCTCCTGGGCCAGTACCTGGACGGTGTAGGTTCCCGGCGCAAGATGCGTAAAGATCACGTGCCTGTCGACCTGCGTTCGCTGGCTGGCCACGGGCTCAAAGGAGCCCGGCCGGAACAGCTGGACCTCCAGCCCGGCGACCGTGTGCTTACCGCCGTCGTCGCCGATCCAGAAGGCCCAGACTTTGATCGAGGCGGCTTCCGCGGGGCGCAAGTGGGCTTTGCTGGTGACCGGGGCGCGGCAACCCAGCGTCACGATGCCCAGACAGAGAGTCCAACAGAGTGTTTGTTTCCAGGACATTTGATTCCTCCAGAGTCCACCCCTCTGGATTGCAGGGCAACAGCGCAAACGCTATTCCAAGCAAGGAAAAACGTGATGTCGGCCGTTCGGGCGGGTGCGCGAGGCTCGTATGCAAGGGGCTGACTGCCGCAAGGGTCGACCAGCGTGCGGCTGAGGCACGCTGGTGGGCGCCTGGCTGCGTGCGAGCGGTCCTGCGCTTGGGACGCACGCCGCGCTGGGTTACAATGTGTGAGCGCTCGCCGATCAGGAGGCTCAGGTCATGCAGACACCTTCCCCGCGCATAGAGAAGCTCCGCTGGGGCACCATCGAGGTCGAAGGCTGCGCGCCCGCCAAAGACCTCAAGCTCTTTCCCGGCGGTGCCCGGGCCTGGGACTGGGGTGAGACCGGGACACGCCACGTGCCCGGCATCCAGGTTGACGACGTGCGCGAGCTGATCGAGCAGGGGGCCGAGGTAGTGGTGCTGTCCCGGGGCATGCACGAACGCTTGCAGGTCTGCCCCGAGACCTTGAGCTGGCTTGAGCAGCAGGGTGTGGCCGTCCACGTGTTGCAGACCGAGGCGGCGGCAGAGCGCTACAACGAGCTGGCGGCCTCGTGCCCGGTGGGGGGTCTGTTCCATTCAACCTGCTGAGGCCGATGGGTGCGCTGCCGACCCAGACCCCGAGTTGGGTTGAGGTTGGGAGCGATGAAGCGGCGGCTGTTCCCAGAACGAATCCGCGCTACACTGTGAGATCGAACGTTCCAGAGGAAAGAGCGGATGGCTTCCAAGGACTCCGACAACCCCGACGACTCCCCTGAGACAGGTGAGCCTTTCGAGGCTCTCGATCCTTTGGAATCTGAGGACGAGCTTGCGGCGGTCCGTGTCGAAGAGATCCATGAAGAGCCGGGCCCCGAGCTCGAATCTGGCGTCTCGGAAGTGGAGACCGTGCCCAAAGAATCGGCCGAGCTCGAAGAGCTGCCGGAAGGGCTCGAAGAGCTGCCGGAAGAGCTTGAGCAGGAGCTGAGCCAGCTCGCGGAGAGGCTCACCGATCTGGAGTTGGCAGCCCGGGTCTCTGAGTTGGAAGGCGAGGGCGGTGGCTCGTTCAAGCGGCTCGCCGAGAAGGTGCAGCGCAACGAGCAGCTCGCGCGTGAGTCCGTGCGGCGGCTGTCCCGGCAGATCAACAACGTGCTCACCGAGAACGAGGAGCGCTTCGAGGGCATCTGGAATCAGATGGCGACCCTCAACACCTGGGCCAAAGACATGCTGAAGCAGCTGTTCGCCCGTGTGCAGACTCTCGAGCAGGGCTCCCCCAAGGAAACTCCCAGCGCGCCGGCCGCGCCGCCCGCTGAAGAGCTCGAGGCGATTCTCGAGCTGCAGCACACGACCATGGAGCTGGGTGCCCGACTGGACACGCTGCAGACGGGTCTGGCTGAGCTCGAAACGGACAAAGAAGCCGAGCCGCAGGCTTCGGCCCCGGGTTTCGGGCTGGAACAGCTGCAAGAGCGCGTGGAGCAGCTGGAGAGCAAAGAGGGCGCAGCAGAGGACGCGCCGGCGCTGACGGAGCTGGAAGCGCGCCTGGAGAAGCTGGAGAGCCGGGAAGGCGCGCCGGAGGGCTCGTCGACGGTGGCGGAGCTGGAAGCCCGGCTGGAGCAGCTGGAGAGCCGGGAAGCCGCGCCGGACGAAGCCGGAGCCCGGCTCGAGGCTCTCGAGGCGCACCGGGAAGAGCTCCGCGAAGCGGGGCTGGCCGCGCGTCTTCAGCAGCTGGAGGACGCCGTCGAGTCGCGCCTGGCCGCCTGCGAGGCAGCCCAAAAGGAACAGAGCGCACAGCTCGAAGCCGCGCTGGACGGCCGCCTGACCGCTTTGGAAGAGAGTTCCCTGGAGATGCTCGAGAAGCTCGAGTCCGCCCTGGCCAGCCAGCAAGAACAGCTGCAGAAGCTGGAGGAGCAGCAGGCCGCTTTCGCCGAGCAGGCGGCCATCGATGCGCGGCTCGAGTCGTTGGAGGCCTCGCTTGCGGACCGCGATGCGCTGCTTTCCAAGCTGGAACAGCTCGAGACCCAGCAAGCCCAGGCAGAGACCGACAGGCACGCCATCGACAGCCTGCAAGCACAATACGCCGTCCTGGCCGGGGGGTTGGACCAACAGCAGGAAGACGCAGCCCAGACCCGCGGACGGCTGGAGAAGGTGATCCAGGAGCTCGCCGAACGGCCCGACCCTGAGGCCATCGCCAGCCGTGCCGTCCAGCGGGCTCTCGAGCAGAGCGGCCCGCCTGTAGCCTTGGAAGAGCTCAATGATGAGAAGTTCGCGGCGATGCGCACTGAGCTGTTCGATCAGGTCGACGTCCAGCTGGCCGCCAGAGTCCAGCTCAACACCGAAGCGCTGAAGCGTCGCATCGCCCAGCTGGAGAAGAAGACCGATGGTGGTCTCTCTCCGGGGGCCCCGGTGACTGCGAGCCAGGCTTTTGCAAGCACGGGCCAGATGGCTGCGCTGGGCTATGATTCGAAGTTCATCACCCTGGTGCGCGAGGTGAAGGCGCTTCGCGAGCGGGTGCGTAGCTTCCCAGAAACACCCGCGAAGCTGTTGGCGCATCCGGACTTCGCACGAGCGCTGGCGGCGCATGCGCCGTCGCAAGACTCCTCTGAAGAGAGCTTCGAGCTGCCCTCGCTGACGGAGATCCTGAATTCTGCCGAGTTCAAGTCGATGTTCGATGCGCGCATCCAACAGGTGCTCGACTACATCAAATCGACCGTGGTGCCCAAGGCGGTGCAGCACGCGCGGGAGAGTTGAGCCGCACTGAACCTCGACACACCCATGGGTAACGGGTTCGGATCCCAGCTCGGGTGCGCATCCGGCCACGATCTGTCGCGACCGACTCCAACATTGTGAAGCACAGACGAATCGAAGCCGTCTTCTGTAGCGGCGCTCTGTGAGCGCCGGAAGGAGCCTTGGCAGAGTTTGATTCCAGCGTTTCTGGAGTCTCCCATACAGATCGGTCTTCTCTAGCGCTCGCAGAGCGCCCTGGTCACAGACCGCCGCCACAGGCGGGTCTCAGCAGTTCGAGAGCATTGACCAAGCCTGATCGAAGCCTCGATGAGAAACTGTCCGTGTCAGGAATTCCGGATCCCGGGGGGGGTCCCGCATCCGGCCACGATCCCACTCCCAGACCGACGCGCCCATCGATGTGCGCCCATCGATGGGCGCACACCACCACCAACTCAAGCCGCTGGATGCCCGCTTTGTCAGGCTGTACGCGGATCCCCGGGAATCGCCCACTGCGCTTCCTATCGGTGCAGGCTTGGCACAGCGCTTGCTCTTGGCTGTCTGGCGCGCCAGACACGGCCCGCAGACTTCAGGAGGAATCGCGATGGACCAGGCACCAAGAAGGATTCGCTTGCTCGGCGAAGAGCTGGAAGAGGACGGCAACGACGAGATCGACACGCAGCAGACGACCTACGCGTTCATCGACGCAGAGCTCCGGCGCATGACCGGGCAGGGGCTGCCGCCGATGCGCTAGGAGTGTGCCGTGCAACACCTCACCCCTTGCGTCCGCGCACGCGCAGTCCGTACTTGCGCACCAGACGGCTCAACACGAAGCGGCTGCTCATCCCCAGCTCGCGCCAGACCGGCTCCTGGCTGCCGTTGTGCTTGTCCAGGCAGGCTTGTAGCTCTTCGGCGCTCCAGTCTCCGTCTCGCTTGGCTGGCGCGGCCGGCGCAGCGCCAGCGCCTGTTGCTGGCTGAGAGCCTGCGGCGGGTTCGGCGTCTCCGAAGCCCGGGAAGACCTCGATGGTGTCCCCGCGCGCCTGTGCGAGCGCCTGCCAGAGCAGGCCTTCGAGCTCCCGCACATGCGTGCTGTAGGCATGCTCGACCAGCGCACTGATCAGCGCAGCGCTGATGCGCGGCTGACCGGCCACGTCGCCGTCGGGAAAGAAGCGCTCCGCGAGCTGGGAGTCGTTGTGCGCAATCCGCCGCAACAGGAACCGTGTCAGCAGCGGGATGTCCTCGCGGCGCGCGTTGAGTCCCGGCAGATCGAGCTGCATCTTGAAGCGCGCCCGCACGTCGTGCTTGAGAAAGTGCAGAGGCCGGTTGGTGGCGGCCACCAGGCGAAACTTCGAGACCCTCGCCTGGGCGTCTCCCAAGCGCTGGAATTCCCCGTTGTCGAGCACCCGCAGCAGCTTCGCCTGCACCGCTTCAGGCAGCTCGGCGAATTCGTCCAGAAACAGCGTCGAGCCGTCGGCGCTACCGATCAAACCTGCCCGCTCGGGAGTTCCTGGATTGGGGTAGTTCTTGAGGTTGCCGAACAGCTCCGCGTCGGCGAGCGTGTCGGGAATCGTCGCGGCGTTACGAGCGACCATGGTGTTCCGCCGGCGGGCAGACAAACTGTGCAGGGCTTGGGCGACCAGCTCCTTCCCGGTGCCGCTCGCACCGGTGACCAGTACGTGGCTGTTTCGCTGGGCGACGAAGGCCAGGCGTGCCCGGAGCTCCCACAGAGCTGGACTCTCGCCCACCAGCCCGTCGCTGTCGGGGTCGCCGAAGCTGTGGCCGCTCGCGTGCAGGCCCGGCATTTGCAACGTCAGCGGGCGCACGCTGGCCATGAACAGCACCCGGCGCTCGAGCAGGACCAGCTCTCCGGGCGCGAGCACATGGCTGGGTGCCTGCTGACCGCCTTTGCTGAGAGTGCCTCGTCCCAGGTTCTCGACCTTGATGGCCCCCTGTTGCAAGGGAGTCAGACGGAATTGATCGCGGGAGATGGTCTTCGAGTGGAAGGCTCCCGTCACCTCGTTGCGGCCCGGCAACTGGCGCACAAACTCTGCCCGAGCGCCTGAGCTCGTCGTCGAGCTGCGCCCGAGCAGCACGCCGGTATCTGGGTCATTGAGGAGCAGCACCAGCTCTCCGACCCGCTCGGGCTCGTCGCGACACCACAGCAATATCAGCGCCGGCAGGCTGCGCGGCACATCAGCGGGAGGGGGTCCACTGTCACTGCTGGTGATGTCGACGGTCTCTTCGGCCATGCTTCCAATTCTGCAAGCCACAGCGTCGCGCTGCAAGGGAACTCGGCAGCAGCCTCCTGGGACGCTATCCTGAGGCTGGACTCCCAACCCCGGGACAACGATGGACGATGCGACTCTCGACACCCTCGCCCGCCAACTGCGCCAGATACGGCCGGAGGGGCCCACCGAGGCCAGCTATCGGCCGGGTTCTGGCAGCCAGTCCAGCCAGCCTGCCTGGGATCCCGCAGCCCAGGGTTTCCTGCCCGTCGGTCTGCTCGGGCAGGGCGGGATGGGCGAGGTGTACAAGGCGCACCAGGCCAGCCTCGACCGCGAGGTCGCGCTGAAGAAGGCGCGCAGTGCGCTCCCCCTGGCGGGTATGCATCTGACCCTCGAGGCGCTGGCCAACGGGCGCCTCGAGCATCCAAACATCGTGCCGATCTACGAGCTGACCGCCAGCGGCGACGGACCGGCCATCGCGATGAAGTTGGTGAGCGGAAAATCATGGAAGGCCCTGCTGCACGAAGAGCACAGCTTGTTCTCCCAGCTCGAGATCCTGATCAAGGTCTGCGATGCGGTGGCTTTCGCACACAGCAAGAACATCAGCCACAATGATCTCAAGCCGTCCAACGTGATGGTGGGCGCTTTTGGCGAGGTCCTGTTGATGGACTGGGGGCTGGCCACCGAGATCGGGCCGCTCGACACGCGCTCGCGGTTGCGCCACAAGAGCCATGTACAAGGCTGCTGCGGGACGCCCTGCTACATGGCGCCCGAGCTGGCCCGCGGTGACGGGGCGCAGCTCGGAGAGTGGACCGACATCTACCTGCTCGGTGGCATCCTCTTCCGCATCTTGTGCGGCAGGCCCCCGCACGGCGGTAGCCTCGAGGAAGCTCTGGCCAGCGCTATGAGTCCCCATCCGCCGGTGCTCCCGGTTGCGGTCGTGGCAGACACCCCGTTGCTGGCGGCAGCCTGCACGCGCGCGTTGCAGCCCGAGCCGGGCGCCCGTTTCCGCGCCGTGGCGGACTTTCAGAAGGCGCTGCGCGCCCACCTCGAGCATCGCGAGAGCCTGGCAGTCGCACGCCGCGCAGCCGAGCAGCTGGCAGACTGCCAGAGCCGGGCTGCGCAGGCCGGCGAAGAGCACCGTCTACGCCTGTATGAAGACTACGCGCAAGCCGTGGCAGGCTTCGTGGCCGCGCGCCAGCTCTGGGCAGAGAATGCCTCGGCGGGCGAGGGCGAACGGGGCGCAAGAGAAGCCTATGCCCGCGCCGCGCTGGGGAACGGGGACCTGGGCCTGGCCCGGGCGCAGCTGGAGCGGCTGCAGAGCCAGGGCGCTGAGGCTCTGGAACTGCAGCAGAGTGTGACCCGGGCGCGTGCCCGGGCCGCGCACGAGCGGCGTGCGCGGGGCCGGCTGCGTTTCATGCTCGCCAGCGCCCTGGTGGTGATCGTGCTTGGTTTGAGCGTTGGGCTTGTCTGGATGCAGATGGCCAACGCACAGATCGCCGGACAGGGGCGCATCATCGAGGGCAAACGTCGGCTGGCCGCGCGCGCCGCCGATGTCGCCTTCGATGTGCTCGAGAACATGAGCTCGGAGGCCACCTACATCCTGGACAACGAGCTGGGAGATCCCAACGTGCGTCGCGTCCGTAAGGAGATCCTGGCCGGCACCGCAGAGGGCTGGCGTGCGCTCGCTCTGGCGCTGACTGCCGAGGACAGCAGCGCACTGACGACCGCGCGGGCGCGGCGTCAGTATGGTCTGTCCCTTGTCGAGGCCGATAAATCTGCCGAAGGGCTGCGGGAGCTGCAGGCGGCCATCGCCGCCCTGGCCGGTGCGACAGAGCCGGCGGCCGTGCAGCAGAGGGTGCTGGCGCTGACGCAATCGGCACGGTCCCTGTTGGTCATCGGCAAGCCGCATGCCGCGGCGGTGGAGGAGGCCTGGACCGCGAACGAGGCTGTCTATAGCGATCTTCCTGTGCGCGTCGTCAACGAGCTCGCCATGGAGTGGGAGCGGATCGGCTTCGAGCTCGAGCGCCGCGCCCAGCTCTCAGCGGCCCGTCAGGCTCTGCAGCGTGCGCTCTTGCTGCGCGAAGCCCTTCCGAGCGCGGCGTCCCCCGGGCTGCTGATTCAGCTCTTGATCCGCCTGGCGCAGCTCGACAACAGCGGAGGCGACTACGCGCGCTCTGCGGTTTCGATCGCGCGCGCGGTCGAGACCGCCGAGCAGGCCGTGCAGAATGCCGCCGAGCAAGACGCCGGGGAGTTGCGTACCATCTTGGTGCTGGCGCTGAGCGACGCCTCCGATCTGCACTACAACCAGGGCCAGGTCGAGCGGGCTCTCGAGCTGTCCCGCCGCGCCAGCGAGGTGGGCCTGGCGCGTCTCGCCGAGAACCCCGAAGACATCCGCAGTCAGCGTGTGCTGGCGGAGGCCCAGGGCGATCTGGGCAGGCTGTTCTACAGAACCGCTTCCCCAGTGCAGGCCGAGCAAGCCTTCGAGCAGGCGCGGATCCTCCGCGAGCCCCTAGTCCGGCGCTTCCCCGACGACGCCCGCCTGGTCTTCGGTCTCTCGGACACGCTGGAGAACCTCGCCCAGCTGGCGGTCGAGCGTGGCGCCCCCAAGCGTGCCGAGAGCCTGTTGGTGCGTTGCTGCGAGCTACGCGTGCACCTGGTGAATGCGGGAAACAACCCGGCCCGAAGGAATGAGCTCTACGCCGCCCGCGCGGCGTTGGCCGGGCTCTGGGCCGACAGTGGCCGTTTCGAGAGCGCAGAGGCAGGGTTGCGCGATGTGATCGCGTCCTTCCAAAGACTTGTGCTCGAAGCCCCCGAGGTGCGCCTGAATACCCTCGATCTGGTGGATGCCCAGCTCCGGCTGGTGCGTGTGCTTGAGGTCCGCAGGCAACTCGGTGAGGCCGCGGATCTCTGCCAGGACGGCCTGACCAGGCTCCGGGCCCTCGCGGAGGAAGAGGGCAGCAGCGTCGAGTTGCGCTTGCGCATCGCACGCGTCCTGCTGCAATCGGCCGGCATAGCCGTCGCAGGTGGTGCGCTCGAGGTGGGTCGGGGCTTCTATGCGGAGGCCCTGCTCGAGCTGCGCACGGCGCTGCAGCGTGAGCCTCTGCTGGTCGCGGTACGCAAAGACCTGGCGATCTGTCTGGATCGGCTGGGACAGCTGTGGAGGTCTGCCGGCGACCTGGAGCAGGCCCGGGCCTGCTTGCAGGAGGCGATCGAGCAGCATCAGAGCCTGCTGCAGACCGCACCGCATCTGTTCGATCCCCAAGAAGTCCAGAACAGCGCGAGCCGGCTGGCCCAACTGCACGGCCCGGCGGACGCCCTGCCGTACCTCGCGTTGGCCCGGGAGATGGGGCAACAGCGCGTGTCCCGGCAACCAGACGATCTGTCCCTGCAAGTAGAGCTGAGCTCTCTGTTGGTGGAGGAGGGTACTCTGCTGATGGACACGGGCTCGGCAGCCGCAGCACGCGACCGCCTTGCCGAAGCACTTGTGTATGCGCAGGCGGTCTTTGACGCCCGGCCCCAGAGCATAAATGCGGGCAGCCACGTGGTCACTGTGCGCTACAACCTGTTCGTTGTCCATTACGGTGCCGGTGCGACGACCAGGGCTCTCGAGCATCTGACCGCAGCCCGAGACGCCCAGCAGCAGCTGGTGGCGCTGTCGCCGTCGCAGCAGCCGCAACTCGACGAGCTGGCAGGACTGATGCGAGAAGTTCGCGGCCAATACCAGCTGCAAGATCTGCTCGGCGCGGACACCCCCGTCGCCCTTGTCACCGCCCGCGGGCTGTACGACCAGCAGGCCTATCAAGAGGCGCTCGACGGCCTTGAACCCGCCCTCGAGGCGGAGGGCCCGGCGAGTCTGCAGCTGATGGCGGCACTGCTGGCCGCCCGGGCCGCTCTCCAGGAAGGGGCCGCCCGTGGGACTCTGGAATTGCGGGCTTTCGCCTATCTGACGCGTTTCTTCGAGCTGCGCAGCGCCGAGCTGGAAGCGCAGCCGGAGCCCGCTGCGCAGGAAGCCCACCAAGCGCTGCGCTGGTTCCTGCGTCATCGGTACGCCAGCTTCGCGGGGCTGCGCGCGCGTCCGGGCTTTGGCGCGTTGTTCGGGGAGTGAGCCGGGGGGCGCCCCCTAACCCTCCGCGGCCTCCGCCCTGCCGATCTGCCCCGCCGCGCTGAACAGGCTGAACAGCAGCGTCAGCGCCCCCAACGCCATCAAGGTGTGGGTGATGCCATACGTCGCCGCCCGCAGCGCGTGGTTTCCCCCAAACAAACCCGCGTCGACGGCCGCGACGTCGTAGTTCCCGCCCCGTACCGTCAGGAACGTCGCCAGCCCGCGGTAGACCAACAGCACGATGGAACCGCTTGCCCCGAGAACGTAGGGCCAGAAGAACACTCGGACGCGGCCCGACGTGAGCTCCCGGCCCCCGAGCCGCCAGACCAGGAACAGGCTGAGGGCGAACACCAGGGGCAGCACTCCGGTCAACAAGATGGCGTGGCCGTGGCTGAGTTGCAGCGACAGGCCGGCCGCAGTGCGTGTCTCGGCGGGCAGCTCCAAGCGGACCCGCCCGTCTTGCACGGGCTGCGCCACGGGCCCGATCCGGACAGACTTGTGGAACTCCGTCGAGGTGATGCCTAGCAGCAGCCCTACAGCGGTTCCGATGGCGGCAAAGCGGATCAGGCGCCGGATGGCGACCTGGTAGTGGAAGGGCAGCGAGTTGGACATGGAGTCTCCGGGTGGGAGGAAACGCGGCAGCGGGCCGGGCTTGAAGCGCGGTCCACTAGAACCACGTGTAACTGGGGCAGCTCGTGAACGGCGGAGGCTCACTGCTCATCGGGAAGTGGGGCGGGTCGATGTGGTTGGTGGGGAAGATCGTGAAGCCGCCGCCGCGGAACGCCGGAGGATGGATGTTGCCCTCAGCCTCGAGCTCGATGTTCTGCGGCGTGATCGGGTTGCCTCCGGGGTTCGTGCCGGCGGGCTGGTAGTGGCCCAACAGCCGCTGTATGGCGTTCTGGGCCACTCCGGGGCTGTTGATGAAGGCCGCGATCTCCCCGTCATACTGCATGCTTCGGTAGGACCAGTTCGAGGTCCCACACACCAACCACTGGTCGTCGAAGATGGCTACCTTGGAGTGGGTGTACATGAAGTTGTCGCCGGGTCCCAGCACGATGTAGAAGTGCAGGTCTCCGTCGACCTTGGTGATCTTCCCCAGCGGAACCGTGGTGCGCGGTCCGACCGCCGTCTCGAAGATCAGCGAGTCCGCTTCCAACCAGCGGTTCCGCACCCAGGGCGTGGTGCTGTTCGGGTCGTAGCTGTCGGTGACTTGCCAGTGGTTGACACAGGCCGCCCGGTCGACGTGCACTTCAGCGCCCGCGTCGTTGCGATAGTACACACGACGGCAATACGGGGTCGGCGGAGCCGGGTGGATGCCTGGGTGCTCGAAGCGCAGAATGCACTGCAGCCACGCACGCCGCGTCATCACCCCAGACGCTCCCCCGAGTCCAGGCGGCACCACGATCACCAGCTTCAAGTCGGCACCTGCGGCAGTGCGCTGTGCGTGCCGTTGGTAGATCGCACGCACCAGATCACAATCGTAGAAGTGGTAGTTCTCGAAGTACACGTACTGGTTCGCGGCGCCGATGCGCTCGATGACCTTCTCCAGAAGCTGCCTCTGCCGGCCTCGTGAGCTCGAAGACAGGGTCTTGGCGATCGCGATCGTGGCGTTCTGGTGCACGGGTGCTACCACGGGCCCTGCGGGCGCGATCTGGCGTTCGCCGTTCTCCTGGATGCTGACAGCCCGGCGGCAGACGGTCGTACTCGCGGTGAAGGCGATGTCGCGGGCGATGACGTTGCCACCCCAGCCGGTCAGGTACCAGTTGTAGCTGGTGACCATAGCTTCGGTTTTCTTCCAGCGCCGCATCCACTCGCTCTCGACGTCGTCGGTGGCCGGACCGCGCAGGCGCACAGCGGTGTCGTGCCACTTCTTCTGGCCTCCATCGGCATGATCGGCGTGCGCGAAGTAGTGATCGGAGAGGTTGATGCCGCCTACCAGCACGGTCCTCTGCCCGGCCACCGAGAAGATGGCGATCTTCTGGTGGTTCGATGAGCCGGCCACGTCGCCTTCATAGACCTCGAGGAAGACCCGCGCGCGCCCGCCGTCCGGCACGCTGTCCGCAACCTCCTGGTCGATCCGCTGGATCTCCTTCGAAAAGGCTTCGTGCGACTCCGAGGTCTGGCGGGTCATCTCCTCTTTCTTGCGGTCGATGATGTAGCCGTACCAGCAGATCACATCGACGTCGTGCCCGGCCCGCAGGACCTTGTCGATGTAAGCGGTCAGCCTGTGGGCGGGCTGGCCGAGGTTGTTGCGGTCCCCCAGGGTCACCTCGGGATCGATCCACCAATAGGCCAGGCGGATATAGGTCAGAGGGTTCTTCTCTGCCTGGCGGACGGCCTCGAGCAAACGCAGGAACTCGGCGAAGTACTCCTCGCCGTCCATCAGAAACAGCGCCTCGTTGGCGCCGGTGGCGGCGGGCGTGGTGACGAAGGTCAGCGCCGCAGCCAGCTCGGGACCCTGCGGCTCGTCGGGATTGCGCACCCTGATCCCCACCGCGCCCGCCGCATGTGCGGGCACCTGGGCATACAGATGCTGCGCATCGCGGAACTCGACCTTGGCCACCGGCTCACCGTCCAGGATCACAGCGGCTCCATCGAGGAAGCCGGTGCCTGTGAGCGTGACCCAACGCCCGCCCGCCACGGGGACCTCGGTGGGATTGACATGGGCGACCTGCGGGGGATCGCGGTACTGGAACAGGCCCGCTCCAACGACGGGAGCCAGGGCCCCGGGATTGCTGACGGCCACATCCGATGCCGCTCCGGGGGCGGCCGGAATGGCTGGAGTCTGGGCGGTGATGGTGGTCTCAGAGACGACCTCGACGCCGACGGCTGCCAGTCCTTCGATGGTCAGCGTGGCGTTCTTGAGGAAGTGTGTCCCGGTGATCGTGACCGGTGTGCCGCCCGCCACCCGTCCCTGTGCGGGCTCGATGGCTGTCACCGTCGGAACCCCGCGGAAGCTGAAGCCCTCCGCCACCCGAACCACCGTGGCCGCGTGACTGACGACGACCTCCACAGCTCCGACAGCTCCCGCAGCCGTCGTCGCGGTCAGCTCGGTGGCGCTGACGAAGGCCACGGCGGCTGCAGCCGTGCCGCCAAAGGTCACGGCCATCGGATCGACGAAGCCCGAGCCGCGGATGGTCACCGCTGTGCCGCCCGCGACCGGTCCGAAGGCGGGGGTGATCTCGGTCACCGCCGAATAGGCGAACGCGTCGGGCAGCGTCAGGTGGCCTCCCGGTGTGACGACTACGGCATCGACATCCCCGGCGGCGTGCGCCGGGGTCTTGCAGGTGATCTGGGTATCGGAGGCCACCACCAGGTCCGTCGCGGGGTTCCCCCCGAACTGCACCGCGCTGGCGCCGACAAAACCCGCCCCTGTGAGCGTGACGTCGGTGCCCCCGGCGACGGGCCCGCGGCTGGGGGCGACCGCCGTCACATCCGCGAAGCGGAAGCCGTCCGCGAGCGTCGCCGCCGCCCCGCCCGCATTCTGGACCACGACCGGCACGGAGCCAGCTGCGTGGCCGGGGGTGGTCGCGGTGATCGTGGTCGCTGAGACCACCCGGATGTCCGTCGCGGCGGTTCCTCCCAGGGTGACCGTCGTACCCGCGACGAAGTCGCTGCCACTGATCGAGATCGCGGTGCCCCCGGCGGTCTTGCCGAGCTTGGGGGTGACCCCCGTCACCGTGGCGCTGGCGATCGACTTGAAGCCGCGCGCAAGGGTCACGACGGGTTGGCCGGGGTTGGTGATGGTGACGTCGAGCGGGCCCGCGGCGCCCAGCGCGGCGGTCGTTCCCGTGATGCTGGTCGCGTCGACGCGCGCCAGGCCGGTCAGTGCCACTCCGCCCACATGGGCTGTCACACCGACAGCGAAGCGCAGCCCGGTCAGGGTGACAGCCGTGCCACCGCCGATCGGTCCCTCGGCAGGCGCCAGGGCTGTCAGCTCCGCGCCCAGGTAGTTGAAGCCGTGGGCGAGGTCGCCGTGATCCGGCCCGTGAGCGACCCGCACGTTCACCCGCCCGGGCGCGGCTCCTGCGGGCACCTGGGCGGTGAGCTCGGTGTCCGAGACCCGAACCACCGCCGGCGAGAGGTTGGCCCCGAACGAGACCACAGGGGCGGGCGCGGCGCCGAAGAATTGGCCCTTGATGGTGACATCGACCCCGCCAGCGAGGGCCATTTCGCGGGGCTGGACGCCCGAAATCAGGGGGACGCTGAAGTGGAAGCCCCGCCGCTGGCCGTATCCGCCGGGAAAGTTGTTGAAGATCCCCACTTCCACCTCTCCGGCGGCGTGCGGCACGGTGTCGAAGGTCAGCTCGGTGGTCGATGGGCAGTTGATGTTCAGCGGCACGGCTCCACCGACAAAGACCTCCATACCTGCCGCAAGCCCTTTGCCGGTCACGGTGATGGTCGTGCCGCCGCAGACGGTGGCCGCGGGAGGATCGATCTTCTCGATCATCGGGTGGTACTGGAAGACATCCGCGCGCGTGGCGGTGGTTGCATCGGTGTTGGTCACCGTGATGGTGGCCCAGCCGGAATGCGCCCGGGCGGGGACCTTGACCTCAACCTCATTCGGGACCGCGAGGCTCACAACGGTAAGCCGGTTGCCATCGAGCGTGACAGTCATGCCCGCCGCGAAGTCGGTTCCCTGGATCTTGACGTTGATGGCACCCGCGACGGTCGCGGCCGGTGGGTTTGCCCCGGTGATGCTGACTGCCAAGCTCTTGCCTCCTGGTGCTGCCCCGCGTGGTGCTGCTACGCCTGGTATTGCCGGGCGATGGCCGCCCGGGTCGCGTCGTCAACCTCGCCGCAGATCGGCAGCTTGTTGTCGCGTTGGAAGTCGCGCAGAGCCCGCTTGGTATATCCGTTCAGCTCGCCGCGCTTGTCGCCGCAGTAGTAGCCGAGGTTCGTCAGCCGGCCCTGCACCCCCGACAAGCTGTCGATGGGATCGAGGTGGGCGGTCTTGAACGTGTAGGTGTCCAGGTTGGGCTTGCTGCCCATCGTCACCTTGAGCTCCGTGGTCGTGGCGGGCACGATCTCTGCGAGGAAGCCAGAGCTGTCGGTCTTGCCTGTGCGCTCCTCGCAACCCGCGGCGCTGGTGATGCTGAGCAGGTAGCTCTCTTCAGCCCGTGGTGCGGCGTCCTTGCCCAGGAAGCGGATCTTGACCGACTGGGTGCTGCCTTTGCGGCCCAGGCGGTAGCTCTTGGAGGTCTGGACCTCCTGGAATCCCGGGCGCGGCGCCGGGATCTTGAGCACATCGTCGGGCGCCAGGATGTTCAGGTTCTCGCGTTTGGCTCGCAGCGCGGCGTTCTCGTCCGCATTCCACAGGGCCTCGGGCAAAAAGCCATGCTTTTCGGCCAGCGTAGCGACACACTCGCCCTGCTGTACTTTGTGTTCCTTGACCGCTGTGTCGGCGCTGGCCGGCGGATTCCAAGCGGCGTCGCCTGTACATGTGTCTCTCTCGGCGGGCAGATCCTCGTCGCCCAGAATCTCCCACGAGTCGCGGTCCACGCCACGCAGGCCCAGCTTGTAGCCGCCCTGCGCGAGCTTGTCGAAGCGCACTCGACCCTCGGCGTCACTCTTGGCGAGCAGTGCCTCCGTGTCGCTCTTGCGCAGCTCGACCTCGATGTTCTCGAGGGGCTGTTGTTTCTCGTCGAGGACCTGGGCTTCGAGCGCGTGTCGGGTCTCCTTCAGAGGACAGGGCTCGACCGCATCGTTGGGCTCCTGGGACTTGGGGTCGTTCTGGCTGGCGGTCTCTGCGGCCTCGAGCCGGGCAAGTTTGGCACCGGCCTGCGAAGGCGCGGGTTTTGCCGGCTCGGGCAGGTCTTTTCCGGGTCCTGCCTTGGTGTAGAACTTGACCGCCGGGTCGTCCTGGGTCGGGTCGGAGGGCATGGTGAATGAAAAGCCGGGCATGGGATCCCCTCTCAGAGGCCGAAGGCCGCGCGTGCCTGCTCGTTCTGTACTTCCGCTCGTAGTTGGCGGAGATAGCGGGCTTTGACGCGCCGCAGGCGATCAGAAGGCGGCTCTGCCTCGTCCGACAGGCAGTGCGACACCCACGATTCCTGATCGAAGTCCCAACCGAAGGCTGCGGCCAGGCTGAAATACCTCTGGCAATCAAGCCGTGCGGTCAAGCCGTGCTCCTTGGCGCGTGTCAGGCTGGTTTCGACCTGCGCATGCAACGCGTCGTCGTCGAGATCCGCGATTTCCTCAGCGAAGTGCTCGCGCAGGTGGTCCTTCATGTCTTCGGCGAGGTCGTCGACCATCGAGCCCTGCAGGGCCTGCATCTGCACTTTGCGGATGATCATCGTGCGCTCCGAGAGGTCGCGAATACCGTCATGGTAGCGCGGATGGCGCCGTTTCTCCCGTCAGTTCCGTGACGCCGGCAAGAACATTCTCAGGTGGGTGCTTCCCGAGCTTGCGATTGACTGTGGTGGCATCCTGCCGGCATCCTGTCCCCCAGACCCTCCAACCTGGTGTTTCCGTGCCGCAACCTTTTCCTGGTCCCTCAAGTTGGCATCCGCTCGGCTGCGCTCCCGCAATGCTGCGCGACAGCCTGGGATTCATCCTGCGCATGGTCGCCGAACACGGGGAGTACGTGACTTTTCGCCTCGCCAGCCAACGCGCCTACCTGGTGACCGCGCCGCAGGGCATCGCCCGCGTGCTCTCCGAGAACAGCCGCAACTACAAGAAAAGCAAGGCTTTCGACCGCTTGCGACCCTTGCTGGGGGAGGGGCTGCTGGTTTCTGAGGGCCGCTTCTGGGCGCGTCAGCGCAAGCTGCTGCAACCGGAGTTCACGCGCGCCCGCGTGGCCGACTTCGCGCCGGTGGTGACCCGGGCGACGGAGCGGTTGATGGCACGGTGGGTGGAGAACGGCAGCCAACCTCGGGATATCGCCGAGGACATGGGAGATCTGACGCTTGACGTGGTCAGCGACGCTCTGTTCAGCGCCGATTTCGCCGAGCATGCCAAGAGATTGCAGCAAGAGCTGCTCGTGGTGCTGGCCGACGCGGACCGCCGCATGCGCCAACCCCTGGGGCTGCCTTTGTGGCTGCCCACGCCCCGCAACCGGCGTGTCAGGCGGGCGCTAGCCTATCTGGATGGGCTGGTGCGCGGCATGATCGCGCGCAGGAAGGGCGCGGGCCTGCAGGGCCACGACCTGCTGGATCGGTTGCTGGCGTTGCAGGGCGAGGATGGCGAGCGCTTGAGCGACCAACAGCTGCGTGACGAGGTCATCACGCTGTTCCTGGCGGGCCATGAGACCACATCCAGCGCTCTGGCCTGGACGCTCTACTTGCTCGCCAAGCATCCAGAAGTGGCCGAACGCTGCCGCGCCGAGGTCGCAGCAGCGCTGGGCGAGCGCGACCCCGAGCCCGGGGACATCGGGCAGCTCGGCTATCTGCGCAAGGTCATCGATGAGTCGATGCGCCTGTACCCGCCGGCCTGGATCTTTGGACGTGAAGCGCTCGCCGATGACGAAGTGGGCGGCCATCGCATCCCCAAGGGCGGCTGGGTGCTGCTCTGTCCCTGGGCCACGCATCGCAGCGCCAGGCTCTGGGAAGATCCCGAGCGCTTTGATCCCGAGCGCTTTGCCAGCCGACCCGCGCACCGCTATGCGTATTTCCCCTTTGGTGGGGGGCCGCGCCTGTGCATCGGTAAACACTTCGCGCTGATGGAGCTGATGCTGGTGCTGCCGCGCCTGCTGCGGCGCTTCCGGTTCGAGACGGTCGCGGGGGAGGTGGTCGCTCCGCGTGCCTATGTGACTCTGCGTCCGGAGGGTGGTCTGCGGCTTTGGGTGCGGGAGGCGGTTTGAGCGTGGGTCGGGGACGGGCGGGGAGCCGAGTCCGAACCCGAATCCGAATCCGAATCCGATCCCGAATCCGAATCCGATCCCGAATCCGAATCCGAATCCGAATCCGAAGCCCGAAGCCCGAAGCCCGAAGCCCGAAAGACCGACTCCGAGCCGCGGGATTCCTCCGCGCCCATCTCCGGTCCCCAAAAAAACGTGGCCAGTCCCCTCCAGCGTCACGGAGTACCTCACAGAGCTCACTCCGGAGGGAT
>JAJDCP010000127.1 GCA_029260765.1 Planctomycetota bacterium
GGGGGGTTCCCTGGGGCCCGGGGGTTTTTGTTGGGGTTTTGCGCCCCACCCCGCACAACCCCCCCAAACTCCAGCCTATTGCGAACCGGGCAGGTTTTCCCAGCTCGGTCGCCCGGGTTCGACAGGTGCCTCAGTGGGCGTGCAGACAACGGCCATCTCTGTTCCGCTGCAATCCACGGTGCCGGTCAGCGACCCATCCGCAGCCCGTTGCAGCTTGAAGGAATACTCGAGTGGCTGGAGGGTTCCACATTCGACGCTGAATGCGAATCCGTCGCCGCTGGGAGTGGCCTCGAAGCCGAGCAGGTGCGCCTCTTCGTCGGGGTTGGGCATGCGCCCTTGCGGACCGATGCCGCGATCGATGACCACCCGGCCTCGCAGCTTGGGAGTGACGGTCTCGATCTCGAGGCTGTGGGAATGCCAGGCCTCACCGGGCTCAAAACGCATTTCGTAGAAACCGAGCAGATCTTCAGAAGCCATCGGCTCCTCCTGAGGGTCGGGGGTCATGCCGCCCGAGCGGTTGCCTCCATCCAAAGGCTCCCGCCCACGATTGGGGGGACAGCCAGTGATCAGCGCACTGCATGCGAGCAGGCAGACGAGAATGGCGAGACGGGGCACGGCGAACTCCTGGGATAGGGAACGATGTCTGTTGATACCCGTTGCAGTGTGCAGATGCCAGCAGACTGCGGCAAAAACGTGACAGAATGGAGAGGTTTGCCCCCCTGGCAAGCAGCGCGTATGATCCCGGGTAGGTGGCAGGCGGTGGTCCCTACCGGTAGCACGAGGAATTCGCGCACATGGAGCTGATCCCATGTTTCTGTTTCGCCACCATGTTCATCGGCATCTTCACCCTGGTCTTCCTGTACAGCAAGCACGTCAAGAAACAGCTGGCAGCGACTTTGATGAGCATCGCTCCCAAGGTGCAGGGCGAGGTGCAGCCGGGAGGTTTCTTCGGAAACCCGCGCTTGCTGTTCAGCTACCTCGGTGCGCCAGGCAGATTGGAGTTCTACTCGACCGGCGGCAAGCACAAGACCTACTACACGCAGCTGTTCATCGACTTGACGGGTCTGCCGATGTTTGCTTTCCGGGTGTCTCCTGAAGGCTTCCTCGGCAAGATCGGCAAGTTTTTCGGTGGCCAGGACATCCAGATCGGGAACCAGCCCTTTGACGACGCCTTCGTCATCAAGGGCGAGCCCGAGCAGGCGGTCTGCCGGTTGCTGCAGCCCCATGTCTGCCAGGCGATCTTCGCGCTCAGGCAGTTCCGCAGCCAACACATCGAGATCGCCACGGTCGGAAACCAGCTGCGCTTCCGCAAGCTGCAGTGGATCCGCGACGCCGAGGGCTTGGGCTACTTCCTCGACCAGGCTGAGGTCGTCTTCCGCCAGTACCTTATGGACATTGCCCAGGGCGGGTGATGCTTGTCCCCCGGGCGCGATGCGCGGCCGGACTGTCTGCGACTGGAGCACAGCATCGTGGCTGAATCATCGGGACCTGAGCTGTTGGAGAAAGCGGAGCGCGCGATAGAGCAAGCGCGTTACGGCACGGCCTTGATCGCTTTGCAACAAGCGCGGTCCCAATCCGACGCGGGACTGACGCCCGAGCAGCTGCGTCTCTGGCAGCGCCTGGCGGGATTCTGCGAGCGCACGGGCCTGCACACCTGGCAGGAAAAGCGCAGTCTTCCCCAGCGAAGCCCCGAGCCGCGCGCCCTGATCGTGCGGGCCGGGCTGTTGCTCGAACTGGGAAACGACAAACAGGATCTGCACCTGCACGGCCTCGACGCCGGACAGTGCATTCTGGAATTGCGCGGCCACACGTACCCCATCGAGTGCGCGGCGGCGAGCGACGACGGCCGCTGGGCGGTCTCGGGGAGCCACGATAAGAGCGCACGGATCTGGGACCTCGAACAAGGGCGCTGCCAGGCCGTGTTCGGCGCCGAGCGGGTTCCCCAATTCGTCGCCATATCCCCTGATGGGCGTATGGCGCTATGTGGCCCGCCACTGGTGCTCTTCGACTTGCGGTTCGGTCGCGAGCTGCTTCGGCTGCGGAGTGGGCGTGCCGATGCGGTACAGGCCTGCTTCAGCCCCAACGGAAAGCGAGTGGTCGCAGTGTGTGCCGACGGCCAGGCCCGCTTGTGGGGTCTGCCCACCGGCAAGCTGCTCGGCAACACCGAGCTCGACGGTCGCTTGTACAGCGCGGGCTTCAATGCCGGTGGGAGCACACTGCTGCTCGCCGGCGAAGCAGGGCTGTGGGCCTGGCAAGCGGGTTCGCCTCCACGCGGCCCGCTGCGAGGCCCGAGCGGCCAGCGCATCGAGCAGCTCGCGGCGCTGCCCGACCCGCGCTTCATGCTCAGCGGCGGAGGAGACGGCCTGTGCCTTTGGGACGTGCAGGTGGGCCGCTGCCTGCGCAGCCAGCCGGGGCTGCAGCTGCGGCCGACGCACGGCCTGGGGGGCCAGGGGATCGCCGCAATGGACGGTAGGAATTGGCAGCTGCTCTCGCCGGTGTGGCAGTTGGAGCCCCGTGAGCCGGCTGTCGAAGACCCGCGAGCGCTGCCGTTGCTCGACTCCTTCCTACAGCTTTTGCGGCCGATCGGGGGCGAGCTCCCTGCAGACCGCCCGCCGAACCCGGCAGAGTGCAAGGCCTTCCTTACCCGCAAAGGCCGGGCACGTCCCAAGGCCACGCATTTGGAGCAGCTGTTCGAGAATCTGCAAGACGCGGGCCTGGGGTATCTGGAGCGCGCTGCCGTGCTCGAATATCTCGACGCGCACGCCCTGGGAGGCAAGGCACCGGCCAAAGACGAGCGCTTCAAGACCGCTCTGCAAAATGCCTCGATCGCGTTCAAAGCCGGCCACTACAAGAACGCGCTGCGGGCACTCAAAGAAGCCCGATCCCAACCTGGCTGCGATCGTGAGGCACGCGCATTGGCACTGTGGGAGGGGCTGGTGCAGCGCTTTCCCCACAACCTGCTGCGCGGTTTCTTTCCGCTCAGCACGCTGCCTGTGCTCGGGCGGGTGCAGTCGATGGCGTGCACCCCCGACGGAGAGCGCATGATCTGCGGCGGCAGCGCCCTCGAGATCTGCGTCTGGGACCTGGCCTCCGCCAGCTGCCGGGCGAAGTTGTTGGGCCACACCGCGGCGATCACCAGCCTGGTGTGTCTGCCGGACTCACGGCGGGCGTTTTCGGGCGATGAGCAGGGCGGGCTGCGCCTGTGGAACCTGCAAGCCCACACCTGCCTGCGCAATTTCAAAGGCCACCGGGGCGCGATCACCTCGGTGGCAGTCAATGCGACCGGCCGCTTTGGGCTCAGCACCAGTATTGATGAGAGCGCCCGGCTCTGGGATCTGGAGACAGGTTGGTGTCTGCGCGAGCTCGAGGGCCACAAGGGACCTGTCCTGGCCGGCTGTTTCGACCCTCGCGGCCGCTGGGTGCTGACAGCCGGCCACGACGGCAAGATCCGCGTCTGGGAGCTAGCCAGCGGTGCGGTGCGCAGGGACTTTCCGGAGCACACCAAGCCGGTCGGCTGCCTGGCCATCAGCCCCGAGGGCAGCCACGTGCTCAGCGGGAGTGAGGACGCCAGTCTGCGCCTCTGGGAACTGGAGACGGGCCGCAGTCTCGGAGGACTGCGAGGGCACGAGGGCCCGGTCGAAGCTGCTTTCATCAGCAGCGACGGGCGGCACGCGCTGACGTCGGATGGGGTAGGTTGCCTGGTGTGGAATCTGAGCAATGCCCAATGCGAGCGCAAGTTGCCGTTCGCGACGGCTGGCGTCTGTCCGCGCGAGGGCCAGGCCTTCGAGATCGCCGAAGGCGAGTTGCGTCGTTGGTACCTCGACTGGGAACCGGTGGTGCGCAGTAGCGCCGAATGGGATACAGACGCCGATGTCTTCCTCGAGTTGTTCGAGCTGCAGCACACACCGTTCATGCATCGGCCAACTCCCGAACGCCCCCCAACTCCCAAGGAGATCGACGCGAGCTTGACGCGCCGTGGACCATCTGCATGGGAGGAGGAAGACCTCACCCAGTTGCTGGCGGAACTGGAGCGAGCCGGTATGGGCTGGATCAGCGCCGAAGCCGTCGCCACCCGCATGCGGCAACGCTCGCCACGCAAGTCGGTGGTCGATCGCTTGTTTGGCTTCTGGCGCGGCAAGAAGGGACGTTGAAGTGTATGGAGACGCCTCTTCACATGCCTCCACAGGCCTGGCAGGCTTCCTGCTTCAGACGCCGCTGGGCTCGTGTAGCTTCGGAAGCCATGTGCGGGCGCGCCGCGTTGACGAAGACTTCGAGCTCGAGCTCTGTGTGCTGTCCCCGGCAGTCGTCGACCGGACGCTCCGCAAACGTCTGAAGCTGTTGCAGCTGTTGCGCGCCCCGGCCTGGCGGCTGCCGCATGAGCTGCACCTCGATGACCGTCCACCCCACGTGGTCTGGAAGCTCGAGGTCAGCCAGCCGGTGGCAGTCGGGATGGCCCTGCAGCCCGCGCTGTTGCTGGCCGGCCAAATGGCCGAGGCGCTGACCGACCTCCATAGGCTCGGCCTGGTCATGGGTCGATGCACGGCCGAGAGCGTCCGCCAGCGCGGCGACGGCCATCTGTGCCTCGACCCCAGCGGACTCGCTCCGGGCTTCCACGCCGACGCCGAGGCGACCATCCAGGCCGGCCCGGCCGGGACGCAGGCCGCGGACATCGAGTCGATGGGCGGCTGGCTGCGGCGCTTGTTCAAAGACTGGCCCGAGCCCCTGACGCCGTGGCACGCCCGCATGTGCGGCGAGGATCTCGATGCCCGCCCCAGCGCTCGCGAGGTCTGGGAAGCTCTGCGGGCCCTGCCGATGGTCGAGTTGGACATGACCGGGCAGGGCAGGACCGAGGCCCAGCTCGAGTGTACCGAGCTCGACGAGCCGCGCGACGTGTTGTCTCACGCGCCCGGTAGCCCGGAGCCCGGAGCACAGCTGGGCAGGTTCCGTCTGCACCAGCGGCTGGGCCGGGGCGGGATGGGCGAAGTCTTCCGGGCAGAGGATCTCGCCGACGGGACGGAGGTCGCGATCAAGACCCTGATCGCCGGTCGACAGACACACGCCGGCTTCCTTCGGCGCTTCCGGAAAGAGGCGCGGCTGCTCGCCGAGGTGCGCAACCCCTACGTGGCCAATCTGCTCGAGGTCGGGGAAGACCATGGGATCCACTTCATGGTGGTCGAGCTGATCGACGGGACCTCCCTCGAAGAGCATATGCAGACGCAGGAGCGGCTGCCCGAAGACCGCGCCCTGCAGCTGATCGCCGACGTCGCCCGGGCGTTGGTCGACCCGCATCGGCGCGGCATCGTCCACCGCGACATCAAGCCGCAGAACATCATGCTGGCGCGCGGAGGGGCCGTGAAGCTGATCGACTTCGGCATCGCGCGCCAACTCGACCAGAGCGCTTCGCTGGCGATGACCCGGACCGGAGACGTGATCGGATCGCCCCTCTACATGGCCCCCGAACAATGCGAAGGTGCCGAACAAGCGACTCCCGCCAGCGACGTCTATGCGCTGACCGCCACGCTGTTCCGGCTCTTGTGTGGCAGGCCTGTCTTCGAGGGCAAGAGCCCTCTGCAGGTCATCATGGCCCAGGTCAGTCAACCGCCCCCCTCACCCCGCGAGCTGGGAGTCGAGGTCAGCGAAGCCTGCACAAGGCTACTGGAGCGCGGCCTCGCCAAGAAGGCCGGCGAACGCTTCGGCGATGCGAGTGAGCTGCTCGAGGCCGTGGAAAAGGCCCTGCGGCAGGAACCCTCGGAGATCCATCTGCATCCACGGCTGCCCGAGCACGACCCGGGGCAGCTGCTGCGCTTCGAGTTTGTCTGGGAGCTTCGTTCCCGGCCTGCGCAACTCTGGCCGTACGTCTCCAACACCGACCGCATGAACCGGGCCGTCGGCCTGCCTGCGGTCGATTACGTGCTCGAAGCGGGCGGCGGCCAGCGCTATCAGGCCCAGGCGCGGCTCGCTGGCATCAAAGTCGCCTGGAAAGAACACCCCTATGAGTGGATCGAGGGCCGCCGCTACAGCGTGCTGCGCGAGTTCGACGGCGGTCCGTTGGCCTGGTACATGATGGTCGAAGAGCTGCAACCGCAGCCGGGCGGAGGAACCCGCCTGAGCATGCAGCTGCAGTTGCTGCCCCGCAGCTGGTGGGGCCGTATACTCGCGCGCATCCAGGTGGGACGGCGCCTGAAGCGACGCTACGAGCAGATCTTTCAGTCGATCGACGGGCTGCTCCAGGCAGGCGAGGACGCCAGCCAGGCTTTCGTCCGCGACAGGCTCAACGGGACCCAAAGACGCAGGCTGGCTGAGCGCCTGCAGCGCCTACGCCGGCGCGGCGTTGCTCCGGAACTGCTCGAAGCCCTGAGTGGCTACTTGAGCCGGGCTCCTGCCCAGGACGTCGCCCGCATCCGAGTGCTCGAGCTGGCGCGGCGCCTGAAGTTGGAGCCCGATCCCCTCGTCGATGCCTGCCTCTTGGGATGCGCCGAGGGTTTGTTGGAGATGTACTGGGACATCCTCTGTCCGAGCTGCCAGCTTCCCAGCCAGATGCGTTCTTCCTTGCGGGAGCTGGCTCCTCAGGGGCGCTGTGAGGTCTGTGACCTCGATTTTGAGCTGGACTTTGCCGCGTCGGTGGAGTGGATCGTGCGTGTGCATCCAGAACTACGGAAGAGTGAGCTCCGTACCTTTTGCATCGCGGGACCCGGCCACGCGCCGCATGTTGTGGCCCAGGTGCGGCTGCAAGCGGGTGAGCGATTCCTGCTCGAGTTGCAGCTCGAAAGGGGTGCGTATCAGCTGCGCAGCCATCAACTGCCCGAAGCCTTCCGCTTCAGCGTCGGCGAGCCCTCAGAAGCCAGCCGTCTAGACCTCGAGCTGGGAGTCCTGGACGATCAGGTCTTGCCGCACCGCCTCAGCGAAGAGCGCCAGGTGCTGGCTCTGCGCAATCCTCGCCAGACCCCCCTGCTGCTGCGCGTCGAGCGTCGCGCCGCACGCGAAGATGCGCTGACAGCTGCCCATGTCTGCGCCTTGCAGCGTTTCGGCGAGCTGTTTCCCGGAGAGCAACTCGCCGCCGACCAGCAGTTGCGCGTCGCCACGGTGACGCTGCTGGCCCTCGAGTTGGGTGGAGTCTTCGCCCTGTACGCCGCCGAAGGAGATGCCGGGGGATTCGTACAGCTGCAACAAGCGTTGCTGGGGCTGCGCGACGAGGTGGCCGAAGCGGGTGGCGCGATGGTCAAGGCCGTCGGGAGCTTCGCCCTGGCCAGTTTCCCCGACCTGCATGCAGCGCTGCAGGCCGCCAGCCGCCTGATGGGCGTCGCAGCTCTCAAGCCGCTGGGTCTGAAGTTGGGCCTGCACCAGGGCCCGGCGGTGGTCGCCAGCCCCGATGGAAGGTTGGACTACTTTGGACGGGGCCCCGCGTTGGCGCGCTTGCTACCGGACCTCGGAGCGCCCGGCCAGCTGGTTTGCAGCCCGGAGCTTGCCGGCGCTGCTCCGTTGCGCGCCTGGTGTGCCCGCGAGGGGCGACGCCTCGACTACGCGCGTTGCCCGGAAGGATGTGCGGTGCCCTGGGTGTTGCGCATCAGCGAGCCCCTGTCGAGCCCTTCCGACACCTCTCGCACTGGACCCGCATCACCGGAGGGCGGCCGATATCCGGGCTAGGGTTTGCGCCCGAGCGCCGGCTGAGCGACACTGGGGCGGGCGTCCATGGCGGACGCCCGATACTCGAAGGATCGCCATGCCGGCTCCCCACACTCCCGCTCGTGACGCTCCACTCGAATGCCCCTTCTGCGGTGAGCGTGTGCAGCTCGATGCCCGGCAGTCTCTGCGCGACGCAACCTGTCCGGAGTGCGGTTGCATGCTGTGGGCAGGGCCCATCTCCGATCTGGAACGCTCGGGTAGAAAGCCCGCGGCCCCCGCGCCGCAAGCCAAGGCCAAGCCCCAAGCCAAGGCCAAGCCTCAAGCCCAACCGAGGCCCAAGCCCCAAGCCCAACCGCAGCCCAGACCCCCGTCGAAACCCAAGGCCCCAATGAAGCCCAAGGCCAAGCCTCGACCGCGCCCCCCCAAACCTGCGCCTGCTGCAGCGCCGGCAGCTGAAGACGACAGCCCTGAGCAGGGGTTCGATCTAAGAGGGTCTCTTTCGGGTCTGCTGGGGCAGGAGGTGCGCGGTTACCTGATCGAGAAGAAACTCGGTGCGGGCGCGATGGGTGAGGTCTTCCTGGCCCGCCAATTCAAGTTGAAGCGCTCGGTGGCGATCAAGGTGCTGCCTGGGCGTTGGGCCGGGAGCAAGAGCTTCATCGAGCGCTTCGTGCGCGAGGCTCAAAGCCTGGCGGGTATCGACCACCCGAACATCATCGCGGTACACGACTTCTTCAAGCATGAAGGGGTGTTCTGCATCGTCATGCAGTACGCCGGGGGTGGCTCGGTCTACCAGCAGTTCCAACGCCGCGGCCGCCTGCCCGAAAAACGCGTGGCCGAGATCAGCAGCCAAGCGGCGCTCGGACTCTGGTACGCGGCGGAGAGAGGCGTCGTCCATCGCGACATCAAACCCGACAACCTGCTCTTGAGCGAAGAAGGTCTTGTCAAGATCGCAGACTTCGGTCTGGTCAAGATGCAGGAAGCCAGTGTGACCACCACCGGCATGGTGATGGGAACGCCGACCTTCATGGCGCCCGAGCAGATCAAAGATGCCCGCAAAGCCGACCATCGCTCGGATCTGTACTCGCTGGGTTGCACGATGTACGAGCTGTTGGCGGCCAGGCCGCCCTTTGACAGCAGCAATCCGATGGAGGTGATGCGCCAACACCTGCAGGTCCGTCCTCGTGATATCCGCGAGTTGGGAGTCTCTGACCCCATGGCCAGCGTCGTGATGCGCCTGCTCGAGAAGGACCCCAAGGCACGCTTCCAGACAGGTCAGCAACTGGCAGACGCATTGGCTGGTCTGGGCAAGTCCACGCCTGCGGCAAAGCACGCGACCAAGCCTTCCCGGCCGACCAGACCCGAAAAAGGGGCGCGCACAGCAAAGGCTGCCAGGCCCGAGAAGGCCGCACGTCCAGCCAAGGCTCCCCCGGCGCGGTCGCGTTCAGGCGACCGCCCGCGCCCCGGCGCCGCGCCTCATCGCCCAGCTCCGGCGGTGGCTCAGGCGCGCCGGCCTACGGCCGTTGCGGCTCCCCCCACCTCCCGGGCGGAGACAGGGCTGCTGGCGATGATCCTGCTCGGGCTGCTGCTCGGAGCCGGCTACCTCTGGCGGCTGCCGGGCGAGGAGTTCCTGCGCGCACGGGGTTGGTGGCCTGGCGCGTGGGACACCAGCGCGCCGCAGACCCGACCGCCCGCGGACAGCACGCAGCTGCCTCTGCCTCCCGATACGCTGCAGTTGCCTCTGCGCGTGAACCTGCCGACCCTGGTGGAAGCCTTCGCCGCGCTGAACGCTGCGCTGCTCGAAAAGGACGGCCCGCGCCAACGCCGCTTGCTGCTCGGGCTCTTTCCGGACGATCCGAGCCATGCGGTGCGCTGGGACCGCTTCCGCCTGCAGGCCAGCTCGGAGCTCAGGCTGGCAAGCTCACGCTTTGAGCTGGAACCGGCCCAGATCGACGCGAGTTTTGCCTCCATCGCGGCACGTTGGAAGTACACGCTGCAGTATCCCGAGCTGGGCCAGCGGCTTGTCGTCGATGCTCCCCTCAGCGCAGTGCTCGAGCAGCGTCACGGCAGCTGGGTGTTCATCTCCCTCGATGTCGCCGAGGGAACCAAGCAGGCGGTGCTGGAAGCCTGGTCCGGGGACGGCGAATAGCGGCTCTCAGCTCGTCCAAGCCGGCCACTGTTCGATCGGCGTGCTGGTCTCGACCAGGTGCATGCCTGCGGCCTCGAACCGGGCCAGCGCGGCGTCCGCCTCGGGAGTGAAGTCGAACAGGAAGCCGCCCGGCTTCTCAGCATCGGGCACCACCACCGACGACATGCCGTCCCGCAAGATGTAGACGTCGCGGGTGCGCCCGGGGTCGTGGGCCTGGATCTCACTGAGCAGATCCTCGATCGAGCTCTTGACGCAGTGGCTGGCGGCCTGCCCGGCAATGATCAGCTTGTCGGCCTGCAGCAAGCGCTCGACAAAGGCCGTATTGCGTGTGCTGAGCGCACCCCCGTCGTGGCACGCCAGCACCTCGGGCGCGAGCACCGAGTAGTTCTCGGTCAGCGGGTGTTGCCCTTTGCTCTCGAGGCTGTTTGCGGCCCCGCGGGCAAAAGCATGGAACAGCCGCGCCTCTTGCAGCACGCCCGCGAGCAGGTGCCCCTCACCACCGAGCAAGCAGTGCTCAGGCCACAGGTACAAGCGGTACTTGCCGGCTCGCTCCAACTCCGCGCAATAGAAGGCCGCCTGGCGACGCAGCCAGTCTTGATCGCCTGCGCACAACCAGGCGGCAAGCTCGGGGGCGGGCGTCAGCTCGCCGTCGAGCACCTGCTGACTGGTGACCTCGCGGTGCGGCGCCGGAGGTCGGCCTTCGGGGTCGCGCCAGAAGGCCGGGAAGAAGATCTGGTGCGGCAGATGCGTGTCGAGGGTGCAGATCACCTCACTGAGCTGCGGCAGCTGGGCATAGATGAAGCGCGCAATCCGGTCGCTGTCGGCCATCGCGCCATCACCCGTACGGCCTCCCACGTACAGACTCCCCTGCGGAAAGCAGAAGTCTCTCTGCACATCGATCAGCAACAGCACAATGCGTCGCGCATCCTGAGCTGCGGGGGCCAGTCCGTGGCGCGCCCGCCAGGCCAGCGCCGCCGCAAGCAGCTTGCCAGGTTCGGGGCTGTAGGCAGCCTCGCGGGCGTGCGCGGGCTTGTAGTGGTCGGGCAGAGGGAGCCTTGTCATGGCATTCTCCAGGCTTCGGTCTCATCAGGGAGAACGCGGACCGGTCGCTGAGATTTCATCCCTTGTTGGCAGAGCTCTCGCTCAGAACTCGAGCTCGAGCGCCTCACAGACGAAGCGCATCAAGCCCGTACCCGCCTTCCAGGCCCGCAGCACCTTCTTCGGGAAGTCCTTCGCCAGGGCGGCCTCCGGCTCCCACTCGGCAAGGCCCGCGAAGTCCTTGCGTTTGAGGTCCTCGATCAGAGGATGGTCTGCGGCGTAACCTTTGGGTGGCCGCTTGAGGCTCTCCCCGCCGAGCTCCCCGAAAGTCTTCTTGAAGGCGGCAGTCCGCACTTTCTTCCAATCCTTCGGACGCTTGTCTATGGCGGCGCGGATGCGTGCGAGTTTCTTGCTCTCCGGATGCCAGATTCCCAGCGCGATGCCCGTCTTTTCCGGACCGATATGGAAGTAGTAACAGGGACCATCCTTACCCGCCCGCGCGTGGAAGAAGCGGGCGCGCATGTACGGGTTGTAGGGTGTCTTGTCCTTGGAAAAACGCACGTCGCGGTGGATGCGCAGCAGTGAGCCGCCGCTGCGCTTGGGGACGGCCTGAAAATGGGGCGAAAGCTTCGCGAGTCCTGGCGCCAGGCCGGACACCAGCGCGAGCGTTGGTTCCATTACCTGCGTCTCGAAACGCTGTTTGTGCGTCTTGAACCAGTCACGGTCGTTGTGCATCGCCAGCTCTGCCAGAAACTGCAACATCTCAGGGCCCATCGGTGCATCTCCCAGGAATTCTGGCCCTACGATGGCAGCGAGTCGCGCCGATTGCATGGTCTTTTTGCCCGCTCAAATATCGACCAGCTGCCGCTCCAACAGCTTGCGGTAGATGCCCTGCTCGTCCTGTACCAGGCCGGCGTGATCGCCGCTCTGCACGATCTGCCCGGCGTCGATCACCAGCACCTGGTCGGCGTCGCGCACCGTGGACAGACGGTGGGCGATGATCAGCGTGGTACGGTCCCGCATCAACTTATCGAGAGCGTCCTTGACCAGCGCCTCGCTCTCCGCGTCGAGGGCGCTGGTCGCCTCGTCGAGGATCAGGATGCGCGGGTCCTTCAGCATCGCCCGGGCGATGGCGACCCGCTGTTTCTGGCCGCCCGAGAGCTTGACTCCCCTCTCTCCCACCGGCGTGGCGTAGCCCTCCGGAAAAGCCTCGACAAACTCCGCGGCGTGGGCCGCCCGGGCTGCTGCGACGACCTCTGCATCGCTCGCTTCGGGACGCCCGTAGCGGATGTTTGCCGCGACGCTGGTCGAGAAGAGCACGGGTTCTTGCGCGACGATGCCGATCTGCTCACGCAGCCACGAGGGATCGAGCTCACGCAGGTCAACCCCGTCCAAGCGAATACAGCCCTGCTGCGGGTCGTAGAAGCGCGGGATCAAGGCAGCGATGGTCGACTTGCCGCCCCCGGATGGGCCGACCAGGGCGACGATCTCACCCGGCTGCAGCTCGAGCTCCAAGCCCCGCAACACGGCTACATCGGGCCGGCCAGGGTAGGAGAAGTCGACCCCCTCGAAGCAGATGTTGCCGGCCACCTGCGGCAGCTGGCGGCCACCCCGCACCGGGATGCGCGGCGGGCGCTCGAGCAGATCGAAGACCCGCGAGGCCGCGCCCATCGCCCGCATGAAGTCCGCCCACAGTCCGCCCAGAGCACCGAGAGAGAAGGCGACGATCAGCGTGTAGAGGATGAATGAGGTCAACTGGCCGACGCTCATCGCTCCCTCGAGCACCAACCTCCCTCCATACCACAACACCACCGCCACCGCCCCATAGGCGGCGAATGAGGCCGCACCGCTGAAGATCCCGGTGACGATGGCGCGGCTGCGCGCCAGCTCGAGCGCGCGCGCCAGGGCCTTGCCATAGCGTGCGCGCTCCTGGTCTTCCCGCGCGAAAGCCCGCACCGTGCGGATGCCCATGAAGCTCTCGGAGGCGACCTCGCTGCTCTCCGCCAGCGCGTCCTGCACCTCTTTCGACAGCTGGCGGATACGCCGTCCATAGAGCACGGCGCCGATCGCCACCGGAGGCACCACCACCAGCATCAACCCTGTCAGCAGCGGCGAGGTCCAGAGCAGCAGTCCCACTCCCCCCACAACCATGGCCAGCGAGCGCAGCGCGATCGAGACGTTGGCGCTGACGGTGTTCTGCAAGACCGTGGTGTCCGACGCCAGGCGGTTGAGCAACTCACCGCTCTTCTGGCTGTCGAAGAAGCCGATCTCCTGGAAGACCAGGCTGGTGTAGAGACGTTCCCGCAGCCGCGTGACAATCCGCTCTCCCGCCAGGGTGAAGAGCGTGTAGCGCATCGCGATCGCGACCCCCTGCACAACAAAGATCGCGGTCATCGCCAGCGCCGCCCGGTCGATGCTTGCGCTGTCGCCGCCCTCCAGCCCCCCGAGGCTGCCATCGATCAGGCTCTGGATCGCCTGCGGGAACAACAGCCCCATCCCACTGCCGATGGCGAGGAACACGGTACCCAACGCCAGGCTGCGCCACTCGGGTTTCGACAAGCCGAACAGGCGGCCGAAAGAGGCCCGCAGCGAGCGGGGCGCGCCGCTCACTCCCCTGCCTTGAAGTGTTCGATCAGCGCGGTGGCCGCCGCGTCGCAGGCTCTTTCTCCGGCCTGGCCCCCGATGTTGCAGGTCACCAACACGGCGAAATCGAGCTCGGGTGCCAGCCAGGTGACGGCAAACCAGAGCGTGTTCGAGCCGTTGTGGGTCAGCACCGTGCCTCCCCAGGGGCGCTCGGTGACTCCCCAGCCCAGGGCGTAGTTGCGCCCCTCGGGCGGAGTGTGCAAGCGCTGGAAGCTCTCCGCAGCGAGCAGCGGGTCGCAGCTGGTGTGCATGGCGATGTAGCGGGCCCAACTTCGCAACGATGCGTGGACGGTCCCCGCAGGCGCGATGGCGGGCGGATTGTCGGCCATCACCCCCGGAGTGATCGGCTGAGCCCGTGCGCCTGCGCCCGCGTGACCGCGCGGCTGGTCGACCTGCTCGACGCTGCCTGGTGCGCCGAAGCCCACCGCGTCCATGCCCAGCGGCTCGAACAAGCGCTCGACCATCAGCTGCTCATAGGGCACGTCCGTCGCCTGCTCCGCGATGACGCCAGCGATCGCAACGCCTGCGTTCGAGTACAGGAAGGCGCTGCCCGGGGCGTGCTCAGGAGCTCGCGCGAGCACCGCCTCGACCAACTGCATGCGTTGCTGCCGTGGCGTGCCCTCCCGCATCCAGAGCTTTCCCCAGAGTCCGTCGAAGCTCAAGTCTGCCGGACAACCGGCGGTGTGGGAGAGCAGCTGCAGCAGGTTGACGGCTGCGTAGCCTTGATGGATCTCAAGCTCGGGGAACGCTTCGGCCAGCGTCAGCTCCCAGGAGAGGGTGCCGTCCTCGACCAGCAACGCGATCAGGCTGGCGGTCATCGACTTGGTGCAGGAGCCCAGGTGCCAAAGGTCCTCGACCTCGACCCGCTCGGGGGAGCCGAGCGCCCGCAGGCCGACGACGCCCAGGCCGCGCAATTCGCCGCCCACCACGATCGCGCCCCCCAGGGCGGGCACCTCGTGTTCGGCCCGGATCGGCTCGAGCAACGCGGCGAGGTCGGGCACTTCCTGCGCCAGACCGCTGGCTGCCAGTAAACAGATCATGATCCAGAGCCGCATCAGCGTCCCTCCCGGCACTACTACCGCCGAGAGTGTGACCGGCGAGGACGCGGGCTGCAAGCTCTGCCCGCACGGGCTCAGGAATGGACGAGCAGAGACTCAGGAGTGTTGCTGGCGTCGGCGCTCTCGGGAGCCTTCAAGCCCCAGGCACTGCGGACGATGAACCACACCAGCGGCAGCACTCCGCCAAAGATGAAGACCGCAACGCCGAATCCGCGCAGCCAGGTGAAGGTCTGGAAGACGGTTCCCTGGACGTAGACCTGTGAGCGTGCGAAGGCGTAGCCGTGTTCCATGACCGCAAACAGTTGATGCACGCCGACAGGGAAAAGATCCATCAGCACCATCAGGGTCATGCCGATGTTCAAGGACCAGAAGCTGGTGCGCAACAGTCGGGCATTCCAGCGCTCAGGACCGATGATCCAACGGCCGCAGAACAGCATCGTACCGATGGCGAGGTTCCCGTAGACGCCGAACAGCGCGGCGTGCGCGTGGTTGACGGTCAGGTAGGTGCCGTGCTGGTAGTAGTTGACGATCGGCAGGTTGATGGTGAAGCCGAGCACACCGGCGCCGATGAAATTCCACACATTGACCCCGATCAAGAACAGGAACGGTTCGGCGAGGCCGAAGGTGGCCTTCTCGCCGCCTGCGTTCCTCAGCTTGGCGACACTGCTCTGGGGCATGTTGCGGAAGCGCCAGGCCTCGATGGTCAGCAAGATCAGGGGGACGATCTGCAGCGTCGAGAGAACCCCTCCCAGCGCGACCGTCTCGATCGATTTCGCGTTCCAATAGAAGTTGTGGGCGATCCCGATCAGGCCGGAGCCGAGGAACAGGATGGCGCCGATGTATACGACCCGGGCGGCGGCCTTGTGGCTGACGAAGCCCATCAGGTACATGAAGTAGGCGACGATGATGGTCGTGAACAGCTCGAAGAAGGCTTCCACCCACATGTGGATGGTGCACCAGCGCCAGAAGTCGGCGATCACGAAGTTGGTGTCGGGGTCCGCCACGAAACCAGCGCTGAACATGAAGATGATGCCCGCGATGGCGTAGACGATCCAGTTCGGCAGCGACCAGGTCTCCCACTTCCGCAGCACCGGCCACAGACCACGCACAACAACCACCAGCCAGATGCAGAAGGCCGCGTAGAGCAGGTACTGGTAGAGGCGCCCCATTTCCATGTATTCCCAGCCCTGCAGCCCCAGCCAGCGCCACATATCTCCCAGCAGACCGTGCACGCCGAGAGGGATGCCAACGGCCGTCCCAAGCGCGACCACGACCAGCAGCCAGAACAGGCCGTTGACCCAGGCCAGCTGGCCTGAAGGTTCGGGCCTGCACAGCTGCGGCAGCACCCAGATCGTGGCGGCGAACCAGCAGACCGCGATCCACAAGACCGAGATCTGCGTGTGCCAGCCGCGGGTGACGGTGACCGGCAGGATCGCCCGGAGATTGATGCCCAGGCTGTCGAAGATGCCGAGCACCTCGCTGATGGTGAGCAACCCAGCCAGCACCTGCACGCCGAACAGCAGCGCGGCCGCAACGAAGTACTTGTAACAGGCGCGCTGTGTGGGAGTCGGGATGAAGCGTTCGATCGCTTCGCTGGTGGCCGCGGGGGCGAGCTTGGCTTTGCTGCCTTCGAAGAAGGAGTCGCGGTTCATCTTGCCGTAGTAGTACAGCACGATGCCCATCGCCAGGACCAGAATCAGCGCACCGATCACGCTCCAGAAGATCACTCCTGCAGTGGGCAGATTGCCGGCCAAGGGATCGTAGGGCCAGTTGTGGGTGAAGCTGTAGTCGTAGCCCGGCCGCTCGGCCGCGCACAGCCAGCCGCCCCAGAAAAAGAAGCTGCTCAAGGCCCGGATCTCCGCCGGATCGGAGATGTAGCCGTTGGGCTTGAAGGTCTCGAGGCCGGCGAGCTCTCCGCCGTCGCCGAAGCGCTCGGCGTTGAACTGGCACATGGTCGCGAAAGCTGCGGCCTGGGCGGGGTTGAGGGTGACGACGTCGCGCTCGGGATCGTAGCGGTTGTGTTTGAGCTCGCGTTGTACCCGGACTGTAACGACATCCTCGAGCAGCGCATCGCTCATCGTGCCGCGTTCACTCTCGACGTAGGTCTGGCGCATAGAGCGGGCCGTCAGATGCAAGGCTTCGGCGGTGAAGTCGGGCCCGAGCAGGCCACCGTCGCCGAGGAAGCTGCCGTACTCCATCAGACCATAACGGAAGAACAGCACCTGCCCCTGGCGGATGCTCTCGGCGTCGAAGACGATGCCGCCCACCTCGTCCTCGAAGTCGCAGATCGGAGGCGCATACTCGTAGGTTTTGTAGCCGATGTAGCCGACGACGCAGACGCTCACGCTGAAGATCAGCACGAACACCTTCCACCAGTTCTGTGGCTTGAAGATCCAATTCATGAGAGTTCCGCCCGGAGGGGATGTGTGCCTTGGGGAATCAAACCCCGTTCCGGACGCGCGCCCGCCTGCCAGGCAGATGTACGGAATCCTGGGTGTACCGGCAGGTGACACCCGCCCTACAACGAGTTACCGTCTGGCCACAAGGAGCAAGGTGTCTGGGGCTTGCGTAGGCCGAATTTACGCATACGTGAAGCCAGGGTGTTGGGATGCAGCCCGAGCAACGCGGCGGCGCCTTCGCGTCCGCTGAGTTTCCAGCCGGTCTGCTGGAGTGCTGCCAGCATGTTGGCCCGTTCCCGCAGGCGCAGCTCGGCGTCGCTCAGAACCCTGGCAGTCCCCTCCAACTCGCGGATGGGGACGTTGGGCAACGCCGGGCGGGCAGTCTCGGCAGGCAATGCGACCTGTAGCCGTCCGCCGCGGCCGGCCAAGATCGCAGATCGTTCGATGACATTTTGCAGCTCGCGCACATTGCCCGGCCAGCTGTACGCTTGCAGCCGCGCGGCGTCGCTGCGCCGTAGCTGCAGAAGCGGACCCCCCTGCCGCAGACGAAGACGCTCGAGAAAGTGGCTGGCAAGCAGGGGGATGTCTTCGGGACGCTCACGCAAGCTCGGGACGCGCAGAGGAAAGACACACAGGCGGTAGTAGAGATCGCGGCGGAAGCGCCCTGCCTCGACCTCGGCTTCAAGATCGCGGTTGGTCGCGGCGATCACGCGTACATCGACGGTTACATTGCGGTCTGCCCCGACCGGCGAAAAACTGCCCTCTTGCAGCGCGCGCAGCAGCTTTCCCTGCAGCGGCAGAGGGATCTCGCCCACTTCGTCAAGAAACAGGCTGCCCCCATCGGCGATCAGGAAACGGCCTGCCCGTTCGCGACTGGCGCCGGTGAAGGCGCCGCGCAGATGGCCGAAGAACTCGCTCTCGAACAGCTCGGCCGGAATCGAGGCACAGTTGACACGCACGAGCGGCCGCGCATGTCGCTGGCTGCGTGCATGCAGAGCGCTCGCCAGCAGCTCTTTGCCGGTGCCGGACTCGCCCTCGATCAGCACGCTGGCGTCGGTCGGAGCCACCACCGCCAGCTGCGACAGCACCCGCTGGATCGCTGGACTGGTGCCGATGATACCGTCGACAGGGTGGACTTTCTGGACCTCTTCGCGCAGATAGTCCCGCTCGAGCTCGAGTTGGCGCCGCAGCTGTTCGATCTCTTCGAAGGCGCGCGCATTGGCGATGGCAGTGGCGGCGCTGTCGGCGAAGGTCCGCAACCAACGGACAGCCTCCGCCGTGGGCGTGCGGCGGCAGAACAGGCCGAGCACTCCGAGGACCTCGCCGCGGAAGATCAGCGGCTGGCCAGCGAAACAGCTGATCTGTTCGCGTGCGACCCAGCCAGGGTCGACGACCCAGCCGCCCTCTTCGCCGAGCGCGCCAAGTACAGTCTGTTCGCCCTGGGCGGCGATGCCGCCGACCTTGCGCACACCGATGGGAAAGCGCCGGAAGCGGCCGTCGGTGCCGTGCCAGCAGCTCTCGGCGTGTTCGAGCGAGTGCCCCGCACTCGCGCGCAGGTGAAGGCAGCGGGTCTGGTCGGGGCATTCGTCGCGCAAGCTGCAGCCGGAGCAGAGATCGCCGGGGCCGATGATCCAGATGCGGGCCAGGGCGACATGAGGCTCAGCCACCAGCCCCGCGACGATACAGTCCAACACTTCGTCGACGGCGCGCCGAGCGGCGATGTCCAGAGCGATGCGTTGCAGGACGGCCGGGTTCATGTCTGCAGTCTAGTGCAATGCGGCACCCGAGTCACGAGATCTGGTGACAAACGCGTCAGCACTCACGAAAAATGGTGATTCACGACTTTTCGTGAGTCGACCCGCCGCGGGTAGATTGATGCAACCATATCGACATCAACAGCTTGTGCCAACACACTGGTCCCGGCACGCCCCATGCGAAAGGAGTCCAGCGAAGGGGCAGCACGAAGCCGCCCTCCCTGCCAAGGAGCACGACCATGTCCAGGATCGATCGGAGCTGGCCGAGGAACGGTCGGATCCGACGACCAGGCTCAATGCCTGAGACGCGGAGACCTTCAAGAGTGGTTGTCGCGCGTAAGCATGTGTCGATCGAGGTCAAGCGCCTGAGCGGCAATCCAGATCCAGCGGCCGGACCATCCGAGATCCTCCGTGTGCCGGCTCCCCGACTGCTCAGCATCGTCGGCACAGCCCACAGCGAGGCAACGGATGTGTCTTCGGACAAACTCAAGCACCTGGGCGACGCTTACGGCGACAACCCTTGAAGACAGTTCTTGTGGATGCCGGTGGCCTTTTCGCATTGTTGGCTGGTAACGACCAGTGGCATGACGCAGCAGTGGCCATCTTTTCGACAGCCGACCAAGACGGCCCCGTGCCAAGCCGCAGTACCAAGGCAGCCTCCACTCCCAAACCGCCGCCTCAATCGACACGAACGCTCTTGATCGCGGGCTCCTTCCCCCAGTTCCCACCGCTGTTCGCGACGTGCAAGCCGTACCAGTAGATGCCCGTGGACGCGGGGATGTCGGAGAGGCTGCTGGTGGTGCGACCATTGCCGCTGTGTGAGCGCTGACCAACGAGCTGCCATGCATCGGCATTCGGCGCGCCGTGCAGATCTGTGCTGCGCCAAAGCTCAGCTCGTACCAGCTCGGAATCTCCGGAGTTGGCGATCGTGTAGGAGGCGGTGACGGTTTGTCCTGTTGGCAGTGAAGCCGGAGAGACTGAAAAGGCACTGATGACCGGGTCAGCGCCACGCGGCGTGATGCCTAGCTCGAAGCTGAAGAGCAACGCGTTGCCGCAGCGCGCGCTGATTTCGATCGCGACCCGCGCCGCCTCCTCCCGATCGTCGGCCACGGGCCAGCGAACCAGCCCGGCGGGCGAGACCGTCATTCCCTGCGGGCCGTTGAGCAGGACGCAGTGCACCGACTCGGCCGCCACGATCTCGAGTTGGTGGCTGAAGACTTCACCTGGCGAGACCGACTCGGGAAGCACCGAGGCGACCTCGGGGAATGGTGTGACCATTGCGGTCTCGAGGTCGAATGCACGGATGACGAGTGTGCGGTCGTCGTGGCCGAAGGTCGCGAGCACGTTGCCAGCGACGAACCAGTGGAAACGGTATGCGCCCCGGCCGAGGATCGAGTTCGCGCGGCTGCGACTGCGGGTGTTCCCTGAAGGCGCCATCTCGGACATGCCGAAGTACTGATGCAGGATCCGCGCGTCGCTCGTCGAGCGAAACTCGATGCCAGCGACGTCCCACCCGCTGAGCTCGCAGAAGCGGACCGCCAGGAAGTAACGCGGATCGCTACTCGGCAGGCACAGCTGGCCGCGGAGATCGCTGCGCGACAGCTCCTCGAGGTCGTCCCCCCACAGCCTCGGACCCGGTGCGAGGATCATGCTGCCGTCGGCGGTCGGGCGGGCGAGGCGGTAGTTCTGGCTGGTCGAAGAGAACTGTTCGGTGTGCACCGTCGCAGCTTCGAGCACACGCATCCGCTTCCAGTGGACCGGACCGAGGCCCTTGCGAATCGCAACGAAGCTCTGCCCGTCAGCCGAGACCCCGACCGCGGCCGGGTGGTCTTTCGAGGCGTGGCCGATCAGCTCGCCCTCGACGGCGATCGGCGCAAGAGTCTCGAGCTCGTACAAGGCCGGAGGTTTGCCAGAGATCAGCAGCGGGCCGGAGCCGCCCGAGCCGAGATGCAGCCCCGCGACCAGGCCCGTCCCCGGGACGACGACCGTCCGTTGGGCGGAGCGCGCGACGGTCCCGGCCCCTTCGGAGTCCACGCCGAGGGGCCAGCGCTCGAGGACCCGGCTGTTGGGCCGGAAGAGCACGAGCTGATCGACGCCCGCCGCGAACAGGACGTCAGAGGGAACTCGTGGGATCTGCTGGACGACGGCACCCTTGACGACATCGACGACGTCGAGCCGTCGCGCATGGGGGAGGTGGAAGATCAGGTAGCGCCCCGCCCCGCCGACCACCGGCAGCGAGGCCGGCTCATCGAGAGTGACGACGCGCGCGTCAGCTTGCGCGAAGGTCGGAAGGGCGCAGGCCGCCAGGAGCAGGGTCAGAGAAGAGATGTGTTGCATGGCATCCTCGTGGCTGTGTGGCTTGTGTTGAAGTGGGTTGCGCGGCCACCGCTTTGCGCGATAGCCCGCGCCGATAGCTGGAACCGCTCTGCTTGACGTTTCGCAATCCAATAGCAACTTTCGGGCCAAAGCCAGGCATTCTCCGACATCGCCCGAGCAATGCGCCTTCTCGGGAATCACAGCGGCGCGCGCCGGGCGCTGTGGACGTATGACCCATACGTATGAATTCCCACTCGAGCCACCCGACCATGCCTTCACTCTTCAGTGTCCTGGGCCTCTCCCAAGCAGCGAAAATCCAACCCGCACGCCGTTCCAGCAGGCCCACCAACAAATCAGCATGATTCTGTGGGTCCAACAGGCTGACGAGAACGGCACTGTGAATCTCTTCGGCGCGGGCCATGGAGCGGCGGTGCCATGGGCTGAGCTTCTTTCCGTAGGCGCCGTCGTCGGGCTTGACCACCGCACGCAGTGGCGCGCGGCCGTGAATGGTGCGCACGGCCCGTTCGAAGTCAGCGCAGAACGCTTTCCATTCTTTCGCCCGTGGTTCGGACTGTTCAGCGTCGCGATGATACGCAGCGGCTATCTGCGCTTCGAGATCGTCGTCGCTCCCCGCGTGTAGCAACACGCCATCGAAACGACAAAACCGCGCGATCGGTGACGGTAGCTGTTCGGCGATCCAACGCCGATCGCTCCTGGTCGGGGCTTCGACAAACCACAGATACACTTCGAGGCAACGCGCGCTCGTACCGAATCCGTGGCCAACGAACAAGAACGGATCGCTACCCGCGCTGGAGCGTCGTTTCATCCCCATGACGCCAGTGTACACGCCGGGGTGTGGGCCGAGACCGCCTGCAAGCGAACGGTGCGATTGGCTGATCCTGGGTTGAGATCCGGCGGCCCGAGCCCGGCGACACATCGTGTGGAGGTGCCGCCGAGCGAACCAGAGTCGACTAGCTCACGGAGGTGTAGCGCAGGTACGGACGAATCTCGTCGAACCCCTGCGGGAACTTCTCTTTGGCCTGCTCGTTGGTGACCGACGGCGGAATGATGACCCGGTCACCCGGCGTCCACTGCGCCGGCGTCGCGACGCCGTGCTTGTCGGCCAGCTGCAGCGCGTCGATCACGCGCAGAATCTCGTCGAAGTTGCGTCCGACGTTCATCGGGTAGGTCATGGTCAGGCGAATCTTGTTGTCCGGGTCGATGATGAACACGGAGCGAACGGCGGCCGTGGTGCTCTCGGATGGGTGAATCATGCCGTAGGCCTTGGCGACCTTGTGGTCCGTGTCGGCGAGGATGGGGAACTTCAGCGTGGTCTTCTGGGTATCGTTAACGTCCTCGATCCACTTGACGTGGTCCTCGACCGAATCGGTGGACAGTCCGAGGGGCTTGACGTTGCGTTTGGCAAACTCCTCGGCCAGCTGTGCGGTGCGCCCCATCTCGGTAGTGCACACGGGCGTGAAGTCAGCCGGGTGGCTGAAGAAGAATACCCAGCTGTCGCCCGCCCAGTCGTGAAAGTTGATTTCGCCTGTTTGTGAGGGAACGGAAAAGTTCGGTGCGGTGCTGCCGATGAGCAATGATGACATTCTTGTTCTCCTAATTGCTGCTTCGTTGAATGTTCTACTGACTCAACCTAATGCTGACGGCGGAGCATATCCAATAGACAACCGGCGATCCGAGGGATAAACCACGACCCCCGTCCCCCCTTGCCGCCTCCTCTGCATTCGGGCGACCTCAGTCCACCGGGCTACGAGCTCAACCCGCTCACCGGCGAGCTCGTCCCAAGCCGTTGAGTGCTAGGTATTGTCCAGGCAACTCATCAGCTCGATCTCCTGACTTATGTCCGTCGTACTGACTGTTGAAGCGCCCTCCGCCTCAGCCTGCGGTCGTAGTCCAGCGCTCGCGCATGGCTCCGTCGATCCGCGTGCAGTGCACGAGGAGGAGGTCCATAGTCTCCAACAGCCAGGCGAAGTCTAATTTCAGGCTGGGTAACTCTCGACTGAATGGCGGCAGCAATGCTCCCAGCCGGCGTTTGGCCTCTTCCAAGAACTGGTGAGTCTCTGACCCAACGCCACCGCGCGCCACGTCACGCGCAGCAATGAGTGTGCGAGCCTGATCGAACGATAGCTGTCCATCCGCCTCGTGGAGCACGACCTCAAAGGTATCGTTGTAGCGGTTCACCAGGCACGCATACGGCTCGTCGAACATATCCCTCAATGTCGCCCCGATGAGCTCGCCGGGGAGGTCGATCCGGATTTCGTCCTCATGGACGGAATCGTAGTCGGGATGCGCGCGTACCATCGCCTCATCAACGGGGTGGAACTCGGAGTGCCGGAAGAAGACTTCGCGGGCAAGCCAGACCAAATAGTAGCGATAGCTATCCGCGAGGGCTGACACGGATGCTTGATAAATGAATCGCGGGAAGAAGCTGCGCCTTCTCCATCGGCCCTCATAGGCCAACTCGAGCTGCGGATACTGGACACTCTCCTTTGCTAGGGTCCTGAGCATCGGGAGATCGACATCGAGTGTTCCGTCAACTGGAGGCTGCTGCTGTGCGACTTGCGAAAAGGCCAGCGCCTCTCCCAGAGAGTTGTGAATCCTTGCCCTCTCGATATGCAGGTCTCGCAGAGCGTCGGTAACCCCCGAGGGTGGTTTCGCGCTGAGTGGCAGCTGCATGCGAAGGTGAGGTTCGCCATTCACAGCGGTCACTAAAAGATCCTCCCGAGCGAGCCAGAAACATCGCGCCATGTGTCGCGCGAAGTAGTCTTGAGCTCACCGAGGGCTTTGTCCCGATCGCCCTTCGGGCCATCCCTTGCATCGTCCGAGGCGTTGAGCGAGGACTTGACGGCTTCGTGGGCGAGGAAAGCGGCCGACTCCACCGCCGAGCGCAGGGCCTCCCGGTAATCCTCGAAGGAGACAGCGGCTTCCCCAGCCCAGGCCACCCCCAGAGCTCGGTCCAGCTCCGATTGGAAGAACTGGGTCGATGTTCTCGTTCCGCCCCGTTCACCGACGAACCCCTGGAGCATTTCCTCAAGCTCCTGCCTCTTGAGAGCCTTGAGATACTTAGCGACCGCTTCTTCATCCGAAAGAGCCGGGAAGTCATCTTTGGCGTCCTGAACCAGACCAGCCTCCTCCTTCCCAAACGAATGCACGTGGTCCAAGAGTTCCTCAATCGATAGGTCAGCAAATCCCTTCCCCGAGCGCTGAATAGGAACGAGCTCTTTCTTCTTGGCTTCGCTTCCATCGGCACGGCGATTCTCATTCTCCTTCTGGAGTGCGGTCAAGATGTTCTCCGCTGTCGTCGTTCCCCAATGCACCCGGTTTCTGATCGCGCCAGTCTTCGCCTGGACCTCGTCCAGGGGGTCCTTCTTGATGTGTGTGAACGGGTGCAGGCTGATGGCCGCATAGGGGTTTCCAGGCGTGTGATCGGCGGTGGTGCGGGAGAGATCCTCCAGCCATTGGGCGGCCCCGGGCTTGAACCTGGTGAGGGCGTCCTTGACGGCCGGGTTGCTGCGACTAAACGCGTCCCTCACAAGGTCCTTGTTGGCTCCCGGCATGATCTGGATCGCGTGGTTCGCTTGTCCATTGATCCACTTCAGGACGCCCTTCGGCAGAACGTGATGTGCTTCCCGACCCTTCTCCTGCTTGCCCCTCTCGATAAGGTCCGACTAACAGAAGGACGCCGAGCTTACTCCCCAGGCGCCCCAACACTTCGACGAGCTCCTTGACCAGCTGCCTTTGCACTCCAGGGATCGAGTTGCGTGTCCCCCGATGGGCGCAGACCCGAGGCCGTTCGTCAAGCTCTCATTCCAACTCATGCCCTGAGCAGCACATCGAACATCACGCGTTGCGAGCGGTGGCCAACTTTGCGTCCGTGCAGAGACCCGCCCGCAGCTCCAAATGGTACTTTTTGGAAACACGAACGCCGCGCGATGGGAAGCCTGGCAGACTGCGCGGAGGAAACCACCGACGCCCGGGTGGCGCATCAGTCACCACCGGGGTCTTCCAGCGGCAGGTTCTCCCACTCCGGTTGCTGGTCGCGCTGCCCGGGGGCCTCGGATCCCTGCAAGAAGGGCAGCAGACTCCAGAGCCCCAGAGCACCCAGAGCGATCCCCAACACGAAGACCGCCGCGACGAAGAGCGCTCCGAAGGACCTGGCGGCGCTCTCCGCGGACACACGGGAGCTGTTCTGGGCAGTGAATGAGGTCAGCTGCGGGGCTTCGGACCCCACGGGCAACGGCGGCGGCGCGGCTGCAGACTTCCCCGGCAGCACGGGTTGGGGGGGCGGCACCGCTCGCGTGCGCGCCAGCACGGACGGGAGACCGCGCGGCAGGCTGGGCCGCTCCCCGTACAGCCAGGCCTCCTGCAAGGGCACAGCCTCGCCGGTGAGGAGTTTCCAGAAACAGTAGCGGGTCAAGCGCAGCCGTTGACGATGGACCTCTGTGCGCTCGCCGAGGAGCTTCTTGGCTGCCTCGAGCACTTCCTGGACAGACGCCCTCTCGCTGGCCGTCAGCTCTGCGAGCTCCGTCGACTCGGAGAGCGTGCGGTCGAGCAGCAGCGTCCCCGGCTCCCGGGCGCGGATGGCCTCCGGAACCCCCTCCATGCCCAGCACGCGCTCCACTCTCTCCGGATAGAAGCAGATCCTCTCGAAGCTCTCGCGATCCACCTGACCGTCACCGTTGCAAGCGCTGCAGGCGACCGTTCCCGCCTCGCAACCCGGGCAGTCTCTCCCCAGTGTACAGTCACACAACGGGCGCGCGTCCATCGTCACCAGGGCCCGCCGGCTGCCTCCAAATAGCGAGTGGACCTCGCCCCAGCCGAAGAAACGCCTCTGCAGCCACTTGCTTCCGCCGCAGGCCGGACAGCCCAGCCTCCGGCTTCCCCAACATTGTTGGCAGAGGACCCGGCCCGCCCCCTGACAGATGGGACACGGCTCCGCCTGGCTCGCGGGCAGCGGGCGCTGGATCACGCGCCAGCCAAACCCCTCGGGAGTCAGGGCGGCCAGCTCTTCATCACTCGCTGGGGGGACGGGCTCCGGGCGGTCGGCGAAACGGAGCGCGAGCTCCCTGACCTCTTTGAGCTGGAGCCACAGCTCTATGTGCAAGCCATGACACGGGCTGACAGACCGGATCTTCCTGCCCCGCCAGCTCTGTCCGAGCAACGACTGACAGACCTGCTGGCTGTGCCCACCCGCTGCATCTCCGACCATTGGCGGACCTCCTCAGCGCGCCAGGCTGATGGCGACGATGCCCGCCAGGATGGCGATGCCGAGCAGCAGCGCGGCCACGCAGACGAGCGCGACAAACCAGGACGGCGCCGTCTGCAGCTCGGGCGCGTGGACGCTGCGCTCCTCTCCATAAAGCCAGAGGATGCCGCTCGTGCCCGCGGCGGCCGGTTTCGGTTGCTTCGCGGCGCTCGTGACCTGGGCCGGAGCAGCGGGTCGCTGCTTCCCGAGCGGGCTCGCGAGCGCATAGCGCAGCTCGGTCACGGGCAGCCAGCGCAGGTCGATCCGCTGGACGAGCAGCCTGGCCCCTGCCTGCCGCTGCAGCTGTTTCTCGACGTCCTCGACGATCCGTTGCCGTAGCGCTGGGGAGAAGCCGTCGAGCTCGGGACCCAGCCCTCCGGGAGCCAGCAGGGTCTCCTCTACCTCTCCTCGCTTGAGCAGGGCATCGGGGAGCGCCGTCCGGTCGTAGCACCCCTGGCTGCTCAGGACCCTGCGACCCACGCGGGTGATCGGAAACGCCCACAGCTCGCCTGTTCCGACACAGACGGCGCAGCGCACGCGGCCCGAGCCGTCGCAGTTGCTGCAGGTAACGGTGTAGCTCTCCCGACGGGTCGTGCGGTTCTCGCCGATCCCCGAGCTGACCGTTCGCGTCCGGGTGACCGTGCCGTCGCCGCCACAAGCAGCGCAGACATGGCGCCCGCCGCCTGAACAGTTCGCGCACTCGACGACCTGTCCCTTCGAGTAGCACGGGAAATCGTGCGTCGTGTCGCTCCAGGTCTCTGGAACAGGAAGCTGCAGCGGGGTCGCTTCGGCCAGCGGGTCAGGGAGGTTCGGTGCCTGGCCGGCGTGGGATCGATGGGCGGTCAGCTGCTCGCGAGTCTCGACCAGGCTGGTCAACGCGAAGGAACAGGCCCGGTGGGTGGTCCAGCTGCGCAGCTCAATGCGCTCCATCAGATCTTGGGGAACCCACCTGGGGCTGGTCGCCAGCCACGCTTCCAAGGCAGCCCGGACGTCCTCTTCGGACAGAGCAGGAAAGTCCAGCAGGATGTCTGTCGTCATGGTGAGCTTCTCAGCTTGGTTGGCCGTTTCCTCGCGTGTTCATGATTCTGCATCCCAACATCGGGCTCGTCAAGGATCGGACAGTTCACGCGGCAAGCTCCTCAAAGGTATGATGGTACAAGCCAAACTGTGTGTTGACGCGAAGAGCAGCGCCGTGAATGCCAGGAGCACACGATGAGCAGAAGACGCAAGATCTTGCTGGGCCTTGGGCTGGGATGCCTGCTGGGACTGGCGGGCTACGCAGCATACCTCTACACGATCGCGGGTGAGCTGAAGGACATCCGGCCCCACTTCGCTGGCAGCTCGCGCCTGGTGCCCGGAGTTCCTGGACCCGAGGACATCGAGATCCTGGCCGACGGCTCGGCGGCGTTCATCTCCTCCCTGGACCGGCGTGCACAGCTGGCGGGCGAACCCACCCGAGGCGCGATCTTCTACTACGACCTGCACGACTCGACGGCCGTGCCGATCAACCTGACGCCGGATGCTCCCGCGGACTTCCACCCGCACGGTCTCGGGCTGTACGAGGGGGACTCGACACTGCTGTTCGTCGTCAACCATCCGCGGGGAGACATCGAGGGAGACCTGCCTGGAGAGGGACCCGCCCATGCGATCGAGGTGTATGCCGTCGACGGAGCGCGGCTCACGTTCCGCTATCGGATCGTGGATGAGGAGCTCCTGGTCGCTCCCAACGATGTCGTCCCGGTCGGTCCGCGCCAATTCTACGCCAGCAACGACCACGGCAGCGGCGACAAAGGGGTCCGCAAGCTGGAGGACTACCTGCGCATCGCCGCCTCGCATCTGGTCTACTACGACGGCTCGAGATTCACCAGGCTGCCCGGTGACTACCACTATGCCAACGGGGTCGCGGTCTCGAAGGACGGGACAGAGGTCTACCTCGCTGCCACCACAGACCGCAGCGTCTTCGTGTTTGACCGGGATCTGGCGACCTCGGCGCTGAGCCTGCGGTCGCAGATCTTCCTGGACACGGGGGTCGACAACATCGATGTCGACAGCGAGGGCAACCTCTGGATAGGCTCCCACCCCAAGCTGCTGACCTTTGTCGAGCATCTGCACGACCCGAGCGTGCCGAGCCCCAGCCAGGTCCTGCGGCTGCGTCCCGACGGTGCGGGCGGCTTCGAGGCGGTAGAAGTGCTCAGGGATGAAAGACGCACCTCTCTATCGCCCTTGGGCTCGAAGCAACAACCCGTCGCCATCGTGTGCGCTTCTACCGAGCAGATGATCTGGTGCGCGAACTGACAGAAGCCCGCTCCGAGTACTTGGTCGGGCGTCTGATGAAGAGGCTGGAGAAGGTCAAGATCCTGATCATCGATGAGCTCGGATTCGTGCCCTTCAGCCGTGAAGGTGCAGAGCTCCTGTTCAACCTCCTGGCAAAGCGCTACCAGCGGCGGTCTACGATCGTCACAACAAACTTGTCCTTCAGCGAATGGGTGCGGGTCTTTGGCGATGAAAAGCTGACAGCGGCACTATTGGACCGGCTCACCGAGAACGCACACATCCTTACGACAACTGGGGCGAGTTACCGCCTGAGGAGCCGCAAGGCAAAAGGTCTCCCAGCGGGAACGACTTCGGCGGAGGAAGGCTGAAAAGGCAAAGAAAGAGCTCGGCCTCACTCCGGGGGACAGCAGACGGCGAGATCGTCTGTTTCAATGAATGGTCACTGTATGACCGGGCAGGGCTCAGACTGATTCTGAGAATCGACTGAGTGACCGAGACTTGTTGGTCTTGTCTTGGGTTCCGACAACAACCGAGGTGGCTCACCTTCTCGTGGCCAAAGTGGCTCAGATTCTCGTGGCCGCTGACACCAGCTTGGGGTTCACCTCCGCGAGCGGCTTCTGGTTGTGGGTCCTATGCGGGTCTCTAGGTTTCTCTCTAGGTCTCTCCCCTCGGGCCCCACAAATCTCTGCCAACGGCCCCGGATACCACCGTCTGTTCCGTTGCAGCCCCACGCCGTAGCCTTCGATCTTGCCGCTTGCTAGGAGGGGTGCGAAGACTCGATCCATCTTGCACTTGATCGATGCCTCCTTTAGTGCCTGTCGGACTATCGGCCGGATTTCTGGCGCAACCTTTCTCTCGATCAAAGCCATCCTTCGCTCAATATCAGTGTCCATCTTGTCCCTCGCCGACGCATTCTTGATCTTTGCCCAACGACAATTACACCTCCCCACCGTGTTGCCTCAGATAACTTTGCTACCCGCCATCCTCAGATCGAAAGCACCGTAAACGCTCGGGTAACATTCACGAAGTCGAATCCAACTGGACTCTTCGACTTCCTCTCTACCCCTGGGGGGCGCGTGGCTCGAAATGCACGTCCGTCGGGTCTCGCGGGGGGATCGCGGGTAACATTCTTTTTGAGGCAACGACCCCCGTTGGGTAGCAAACAAAGCGAGGCAATGCGATGGCCCACACGAGGTTGTCGCCAGAGTCAGCTCCGCCATTGTTGCTTGGAATCAAATGATCGATCGATAGCTTGTGGGTCGCCCCGCAATAGCAGCAGGCCTGCGGCAAGACCATCTTGAGCCGCTCGTCATCGGCGATGGACCCGAGATTCATGGTACCCGTCTGAAGGCCCTTGTAGAGTCTGGAGCGAATCATGAAATGCAGCCGCCCCACCTTGGCCTTGCCGGCCGTCACCGCCGCGTGATTCATCGCCAGGTTTGCATACGACCAGTGCAGTAGCTCCCCGATGGTATGGACTTTCATTGGCTCCTCCAAAAATCCACGCCGGTGGACCCGGGTGTAGCGTACGTCAGATCGACGATGGCGCCCGTATGGCCAGACGTCTGAACGCGCTGAATGGAGCCAGCAGACCCAATGGCGCTCTACCGGCCTGATCGAGATCCGTGGCGAGGAACAACGGCTCCTGTGACGCGCACGGCAAACTACCGTACGAGGTGCCCCAGCTCTGGAATGATGCGTTTAGTGCACAATGGAGGAGGGTCCTCGCTGGCCAGGTCCGGGTTGGCGGAACTCCCGATCCCCGCTGTCCGATGCCCGGAACCACAACACCCGCCGATGCGGCGCAAGACCGGGTCGCAGCAACGGCCCGCAAGCTGCCTGGGTAGTTGAGATCCTGCACCCGGGGGCGGCAGCGTGTAGAGATCCCTTAGTGGTTGACGGCGGTGGTGTCCGCGCCGTGCTGAAGCAGGAGCTCGAGGAGGGATCCAGCCTTGTGCAGGAGCGAATTGCCGGTCGCGTCCGCACCATTCAACTCGGCACCAGCCATCAGGATCCGCCGGCAGGCCTTGAGTCCGTCGCCCCTATGATTGTCGGAGGACTCCAAGCCCGGGGCCGGCCGCGTACCGAGTTCCCCCGACTCCAGACGAGGTCCGTCTGCACAATGCACGCCGGCCTGCGCCAGGCCCGGACGGGTGCGGATTGCGAGGGATGGCTCACTGAGGCTGGGCATCGATCCGATGCGGAATGATCCCTGCATTCGGGAAGCCGATAGCTGTGGTCTACACGGTTGATATGAACGTGCAGCCTCACTCAGGCCAGGCATCGAACGGTTGCTTGACGAGTCGCATCGTCCCTTGCTCATCTCGGTAGATGTTGATCCAGGCGCGCCAGTTCTGATCGTCGACATCCGGATAGTCCAGCCGAAAGTGACTGCAGCGGCTCTCGGTGCGCATGATCGACGCCCGGAGCTTCATCTCGGCGCTAATGATCATATGGGCGGTTTCGTGAGCCAGGCGCAGCTCGTGCATGTCCGCAGCACGAAGCACCGGCATGTGGTGGTCTCGCAGTTCCTCGACATAGGCGAGCGCCGCCTTCAAGATGCTCTCCTTCTTGATGTACAGCACGAAGTTGGGAAATATGATGCCTTGTAGCGTTTGCGTGACCCAGGCAGGTCCATAGCCTTCTTTTCGTTTGAGCGGCGCAAGAATCGCTTCCTCAATGGACGACAACGTTTCCGGTGGAACCGTTGGAAGGTCGACACTCGCGGCGTAGCTCGCTGCCGCCTCGCCTGCCACAGCGCCCTGGACGGCCGAGCCCGCGAGGGAGGAGCCAATCTGGGTATAGATCGCGCCGCACATGTATGAGCCCAGCGCATCGCCTGCCGCAAACAGTCCGGGCACGTTGGATTCGCACTGATCGTTGATCGGCACGAGACCTTCCGACTTATGAATCGCCATCCCGGCCGAAGCGCCGCCCATCGCGGATCCCCTCATTCCAGGCGGCCCTCCACCCGTGGGTGGGCCTCCGCCGTTGGGAGCACCGCTGCGTTCCGACGCAGGGTCGGGACCCGTGTCTGCGAACTCCTTGGGTCTGAATGGTCCGCCTTCCATGACTTCGCCTGGCCCGGCTCCCGGACCGGCCTCGATCGGGTTCCCTCTTCTGTACGCCCGGTAGTTCGCCTCGACGCCGAGGTCGTGACGCACGCTGACGCCGTCGGTAGAGGGTTTCTGGTCGAACATGTCACCCCATCCATCATATGTGGCGGCAGGGTTGTTCGACTTGCCAAGATGACCGTCGTTCCACTCCTTGCCCGTCACCCTGGCCCCGATGTTGTAGGCCATGATGGTTCCGTCGTGAGTGAGATCGCACACCGGAAAACCGTTCGGCTTGAAGGCGCCAGCGCCTGTACACAGGATCACGCTCTTCGCGCGGAAGACCACGGTTTCCTCGGCGTCGAGTCGGAAGCCGGCGGCGCCGGCGATCCTGCCATCTTCTTTGAACAGGTGCGTGATGACCACCCGTTCGATGAGTGGAATAGCGCGCTCCTCGATCGGAGTCATGAACGACTTGTTGTACAGATTGCTGTCGAAGAATCCCCATTCCCGCAGCTCCGCCGCACGTGCCAGCGAGTGTTGTGCTGTTTGTCTCGTATAGACGGGGTTGTTGGTGCCAAGGGCTGACCGTGAAATGGCGGCGGCGTACTCATCCAGCGTCATCGTCTCTTTCGCGGGATCAAAGACGAAGAAGCCTTTCGCGAATGGTGTGGACCCCGATGAGCCGAGCCGCCCCTTGGAGACCAACATCACGTCGGCGCCGGCATCGTGTCCCTTGACGGCGGCAAAGAGACCGGCCATCCCGCCACCGATGACCAGAACATCGCACTGATGCGTACCGCTCGAGATCGCTTCGGTGTCGATCTTGGTGAGATTGCGTGTGTAGGCTCCTGCCAATGCCAGCATCCCCACCGCGCCGCCGGTGTAGGCGATGAACTCTCGTCGTGACATTTCATCTTTGCTCATCTACTTTTCTCCAGCGGTTTTGGGGGTCGGCGCTGGTTCCTGGGCTCGAGAACGGCTGGGCAGATACATCCGCATCAACATCGCCACACCAGCGACTGCAAGAACGACCATGAAGACGGCCATCGCCGTGTGCGTGTGACGTCCGAGCTCGATGGCGTGAACGATGGCGAACACGGTCAATGTAATGCTCAATATCCCGTGAAAGTGTCGCCAGCGCGGATAGTTGGTGCGCAGTGTCTTGATCAGCCGTATGCGAAACATCGCGGTCATCGTAAGGCCGAACAGCATGACCCAGGCGATCAGCCCAAAGATGATCCCCGCGCTGTCGAAGGTCGTCAGCACGGTCACGAAGGCGTCCCACGGATCGACGCCCGCTTCGAAATAGCGCGGCAACACGATGAGAAACGGATGCAGGAGGAGCAAGGACACGGCAGAGTACGCAATCACCGTGTGCACCGACCTGATGCGCCGCAGGCTGTAAAGTTTGATGACCTCCATGTTGCTGCGCGCCAGAAAGAACTGCCCGAGCATCAGCGAGAACGCGAGCAGTGTCAGGAGCGAAATCGACTCTTTGAGAACGGAGCGTCGCGGAAAATCTCCCAGTATGTAGAACAGAATCGGCAACCCCACGAAAACCAGGACAGCCGCAATGACCAGGTACTTCTTCAGATCCGGCTTCACGGCTACCCCCAGGAGACGATGACGGGAATCGTCTTTTCCGGCGTCAGGGTTATGGCGTCAACCGGGCAGTACATCCGACAGAGGTGGCAGATCTGGCAGTCGGCCGGGTAGGTGATGACCGCCTTGTGGGCCTTCGGGTCCATACGGATCACATCGCAGGGACAGGACTTCACGCACTCCTCGCATCCGATGCAGCCGCCAATGTTATCGATGGTCATGCGATACTCCTACCGTGGGGTGTCCCCCGGCCAGTCAGTGGTTCTGTTCAGGGGCGGCTACGGACGACCGCCATGGTCACCATGACCGTGACCCGGCTTGTCCGGCTTGTCCGGCTTACCCGGCTTGTCCGGCTTGTCTGGCTTACCCGGTTTGTCGGGTCTGTCGGGTCTGTCCGGTCTGTCCGGCTTGTGGGGATGCTCGTGGGTCACGGCCCCGCCACGGGCGTTGCGACCCATCGACTTGCCGTGGTGGGTCTCGATCAACCGTGCGAAACTGTGGCCTCGCTCGCGGTCACGGATGACCTCGAGTGGCTCAAGCCCGTAGTAGTCTGAGGTCACCCGCAGATGGACGAGGTTTTTGACATCGTCATCCACCAGCACGTACTCCGGTGTACGCCGACGGTAGTATTCGAAGGCCTTGCCATAGGGTGGTCCGACGTGAACGTCAGGGGGCACCTCGACGTAGAAGACCTTGGGCGTCAGGCCCAGCTCGGCGGACACCTTGATCCAGGAGAGACCCCGGCGTCTCAGATCGACGACGTCTTCGAACGGCCTTCCACTGTGGTAGCTCAGGAAGAAGGCGACGCTGACGTCGTCATCGTCCCAATCGAGCCCGTTGGCGACATCGAGCTGCTCGGCGGGAGCGGCGTAGTACTCCGCCCACATGACCTCGAAGGTCTCATGCAGGTCGAAGTCCAATTCCTGGGCGCTGAGGCGTTGCCCCGGGACACTCTCCCAGGGCATGGCAAGTACCAGAGCTACGGCCAGTATACAGTTGGAGCGTTTCATGCTGTCATCTCCCTTTCAGGGTCTTGTAATCTTCGTAGCGCGGCCTTCGCTGGGCCCCCATGAGCTGGGAGGCTGCCCTCAAAGGCTGTGCAGTCATATCGCGTCACCGCCTCAGGGGGGGGCGCGGAGGTCGTGCAGCCCGCGCGCCCGGGGTGCGACCGCCGAGCGCGTCTCTGAGTTTGAGCATCAGGGTCGCAAGTTTTGCGGCGTCTTCAGCGCCGATGGCCTCCCGGATGTCCTGGTTCGTGGCCTCCCATTCGTCGTAGATCACACCGAGCAGATCGCGACCTCGCTCCGTCAGACTCAGGATGTTGCTGCGGAGCGCATCCGGGTCCGGACGCTTGCTGATGAGTCCGGCATTGACGAGTCGCCCCGTCATCGTGCTCATGCTCGCGGCGGTCACGGCGAATTCGCGGGCGAGATCGGCTTGTGAAGCCTCGCCGAGGCGCCCAAGCGCGTCGACCACACGTGCCTGCCTGGCCTGGAGACCGCGAGGTGCCAGACGCGACCGGAGACGCTCCTCCAAAAGGTGGGCGGAGTGCAGAAGCAAATGAAACGGAAATTCTTCTGGTGCGTCCATAGTTAGCATGCTAACATTTTGCTGCGTCGATGTCAAGAGAAAGCGCAGAGGAGCGGCAAGGCCTTCGGCGCGGAAGGAGATCCGGCATGAAGTCCCCGTGGAGTCCGATTCCTGTTCTCGTCCTGTTGGTGGTGCTGGCCCTGGCCGCCGTCGTACTCCTGAGATCAGGCCATGGCAACAGCCAGGAGGCCGAGCGCGCCAATGCCCACCCCGTGCCTGTCCGTCCATCGCACTTCATCACCGAGGTGTTGGTCGGCGTTATCGTGCAGGAAGAGCGAGCGCTGGCCGATGGCACGAAGGTGCCTTGCTACGTGATCCGCACCTGGTCCGAGCCGCACGAGCACGATGCGGGGCCGTTTTCACCCCGGACCATCACCGACAGCAAGGATGCGGGCGGGATCTGGTTCCACGACGGCCACGTTCATGATGTGGACGGTCCGTTCATCGAGAACATCGCCGAGTTCTACGATGACAACCGGTGGAAGCTCTACCGCGACGACGGCACGGTGCGTGTGACCGACACCAGAGAAGCCTTCGAGGCAGCCGCTCGCCCCGACGTCGATCCCCGCTTTCAGAACTTCGTCGTCGAGGGGCGTGCCGAGTGGATCGAACGCCGCGTCACGACATACGTCATTCCGGTGACCCCGGTCTATCGGACCTACACCACCCGGCTGACTCGTGGCGGCATCGCGGTGGCATTCAACGGTGTGAACTACGACCCGCCGGCGCCGCTGCACGCGATCCTGGGTGCCCACACGATCGCGCCGTTCGATGACGCAGGTGGGCATTTCAATCCACACGAGGGCTACCACTACCACGCGGCCACCGGGAAGACCAAAGAAGTGCCGCAGCCGGACGGGCACGCGCCGATGATCGGCTACGTGCTCGATGGATTCGCTCTCTACGCCTACCTGGATGAAGCCGGCAACCCGCCAAGCGACCTGGACGAGTGCGGCGGACACTTCGATGAGACGCGCGGCTACCACTATCACGCCGGCGCTCCGGGCAGCAATCAGATCATCAAGGCCTTCAGGGGCAACCCTGGCACCGTTGCAGTGGAGTGACCGCCGTGACGGGCTGTGGCCGGTGCGCTCCAGGAAGCGCTCGTTCCGGGCCGGGACCCAGCGACCATCGCGCAACCCGCCGGGGGAATGACGCAGTGGATGTGGGGGGGGTGGTTGAGCCCTGCCCCCAGGTGTGAAGGAACGCGGGGCTCCCGAAGCGGGCCCGGGGCGGGCGCCGAGGTGGCGCGGATCCTCCGCGATCGTGCGCAGGGTGTCGGCGACCTGGCGGAAGAGCAGCCCGTAGACGACCCGCTTGTTGTCCAACGCAAGGCGCGCAAGCCCGTCATGGGCGCGTTTTTCCGGCGATCTCGGTCAGGCGTCCCCGAACGTCGAATGTGGCGCGGAGGCTCCCTCGCTCCGAGTCGGTGACGTCGACGCAGCGGGCGTCGCCCGCTACCTTTAGCCCAAGGGACGCGGCGTGTCCCGCGAGCGCCCTGCGGTGGTCGACGATCGGGTAGGCCTCGAGCGCCTGCGGGAGCAAGCTCGCCAGGCGCTGCAGAGGGTTCTCCACCGTGATGGGATAGTCCTTGTCGAGGATGAGCAGGAAGATCGATCCGCCGTCGTACGGCCCACGGTAGTAGGCCTGGGCTCGGCACAGCCCTGTCGCCAGGATCGACCAGAAGTGGCCGTCGTAAGGATCGAGAGGATGTTTGGCGTGTGTCAACTCCGCGACACCATGCTTCTCGCCGGCGGCGCGCAGCTGCCACGCGCTCTGCAGCAATGGCTCGGGGACTCTTTGGCCCAGCTCCACAGCCACGTCTGCGAGTGCTCGGACACCGAGCCGAGAACCTGCGCTCGCCACGCGTAAGCATCTTCGAATGTCAGCTGGCCGGCGTCCATGTCGAAGCCCCAGTCGAGGTGTAAACACCAGCAAAGTCGAGCAAGCGATCCGCAATGTTGTCACCCTTCATTCCACAATTCCTGTTCCTGTTCCATATTCCATATTCCTCTGCCGACAGATCCGCAGGTTTCCCGCCAGGACCTGGTCGAAGCTCTGTGCGCCGGAGGCTCAAAAGTGTCTATTCAATCCAGAATGTGGACTTGAGCCAAGACCGGCGAGAGCCGTCGAAAACAGGAAGTCATCTCTGCGTGGCCTCTTCGAGACTGTGCAACGACTATTGCGCAGTCTCGGGGATGATCTCGTCGGAGGCCCGGGGGCCGGGGCGGCAGCCGGCCGCGCTTCTGTGCTCGTGAGCCATGATCTTCGCGGGGCCTTCGCCAACTTGGCTCGCTGAGCAGTTGTTGACGGTGGTGCAGGCTATTGTGTGCTGTTGCCGCGGCAGCGGCCCGCCTTCCCTTGCCTATCATTGAGTGGCAAACTCAAACGAAAACATCACTCGGTCACAACTTCGTCTCGCGTAGCTCGCGTCACGGTCACGGTCACGGACACGCCGCGACGGCTCCACGGGCCACGGTCCACGATCTTCCGAGCCCCGACAGTTGACCCCGACACAGGAGCCAAACGATGCCTCAAGAACGACGCAATGATCTTCACAAGCTCGATGTCTACCGGTGCGCCTTGGCGCTCTACCGGCTTATCGGGCAGATGGTCAAGGCTTTCCCACGAGGGGAAGCCGATCTCAGGAACCAGATGCGACGCGCGTCGAGGAGCGTCCCATTCAACATCGGGGAGGGCGTTGGCAAGCGCGGTCGTGCCCGGAGAGCAGCCTATGAGGTGGCCCTTGGGGAAGGGTGGCGCTCGACTGTGTCGAGATTGATGAGCTGGCGCCCCCCGAGATGATCCTTGAAGCCCAGGGTCTCGTCGATCGTGTGTGCGCGATGTTGACCAGGTTGATCCGCAGCACAGAGGCAACTGACGCATGAAGATGCTCACAAACAAAGTGTCGTTCCCGCCTCTTCGTGGGCCGTGTGCCGTCGCGGCGAGGCCGTGGCCGTGGCCGTGGCCGTGACCGTGGCGCGAGCCCGCGAGACGAAGTTGTGACCGAGTTGGCTTGCTCGGGCGATTTTGAGACCGGCGACGGCATCGAAGTAGCCTGATTTTGCTCGCGAGCTTGCGCAACACCGTTTCGCCGCAAAGCCCTCCGCTCCGGCCCCCTGCTTGCGCCGACAACGACGATGCTGGTGCTTCGAAAGAAGCAATCCGAACCAGCGCTGGCAACCAGGGGGCCCGAGCTCCGGGTCGCCTTCGGCGACGGCGAAGTGTCTTACAAGCCACGTCAAGGTCATTCAGAGGTTTTTTCCCCAGAGTTTTCCACCGCGGCCAGGGCCTGG